>CAYRGN010000044.1:0-30720 GCA_964423865.1 uncultured Lacihabitans sp.
GGCCGCGCAGATCAAAGACGTAGCCGTTTGCGGAAAGACCGGAACCTCTGAGAATGCCAAGGGGAAAGATCACGCCATTTTTATTGCGTTTGCACCGAAACACAATCCTAAAATAGCCGTGGCGGTTGTGGTAGAAAATGGAGGATACGGAGGAGCCGCGTCCGCACCGATTGCCGGCATGCTCATGGAAAAGTACCTCAAAGGAGCCCATAATCGTGAGGCACAAAAAGAACACATTATGAATACCCGTTATACTACAGTAGCGGGAAGATCCCAGGCACTATAAAATGGCGAGAGAAATAGACATTAAGAAGGGACTCGACTGGACCACCGTTTGGATTTACATTCTACTGCTCATTATCGGGCTGGCCAATATTTATGCTGCGGTATATAGCGTGGATAACCCTAAACCCATCTATTCTCTCGACCACAATGCGGGAAAACAGATCATGTTCATAGGCCTGTCCTTTGTGCTTATCATGATCATCCTGTTTATCGATTATAAGGTGTACGATACGTTTGCCTATATTTTTTACGGGTTGTGGATCCTTGTGCTGATCCTAACTATTTTTATTGCTCCCGATATCAAAGGGTCTCACTCCTGGTTACGGTTCGGAAGTTTCCAGTTTCAGCCGGCCGAGTTGGCCAAAACCATTACTTTGCTGGCCCTGGCCAAATACCTGAGTACGCAGGGAGTCAGCATTCGTAAATTTAATCACCTCCTGAAAGCCTGCCTGATCATCTTTCTGCCCCCGGTCATCATTGTGATGCAGAAAGAAACCGGCTCAGCCCTGGCTTTTGCAGCTTTTATGATTATTCTTTACCGCGAAGGGCTGTCCGGTGTGTATCCTGCCATGTTTCTGACATTTGTAGCGTTGTTTATCCTGGCCCTCCTGTTAGAAGACCAGCTCTGGATCATCATCCTGGGTCTGGCCCTGCTGGCTGTGTTGTCCTGGTATTTCTTCCTGAAGCGGTATGACCGGAACCGCCAGAATTTGCAGCGGGTAGTGGGGTTGTTCATCCTTTTCACAGGCTTTGTTCTGGCGGTAGATTTTGCGTTTAACCACTTTTTTGCTCCTCACCAGCAAAACCGTATCCGTATATTGGTAAACCCGGATATAGACCCCCTCGGCGCAGGCTGGAACATTGGCCAGTCCAAGCTGGCTATAGGGTCGGGTGGATTACTGGGCAAGGGTTACCTCCAGGGCACCCAAACCAAGTTTGATTTTGTGCCGGAGCAGTCTACCGATTTTATTTTCTGTACCGTAGGAGAGGAGTGGGGCTTTGTGGGGGTATTCGTGGTAATCGCACTCTATTTTATCCTGATCACCCGTATATATAACCTGGCTGAAAAACAAGAATTCAAATTCGCCCGGATTTACGGCTATGGCGTGGCCAGCATTTTGTTCTTTCATCTCCTGATCAATATCGGAATGACCATAGGGCTCATCCCGATTATCGGTATTCCCCTGCCATTTATGAGTTACGGAGGGTCTTCGCTACTGTCGTTTACCATCCTCCTTTTCATTTTTCTGAAGTTAGACGTGCACAGAAGCTTTAAGGTCTAGATGATTTTTATCCCAGGGTTTCCAGGAAGTAATTCATGAAATCCGCGCAGACAGAAGGAGCTTCGTACATGCCCGCGTGGGCCACCTGGTCAAGAACCAGGGTGTAGGGGTGTTGCAGGAGGGCCGTCTGCAACAATGCTTTTTCCAGGGGTACGAAAGGGTCCTGTTTGCCCAGGATCTGGAAGACCGGGAAGGTAAAATTTTTCAGGGTATCCACGTGATCGCGCCGGTTTTTCATAGACTCCGTGGCCGCCATCAGCGCCTGTGGGTTTAAACCGGCATACCGGCGCATACGGGTGGCGATGAGGTCTGCGTTCTCCTGTCGAAAATTTCCGCCAAACATGTTCGGATAGAAATTATGAATAAAAGGTTCCGTGCCGTTTTCTCCAATGAATGCGCGAATTTTATCGCGTTCTTTCCTTTTTTCTTCGCTGTCGGCTGAGGCGGAAGAGTGAAAAAGGCCCAGTCCTTTCACCGCATCAGGATATTGGGCAGCGTATTCCAGCGCAATATAACCGCCCATGGAATGGCCCGTGAGTACGGGTTTTTCGATATTTTTTTCTCTCAAAAAGACACGCAGGTCTTCCGCGTATTCCCCGATGGAGCGATGGTGCGTAGTGTGTGCGTGTTCGAAAACATACGAAGTATAATACGTATGAATAGACGGCAGGAAATCCTCCCATACCGTTGAATCCTCCCCAAATCCATGAATCCATACAATATCCATACTTTTTTTAATTACGAATTACGGAAATCAATTACGAATTAAAAATTACGAATTACGCTACTCACTACTCACTACTCACTACTCACTACTCACTACTCGGAACTGTCAATTGTCAACTGTCAATTGTCAATTGCCCAAAGCTTTTCCGGGTATTCTCCCTGATCTACCAGCTTCCGGATAGCTGTCCGTACCGTTTCTTTATCTTCCGGGTAAGTGACACCAAACCAGTCCGCCTCATTGGTAAAAACTTTGCATTTCCCTTTTCCTTCCTCCATGAGGTTGCTCATCACTTTAGGGATATAGAACTCAGCTTTGGGTGCATTAAAATTTTCAAGAGCATACGTCCGGAACATGCGTTCCGTTTCTGCAAAAACTCTCGGTTTGAAACCCCAGAAATTCATGGAAACCGGGGTGTCGTCGTCTAGTACCTGGGGCTCTCCCAAATCATGGAAAACAATTTGACCATCGTCCAGCCTCTCGATTTTCGTACGTTCGATCACATGGGTCAGGAAATTGCGATCGTCTACACTACATACTCCTCTTGAAACCGTTCCGTTCTCCGAAAGTGTATTTTTAAGTTGGTACCCGATCAGGGTATGAACGTCATCGTCCGTATCTTTTTGAAGGAATTCGGCCACGGTCTCGAACGCTTCCCTTCCGTAAAAATCATCTGCATTGATCACCGCGAAGGGCGTGTGGGTTTGTTCACGGGCGCAAAGCATGGCATGGCCTGTGCCCCAGGGTTTTTCGCGTTTCACCGCTCCCAGTTCTGCCGGCACATACGAGTCGAATCCCTGTATGGCCAGCTCATATTCCAGTTTCCCTTCCAGTTTAGGCCCGAATATCCGGATAAAGTCTTCCCGAAGTTCTTCCCGGATAATAAAGACCGCTTTCCCGAAACCACTTCGGATAGCATCAAAAAGAGAATAATCAATAATGGTTTCCCCGTTCGGACCGAAAGAGTCCAATTGTTTAATCCCACCATAACGGCTGCCTATTCCCGCAGCAAGAATCAATAAAGTAGGTTTCATTGACAGTTTTTATCGTTTATGCGGTGCAAAAATAAGACATTGGTCGACAAAAGCCTTACCCTGATGTAAATAATCCGAACGCTTATCCCCTAAAATAATAATTATATCGATTGTTCAGCCATTTTCTGGTATATTATTGGGGGATTTCCCTAAATTTCGGAATTAAAAACCTAAACTGTAAAATATGAAGAAAGTATTTCTACTGTTGCTTCTTTGGGTAGGACAGTCGGCGGTTTTTGCACAACCCAATCAAAACGGTGTGCAGGATAAACGGCCCGGCTATTACCTATTTAAAAATGCTACCGTTCATGTGGATCCGGGTACGGTACTGGAAAACGCATGGCTTCTCATCAACGAAGACAAAATTGAAAAAGTAGGCCGGAATTTTGATTATCCGAAATCGGCCCGGGTGATTGACCTTCAGGGCAAGCACATCTACCCGTCTTTCGTAGACATTTATTCCGACTACGGTCTGCCCGAGTTGCGCCGTCCTATGGGCGGAGGCCGGGGAAGTTTCTATGAAATGAAATTTGAGTCGGACAAAAAAGGAGCGTACGCGTATAACCAGGCCATCAAGCCCGAAGTGAAAGCGGCGGAAATGTTTACCATCAATGCCAAAGCGGCCGAAGAACTCCGTAAAATTGGTTTTGGATCGGTGGTGTCTCACGTGAAAGACGGCATTGTAAGGGGGAATTCAGTATTGGTAACCCTGGGAGAGGAGAAAGACAGTAAAGCGCTCCTCAGTGCCGATGTGTCTTCCCATTATTCCTTCCTGAAAGGATTAAGCACCCAGACGTACCCGGTTTCGCTCATGGGTTGTATGGCCCTCTTACGTCAGACCTATTACGACGCCGACTGGTACAAAAAAGCGAAAAACGCATCGGAAAAGAACCTTTCCCTGGAAGCGTTCTCCGCCAACCAGTCCCTTCCTTCCGTTTTTCAAAGTGGCAACTTTCATGATGCCCTGAGAATCGGGAAACTCGCCCGTGAGTTTGGGGTGAAATACATTGTGAAATCGGGCGGAGACGATTATAAGCGCATCGACGAGATAAAAGCGTTGAATAGCCACCTGATTCTCCCCCTGAATTTCCCCAAGGCCCTGGATGTGGAAGATCCGATGGACGCGCAGAATGTGGCCCTGGCCGATCTGAAGCATTGGGAACTCGCGCCGGGCAACCCCGCGGCAGTAGCTTCCAAAGGGATCGACTTTTCACTTACCGCTTCTGACCTGCCTGTAAAATCAACTTTCTTTACCCAATTGCAAGCGGCAATTAAAGCCGGACTGAGTAAGAAAGATGCCCTGGCGGCCCTCACGGTTAATCCTTCCCGCATCCTGAAAATTGATGATAAGGTAGGGACCCTTAAGACCGGCCTCCTGGCCAACTTCCTGGTAACAGACAAAGATATCTTTGAAGAAAAAGCCCGTATCCTGGAAAACTGGGTACAAGGCGCCAGATTTGTCATCAATAACATCTCTACTTCTGACATTGCCGGAAAATACAATACCAATATACCGGGATATAACCGCTTAACCGTTACCGGAGAGCCGGGCAAGCCTTCCATAGAACTGGCCCTGGATACCGTAAAAGTTAAACCTACGGTAACACGGGACAAAGACTTTCTGACCCTTTCATTCCAAAAGGGAAGGGAAGGTACCGTGCGGCTGACTGGCCTGGTAGGAGATAAGAAGATCACCGGACAGGGAGTAGACCCGAAAGGACAATCTTTCAGCTGGTCGGCTACCCTCATGGAAGAAAATGCGGCAGCGGCCAAAAGCGATTCGGCCCGGACTGCCCCCAGCCGGCCCACCGCACCTAAGGGAAGTATTACCTATCCGTTTGTGGCTTTTGGGAATACCGAACTGCCCAAACAGCAGGATATGCTGATCCGGAATGCCACGGTATGGACCAACGAGAAAGAAGGGACTGTGGTAACCGATGTACTGGTGAAAAATGGGAAAATTCATTCGGTAGGTAAAAACCTGGCAGCCGGTAACGCCACGGTGATCGACGGCACCGGAAAGCACCTGACCAACGGCATCATTGACGAACACAGTCATATCGCCCTTTTTTCCATCAACGAGGTGGAATCGGTTTCTTCAGAGGTAAGACAGGAAGACGTGATCAACTCAGAAGACATCAACATTTACCGCCAGCTGGCCGGGGGGGTAACCACCTCCCAACTCCTGCACGGATCGGCCGATTGTATCGGTGGCCAGTCGGCCATTGTAAAACTGAAATGGGGCGAAACACCGGATAAACTCCTTATCCCGAACTCTCCCAAATTCATTAAATTTGCCTTGGGGGAAAACGTGAAAAGAGGAAACGCCAATACCACGCCCAACCGCTATCCCATTACCCGTATGGGTGTAGAACAGGTGTTTGTAGACGCTTTTACCCGTGCGATTGCCTATAAAAGCGAGTGGGAAGCCTACGAAAAGGCAAAAGTGAAGACGGGTTTAACTGCTCCGAAAAGAGACCTGGAGCTAGACGCCCTGGTAGAGATCCTGAACGGTGAGCGGCACATTACCTGCCACTCTTATGTACAGTCGGAAATCAATATGCTGATGAAAGTGGCCGATTCATTAGGGTTTAAGGTGAATACTTTCACCCACATCCTGGAAGGCTATAAAGTGGCAGACAAGATGAAAGACCGGAACATCAACGGATCTACCTTCTCCGATTGGTGGGCCTACAAGATGGAAGTAAAGGAAGCTATACCGTTTAACGCGGCTATCCTGAACAAAATGGGCATCACCACCGCCATCAATTCCGATGACGCTGAAATGGCCAGAAGACTGAACCAGGAAGCGGCCAAGACCATTCTTTACGGTGGGCTCACCGAAGAAGAAGCCTGGAAGACCGTGACGCTCAACCCGGCGAAAATGCTGCACCTGGAAGACCGCCTCGGCTCCATTAAAACAGGTAAGGATGCCGACCTGGTACTCTGGACTGACAATCCTCTCTCTATTTATGCCAAGCCGGAAAAAACCATCATTGACGGGGCCATCTATTTTGACCTGGCCACCAAAGATCAGAAGGAGCAAGAGATCAGTAACGAGAAAAACCGCCTGATCCAGGTTTTACTGGCGGAAAAAGGAAAAGGAACGCCTACCGAAAGGCCGGTGATTCGTCAGCGCCAGGAACACATTCACTGTGATCATATCATGGAGTATGACGGCGTATCCGTGGAAAATCTTGATCTATTCTTACGTATCTTAAACGCAAGCAGTAAATGAAAAAAATAATCATATCTCTGTTTTGCCTGCTCTCGGGAACGGCATTTGCTCAGAACCCTGGCGTGGGGAAAGCGTCGGTAGAACCGGTCGTGTTCTACAACGCCCATATTTTTACAGGAGACGGAACCGAATACGCGGCCGGCTCCATCGTAATAGAGAAAGGGCTCATCAAAGAAGTATCCCCTTCTGATCTTTCATCCGGCTATCCCAACGCCCAAAAGATCAATGTGGAAGGCAAGCATGTGTACCCGGGAATTATCTCCCCTGCCAATACGCTCGGACTCGCCGAGATCGAGTCGAGCAGACCTACCTTAGATTACAACGAAATGGGCGAATATAATCCCAATGTACGTACACTTATCGCGTACAATACGGATTCGGAAGTCATTCCCACCGTAAGGGGAAACGGGGTGCTGATCACCCAGGCGGCTCCTACAGGCGGCGTGATTTCGGGAAGGTCTTCCGTATTTTACCTGGACGGATGGAACTGGGAAGACGCAGTGTTGAAAGCCGATGACGGTCTGTGGCTGAACTGGCCCAGGCGAATGTCTTTTAGCTTCAATTTCCAGACCATGACCCGCGATCTCCAGAAAAACGAGCGCTACCAGAAAACGGTAGATGAACTGCGGGAAATGTTTGCCCAGTCGGTAGCACAGAAAGAAGGCGGAAGTCAGTACGACAACCTGAAGCTCTCTGCGCTTCACGGCGCTCTGACCGGGGAACAACGGGTGTTTATCCAGGCTGGAACCGACAAGGAAGTGATCGAGGCCATTAATTTCTGTAAGGAAATAGGGGTCAAATACCCGGTAGTGGTAGGAAGCATAACCTCCGACCTGGCCATCCAGACCCTACAAGAAAATAACGTCCCGATTATTGTTTCCCCCACCCACCGCCTGCCCGACAGGGTAGATTCAGACGTTTGGGAAGCCTATAAACTTCCGGCTTACCTGGTGAAAAAGGGGCTTACCGTGGGGCTTCATTACAACGATTCGTACTGGAGAACCCGTAACCTACCTTTTGTAGCCGGCAATACCGTGGCTCATGGCCTGACCAAAGCCGAGGCGCTTGCGCTCATTACTTCTTCCAATGCGAAGATCCTGGGAATCGATAAATGGGTAGGTACCTTAGAAGTCGGTAAACATGCCACATTCATCATAAGCGAAGGCGATATCCTGGATATGCGTACCGCGAAAGTGACCCGGGCCTTTATCCGGGGCGCGGAAGTGAATCTCGACGATAAGCAGAAAAGGCTGGCAGAGAAGTACTTTGAGAAGTACGGGCTGGACTAAAATAATGGCTGTTTCTTACCAACAAAAGAAACGGTCAGTACTGCTATGTTTGAAATAGGCCCTTTGACGAGCTCAGGGTGACAAAAGCAAGACTAAATAGTCAGCTAATATCACCCTGAGTTTGGCAAAGGGCTTTTTTTAGGCGACTGCTTTTATTTACAGCCTGTTTGCGGTAATTTTGTGCTTTCGAACAGTCAAAAAAAGTACTGTGGGCCAATCAGTAGTCAGACACATCCGGCGTGTCGTCAACTCACTACTCATTACTCACTACTCATTACTCACTACTCACTACTCACTACTCATTACTCGAAACTACTATGAAAATCGGTGTAATAGGCCTTGGCGACATGGGAAAGCTTTTTGCCCGGATATGGGCAAATAAAGGCTACGAAGTCTACGGCTGCGACCTCCCCGCCCGGGCAGATGCGCTCAGAGATTCCCTTCCGGAGATCCGCATACTGGAAGATGCCGTAGCCGTATCCCGTATCAGCGATGTCATTATGTACGCGGTAGAAACCGAACGTATCGCAGAAGTGGCGCAAATGGCCGGCCCTTCTACCAAATTCGGTGCGATAGTCACGGGCCAGACCTCCGTAAAAACACCGGAGGTTTTGGCTTTTGAAAAATACCTGCCCCAAGACGCGCAGATCGTAGGATCTCATGCACTTTTCGGACCTTCTATTTCGCCGGAAGGGGAGATCGTGGCCATGTACAGGCATCGTTGTACGGAAGAAGCCTTTGAGCTGGTCAGGCAATTGTACCTGGATACAGGAGCCAGGGTGGAAGAGCTGGACAGCTACCGGGCGCATGACCAGATGATGGCCGATATACAAGTGATTACGCATGTGGGTTTTGAGAGTCTCGGTACGGCGTTTATGCACCGGAAAGTATACCCCTGGGAAGACAAGAACCAGATCCAGGGAATTGACAATATTAAGCTGCTGCTGACCTTGCGGATATTTTCGTATAAACCCCATGTCTATTCCGGGCTGGCGTTTGAAAATCCGTTTGCCATCAGAGATGTCCGGAAATTCGCGCAAATTGAAAACGAACTTTTCGGATGGATGATCACGGGCAACCGGAAACTGCTGGAAGCGCGCGTGCGAAAGGCGCGCGATAAGGTTTTTTCGGGACCGCGGGAGAAAATGATGCTGGATGATTCGCTTATGCGGGAATATACCTTGAACCCCGGAAGTAATCATAAGCCTAACTCGCATCTCAGCCTGCTGACCATGGTGTGTACCTGGGCCGACCTGGGTATTGATCCTTACAAGAATATGGTTTGCCAGACGCCCCCCTTTCGCTTGAGAGTAGGCCTGGCCGAATATCTCTTCTGTAATCAGGATCTCCTCATGGAGTCTATAGATACCGCGCTTACCGATAAATCCAATTACATAGATGACCTGGCGTACCATACGGCAGTACACGAATGGACCAACATCCTGGAGATCGGGGATAAGAAAACCTATGAGAAACACTTTACGGCCACCAGTGCGTTCCTGGGAGATCGGCTGGCGGAAGGAAGGGAGAAAAGTACCCTGCTTCTTAACCGGTTGAATTCCAAAAAGTAATCCACCATAGCCGGAACATAATTCTTTGGATGAAACAATGAAAGTAGACCTGAGTACATATCGGAATCCCGAGTACGATCACGGGGCAGGGCCTTTGAAAAGGCTGGTTTGGCACTTGTGCAGCAAGGCTTTTATCCACTCCCAGTTACCTCTACCGGTGAGTTTCAAACGGGCTTTACTTCGGGCCTTCGGTGCAAGGATAGGGCAGGGGGTGATGATCAAACCCCAGGTGAATATCAAGTATCCCTGGTTCCTGGAAATCGGCGACCACGCCTGGATAGGTGAGGAAGTTTGGATTGATAACCTGGTGACGGTGAAAATTGGCCCCAGCTGCTGCCTCTCTCAGGGAGCCATGCTGCTCACAGGAAATCACGATTTCAGTAAGGCTACTTTCAATCTGATCACGGGAGCCGTCGTATTGGAGGAAGGGAGCTGGCTGGGCGCTAAATCGGTGGTATGCCCGGGTGTTAAGGTCAGGAGTCACGCCGTACTGACGGTGGGGTCGGTAGCGACTAGAAATCTGGATGAATGGACTATATACCAGGGTAATCCGGCGATTTCAATAAAAAAACGTACCGTTAACTAACTTTTTTTTTATTAATTATTAGTATTGTATATTTTTACAGAACCATCTGGAATAAATTTTGCGGAAAACCACTGGAAGGAAGTAAAATAAAACAGGACAGTAGAGAAATAAAGTGCCACTTTTTATGAGTTTGATATTTGAAGAATTAATTTCCGATCATCTCGTTCGGATAATTATTTCAGGGCTTACCGCCCTGTTGGTAACATGGCAGGCGATACCGATAATACGGAATATCTGTGAAGAACGTAACCTTTCCGATAGTCCCATAAAAAGAAGCTCCCACAAGCATCCCGTACCTACTTTTGGTGGGGTGGGTATTTTTGCAGGTACCCTCATCGGATACATGATCTGGAATTTCATGGACGAGGGCTACCTCATGCACAAGGTGTTTGCGTGTACCATTATCCTGTTTTTCCTCGGTATAAAAGACGATATCTACGGTCTTAGCGCTTCGAAAAAGTTTTTTTCCCAGATTCTGACCGCCTTACTGATCGTAGTGGGTAGCGACCTCCGTATCTCTAGTTTTTTTGGAATTTTCGGTCTGCATGAACTGCCGTATATCATGAGCGTGCTGTTTTCCATTTTCCTGATTGTAGCGCTGATTAACGCCTTCAATCTTATAGACGGTATAGACGGGCTGTCTGCGGGGGTAGCCATGATTGCGAGCAGCGGTTTCGCGCTGTGGTTTATGCTGAACGGTTACTGGTCGCTCGCATGCCTCGGGTTTAGCCTGGCGGCCTCCCTGTTCGCGTTTCTGCGATTTAATTTCTCCAAAACCAGTAAAATATTCATGGGAGATACCGGTTCACTTGTGGTGGGTTTCTGGGTGGCGGTCATGGCCCTGAAATTTGTGGAAGTCAATGTGAACATTACTACGGAGAATATCTACCAAAACGCCCCCGTGATCGCTATTGCCCTGCTTTCTGTGCCTATATTTGACACTTTAAGGGTTTTCAGTATCCGTATTTTAAGAGGGAAATCGCCTTTTGACGCCGATAGAAGCCATGTACACCACCTGATGGTAGATTTGGGGCTTTCTCACCCTGTCGCCTCTTTTATCCTGTATGGATTTACCATTTTCTTTACCTCCGCAATATATTTCTCCCGCCAGTATTTTACCAATACACAGTTATCCGTAGCCATCCTCGTCATTTTTTCCCTTTATATCCTGGTAGGGTTCCTGCTGGAGAAAGAGCGTGTACGGTACGTGCGCAGCCGGGCATCGAGAAAGGCGAAAGAACCTTCAGGAAGCAGTACGGCGGTGGAGAAAATTCCCGTTAAAAACTAAAGCTGTCCATTTTTCAATGGTCAGCAGCCCTCTCATTCCCATTCAATTGTAGCAGGCGGTTTGGAGCTGATATCGTACACCACCCGGTTGACTCCTTTCACTTTGTTGATAATCTGGTTAGACACTTCCCCCAGGAAATCATAAGGCAGGTGAGCCCAGTCGGCCGTCATGCCGTCTACACTCGTCACCGCGCGAAGCGCTACTACGTTTTCGTACGTTCTTTCGTCGCCCATAACACCCACACTTTGTACGGGGAGGAGGATGGCGCCCGCTTGCCAGATGGAATTATACAAGCCTTTTTCCCTAAGAGAATTAATGAAGATGGCATCTACATTCTGAAGAATAGCCACTTTTTCCGGGGTAATATCGCCCAGTATCCGGATGCCTAAGCCCGGGCCGGGGAAAGGATGCCTGGAGATCAGGTGATCCGGCATGTTCAGGGAGCGCCCCACTTGGCGTACCCCGTCTTTAAACAGGAGCTTCAGGGGTTCTACCACTTTGAGTTTCATAAAATCAGGCAACCCGCCTACGTTGTGGTGCGATTTAATGGTCACAGAAGGTCCTTTAACCGAAACCGATTCAATAATATCGGGGTATATGGTACCTTGTCCCAGCCATTTTACACCCTCCAGCTGATGTGCCTCATCATCAAACACTTCTATAAAGGTTTTGCCAATGGCTTTGCGCTTGTCTTCGGGGTCGGAGAGACCCTGCAAGGCCGTATAAAACAGGTCTTTGGCATCCACCCCCTTTACATTCAGGCCCAGGCCCTGGTAGGAGTCAAGTACCTGCTCAAATTCGTTTTTACGCAGGAGGCCGTTGTCTACGAAAATACAATACAGGTTAGCGCCTATGGCTTTGTGAATCAATAGAGCGGCCACAGAAGAATCTACCCCTCCGGATAAACCCATGACCACTTTATCGTCTCCCAGCATTGCCTTCAGCTCCGCTACGGTAGATTCCACAAAAGATTCCGGCGTGTAAGTCTGGTCACATCCGCAAATATCTACCACGAAGTTTTCCAGCATCTTTTTGCCGTCTTCCGAATGGGTCACCTCGGGGTGAAACTGGATACAAAAGGTATCTTCTCCTTCAAAACGAAAAGCGGCATTGGTCACAGATTCGGTGGAGGCCGTCAGGAGGGCGCCTTCAGGAAGGCGTGTAATGGTATCGCCATGCGACATCCACACCTGAGATTTCAAAGGAATTCCCCTGAAAAGTCTGTCGTCTGCGTCCACGGAAACCAGGTGCGCCCGCCCGTATTCCCGGCTGTCTGATTTTTCTACGGCTCCCTTAAATTCTTTGGCCAGTAATTGTGCCCCGAAACAAACCCCCAGAAGCGGAAGTTTTCCTTTGAGCAAAGACAGGTCAACGGCAGGGGATCCTTCTTCCATCACTGAACTGGGACTACCCGAAAGAATGACCCCCTTGATGTTTTCCGTAAGTTCCGGAATCTTATTGAATGGGTGTATCTCGCAATACACATTGAGCTCCCTTACTCTCCGCGCGATCAACTGTGTATATTGTGAACCAAAATCAATGATGAGAATCTCCTGCATAATATATTTTACTTGATGATAAATTGTCTCTAAATTTGTACAACCAGAAATTTCCGATGAACATTTCCTACTTCATAGCGAACCGAATAAGAAACTCCAAAGGCCAATCTTTCTCCAGGGTCATTGTGAGAGTAGGCATCCTGAGCGTGGCGATCACCGTTTCCGTTATTATTTTGTCGTTTTTTGTCCTTCTGGGGTTCAAAAATACGATCAAGGAGAAACTCTTCAGTCAGACGTCTCATATTCAGGTCAGCAAAATTACACTTAATCGGTCATTTGAGGAAACGCCGGTTCCAAATAATTCTCAGTATTTTGAGGAAGCGCGGACATTACCGGGGGTAAAGTCGGTCAATCGCATAGCCTACAAGTCGGTTATCCTTAAATCGGAAGAGGAAATTTCGGGAGTCGTACTCAAAGGCGTGGATTCGGGGTATGACTGGGCCGAGTTTGACAAAAACCTGAAGGAAGGCCGGGTACTCCACCCGGATTCCTCCAATGAGATTATCCTGAGCACCCGTATTGCCGGGCTGTTAAATACGGGAGTAGGGGAGAACATTTTCGCGTATTTTATACAAGACCCGCCCCGGGCCAGGAAACTCACCGTGGTGGGCATTTATGACACTCATGTGGAAGAACTGGATCAGTTGTATACCCTCACTCATCTGTCGCTCATTCAGCGCATTAACCAGTGGGAAGAAGGGGAGTTCGGGCATCTCGACGTGTACCTGAAAGATCTGGGTCAAATGAACCGGGTGAAAAACGATCTCCTGGATATCTATCCCCAGGATTATAAAGTAACGGAAGTGATGCAGCTGCTTCCCCATTTCTTTGAATGGTTCAAATTCCTGGACCGGAACATCGTACTGATCATTGTGCTGATTATGATGGTAGCGGCCTTCAATATGATTTCCGTACTCCTCATTTTGATTATGGAGCGTACGCCCATGATCGGGCTTCTGAAATCCCTGGGATCTTCCGGACCTCAGATCCGGCGTATTTTCCTGATAAACAGCTCCCGTATTATCCTGTACGGCCTTTTGCTGGGCAACACTGTAGCGCTTGTGCTGGCTTTCTTCCAATGGAAGTTCCGCCTGATCAAACTAGATGCCCAGAATTATTACATGAATTATGTGCCGATAGAATGGAGTTGGTTGGCGGTGGCAGGGGTGAACCTCGGGGTCTTTATCGTGGTGCTGCTCGTGACCGTATTACCTACCTTCAGTATTACAAAAATCAGCCCCGTAACGGCCTTGAAGTATAAGGACTGAGTTTTTTATAAAAGCGAAATGCCCTTCGACAGGCTCAGGGCGACAGAAGAGGCGTTACCCGCTTACATGAGAACCACTGTCGCCCTGAGCTTGTCGAAGGGCACTGTTAAATTTTGATCAATATCTCCTCACCGTAAAATTAGACATTCCGCTGTCTGTATCAATATAGATCTTCTTGGCGGCGCTGTCAAAACCCTCGGTGCGGTAAAGTCCAGACTTGATTTTGGTGAACCCGGTAAAATTTTTCGCGTTCAGGGCCCCGTCCATTTTTATTTCACAACCTACGCCCTCCGGTACTTCAATATGGATGTTGGCTACTCCGCTTTCAATTTTGACGGTCGATTCGTTCATCAGGTCACCCATTTTCAAATCAATGTTCGAAGCGCCTGTTTCTAGCTTAATTTTTTCCACTTTGTAGGGTGTCAGATCGTATTTCAGATCGCCTGCCCCAATTTCCATATCGATATTCCATACCGGTTCCGTATTGAGTTTCAGGGTCACTTTTCGGCTCAGGCCTTTATCGTTCAGGCGTACTCTTTTCTGACTTTTCATCTTGAACGAAACCTTTTGGTGGCTGCCTGAAGTTTCCTCCCTCAGTGTAAAATCACTCACACCGGCCAGGCGGGTGTCTGCCGCGAACAATTGATCGGAAGAGGCTTGCTCCAGCAAAAACTGGGCTGCTCCGCCACCTATGTTTAATTCCGCTGTCTTTACACCCTCATTTTTATCTACCTTATAGGTTTGGTGAGTGTCGGCGCCGTCTTCGTACGTAAATGTGCTGTCATCGCCACTGATATCTACATCGAAATCAAAACCTTTTTCACTAAACCGGTCTTCCACTTTTTTAAAGGTGTTTGAAGTACAATTGTAAATTCCGAAAGGAATGGCCAGCGCCACCAATAATACGGATGTAGAATTTAACATACTGCGGCGGCTGTCTAACATTACTGCTATACCGGCCAGGATGATCAGTACCGGCCAGAACCGCGCGATCTCCCGCATGCTGATGTCGAAACTGAACCAGTTGTTCACCAGGCCCAGGGCCAGCCCTCCCAACAGGATCAGGATAGCGCCCAGAAAAATATTGTTACTGTTTTTCATAAGTTTAATAGTTATTAGCTACCAGCTTTCAGCAATCAGCTGTCTGAAAGCTGACTTCTGATGGCTGTTAGCTTTATTTTTAAAAACTTGTACCGCCTGTATTTCCGCCATAGGGAGGATTACCCGGTGTCTGATGATCATCTCTTTCTTTCACAATGATCCATACCCCCAGACCAATCAGTACCAGAGGCCACATATTCTTGATATAACTGAAAAGATTGATATCAAAGAACGTTTTGAAAGAAAAAATGGCACCGAGAATGATCAGGACTAATCCTCCTGCCACATTCCCGTTTCTTGTTTGATTGCTCATTTCGTTATCTGCGTTTAAATTACTGTTTTCTGAATTACTTACGGTTTCTAAAGCCCCGTATCGTTTAGGAAGCAGGGCCCACAACACTAAATACGCGATTCCTACCGGGATCGCTGTAAATAAGAGTACCACAAAGATGATCCGCACCAGCGTCACATCCGTTCGGAAGTGGTCTGCCAGTCCCAGGCAGACACCCCCTAAAATACTGTTTTGGTTTTTAATTCTATACATTTTGCTTTTCATAATTGTGAAACAAATGTAGAGATAAGAATCGGTACTTGGTATTGCAAACTACATGAATGGCATTTTAGCTGGATGAGAGTGGTTATTTGGGGTACCGGAATTTCGTTCTCACAAGGTCCGGACCTCTTTTCAGGCCTGTTTTCTTAACTTTCTTTATCTCAGTAGTTTATTAATAGTTCTCTTCTATATATTCCAGGGCTTCCATCAGGGCAGTATAGGAGTTAATACCCACCTGCTTTTCAAAGCTACCCATAAAAGCCAGGCCGTCTACCCGTTCAGGTATTGATTTAATGTTCTCAAAATCAAATCCTTGAAGTATTTCATTGTCGAAATCTTGCAGTGAATTATCCGTTATGGGGCCGGTAAAGAGCAGCACCACATCGGGTTCCGGGATGAACGGCAGAAGGGACGGATCTTCGGCCCACTCCAGTACTTTCACCCCCGTATCCACCAGGGGAATAAGATGAAACTGATCCGGGCTGAACAGAAAACCCTCCGGCTCGTATTCGGCCAGAGTATCCTGGATACGGCCCAGGTCGTTGCCCGGCAGGGAAGCCAGAATTTTTACACCGCTTACCCACCCTCTGATCTCCTCAAATTTCTTTTTGGGTACATGGTATTCGCTTTCTTCGTCAAGGTCAAAGGAAATATAATCCACAAACATGCCCGCGCAGTACCGGGCTTCCGACAAACTGGTAATACTCTTGACCAGCACTTTTTTATTCAGCATATTCGGTTTTTTTGCAAAAATACGAAAGATTTCAGCTATTCACCGTTAGACATTCGCAATTCGCTTTTTTGCCCCGGCATCCAACATCTAATATCTAACATCTAATATCTAACACCCAACCAAAGAACCAAAAATGCCCCACCGTTGTTTACTAATTTTAAACCAAATCGGAGGGCTTTGAACCCTCGCAGAAAATGTCAGAAAAAGGAAGAGTTTTAGTGGCCATGAGCGGCGGTATAGACAGTTCATTGGCCGCGGTTCTGCTGCACGAGCAGGGCTATGAAGTAGTGGGAATGACCATGAAAACCTGGGATTACGCCTCTTCAGGCGGTACCAAAAAGGAAACAGGCTGTTGTAGTCTCGATTCCATCAATGATGCCCGCGCCATTGCGGTAAATTTGGGCTTCCCGCATTATATCCTGGATATCCGTTCGGAATTCGGGGATTCAGTCATTGACCATTTTACAGGCGAATACCTGGAAGGCCGTACACCCAACCCTTGCGTTTTGTGCAATACCCATATCAAGTGGGATGCCCTCCTGCGCCGGGCCAATAACCTGAACTGCGACTTTATCGCCACCGGCCACTATGCGAATATCAGGCAGGAAAACGGCCGGTACGTAATCTCCAAAGGAGTAGACCAGGCCAAAGATCAGAGTTATGTACTCTGGGGTGTTTCCCAGGAAAGCCTTTCCCGTACTCTTTTGCCCCTGGGCAATCTCACCAAAGCGGAGATCCGGGAGATGGCAAAGGAAAGAGGTTTCTTTGACCTCGTGAATAAATCGGAGTCGTATGAGATCTGCTTTGTGCCGGATAACGACTACCGCGGTTTCCTGAAACGCCGGGTGGAAGGCCTGGAAGAACGTGTGGCCGGAGGGAATTTTGTGCTGGAGAACGGACAGGTAGTGGGTCAACACGAGGGATACCCTTTTTACACTATCGGACAGCGTAAAGGACTGAAAATTGCGATGGGCTACCCGGTTTTTGTCACCGAGATCCGTAAGGAAACCAATGAGGTGGTGCTGGGTACCGAAGAATACCTGAAAAAGAACGCCATGGTGGTAGGTAAACTGAACCTACAGAAATACGCTGCTATTCCAGACGGGGGGCTGAATACCCTGACCAAAATACGTTACAAAGACCGGGGAGAAAGCGCCTATATCCAGCAAACGGAAGAAGATAAGATCGAAGTGATTTTTGACGAGCCCGTTTCGGCCATCGCGCCGGGCCAGGCCGCTGTATTCTACGAAGGCGACGACGTGATTGGTGGCGGTTGGATCATGAAAAGCTATAGGGTGTAACGCCCGCCAAATACCTAAGGGGCGTTGCATGCGACGCCCCTATTTACCTTTTCATTGCGCAGATTGTATGATTGTAGGGAAACAACCTATAGGCGGGTAGAAAGTGGCAGGATTTATCCGCGTACAATTAAAACGGAATCGTTGCCCAGCTCCAGGTATCCCATATCGTATACATAAAAGTAGGTATTTCCTTTCCGGGTTTTGCGTACATGGGTAAAATAACGGAAATCGAAATTCCCGAGAGAAATTCTGGAAACCTGGGCTTTTTCTTCCGGGCAAAGGACATCCAGGATACGCCGGTTTTTGTGCAGGGTATAGTTGATGTGCCGGATAGTATTGTTCCGGAAGGAGGCCAGGCGGTTATTGTGAGTGTTGCGGCACATATCGGCACAAAACTTTTTGTCGGACCGGCCCGTGAGCCGCCTCCCGCACTCCCGGCAGGTTCTGGTTTCGTTTGTCATGATCGTTAAAGTTTGTGGAGTGAAAAAAAACAGGTTTTATAAAGTGGTGGCCGTTCGGCTGAGTTGTTCTGCCGCGGCTTTAAAATCGCCGCGTAACCGGTCAATCAGTACATGGACCGGAAGCGTGTCTTGTAGAACGCCTACACCTTGTCCGGCCGACCACACGGTCTTCCAGGCCCGGGCTTCGGCGTGGGCGGGGTCTAACTCTTTTCCAAAGTCAATTTTGGCCGTACGCGACCATTGCTCGGCCGTAATCCCGTTTTGCTCGAGGCTTTTTTGCATGAAGCTGGCATGCACTCCCGAAATGGCCGCGGTATACACAATGTCTTTCGCCTCGCTGTCGTGGATCATTTCCCTGTAACCGGCCGGGGCCGATGCCTCTTCGGTGTTGATGAACAGGGTGCCCGCGTACGCCATATCGGCACCCATAGCAATAGCTGCGGCTATATCCTGGCCACGACTGATACAGCCGGAGAGTAGGAGGGTTTTATTGAAAAAAGTACGAATTTCACCCACAAAAGCCATAGGGTTCAGCAGGCCGGCATGGCCTCCTGCCCCGGCACATACCAGTATAAGGCCGTCTACTCCGGCTTCCGCGGCTTTTTCCGCATGGCGTTTTTTGATCACGTCGTGATACACCACCCCGCCATAGCTGTGTACGGCTTCTACCACCTGCGACACGGCCCCCAGCGAGGTGATTACCAACGGTACTTTATGTTTAACAATGATCTGCATGTCGTCCATAAGGCGCTCGTTGGTGGGGTGAACAATGAGGTTGACCCCGAAAGGGGCCGGTTTTGTCCCGGTTTCCCGTTCGAATTTTTCCAGTTCGGTTTTAATCTCTATCACCCAGGCTTCAAACCCTTCGGTGGTGCGTTGGTTAAGTGCCGGAAAAGTACCTGCCACACCGGCCTTGCAACATTCAATCACCAGTTTCGGATTGGAGATCAGGAACATGGGGGCCGCTACGAGCGGTAATTTTAAATGAGGTAGAGTGTGCATCTTATTTATTGATTTTGGGTCTGATCAGTCCTTCCTGCGCCACCGAGGCCACCAGGGTTCCGTCACGGGTAAAAATATTTCCACGGGTAAAGCCGCGGCTGTTGGAAGCGCTCGGGCTGTCGATGGCATACAGCAGCCAGTCGTTTATCGTAAAGTCGCGGTGAAACCAGATGGCATGGTCGAGGCTGGCCATAAAAACATCAAAAGGGTAGGGGCCTTCGGTATGGGGCAGGGTGGCGGTCACCAGCAGGTTATAGTCGGATACGTAGGTCAACAGCTGCTGATGGATCTCCGGTGAGGCTTCCACGGGTTGTTTGGCTTTGAACCACACATGCTTGTAGGGTGGTTTGGTGCTGTTGTCAAAAATATCAAAGCCTTCCACGATCCGGAACTCAAACGGCCGGGAAGTAATCAGCTCGGAAATGGTATTCGGAATCCATTTTTCAAAGGGTTTGATGATCTCTTCATCCGATTTTAGTCCGTCAGGACCCGGCACTTCCGGCATTTTAATGGAATGGTCATAGCCCCCCTGGTTTCTCTTTTGATAGGAGACTGACAGGAAGAAGATGGCGATGCCGTTCTGTTTGGCCACTACGCGGCGGGTGGAAAAGCTGCCGCCGTCGCGGATCTTCTCCACTTCGTACACGATAGGTACATGAATATCTCCTGCCAGGAGAAAGTAAGCGTGAAGAGAATGCGCAACGCGCTCCGGATCTACGGTTTGGGTGGCCGCACTGAGCGCCTGGGCCAGCACCTGCCCGCCGAAGACCCTTTTCCAGGGCGACAGGTAGTTTTCGCCCAGGAAAACCGTTTCACTAAGCGCCTTCATTTTAAGCAGATCAATAAGTTCGCGGATGTCGGTCATGGAGGCTGTCACTTATGTTGCATGTAAATGTAATTCTTTTCGGGATAAAGTGCAAGGAAGTGAAAAGTTAAAAATTGCGGAACATTTCTCCCGGAATTCATTCCGGGTTTCGGAGTGCAGCTCCAAAAATAAAGAAAAGCTCCCAGAAAATCCGAGAGCTTTAATCTAACCCCTAAAATAAACCACTATAATAATCTCTTATCCAAAAATCTTTAAGTCGTGTTTAAATAAAAACGCAACAAATGGTGAAAATGTTGCATCGGCTTTAAAATTATCTGTTAATGCTGTATTAACAGGTGCAAAGTTAAACCTTTAAAGCTGTAATCTATTCTAATTTATAAGAAAATATTCGAAATCCAGACGAAAATGTACCGAAAGGAGGCCAAACGGCCTTTTTCGAAAATGATAAATGAGTAATAGTTTTGTGAATGGAAAAGGGCGGCTTTCTGAGCTGCCTTTTTTTTACTTCCCCCGGTCGTGCAGTACCTGTGTGCTGTCGGTAGACAACTGGCCTACGATGTCTTCCTTTTCCGACATGGCTTGTCTGTAAATGTCGACTGATACATGGTTTCTAATGATCAGCCACTTTTTCCGTAACGATGGCCAGTTTCTTCCGGTGCCGGTCTTCCGTGAGGTAAAGATACACATCTCCGCCGTCTTTCCATTGTAATTTTTTCTTAACCTCTTCCGGTTTCATCGGGAAATTCCGGCAAACAATGTTGGCCTGTTGGCTCGGAACTAGACTATTGAGGCGCTTTTTATCGAAGGAAGTCACTTCTTTGATCTTCATTACGCGGCCCGGGTAATGCGAAACAAGAACTTCATGGGTATACAAATGGCTGTTAGGGGCTATTTTTTGCAGCCCGAAGCGGGTAGCCGAGACATGGAACGCTCCCCCCTTCATGAGTGCCGCGTTGGGCTCATAAAGGTAGCTTGCGGGCGTGCCGTAGGCCGACGCTGCGCTTTTTTCTTCGTCCAGAGTAAAGATAAATTCGGGCTGGGCCGTACCCAGGTTTACACACCGTACAGGCGGATGCGCACAAGCCGTTTTCCTCAGGATAAAAATCAGCTCTTTTACCTCGTTACGTTCGGCCAGTATCGCAATTTCATGAACCGTTTGGAGGCGGTCAAGCGCCAGACGAATATCCAGCATAGGCGAGTACTTAACCATAATGGCGTCTGTATGCCGGAGAATCCCGTCACGAAGAGCGGGGAGGTCAGGCCGGCAGTCTTCCGGCAGCACCAGTTTCTGGCGATGCGCATTTCGGCGGGAGGGGTCAAGGTACACCCAGTCGAAGGGCGTCTCGGGCCAGGAAAAACCTTCTGCGGCACAAGTAGAAAAAGCCACGTTTTCTACCCCCAATGCCTGAAAATTATGCCGTACTACTTCTGACAGCCCCGTATCGGGTTCATTGTGGATGAAATGGTCGAATTTGTGGGAGAAAAAGTAACTGTCTACGCCCAGTCCTCCGCTCATATCCAGTCCGTTTTTCCCGCCCATATAAGCGGCCTTGTAACGGGCGGTGAGTTCAGAAGAACTTTGTTCCAGGTTAATACCGGTAAACGGAAGGGTCTGCCCGTTTTCAAACCAGGCCGGTACTTTTTTTTCTATGATTTGAAGGTAAGCGAGGTGACCTGCAATCAGGTGAAGAAGTTCCGGCGGGTATTTGCCGGTATTTCTAAGGGCGAACGCGCCAGGATCTGTCCGGCCGTTTTCGGCCAGGGCGATATCACGGGCCTGTATGCGAAGATCGAGAGACATGGGCGATGTGGGTTCCGGGAACGGCATGCGGTGAAACGCAGTACTCAGTCATGATTACGCTCCCTGAGGCGGTCAAGCAGTACCTGGTTAAAGCGTTCTTCCGATACCAGCATAATGCCGTACTGCTGCTCGGAAATGACCTTCAGAAAGTCGGTTTTGTATTTCCGGGTAAGGTCCAGTTCCTTTTGTTTCAGTTCCTGTATACGTTCCTGTTTGGTGTAGGCGTCATCGTCTTCGGAGAAATTGCGCGATAACTGCCGAATTTCCCGGCGAATATCTTTCCGTTGCTTATCAAACGCATGATACACGGGCCAGAACTTTTCTGCCTGGGCTTTGGTGAGCTTCATGTCACTGGTCAGCTTGGCAATTTTAAGCTGGAGAATGCGGTCTTGTTGGTTGGAGGTTGGTGAATTCGTGACGCTTGTTCTCCCTGACGACACCTGCGAAAAGGCGCTTAGAGAAAACAGCAGCAAAAATCCTATTGAAATATATCTCATTTCTTCCCCGTAGTTCTATTAAATGTTTATCCCGTTTTCCAGCAAATAGGCGGAGATTTCACTGTCTGAAATCCCGGAAGTCATGAAAACGTCGTCTTCGTCCAGCACAAAATTCAGGTCTTCTTCCATTAAAGGTTGCTCGGAAAGGTAGGCGATCATCGCGGCAGAACTGATATTGGCCAGCTCATCTTTGGGCTGAGAGGTATCTGCCAGTCCCCAATAGGCAGCTAAGCCGATAATGGCCGCGGCGGCGGCGCCCCGGAGTACTCTCACGTTCCGGAACACTATAAATTTCCCTTTGGGGGCATTCGTCGTCTTGTTCAGCACGGTGCTTTCCAGGGTCTCAAAATACCCTTCGGGTACGGCCGGCTGCTTCAGCCCTTCCAGGTGTACTTCCGCCAGGATACGCGTTTCCAGCTGGGCAAAGTAGTCCTCTTCCACGGCAGGTTGCGAAAGCCCGTCAATTTTCACCCGGTTCAGCACCTGTTCTTCCAGTATATCGAAATACTGTACAGGAGTGGCCGGTTTCAGAGAAGAGATGCGGGCGAGCGCAAGCATGCGGTCTTCCAGGGACTCAAAATAACCCTCAGGTACGGATAATTCAGGCAGCCCGGAGATTTTTACCTCCGATAAAAGCCTTTCTTCCAGACCGGAGAAGTATCCTTCCGGAACGGTAAAAGGGGCCTTTATTTTGCTGCTTTCCAGGTTCATCGTAATTAATAAATCTTTTTAAATAAGACTGTTAAAAACGCAAATGGTTTAATTACGTGTCAAATATTCCTCAATTTTCTTTACCGCGAAATGGTAAGTAGCTTTAAGACCGCCTACACTGGTGTCTGTAATCTCCGCTATTTCCTCGTATTTAAGATTTTCGAAATATTTCAGGTTAAATACAACCCGCTGTTTATCTGTAAGTTCGAGCAGGGCTCTTTGCAATTTTAGCTGAATTTCATCTCCGTCGAGATAGGCATCGCTGCGGGGAGACTCCAGGCTGCCCACCAGTACTTCGTTGTCGTCAATAGAAACCGAATTGTCTTTCCTCTTTTTCTGGAGGAAAGTAAGGGCTTCATTGGTGGCAATCCGGTAAAGCCAGGTGTACAGGCGGGAGTCTCCCCTGAATTTATCGAGGTTTCTCCAGATTTTGATAAACGTTTCCTGGGTCACATCGTCGGCATCGTCGTGATCTACCACAATTTTCCGCACGTGGTAATAGATTTTTTCCTTGTAGGCTTTCAGGATCATCCGAAAGGCCTGCTCGTAGGTTTCCTCCTTCCCAAGTAACGCTATGATCTCCTCGTCTTTCATTCCTGTGGCGATTCCCTTATTTTTTCTTTCTGGCGAGAACTTTTTGCGCCGCGGCTACAATGTGGTCGGCTTTTAACCCGTATTTTTCCATGAGCTGGTCAGGCGTACCCGATTCGCCGAAAGAGTTATTTACTGCAATGTATTCCTGGGGCGTGGGCAGGTTTCCCGACAGGAATTGGGCTACCGCGTCGCCCAGACCTCCGTTGGCCTGGTGTTCTTCACAGGTTACCACGCAGCCTGTTTTCTTTGCCGACTTCAGAATGGCCGCCGTATCCAGGGGTTTGATGGTATGAATATTGATAATTTCGGCCGAAATGCCCAGGGCTTCCAGTTTTTCGCCCGCCTGAATTGCTTCCCATACTAGGTGGCCGGTCGCAATCAGGGTCACGTCGCTTCCTTCGTTCACCATCCAGGCCTTACCGATCTCAAATTGCTGATCGGGAGCGGTGAACACCGGCACCACCGGGCGACCAAACCGAAGGTATACCGGACCGTGGTAGTCGGCAATGGCTTTGGTAGCGGCTTTGGTCTGGTTGTAGTCGCAGGGGTTGATCACCGTCATATTGGGCATGGCCCGCATCATGGCCAGGTCTTCGAGAATCTGGTGGGTGGCGCCGTCTTCGCCGAGGGTCAGACCGGCATGCGACACGGCAATTTTGACGTTTTTATCGGAGTACGCTACCGACTGGCGGATCTGGTCATAGACCCGGCCCGATCCGAAATTGGCGAAAGTGGTGGCGTAAGGTACCTTACCGGAAATCGACAGACCCGCCGCTATGCCCACCATGTTGGCTTCGGCAATACCCGTCTGGAAGAAACGTTCCGGATGGTTTTTGATAAAGTTATCCAGTTTGAGTGAACCTACGAGGTCGGCACAAAGCGCTACCACGTTGGGGTGAGACTGGCCCAGTTCTGTCATGGCGTCTCCAAAGCCGGAACGGGTATCTTTTGATTCGGTATATGTATATTTTTTCATTATCTTATGATTAGCTTTGAGCTTTGAGCGATGAGCTTTGAGCGGTGCGTTCATGGCTCATCGCTCATAGCTCACGGCTATATTAATAATCACCGAGGGTTTGGGGCAACTGCGCCAGGGCTTTTTCCAGCTGCTCGTCGTTCGGAGCCGAGCCGTGCCATTTGTGCGTTCCCATCATAAAGTCTACCCCGGCGCCCATCTCCGTATGGAGCAGGATCAGCACGGGCTGGCCTTTGCCGGTCAGTCGTTTCGCCTTCCGGAGGCCGGCTATGCAAGCCTCTATCTGGTTTCCTTCTTTGATTTCCATCACATTCCAGCCAAAAGCCTTGTATTTGGCTTTCAGGTCGCGGTTGGCCATCACTTTTTCGGTGGGGCCGTCGATCTGCTGGAAATTAAGGTCAATAATGGCCACCAGGTTATCTACTTTATGGTGAGGTGCGAACTGGGCAGCTTCCCAAACCTGTCCTTCCTGCTGCTCGCCATCGCCCATCAATACATATACGGTACGTTCATCTCCGTCCAGTTTTTTGCCCAGGGCGGCACCTGTAGCTACGGAAAGCCCCTGGCCGAGAGAGCCGGACGCCACGCGGATACCGGGAAGCCCTTCGTGGGTGGTAGGGTGCCCCTGGAGGCGACTGTTTATTTTACGGAACGTAGCGAGTTCTTCCACCCCAAAGTATCCTCTATGGGCTAATACGGAGTAAAACAAGGGAGAAATGTGTCCGTTGGACAGAAAGAACAGGTCTTCGTCCCGGCCTTCCATTTTAAAGCTCAGATACCCTCCTTTTCCCTTGCGGTTGGAGATTTTCATGTGCTGAAAATACAGGGCGGTCAGGATATCGGTACAACCCAGCGAACCGCCGGGGTGGCCTGACTTGCAGCCGTGAACCATTCTTACGATGTCTCTTCGAACCTGTGAGGCGATGTCCTGAAGTTCTTTGATTTGCATTAATTAAGAGTTTAAAACTCTGCAAAAGTATTTATTTTCTTCTGATGAGTGAAATATTTTTAGCTATTAGATGGTAGAAGTTAGCTATTAGCTGTGAAAAATTAGCCGTTAGCTATCTAAAGTCGGCTAACATCTAACTTCTCATTACCAAACAAAATAAAAGATTTGATTTGGAAACTATGATAATAGTTATATCTTTGATGTGAAAAACCAATTTAACTGTAGTATGTCAGAAAAACTAAGGGAATTAACAAGGGCCGAAGAGGAGATCATGCAGATTTTGTGGGACAAGGAACAGGCTTTCGTGAAAGAAGTGGTAGAAGTTCTTCCTGAGCCCAAACCGGCGTATAATACGGTGTCGACCATCATCCGTATTTTGCAGCAAAAAGGGTTTGTGGGGCATCAGGCCCTGGGCAAGACGCACCGGTATTTCCCGGTGGTGAGCAAGGAAGATTACAGGAAATTTGTGACGGGCAAGCTGATGCTGGGGTATTTTGATAATTCCGTAGGCAACATGCTTTCTTTTTTTGTAAAGGAACAACAGGTAGACCTTCAGGAGGCCGATGAACTTCTGAAAATGATAGAAGAGCTTAAAAACAAGTAAGGTCATGCATTATCTGATCCAGGTGAACCTGTATTTGGTATTATTTTTTGGTTTCTACGTCTTTTTCCTGAGGAAGGAGACCTTTTACCAGGCCAATCGGTTTTACCTTATGCTAAGCGGGATCGTATCGTTTGTGATTCCCTTTCTACACACCGCCTGGGTGCAGTCGTGGTTTGTAACCCGGGAGGTGAGCTATATTATGGCCAGTTACGATGCCACGGCGCTGGAAATGCCTATTGCAGCGGTGGGTCATCCTTCCGTTTCCCTGAGCCGGATCTTGCTGACGGTTTACCTGGGCGGTGCGTTGTATTTTACCTGGAAATTCGGAGTGAGTATTTACCGGACTCTCCGGTTTGTGTCTGACTTTGAGGAGAATGACACTCAGGCTTTTTCTTTTTTCGGGAAGGTGAGGGTAGGGAAGTCCCTGGCCCGTTATAAGGCTATTTTTGATCATGAACGGGTGCATGTGGTGCAATGTCATTCTTTTGATGTGGTCTTGTTCGAAGTGATCAGTATCCTGTGCTGGGTGAACCCCCTGGTGTACGTGCTGAAGCGGGAGATCCGCCTTCTGCATGAATACCAGGCAGACGAATACGCCAGCCGCATGACAGGTTCAAAGGCCTACTACGCGGCGCTCCTGGTCAGTCGTAAGTTCGGGGTTACGCCCGAGTCTATTCTTAGCAATTCTTTTTTTACCCAGTCTTTTCTCAAGGCCCGCATCCTGATGTTAAGTAAGGAAAGTTCACACAAACGCGCCTTGCTTAAATACGGGCTGGTGGCTCCGCTTTTCCTGGGCATGATGGTGCTGGCCTCGGCGAGCATCGCACGGTCGGAAAATATCGGGCGGATTGAGCAGTATTCGGAAGAATTGGTGTTTGAAAAACCTTCTGCCTGGGGTATAAAGGAAGTGAAAGTAGACCTGACAGGATACCGGGAAGACGGCACGGTGAAGAACCTGGGCGACGAGGAAGATATGTCATTTGGAGAAGTATCGGTGAAGTTTACACCGCCTGCGAAGCTTGTACAAAAAAATGAACCTGCATCGGTGGTTTTATTGGAACCTTCCGTACCGACTAAAGACGAAATATTTGTAGGGGTGGAAGAACAACCGTACTTCCCGGGCGGAGAGCAAGAAATGTATAGGTTCCTGGCTACCCATATCAAGTACCCGGAGACGGCCACGCGCGCAAATGTGCAGGGCCGGGTGACCCTCCAGTTTGTGGTGGAGAGAGACGGAAGTGTGTCCAGTCCTAAAGTGCTGAAAGGCATTGGCTTCGGGGCAGATGAAGAGGCCGTCAGGGTGGTGGCGAGTATGCCGAAATGGTCGCCCGGTATGCAAAACGGGCGGAGTGTGCGGGTGTATTATACCATACCGATCATGTTCACTTTATCAGATTAGGATATAACAAACAGCGTAGTCGAGAACCGCTATTTTAGATTTTAGTATCCCCGAGGATTTGCGCTGTATGCTCTTTTGATTTCACATCTTCAATGATGTCGGTGATGATCCCCTTTTCGTCAATCACAAAAGTGGTACGCTTCAGGCCCATATAATGTTTGCCGAACGTAAATTTTTCTCCCCAGACGTCGTAGAGCTTAACCAGCTCGTGGCCGGTATCTTCCAGCAGGTCAAACGGGAGTTCAAATTTATCCCGGAAACGTTGATGCGACTTTCCGGAGTCGGTACTCACGCCCAGAATTTCGTAACCCTGTTCCCTGAATCTCCCGTAGTTATCCCGGAGGTTGCAGGCTTCTACGGTGCAGGTAGGGGTATTGTTTTTAGGATAAAAATACAATACGAGTTTTTTTCCTGTAAAGTCGGACAGTTTTACCAGGTGGCCGTCCTGGTTACGTGCTTCAAAATAAGGCGCTTTTTCGCCGGTCTTTAGTTTCATAAAATTCAAAAGAGTTAAGGAATACGCTTGTGCGGAACCTGTTTAGGGGATAAGGGTTTCGTACGACTGGGTGTTGTTACAGAAATCCGTGACTTTAAGTACCAGGTTGCCCGAAAAGGTTTGGGTCGCATCCCGTTTCCGCGACCAGATGGCGCCGGTCTTGTATTCGTAATCCATGAGTATCCACTCTCCATTGACATAACATTCGATTTTTCGTATGCCCGAAAGTTTATCGGATATAGTGAACCTCAGATCGTGGGGGTTGACCGTACGCGGGGTGATTACCGGCGGATCGAAATCGTATAAAGTCAGGTAAGTGCCGAATTCGCGGGTACGGAAGCTGATGGTTTTATCTTTCCAGTTTCCGCCGATGAACTTTTTCTTCTTTCCATCGAGATACACTTTGAGTTTTTCAGGATAATTCACCGCTCCGGTTTTGGTCCAATGGAGTTCGGCGGCTCCTTTGAGCGGAATAATGTCTTCGTGCAAGACCAGGGCGCTGTCATCTACTTCGGTGAAGATATAGGCGTCGTCGTACAGGGTATTGCTGAAATCACCGCGGAGGTTCGGGAGGCTGATCTGCGGGTTTTGCAGGGTAATGGCGGTATTGACAGGGAGGCTGATTTCCTTTTCTCCCAGCAGCACCTGCTCGGGAAAGCCCTCTTTGAGATCATAAATGGCGGTTCCTCCATTTCCCGTAGAGGGGTGTACCGGTATCTGTATTTCTTTTCCTCCGTAGGTAATGACCTTCATGCTTTCGGTTCTTTCTGCGGTATTTACTTTGAGGAAATTGTTCAGGAGGCTTACGGAAGAAACCGCGGGTTCCGAGAATACTGCGGAGGCGTCTTTCAGGAGGGCGAACGCCAGGGAGGTGGCGTTACCGTGGGAATCGCTTACCCGGATGCTGACCTCGTTACGGGCTTCTTCTACCTGGAGGTGCCCCCAATGCTTTCCCGACTCATAAAAATCAAAGCTGTTCGCTTCCTCTACGTAACATTTATGGATTTTCTCGTTGTTCTGAACCAGTTTTTCGTAGTTGACGTGGATGTTCATGTCCAGTTTATTGTGGAAGCCCATCCGGTCGAGGCGGAAGAGGTATTCTCTCTCCCCATTCATTTTCAGTTCGATTTCGTTTACGCCGAGGTGGAAGGGAGAGTTGGCGGTGCGGTCGTAGGTGAGAATTTCTACCCCGATGCGGCCTGTGGCCCGTACGGAAGCGGGTAGCACGTAGCGGTTTCCCTGCTTTACGGGTTTGAAATCGAAGCTGCCAAATTTGCCATTGACGCGGGCGTCGGCAGACATGCACCGGAGCGTGATCTTTTCAATCACCGGGGGGCTGACGTCGCGGATTTCCTTGAAACCAAACTGCTCGGGATCCAGGGTGTTTTCTTTTTCGTCCCGGATTTCAAAATGGAGATGCGGACCGCCTGATCCGCCCGTATTGCCCGATAAGGCCACGAACTCGCCCTGGCGGTAGGTGAGCCGACCGGCTTCCACCGGCAGATCTATCTCCCAGGTTTTCTGCGCATACTGTTGGGAGGTGAGGTATTGTCCGATTTCGGTATTGAATTCTTTCAGGTGGGCGTAAACGGTGGTGTATCCGTTGGGATGGGTGATGTAAAGGGCATTGCCATATCCTCCGGTCTGAATCCGTATGCGCGACACGTACCCGTCGGCTGCCGCTACCACCCGTTTTCCTTCCACCCCGCCCGTGCGGATATCAAGCCCGGAATGGAAATGGTTGATCCGAATGTCGCCGAAGCAACCCGAGAGCGAAGTCGCCTGCCCGGGATTGATGGGGAGGATAAAATATCCCTGGGGAAAATCCTGCTGGGCGAAACAGACCGTTGAAATTATAAGGGTGAAAGCAAATAGTAATTTTTTCATTTTTATTTTTTTACCTGGAACTCATATTCTTCATGATCCTACTTTACTTCAAAGTCCAGGAGCAGCCGGTCTTCCAGGAAACCGTTCAGTCGGTCGCCCGGTTTAACCGGACCTACGCCGGCCGGGGTGCCGGTAAAGATGAGGTCACCGGTTTTGAGGGTGAAATACCGGGATACAAAGGCCACGAGGTAGTCAAAGGAGTAAATCATCAGGGAGGTGTTTCCCGTTTGTTTTTCCGTGCCGTTTATTTCCAGGCGGAAATTTAGATTTTTCAGGTCGTATTTTTCTTTGGGAAGGAAGTCGGATACCGGGGCCGAGTCATTGAAGCCTTTGGCCAGTTCCCAGGGCAAGCCTTTGGCTTTCAGGCGGGCTTGAATGTCGCGGGCGGTGAAATCAATTCCCAGCCCGATTTCCTCATAATATTTATGGGCGAACTTCTCTTCAATATTTTTCCCCGGTTTGGAAATTTTCAATACGATTTCCAGCTCGTGATGGATGTCTTGGGAGAAATCAGGGTAATAAAAAGGTTCATTGTTTCGCAAAACGGCTGTTTCAGGTTTTGAAAAGATAACGGGTTCTTCGGGGGTTTGATTGCCCAGTTCCCGGATATGTTCAAGGTAGTTTCGGCCTACGGCTAAGATTTTCATTCCCTATTTTATATGACTTTTTTGACAAATTTACGTCTAAACCTTAAATTAGCGAAA
>CAYRGN010000045.1:0-30055 GCA_964423865.1 uncultured Lacihabitans sp.
ATAGTCTCATAATATATTGAATTAGAACATTTTGTAATTTTTATACACATGAAAAAAGCCTTTCTTCTTTTGCCACTGTTTGTGACCTGCGCCCCGTCAGAAAATAAAAAGCCGAATATTCCGGAGCCTCAACCGGTGGAATATACCTTTAGCCAGACGCCGACGTGGTCAGATGAATTCAACTACGAGGGCCTCCCCGATCCTTCCAAATGGAGCTACGATATCGGTTCTCCCCATAACGGATGGGGGAACAATGAACTCCAATATTATACCGACGCCCGCCAGGAAAACGTGCAGGTGTCTGGCGGCTTGCTCAAGATTACGGCACGAAAAGAAAATATGGAGGGCATGGACTACACCTCTACCCGGCTGGTCAGCAAGGGGAAAGGCGATTTCCTGTACGGCAGGTTTGAAGTCAGGGCCAAGGCCCCGGCCGGCCGCGGTACCTGGCCGGCAGTATGGATGCTGCCCACCGACTGGGCCTATGGCGGATGGCCCTCCTCCGGGGAGATCGATATCCTGGAGCATGTAGGTTACGACCCCGATGTGGTGCATATCAGCGTACACACCAAAGATTACCACCACTCTATCGGCACCCAAAAGACCGCCACCCGAAAAATAGAAAATGTCACGACCGATTTTCAACTGTACCGCATAGACTGGACACCCGATTACATCAGCGGCTACGTCAATGATGTCCGGATCTTTCATTTCACGAATGAGAATCGGGGTTTTGCGGCCTGGCCATTCGATAAAAAATTTCACTGGCTCATTAACCTCGCCATAGGCGGAGACTGGGGCGGACAAAAAGGCATAGATGACACCGCTTTCCCCTCGGTATTTGAAGTAGACTACGTGCGGGTCTATGACCTGGTAGAGCCCTGATACCATATTCTCCTGCGGGGAATCTGCCCGCAGGAGAATTTTTTACATTCCGCAGGCCCCGTGAATTCCTTATAAAACTTTCCATTCCTCTATTGAACGTGCACCATTTTTATGTAAGTTTGGTATATTTTTACACAGCTGTTTAACGGGTTGGCCGGGTGCGCCACAGTCTTTATTTTCCTCCGTTTTATACGGCCGCTCGACTTCCGGGAAAATGTTAAGCTCCTGGTATTTGCTTTTTTTGCTTTGAATCCGCGACTCATCGCCATTTCGGCCCAGGCCACCAATGATGCCCTCGTAATTTTGCTGGGCACCCTCAACATTTATTGTGTTTACCGACTCTTTAAAGAGCCCTCGCTGAAGTGCTCTTTGCTGCTTATACTGTCTGTGGTGCTCGGGGCTATGACCAAACTCAATTTCGGCGTTTTCCTGATCGCCTCGCTGATAGCGCTGATCCTCCTTAGCCTTAGCCGCAAAAACTTCCGGTTTTCATTGGTAAGAGGATACCTGGGTACGGCGGCGCTTATGGCTTATGCTTTCCTGAGCTTTAACGGATATCTGAAAAATTATCGCGAGCACGGTACCTTTTTTACCTACAATACCCCTACCTACGAGCATCTGCCGCATCTCTATAAATTAGACAATGTCTATATTCCGGGGATCCGATCAATCTATTCCGGCTTTTTTTAAGTTCTATTACTTTGACCTGATCAAAAACCCGATGATCAGCTACGATCCGGAAGTTCGTATAAAGCACCTTACCTCTCATTTTTCGCAACTTTACGGGCGAACCCACTTTTTGCACTTTGACAACTGGCCGCTCGAATGGCAGACCCAAAGCGCTTATATCCGGACCGTCGGGAGCATTGTGCTGGCCATTGCCATCCTTCCTGTCTTTATCCAGGTGCTGGGGTTTATCCGCTTACCGATCCGGTTCGTGCCCGGTTTCCTGAAAAAACTGCCAAACGACCCCTCCTGGATTTCTTTCTTATACATTGCCGGCTTCCTCGGGTTTTCGGTGCTGTTTTCCATGATGGGCCGGAACTTCACTTTTATGAAGGTGATTTACATCTTTCCCGGGCTGCTGGCTACCGTAATTCCTTTTTGTACGGGAAATACGGCTGTGATGAAGTTTCTGCAACAGAAAAGATCAGGAAATGTGCTGACGGCCTTTTACATCTTCCTGTTTGTTCTTTATCTTATTCCTGTGATACATCTCATCGTGCAGTTAGCTCAGCGGCTTTAAAAAGTTAATGTATGTGGTTGCAAACAGCCTCCGCCCCTTATTTTTTCAAATTCAGCAGCAAATTCTGATCAGGTTTGCCCACGATAATCGTGTTATTGGTTCCGTAGGGGCTTACTCCTTTCTCCGCCCAGGTCCGTTCGGTTTCGGCCCGGTACAGTTCCAGCATTTTAGGCTGAGAAAGGGCCTCTTTCGTTTTTGCTTCCAGGATAGCGGCGTCATAATCTCCCTGCGCACGTGCTACCTTTTCCTTATTCTCGGCTACCGCCCGCTTGGCCCTGAACTCAAACTCTTCCGCTTCCTGGATGGCCTGGGTTTTGCCTTCAATGGATTTCTGGAGAGACTCGGGCGGCAGAATATTGGTACGAAGCTGGGTCACCTCGAAATATTTTCCGACGCGCTTGTTCACTTCCAGCCCGATCTGCTGCTCAAAAGCCTCCCGGTGATTGAAAATAGAGTCTACCGCGAAGCGGTTCGACACATCGTTTACCCCACCCAGGATCGCCGTTTCCAGCCAGGTGGTTTCTACCGCCTTCAGTCCGCCTTGCTTAAAGGTCTGGCGCAATTCCACAAAAAGCTGGTTCGCATTTTCAGGTTTTACCTTATAGTTAAACGTAGGTTTGATCTTACAGCTGAACCCGCCTTTGACAATCACGCCGAGGGTCTCGTAATGCACGTTTTTCTGGTCGGTCTCAATTTCATACACCCGTTCAAAATACTTGTTATAAATCTGGAATCCCGACACCAGCTTGACCGAGCCTATCCCGCGGTTATCGCCGATCAGCGACTCTTTCAGTCCCACTGCCCCGGCATTGATCCGAACCAGGTCATAGGGCTGAACCAAAATAGCAAGGAAAGCAAGCACCGAACCCACCAGCAGCTTGTAGTTCACCTTCAGGCGGCGGTTACCTCCCGCATCATAAATCCACTCGAAAATCTTAAGGCGGGTGGCGAAATGAATAAACAACACCACCGTAATCAGAAGGACAATAAGAAGGAATGTAAACATAATTTATAGTGTTAAAGTGAAAGTTTCTGAATGGTTTTCTATCAAAAATACAATATTTTAAATAAATCACAAGCACTACCGGTTAAACGGTAAAATTTCTATATCATCGGCCCGTTTTTGACTTAGAAAGAGTTTAAATAAAGCCCAAACAATGTATTTGGACTATTTTCGTCATTAATTGAACTGCTATACCCTTGAAATACTATAAAATTTGGTTCAATTTTGGGTTCTTGTTTTAAACCAACGCATACTATGGCAAAGAAGACGCTTTTCGACAAAGTTTGGGACAGTCACGTAATTAAGCACGTAGAAGACGGGCCGGACGTTCTGTTTATTGACCGGCATTTTATTCATGAGGTCACCAGCCCGGTGGCTTTTCTCGGATTGGAAAACAGGGGAGTAGGGGTCATGTACCCGTACCGTACCTACGCTACCGCCGACCATAATACGCCTACGGTAAACCAGCATTTACCGGTAGAAGACCCGCTTTCGGCCAACCAGCTCAGGGCCCTGGAAAGCAATACCGCTAAACACGGAATTTCGCATTGGGGTCTGGGACATAACAAAAACGGAATTGTACACGTAGTAGGACCGGAAAACGGCATTACCTTACCGGGCATGACCATTGTCTGCGGCGACTCCCACACTTCTACCCACGGCGCCTTTGGGTGTATCGCCTTCGGTATCGGTACTTCGGAGGTAGAAATGGTGCTGGCCTCACAATGTATCATGCAGCCGAAGCCCAAAAAGATGCGCATTACCATTAACGGAAAACTGGGAAGAGGGGTAACCTCCAAAGACGTGGTGCTCTACATCATTGCTCAGATTTCGGCTTCCGGCGCCACCGGTTATTTTGCCGAATATGCCGGAGAGGTGTTTGAAAATATGAGTATGGAAGGCCGGATGACGGTCTGCAACATGTCGATTGAAATGGGAGCCCGCGGCGGGATGATCGCCCCGGACGAAACCACCTTCAACTGGCTGAAAGGCCGGGAAAAGGCACCGAAAGGCCCCGAGTGGGACCAGTATGTGGAGCAATGGAAACAACTCAAAACCGATGAAGGAGCGGAATTCGACCTGGAGCTGAACTACCGGGCGGAAGACATTGAGCCCCAGATTACTTACGGAACCAACCCCGGCCTGGGCATCGGAATCACCCGAAGCATCCCGGATCCTTCCGAAGTGAAAGACGGAGAAGCCAGTTATAAAAAATCTTTGACCTATATGGGCTTCAACCACGGGGAAAGCATGCTGGGCAAAGAGGTAGACTACGTTTTCCTGGGAAGCTGCACCAACGGGCGCATTGAAGACTTCCGGGCTTTCGCCTCTATTGTGAAAGGCCGCAAAAAAGCAGAACATATTACCGCCTGGTTAGTGCCCGGTTCGCACAATGTGGAAAAACAAATCCGTGAAGAAGGCATTTACGACATCCTGACCGAAGCCGGATTTGAGCTTCGTCAGCCGGGATGTTCCGCCTGCCTGGCCATGAATGACGACAAGATTCCTTCGGGTAAGCTGGCCGTATCTACTTCTAACCGGAACTTTGAAGGGCGCCAGGGGCCAAACTCCCGGACCCTGCTGGCATCGCCGCTGGTGGCCGCCGCCGCCGCGGTATCGGGTGTGGTGACAGACCCTCGCCTGCTGCTGCAGGACTAAGCCCCTGACGGCCGACCGTCACATATTTTTAGTTTTTCACTTTTAGTTTTTTACTTAAAATGGCGTACGATAGCTTTAATATATTAACCTCCTCCTGTGTTCCGCTTCCCCTGGAAAACGTGGATACCGACCAGATTATACCCGCCCGTTTCTTAAAAGCAACCAAACGGGAAGGTTTCGGCGATAATCTTTTCCGCGACTGGCGGTACAACAGCGACGATTCCCCCAAAGAAGATTTTGTACTCAATAACCCTACATATTCGGGTAAAATCCTGGTGGCAGGTCGGAATTTCGGCTCCGGCTCCAGCCGGGAGCATGCCGCCTGGGCCATTTACGACTACGGATTCCGCTGCGTAATCTCCAGCTTTTTTGCCGATATCTTTAAAGGAAACTCCCTGAACATAGGCATTCTGCCCGTGACCATCAGCCCGGAATTCCTCGACAAGATCTTCCAGGCCATTGAAGCGGATCCGACCACGGAAGTGGAAGTCAATCTCCCCGAACAGAAGGTTACCCTCCTCGTGACAGGCGAAAGTGAACACTTCCAGATCAACGGGTATAAGAAAAATAACCTTTTGAACGGTTATGACGATATCGACTACCTTTTATCTCTTAAAGAAGATATCACAGTTTTTGAAAAAACACGAATTTAGCCTCTGAACTCCCGGCAGGCGCCCAACAACGGCCTGCCGGGAGCCACAGCTATCTAAAGCGGATCAACAGTATGAGAAAAGTAGAAGTAATGGACACCACGCTCCGCGACGGTGAGCAGACCAGCGGGGTGTCTTTTTCCGCTTCCGAAAAATTAACCATTGCCAAACTCCTCCTCCAGGAAGTAAAGGCCGATCGCCTGGAAGTAGCCTCTGCCCGCGTTTCTGAAGGGGAACTACAGGCGGTGAAAAACATAACCCACTGGGCAAAGGAAAACGGTTTCCTGGATAAAATAGAGGTCTTGACCTTTGTAGACGGCCTGGCTTCAATTCAATGGATGGAAGAGGCCGGCGCCCGCGTGATGAACCTGCTCACCAAAGGCTCACTCAACCACCTCACCCATCAACTGGGAAAAACCCCGGAACAACATTTCGCCGATATTGCCGTGGTGATCTCCGAAGCCCAAAAGAGAGGCATCACCGTGAATGTGTACCTCGAAGACTGGAGCAACGGCATGCGCAGTTCCCACGATTACGTCTTCCTCTTCCTTGATTTTCTTACCCAGCAGCCGGTGAAAAGGGTGCTGCTTCCCGATACCCTGGGCATACTTACGCCCGATGAAACCTATACCTTCCTGCGGGAAATCGTAGACCGCTACCCCCAAACCCATTTTGATTTTCACGGGCATAACGACTACGACCTGGCCACCGCTAACGTACTGAACGCCCTTAAAGCGGGAGTACACGGCATCCACCTTACGGTAAACGGACTCGGCGAACGCACCGGAAACGCGCCTCTGGCCGGAGTAGTGGCCGTAATTAACGATTTCCTGCCTGACGTGACCACATCAGTGGTAGAAAAGTCGCTCTACTCCATTTCCAAAATCGTAGAAAGTTTTTCGGGAATACGCATTGCCGAAAACCGGCCCATCGTAGGGGAGAATGTCTTTACCCAAACCGCCGGGGTCCACGCCGACGGCGACAAGAAGAAAAACCTCTACGTAAGCGACCTGAATCCGGAGCGCTTCGGACGCAAAACTTCTTACGCTTTAGGGAAAACCTCAGGGAAAGCGAATATCGAAAAGAACCTACAGGAACTGGGCATCAAACTGAACGACGAAGACCTGAAGAAGGTGACCGCCCGGATTATCGCCCTCGGCGACCGTAAGGAAAATGTAACGAAAGAAGATCTCCCTTATATCATTTCCGATGTACTGGACAGAAGCGCAGTCACCGAGAATGTGAAGATACTGAACTATGTACTGACCCACTCCCGGGGACTGCAACCCTCTGCTACCCTGCAAATCGAGGTGGCCGGAGAGGTTTTTGAAGAGAATGCCCAGGGCGACGGACAGTACGATGCCTTCATGAACGCCCTGAAGAAGGCTTTCGCGAAGAAAGGAATAGAACTTCCGGGCCTCCTCGATTACTCGGTGCGTATCCCGCCCGGTGGTAAAACAGATGCCCTCTGTGAAACCATCATTACCTGGAATATAAAGGGGAAAAGCACCAAAACGCGGGGGCTGGACTCCGATCAGACCGTGTCAGCAATAGAGGCTACGCAGAAGATGCTCAACCTGATCCCCATAGGGTAGTAGTGAGTAGTGAGTAATGAGTAATGAGTAATGAGTAGTGAGTCGGGTAGCCCCGAAGGGGCGTCACATCACTAACCCGGGGTGGAACCCCGGGAACTCCGGGAAGCTCGGGGTGACCCCGGGAGATAGCAGAAAAATAACCAAAAAACATAACCAAAAATGAAAAAACATATACTGGTAGTACCGGGCGACGGCATCGGACAGGAAGTCACCCGGGTAGGGAAAAAAGTGCTGGAAAGAATCGCCGAAAAATACGGTCATGAATTCACCTACGACGAGGGCCTGATCGGCCACGTGGCCATCGAAGCCACCGGCGAGCCTCTTCCTGAAGAGACCCTGGTGAAAATGCGGGCTTCTGACGCCATCCTGTTCGGGGCGGTAGGTCATGCGAAATACGACAATGATCCCAATGCTAAAGTACGGCCGGAACAGGGGCTGCTCAAGATGCGTAAAGAGCTTGGACTCTTCGCAAATTTACGTCCAATCAAGTTATTTGACGAACTTTTGAGCGCTTCCAGCATCAAGCCTGAAATCCTGAAAGGTTCGGACATTCTCTTTTTCAGAGAGTTAACGGGCGATGTATATTTCGGCGAGAAAAAGCGCGCGGAAGATTCCGCCTCTGACCTCATGATCTACCATAAATACGAAGTGGAGAGAATAGCCCGCAAAGCCTTTGAGGCTGCCATGACGCGCGGCAAGAAACTCATGTCGGTAGACAAGGCCAATGTACTGGAATCCAGCCGACTGTGGAGAGAGGTGGTACAAGAAGTGGCCAAAGACTACCCGGAAGTAACGGTAGAACACCAGTTTATTGACGCAGCCGCCATGCTATTGATTAAAGATCCGAAACGCTTTGATGTAGTGGTTTTAGGCAACCTCTTCGGCGATATTCTCACAGACGAGGCCTCCCAGATTGCCGGTTCTATGGGCATGCTGGCTTCTGCCTCTGTAGGCGAAAGCACTGGCGTGTACGAACCTATTCACGGATCGGCCCACGACATTACCGGGAAAAACCTGGCCAACCCTATGGCGTCAGTACTTTCTGCGGCTCTCCTGCTGGATATTTCTTTCGGATTGAAAGAAGAATCGGAGGCGGTGATCAGCGCGGTAGACCAGGTATTGAAGGCCGGCTTGCGTACAGGCGACATTGCGGATTCCACTACCCCGAAAGACAAAATCCTCGGCACGGTGGAAATCGGTGAAGAAATTCTGAAAAGGATATAAAAAAAGGAGCTTTCGCTCCTTTTTTTCTTAATACGATTCCAACACTTCTATATCAAATATCAGCGGCATATACACCGGCATTGTTCCCCCTCCGTCTTCGCCGTAAGCAATTTTCGAAGGCAGGATAGCCGTAGCCTTTTCACCTACCCGCATCAGCTTAATGGCTTCCGAAAAACCGGAAATTACCCCCGTTAATTCAAAAGTAGCCCCGCTGGTACTTTGGTCAAATACATGTCCGTTCGCAAATTTTCCGGTATACTTTACTTTAACCGTAGGGCCGTTGGCCACGCTGTCTGTGGTAGTGGTCAGCTGAGAAAACATCAGCCCGGTATCGGTCACCTGGGTAACGTTAAAGTTATTCTTTTTCACATAGAACCCGATCTGTTCCGGCTCGCTCAGGCGGCCCAATACTTCCACATCTACGATCAGGATGGCATTATATTCCACGCCTCCCGGAGGGTTGATCCCGTAGCCTAAAGTAGAAGGAATCAGGAAACTTCCTTTCCCTCCTTTCCCCAGAAAAGTAGTGGAAGCCACCGATAAACCAAGAATCTTCCCGGAGTACCCTCCTTCATAAATCAGCGCTGAATCTGCTGCCGTTTTGGTTTCCACCACCCTGTTTTCCAGGGTACGAATGGTATAAGCCACCCAAACCGCCTCGTTACTGGTGTACTTGGTGACGGTGTCTCCTTTGCTTGCTACCATGGTATACACCGGGTAGTAATTCCCTAAATAGTCATACAATGCTTCTTTTTTCGCTGTAAGACCATTAGCGGTCACATACTCCTCCATGATTTTCTCCTGTTCCTTTCCCAATTTTGTGGTATCTGAGTCCACAGAATCTTTCAGGCAGGATGTCATTCCTACTGCCGCAATAACCGCGAATACACTTTTTTTGAACATATAATAAACTTAATTTTTTACCACTTCTACCACCTCAATATCAAATACCAGTGGTGAATTAGGCGGAATCGGTCCTCCACCCTGCTCTCCATAAGCCAGCGCAGAGGGAATGATGATCGTACTCTTTCCGCCTTTTCTCATCGTTTTTAACGCAATTTCCCACCCTGGTATTACATTTCCGGCGCCAACTTTCACTCCGATGGTATTGTCATCACGGGAAAAGTCGAATTTTTCCCCGTCTACAAACTTCCCTACGTACTTCACGTGCACCTCGTCTCCGTCTTTAATCAGGTCACCTTCTCCCGGTGCGGTTTGTACATAGTGAATATCACCTTCTGACGTCTTCTGCGCGCCCTTCATATTCGCGGCCACATACTCCTCAATAATCTTCGGTTCATTGGCTTTCCGATCCGCGGCCTCTTTCTGGAAATCCTCCATACTCTGGATCTTGTGCATTTTTACAATAAACCGGATGTCTGTTCCTGCCCCAATTTCCAGGGGAACAGGCTGCCCCATCATTTTGAAAAGCGTGTCGGCGCTTACCAGTACGGTAGTACTGTCGCCTTCACCGATATGGTACAGGCCATTCTCAAAAGAACCCTTGAAATATCCCTTTTGAGCCGGAATAGTCACCGGTCTGCCTTCCTCATACGTGCTTTTGATCACCGAATCTGCTGCCGTTCTGATGACCAGGTCAAATTTGAGAATATCGCCGTCCTGGGCCAGTTTCCCGGATTTCCCTTTTTCGTGAATCTGCAGCCTGTCGCCGTCTTCCGTAGTCACTACCTTGTATTTATTACAGGAAACAATTCCTATCGCAAGAAGTACCAGGGCTGATAATTTTAATTTCATTCTTTTTTCTTGATTATAATTACGTAATAAGTTTCATCCGGGCTGCCTGAGCAGCTCATTTTTTATTTCGGGGAGCAAAGTTAGGAATTTTTCAACAGTTTCATTCAAAGATAATTGACTTCTCCCGCCGGCCGCGTTTTTATGGCCGCCCCCCTCAAAATGTTCCCGGGCGAAATCGGCTACCGACAGGTCATGCACCGAGCGGAAAGAGATGCGGATTTGCCCTTCTTTTTCCGTAAAAAGCACCGACATCACCGCATTGGTAATGCTAAGCCCCTGGTTCACCAACCCTTCCGTATCTCCGTTCCGGGAGTTGAATCTTTTCAGTTCTTCTTCCGAAATCGCCATATAGGCTACACGGTATTCAGGCAGGTATTCCAGTTTATTGCTGAGTACATACCCCAGAAACTGCAACTTTTCAAGAGGGTTATGGTCAAAAAGACTACGGTGCACTTCCGCGGGGTTCACGCCCTTTTCCAGCAGTTCGGCTGCAATCCGGTGTACGGTAGGCGTGGTAGAGTCAAAACGGAAAGAGCCGGTATCGGTCAGCAGCCCCGTGTAAAGGCTGACGGCACAGGCGCGGTCAATGTGATCGGTCTGCCCCAGGTCGGCAATCATCCGGTAAACCAGTTCACAGGTAGACGAGGCCTTCACATTCCAGTAGTACATCTCCCCAAAGCTTTCCGGCTGCTCGTGGTGATCTATAATCACCACGGGGACGGAGGCATTCAACACCGCCTCTTTCATGTCTTTCAAGCGGGAAACGGACGAAAAATCGAGGCAAAAAATAAGATCGGCACCCGAGATCAGGGAATTCGTCACCCCCTCCTTCCATACCACTACATCCTCCGCCCCGGGCATCCATTTCAGGTACTCGGCGGGTTCCGTAGGACTCACCAGGGTGATTCGCCGGAGCCCTTTACTTTCCAGGAAAAACCTAAGCCCCAGGGAAGAGCCGTAGGCGTCTCCGTCAGGATTTTGATGGAAAGTAATCACAATAGCGGGGTCATTCTCCAGCCACGACAAAAAACGGGTCAGTTCGGCGGGGTTTTCCGTAAAGAAGGAGTGTTCTACCATGCCGCAAATATACGCATGTATCGGGCCTAAAATGCAGGTACTCTGTACAAAAACTACCGTAAACTCACTTATTGGCTAAAATGCGCCATCATCAGCAGGGCCCCGGCCGTGCCGTCCATGGTAGGTTCATTGGTACTGTAATCGCCCAGGTCGTCATGGTACACCACAAAATGGTTTTGTACCTCCGCGAATTCATCGGGGTATACCAGGTGAATACCGATGAGGTTATTGTAGATGGAGGCGTACACCGGTCCGTCAACCAACCCGCCGGGAATTTCCATTTTTTTCAGGGCATACAGGCTGGTATGCACTTCCCGGGGGTGTTCCCCATGTTCCGGGATTCCTGTAAACATGGAAGTTCCCCAGGGATTTCGCCCGAACAGCCAGTCGCGCTGCAAGGTCAGGTAGCGGCTGTACACCTCTTTTTTGCGCGGTCCTGCCATCTTTTCGTACAAAATAATCTGGGCCACTAGGCTGGTGGCCAGGTTATTGGAGCACCAGATGAAAGGCACGCCAATGGTATACGGGGTTTTCACCGCCCGCGCCCGCGTATATTCAATGCCCGCTTCATAGTACGATTCCAATTTCTTCTGAAAATCCTGATCCACCAAACCGTGCAGCACATAATGCCCGAAATTCAGGAAAGGGTACAAACGGTAATGGTCTGTAGTATCTTTCACCGTCCACGAGTCGGCCGTGTTACTTCTCAGCGCGTACTGCTTGGCCTGCTCCAGGTATTCCGGCTCCCGGAAAAGCAGGTACATCTCGGCCGCACCCCATTCCATGTCGTCGTTCCAGGTATCTTCGTTGTACCGGTACGGCGCGCTATACGAATTTCCCTGCTGGTAGCCATCTTTGGTTCTGCCCAATGCGTAAACGCTTTGGGCCGCGTCGCGGCAACGCTCCGCGAAAGCCGCGTCGTATTTCCACACCCGCGCCGCTATAGCAAAAGCCGCCGCGCACCGCCCCGCCAGGTTGGCCAGTCCGGTAGCCGACGACTGATATTGGCTCAGCCCCTGCGGCTCCCCGTTGGCGAAATACGCAGGCCGGAAGCTGTTGGCGCCCCATCCGTAATCCGAATTGTCATTGTCCGGCATCTTATACCCCTTGTGGTCGCGGTCATCCGCCACCTGGTGCACCAGCGTATGCGGCGTAGGGTGCATCTTCAGCATCCAGTCGAGTCCCCATTTCGCCTCGTCCAGGATATCCGGTATCCCGTTGGCCCCCGATTTCCCCATCGCGTCTACCTCATCCCTGAATTTCTCCGGGTAGAGTTCCCAGGTTTTTAACATGTGCGCCGTAGCGTAGCTGGATGTAATCAGGTATTTCAGCTGATCGCCCGCGTCGTGCCAGCCCCCGCTCACGTCTACCAACGTGGTATCTTTCATCGGTCCGTAAAAACTGTACCCGTCCTGCCCGTGGCAATACACATCCAGGGCCGGATTGTACCCGCACCGCTGCTGGCGCATAAACGCCAACAGGGTTTCCTGGTGGCCCGTATAGGCCCCTTTATCGATGGGGAACGTCACCGAGCGTTCCCCGCTTCCCCGCATTTCCAGGTAATACCGGCCGGCCCTGGTCATTTTAGAAAAATCCGCTTCATAATAATAATCAAAAACACCCCAGTTGCCGTGGGTTATTTTCTTCAACGGAAGAGTCGCCACCGGCTTCCCCGTTTCCGCTTCCACCAACCTTACTTTCTGCTTCACGGGAGCTTTGGAAAACAGGAGCGCCACTTTGGCTTCTTCCGGCAGGTAGCCTACCTGGTTTACTCTCAGGTATACCTTTTCCTGAGCGGAAACCTGAAAAAACAAGAGGAGTAAAAATAAGGTTCTCATCGCTATGGTGTTGTACCGCGAGCGATACCTGTTCGGATTTTCCGCGGTGTATAAAAAAATAAGGCTATCCTTTCGGACAGCCTTACAAACATACATAAAAAGATCCGGATTATACCCTCCAAACCCAGCCGTACTTGTCTTCTTCTTTTCCGGTACGGATATTGTTCAGGGAGGTCTTAAGAATCTGGGAAACCGACGAGTCCGTCACTTCCGGCAGAGGCAGGTCTTCGCCTTCATAGCCTACCGCCGAAAACGGCGACACCACCACGGCGGTTCCCACCCCGAAAACTTCCGTTACCGAGCGGTTTCTTAATCCTTCAATAATTTCTTCTACTGACACCCGCCTTTCTTCCACTTCATAGCCTTTGTCTTTCGCAATCTGAAGCAGGGCTTCACGGGTAGTTCCTTTCAGAATAGTGGAACTCACCGCCGGCGTGATAATCTTCCCGTCTTGTACAAACACCACGTTCATAGTACCTGACTCCTCGAAATATTTATGCTCCAGGGCGTCTGTCCACAGCAGCTGGGTATAGCCCGCGTCAGCGGCCAGCTTCGCGGGGTACAGGGAAGCCGCGTAATTTCCCGCGCATTTGGCAAAGCCCACTCCGCCGGGAGCGGCACGTATAAACTCTTTTTCCACCTTTACCTTAGGCGCATTGGAATAATAGGTACCCGCCGGACTCATGATGATCATAAACCGGTAATTCAACGCGGTACGAACCCCCAGGTATTCGTCAGTGGCAAACATAAACGGACGAAGGTACAGGGAATTGTCCCCTCCTTTCGGCACCCACGCCGCGTCTAAACGCAAGAGTTCTTCCAGGCCGCCTATAAAAATTTCCTCCGGAACCGCGGGCATGCTCATGCGCTCCGCAGAAATATTAAAACGCTTAAAGTTTTCCAGGGGACGGAACATAAACACTTCATCGGCTTCGGATTTGAATGCTTTCATTCCCTCAAAAATCGACTGACCGTAGTGAATAGACGCCAGCGCCGGCGTAAATTCCATTTTACCGTAAGGTAGAATCTCCGGGGTCTGCCATTCTCCGTTCACGTAATCGGCCACTAGCATGTGGTCGGTAAATAGCGACCCAAATACAATGTTTTGCGGGTCCAACTGGTCAATCCTGCTTCTTTCAGCCTTCGTGATATTGAAGCTCAGTGTTTCTGTTGCCATTTCCAAAGATGTTTAATGATCTGCAAGTTAACAATAAATTTTATTGTCAAAGCAATGAAATATATTTTTTTCGTCCTCCGTTCCGCGCCTTACTGCTTGTCCAGGTACATATCCCGGATATTGTTCCGGGGGTTGTCAAAACCACCGCCTTTCCCCAGCGCCGGCAGCGTCAAATCTGCCGCAGCCCGTGCCCCGGCCAATGCGGTAGTACCCGTAATTTTCTCCAAAGCCACTTTCAGCAAGGTTTCCGAGGGGTCACCGAAAGGCAGATAAGGCAGTGCGTTATCGTTCACGGGGTAATCGGGCGTAAATCCGGATTTGGTACCGTAGTTCGCTTCTCCCACCGCGTTCACCGTTCTCAATACAATGGGCTGAAGCCCCCATTTCCACCGATAATTATTGCTTTCGTCGGTAATACTGATAGAACCCACATCTTTTCCGTAGGTATTTCCTCCTACCAGGATAACCTGCATAAAAGGCTTCAGGTTATTAATCACCAGTTCACTGGCGGAGGCCGTACCGCCCGAGGTCAGCACAAACACCCGGCTAAGAGTACCCAAGTTATTCGGTTCAGTAAGCCAGTAACTTTCAAAAGCCGACTCCGGCACATTGAAGATCTTTTTCGCGTTATCGCTCCAGATCTGCTTGCTCATCAGCGTACCCGGCTTAAGGTCTTTTACAATAAGGGAACTCAGCACATCCGATGAACTGATATACCCGCCCCCGTTGAAACGGAGATCCAGGATGAGTTCGCTTACTCCCGCGGCTTTGAATTCCCCGAAGAGCGTCCGCAGCTCATTATCAAACTGCTTATTCGACCCTATACCCGGGATAAACTGGTTGTACACCAGGTAACCGACTTTCTTACTACCCGCTTCTAAAATTTTACTGAAATGTACGGGGTAATTCTGTATTTCCACCTTTGTCAGGGAGATGGTCCGGTTAGTAGATACAAAGGCCGTACCCGAACGTTCCCCCAAAGTAAAGGCCAGACTTTCCGGACTAAGAATGGTACGATAATTGAGGGTGTCTATCGTTACCCCGTTTACTTGGGTAATAATATCGCCGCGGGTCAGACCCGCCTTGGCTGCCGGAGAGTCTTTAATACTGTAGCGCACCGCAAAAACCACATCCTTGGTGTTCGTCCCCGCGTAAAACGGCGTGTAACTGAATCCGGCCGACGTAGTGATGCCGTTCAGGCTTTTCACCAGCTCCTCGGCGTCTTCTTCAATCCATGAAAAGCGGTCGGTATTTCCGTAATCGTACAGAAGGGAAGTGAAATATCGATCCGGATCCTGCCCCAGGTTCGTATTGGTCTTGGTGGCCATCTTATCGCCCCATAAATAATAGGCGTTCATGTTGTCATAGATCCAGTTATTCACGGTCTGGTTACTTACTCCGTTATTGGATTCGTGCAGGGTGCCGGTCTCATTATCGTCGCTTCCGTCTTTGATCTTGGAGACTTCCGTCAGCGTTTCACAGGAAGTGAATCCTACCCCCACCGCGAAAAGCATCAGCGCGGTCCATTTCTTTACTACGTACATATTAATTCCCGTTTTTTTCGTAAAAATAAACTCTTTTCGGGAGGATAAATTGTTTACTACCCCTAAATTTTACCCTTTCCCTTCAAAAATGAACCTTTACAACTCCTGCATGCCCGCCAGTTTCCGGTAATATCCGTCTTCTTTCTGCATCAGTTCAGGGTGAGTACCCCACTCCACCACCTGTCCGTGATTGATCACCAGGATCTGATCTGCATTCTGGATAGTACTCAGGCGGTGGGCCACCACCAGGGTGGTCCGGTCTTTCATCAAGGCAGTCAGCGCATCCTGCACCAGTTTTTCCGATTCGGTATCCAGGGCCGAGGTAGCCTCATCCAGGATCAGCACGGGCGGGTTCTGCACTATAGCCCGGGCAATAGACAGGCGCTGCTTCTGTCCGCCGGAAAGCCTTGAACCCCGGTCGCCGATGTTCGTCTGGTATCCCTGGGGTTGGGCCATGATAAAAGAGTGTGCATTCGCAATGGTGGCCGCCCGGATAATTTCCTCTTCCGACACCTCCCGGCCGAAAGCTATATTCTGGGCGATGGTATCGTTAAACAGCATGGGTTCCTGGGTCACCACGCCCATCCCCGCCCTGAGGCTGTCTTGTTTCAGGTCTTTGATATTCACGCCGTCAATGGTAATACTTCCCCGGGTTACATCGTAAAAACGGATCAGCAGGTCGGCCAGCGTAGATTTCCCGCCTCCTGAGGCACCCACCAGGGCTACGGTATGCCCTTTCGGTATCCTGAAATTCACATCTTTCAGGATTTCCCTCTCCTGATTATAGGAGAAATGCACCTTATCAAACACGATTTCCTCTTCAAACTGCATGTCCCGGGTACCTTCGGGTATCTCCACCTCTTTGTCCATCAGCTCCAGAATACGCGTGCCCGCCACAATGCCCCGCTGGGCCTGTCCGAAGGCGTTCGAGATCTCTTTGGCCGGGCGGGTAATCTGGGAAAACAGGGCGATAAAGGTAATAAAATCTGAGGCCTCCAGACCGCCCGTCTGGTTCAGGATCATGGCTCCTCCGAAATAAAGCAGGCCCGCCACGGCGGTGACGCCGGAAAACTCGGAAAACGGACTGGCCAGCTCTCTCTTCTTCGAATAGCCGTAAACGGCCCGGCGGTATTGTTCATTTTCCACGGAAAACTTGCCGGACACATACTTTTCCGCCCGGAACGCCTTCACCACACGCATACTGCCGAAAGCCTCTTCCATCACGCTCACGATATTGCTCAGGCGCTGCTGGCTGTCGGTGGCGTCGGTTCTCAGCCGCTTAATCATATACGCCAGGAAACCGGAAATGACGGGAATCAGCAAAAGAGCGAAAAGCGACAGTTTCCAGGAAAGCGCCACCAGGGCCACAATAAAAGACACCAGGGAAATACTTTCTTTGATCATGGCGGAAAAAGAGCTGGCAATAGAGTTTTCCACCTCCTGCACATCGCCTGTGATACGCGACATAAGCTCCCCTTTCTTCTCGTTCGTAAAGAAACCCAGGTGAAGGCCCAGGGTGTGCGCGAACACCCGGTTGCGGAGATTCGCGATCATAGAGGTTTTGAACCGCTCCAACACCCTCACGCTCAGGTACCGGGATGCATTATTGATAAGGCTGGCCAGAATCACCGCAAAAACCACGAACCGAAGGGTGGCAAGTTTGCCGTTTACCAGGGCATTTTCCGCGAATCCCTTGTAAAAATGACCGATCAGATCATACCATTGGGGCTCACTTGACAGGATAGCCTGCATTTTGTCAGGGCTGATCTGGTCGAAAAGCACGTCTAACAGGGGTTTGAGCAGGGCCAGATTCAATACCCCGAACACCCCGGCAATCAACGAAAAGAAAGCGAAGGGCGCAATAAAATTTCTCAGGTTTCCGGCGAAACCCAATATCCGCATATAGATTTTCATGAGTAAAAAAATTTAGCTTTCAGCCTATAGCTATCAGCGGTCAGCCAGGCGGAAGGCCGCCCCGCGACGCTTCGCTTATTCATTGGGGGGCGCCTAGCCGGCGGTCGGGCGACGCTTCGCTGGTGTGCCGGTTTTCTGATAGCTGATAGCTGACCGCTAATGGCTATCTCACCGGTACAAAGGTATAAAGGATTACGATAGGATTTTGTGGAAACCGGCTGAACAGGTCATTTTTGCGTCTGAACATTTTTTAGCGGCTTTTTGTTTTTGTTTTAGCATCTTAAACCGCCTGATGATCTACCTTATTCTCAGTATTCTCCTGTCTGTAGGCTTACTGGTCAATTTCCGCCTGTTTCCCCGCTTCGGCGTCAATACCTTTCAGGCCATTGTGTTCAATTACCCCGTCTGCTTCCTCCTGGGATATATCCTTATGGGGAAGGAAGAAACCTTTGCTTTGGATCTCTCCGAAAACTGGACCTGGTACTGCCTGGCACTGGGCCTCGGGTTTATCCTGACGTTTATGCTGAGCGGAGCGGCTACCCAGCGCATCGGCATGACCCTCACGTCTCTCGCCAATAATATTTCCCTGGTGATCCCGGTACTGTTCAGCCTCTTTGTTTTCGGCTCCGACTCCATGAATTTCGGCGCGGTGAGCTATGTGGGACTGGCCCTGGGCCTGGTAGCCGTGGCCATTGCCTCTTACAAGGCCGATCCGGGGAAATCGGACGCCGGTTTTCTGCAAAGCGGCGGACTCGCCCTGGCCGTTTTTCTTCTCTACGGCATCACCAATACCGCCATCAATTACATTCAGATTCATGTAATCAGAGACAGTCCGGGCGCCATTCCCGTAATGCTAGTGATGGTGCTGGGCGCGGTGATTTCAGGCCTGGCGGTCTATGCCTACCGCGCGCTGAGTGGCCGGGAAACCTTCTGGGCCCGTAACCTCGTGGCGGCGATAACCCTGGGCATTCCGAACTTCCTTTCTTTCTATTTCCTGATCCTGGCCCTGAACCACTACGGAAGCAGCGGAGCTTTTGTATACCCCCTCTACAATATGGGGGTGATCCTGGTCTCGGCCCTCGTATCCCTCCTGTTTTTCAGGGAAAAACTGAGCCGCCTGAACCAGGCCGGACTAGGATTGGCCATCCTGGCCATTTTATTGATCTCCTGGAACGCTTTATTTGTTTAAAATCAACTACTTTACGTTTTTTTTAGTAATTTTGTGACCTTTTTCGCTAACGCAAGGGTTAACGAAATATACCAAAATTGAAATTATGGCCAATATAGTAGCAATAGTAGGCAGACCCAACGTAGGGAAATCCACCCTGTTTAACCGCCTGATTGAGGAGCGGGTCGCCATTACCGATAACCAACCGGGGGTCACCCGTGACCGCCATTACGGCAATGCCTTCTGGCTCACGAAACACTTTACCGTGATTGATACCGGCGGTTATGTGGTGGGTTCAGACGACACCTTCGAGGAGGCCATCCGCAGCCAGGTGGAACTGGCCCTGGAAGAAGCCTCCGTGGTGCTTTTCGTGGTAGATGCGAAAGAGGGACTGACCGATCTCGACGAAGAGTTCGCCAATGTGCTTCGGCGTTCCAAAAAGCCCTTGTTCGTGGTGGCCAACAAGGCCGAAACCTTTGAGAGGGCCAACCTCACCGCTTCGGAGTTTTACAGCATGGGACTCCCCGGCGACGTGTACCCCATTTCGGCCGTAGACGGCTCGGGTACAGGCGACCTCCTCGACGCGGTGATTGAACACCTGCCGGACGACAACGAGGAAGCCAGCGAAGAGGGCATACCCCGTATCGCTATCCTCGGACGGCCGAACGCCGGAAAGTCTTCTTTCCTGAACGCCCTCCTCGGCAAAGACCGCAGCATCGTTACCGACATTGCCGGCACCACCCGTGACGCCATTGACACCCGCTATAAGATGTTCGGAAAAGATTTTATCCTCACCGACACCGCGGGAATCCGTAAAAAGGCCAAAGTCAACGAAGACCTGGAGTTTTACTCGGTGCTTCGTTCCATCAAAGCCCTCGACAAGTCAGACGTCTGCGTTATCCTCCTTGACGCCACCCGCGGACTGGAAGCCCAGGACATCAGCATCATCGCCCAGGCCCACAACGCCAAAAAGGGGATCGTACTGATGATCAACAAATGGGATGCCATTGAAAAAGATTCCAAAACCGCCGATACCCTGAAAAAAGAAATCCTGGAGAGGATAGCGCCCATGAATTACATGCCGGTAGTCTTCGCTTCGGCCCTGAACAAACAGCGCATTTTCCAGGTGGTAGAAGCCGCCATGGACGTCTACGAACAAAAGACCACTCAGGTGTCTACTTCCAAATTGAACGACGTACTCCTGCCCATCATTGAGCGCACCCCGCCGCCTTCTATCAAGGGCAAGACCGTAAAGATCAAGTATATTGTACAGTTGCCCACCCCTTCGCCCACTTTTATCTTTTTCTGTAACCTGCCCCAATACGTGAAAGAGTCGTACCAGCGCTTTTTACAGAACCAGATCCGGGAACACTTCGGTTTTGAGGGGGTAGTCATCACCACCTTTTTCCGAAAAAAGTAAGATGGCCAAACATATTCTCCTGATTGAGGGTCCGGACGCCAAAGGACTGATTTATCACGTTTCAGCGGTGTTGTTCAATAATCGCTGCAATATTCTGAAGCAGACCGAATACGTGAGTCCCGACAAGCGCTTTTACATGCGTACCGAATTTGAAAACGGCAATGACCTGAACGGAGAAGCGATTTTGAGTGAACTTCGGCAGAGAATTCCGGATGAACGGGTGGATTTTCGCCTGGATTTCCTTAAAAAGAAGAACATTGTAGTCTTCTGCACCAAAGAACACCACTGCCTCTCCGAAATCCTGATCCGCTATATGTTTGGGGAAATCAATGCTAATGTGCTGGCGGTGGTGAGCAATCACAATGTACTCCAGCCTTTTGTATCGAAATTCGGCGTACCCTTCCATTACATTGATGCGGAGGGGAAAAGCCGGGAAGAGCACGAAGCGGCCATTCTGAAAACGCTCAGCATCTATTCGCCCGAATACCTGGTGCTGGCCAAATACATGCGTATACTCTCGCCTGACTTTGTACATCATTATCCCGGCAAAATCATCAACATCCATCATTCTTTCCTGCCGGCGTTTATCGGGGCCAACCCGTACCGGCAGGCACACGAACGGGGCGTAAAGATCATTGGGGCCACGGCGCATTTTGTCAACGACGACCTCGACCAGGGTCCTATCATCGCCCAGGACACCAAGGATGTAGACCACCGCTATTCGGCCTCCGACATGGCCCGCGACGGTCGCGACGTGGAGACCCGCGTATTGATGAAAGCCCTCAAACTGGTTTTTGCCGATCGAGTGTTTATTTACGGAAACCGCACGGTGATTCTGTAGGGGCATTGCATGCAACGCCCCTACCTGCACGCGCAACAACGTCCCCACCTGTGTGCAACGACGTCCCTACCGTATTAAATAAAAAATCCAATCCGTAGCACGAACCGCCCGTCGCCTATCGACTGGCGGTTGATATACCCCGAATTGGGTGCGTTCAGATTATAAAGCACGGAAATAAAACCTCCGCCCTGGGTTCTCATCCCGTTCTGGTAAAAGCCCGCACCGATATACCCCGTGCCGCCCCATTTATTTTTAGGGTTAAGCCCCTGGATGGTAGTAGGGTCTACGTCGTAGAAATTATAGGGAGACGAGTTCATCATCTCGTACTCGGCATGTGCGAAAACCGTTCTCCAGATCGCCTGCCGCACAAAGACCTTAGGCCCAAGAGACAGCCCTCCTCCGTACATCTTATCGGCTCCGTAGTACATAATGGATGCTCCCAGTCCGGCCACCGTTCCTTTCTCCGTGATATCCCAGCCAATCATGGGCGTGGCCTCCAGGTAAAGCGTACCCCAAAAGCCCAGCCAGATATTTCCACCGTAATGCATTTTATCTTTCCATTGGGGCCGGGGCTTTTCCAGCTCCACGGGTTCTTCTTCAGGGATAGGCTCGGCAGGCGGAATAATCTGGGCCCACGCCGGCAGGGAAAACAGGAACAAAAACAGAAATCTGTACATTACGGTTTATAAATTATTAGATTAAACGGATTCAAAGATAAAAAATTGGACTGAAAGTTTCTGAAGTCTTTATTCTATACCCCGGTTTAAGTATATTTGAGAATGTAAACCCTTAAAATGAATGGACTCGCAGAAAAAATTCTGGAATATCATCCAATACCTTTCCCTTATTAGTTTCTCAGCGTATTTGTCTCTACATATTATTGACGTGAACATACCTCCAAGGACAAAAGCCCTCTTTATTCTGTTCCCACTGGCCACCTCTCTGATCTTTATAACTCAAAACCTGCTGAGGAATGACCTAAAGAGGTATTTGCTTATTCTTTGCCTCTTCTTCACTATGTGCAATACTTTCTATTTGCTATATGCTCCCTCTCAGAATCAAAAAGACGGGGCCATAATCACTCTCATGTCTTTCTTTCTTGCTTCTGTTTCTATAGGGGTATCTATTGCAAATGAACGTAAAAGTTAAGTCCCCAACCCGGAATCACGTTAAAACACCCCCCTTATTCCCGTGAAAACACGGTGCGGCTGGCGTGATTTCACGGGGCCAGACTACCGTGTTTTCACCCATTTTGCATACCCCCTATTGCAATCTTATTCGCAATACATAAATTGCGCCGGGAACCCCTTCTTTTGAGATGATGTGCATGTGAGGTATACGCTTTGAATAAGTATTTACTTATGGCCCCTGAAAAAGACCAGGTATATGAAAGTGAACATGATCCTGTTACCCAAAGTACTGTACAGATGTATGTCATTAAATTTATTCCTTATAAAACAGATTAGTATATGAAAATGAGTATGATAATCTGGTGCCTTATTGTATTTGCTAAAACGGTAAGTGCTCAGAATACATGGAAAACGTCAACAAAGTTTGACGATATTGAAAACTTTAACTCTCCCGTGACCTGGATTCATAACGGGAAAGTCTGGGTCTGGTCAAATGATAGAGAATATTACAGGAAGGGAAACGTAGACTTTCTTTCGGCCTTTCATGGGTCATCATCACAAATACCCGAAAATCGCAGGGATGCCATGCAATGGACTACTGAAAGCGAATTGTGGCTTTTCGGTGGCATATCTGTAGAAAAAAATATTCCACTTAATGATTTATGGGTATATGATCTTAATACTGATTCATGGGAGGTGATCAAAGCAAATGAGAAGTTTCCTACTATTTACAAGGGTGCTGCTACCTGGTCAACGCAAGATAGACTCTGGATGTTTGGCGGGGTTAAAGAGAATAGCAAGAATAATCCATTGGGACTTAGTGATGAACTTTGGTTTTTTGATCTGAAAAGCAAACAATGGCATTTGCGAGATACTGAAAAAAAACCAACTGGTAGAACAGATATGGCAGTATGGAGTACTGCTTCTGGCGAAATATTGCTTTACGGAGGCTTTGGTTATTCGGAAGATGGAAAATGGTCCGGGGGGTTGTCAGATTTATGGGTATTTAATTCCAAGGCTGAAAAATGGGAAAATGATGACAGACAAGATATCCCCTATAAGAGAAGATTTGGCTCTCATAAAAATTTACCGCACCCGGGTTACCGGGTCAAACCATCTTATTGGATGGATAAGGAGGGTTACTGTTGGCTTATGTTCGGCCAATCTACAATAACTAATAATCAGGTGACAGTTGATACATACATCTGGCGTCTGGATCCCAGAGAAAAGAAATGGAAGTATACTCCTTTAGAACAGGATAGATTTGCAATAAGTGCTTCAGGTGTAGTGCAGGATGATAAAGGACAAACATACATGCTGTTCCCAACCTTCATCAATGAAAAAGCTATGCGATATGATAATCCCTCAATTCACCAGCTAACCGTCGTTAAATGATATGAAAAAGATACTATTTTTTTACTTTCTTAGCTTACCCCCAGTATTAGCTCAATCTGTTGTATCCCAGGTTCCTCCTTCTCCAAAAGCCGCAGCATTGGGAAGATATGGTGAAGCCAAAGTAGATCTGAGCTCAGGTGCTATTAATCCTTCGATCAGCCTTTTCAACTTAAATGAGTATGGAGTGCCATTTGATGTATCTCTGGACTACAGATATACGGGCTTCAGGCCGTCTGAGCTATCAGGACCAGTAGGAAGGGGATGGAACTTAAAAGCAGGAGGAGTTATCACAAGGGTCATTAATGGTTTCAAAGACGAAGCTACCGATGGATTTTATTATAGAGCCGGCCAGGTTAAAGGTGCTGTGGAAACCTTTCTAGCTACAAACATTCAAAATTCTGATTTTCTACAAGTAAGGGATGGTGTTATTGATGGAGAACCTGATAAATTCTACTTTAATTTTTCCAATTATTCAGGAAGCTTTTTCTGGGGGGCAGATGGGAAATTTCACCTCACTTCTCAACAGAAACTGAAGATTGATTTCCAGATAAGCTCCACCGTTCCGAACCGGGATTATTCTCTCCACCATATTGTATCACAAAACTTCACAAGTTTTACTATAACGACAGAAGATGGAACCCGCTATCAGTTCGATCAATGTGAGTACAGCAGAAGCACTATTTTGTGGAGTACTGATTGGAATTCTAATAATAACCGCGCTATATCAGCGTGGTATCTTTCAAAAATTACTGGGGCCAATGGCCAGTCCATTTCTTTTGAATACAGTCTCGCACCGGGCACACCAAACAGAGTACAGGAATCCTATCATGATTACGCTTATATTCAATCAGGATCTACATCTGGGGAATTAATCAAACATGAAACCCAAGTAAATCTTTCACACGAAATTTATCTTTCGTCCATTAAGGGAAACGGGTGGAAAATTGAGTTGGAATATGAACCGTTTGTGCGAACAAATATGTCGAGTGGAATTTACGATCAGGGCAAAAGAGTTACTAGCATTTCAATGTACAATTTACCAGGATCAACTTCTGAATTTGTTAAGGGTTATCGTTTGACTTATGCAACTGCGACAAGTTCTGATTTCTTTGAACTTAATGAGTTATATGAAATTGGAAAAGATCAGAATGAACTTACTCCATATATCTTCAATTATTTTGGTCATTATTCGCAGCCCTCGCTGACAAAAAGTCTCGATTACTTTGGCTATTATAATGGGAAAAACAATATTTCTTTAATAGGAGTAAATACGGACAGGACTCCTGACCTCACCAATGCTCGGTATGGAGCTCTTTATCTTATACAGTATCCTACGGGAGGAACGAGCGGCTTCACTTATGAACTTAATGACTATAGTGGCCCCTTATATGTTGACAGTACAAAATATTACCAAATTACTGGCGGTAGTGTCTCTTCTAATCCATCACTTCGTGTTACGGATTCGATTACAGTAGATATCAGTATAACGTTCACAGAACCTGGTGGAATCTCAAATTGCGATGTGCCGGAGTCCATTATCGGCTATGTACTGACCCCAAAACCGGGCAACGATCCTTATAATTTATCCGATTTCTTGGATATATTAGAAGGATACATTTCTTGTGATGGATCTCCCGGTTCTCCTCTTTGGAGAGACAATGTACAATTAAATATAACAGCTCGTTATTATTTGACCTCAGCGGCTCTACCGGGTCCGGGAATACGAATAGCATCAATAGTTAATTCCGATAGCTACACATCTTCCCCGCCCGTTACATTATCGTATGAATATCTTTTGGAAAATAGTTCCTTATCCAGTGGTGAAATTTTCGGGGCCCCATTTTATCATACATGGACTCGAACCGGGTGGGATGGGGAGATACATTTCCTCTCTTCTAATTCTTTTCACGGAATGTCCAATATCCCTGTAAATTACTCACGAGTTAATGAAAAGGTAGCAGGTAAACTGCGGAATACTTACTACTTCACCAGTCAGAAGATAGACTTATATTTCAATGAAATGGGAACTGGATTTCCTTCGGTATCCACTAATCAGATTGGTAATTACTCTGACTTCTCCTTTATGCGAGGGAAACCAAAGAAGATAGAAGCGTACGGGGATATCAATTTGATAACGGCGAATGAGACAGTCTATAATGCTAAAAACTTCTATACTACCGGAAGCTCTGGTTTTTATTCTACCCCAGTAATCTATACAAAAAAAATGGGAATAGGTTATAGCACAGAGCAAACTTTTCCAATTATTTATATGAAAACGTATAATATGGTAAGTTATTGGTTTTATTCTACTCTTTCCAAACAGATTAACTATGATGAAAACGGCACAAATCCTGTCACCTCTGTGACCGAATTATTTTACGACAATGCAGAACATTACCAGTTAAGCAGAAAAAAACACACCAATTCTGATGGCATTATAACAGAAGAAACTTTTAAGTACCCGTTAGATTATAAGACGGTTTCCGGAAAAGACCCGATGATCGATTCGCTGATCAATAACCACAGGATCAATACGGTAATAGAGCGCAAAGTTTCCTCAGCCGGACAAGTCAAAGATGCGGTGGCTTATACTTTTGCCCAGCATACGGGGAACAGCCGTAAACCACGGCTTTTCCTGCCCGATAAAGAATACCGTTTCCAGGCTACCGACACGTTTGTTCCTTACAGCGGCCAGCCTTCAGGAATTAACAGTGCCAGCTATTATGAAAATACAGCCTTTGTAGCCTATGATACCCTCGGGCAGGTTCTTGATATACGTGACGCTTCGGGCATTCACACTTCTGTAATCAGAGCCTACAGGGCCCGGTATCCTGTGGGGGTAATTCTCAATGCTTTAAAAGCAGAAGTTGATGTGGCTCTCTCACAAGCCGGCACGTCCCAGAGTACACTTCAGAATGAAACCAATAGCACCGTTATCCATAATGTCATCACTTCTCTTCAGGGCTCTATGACCACCAGCCATGTGAATGGTTTCCTGTTTCGGCCATTTATAGGAATGCAGCGAAGTATTCTTCCAAATGCTGTTAAAACGGACTATGAATACGATAGCTTCAGTAGACTGTCCGGCACCAAGAACCATTACGGTAACTGGTCTAATGTTTATGAATACCAACTCAGGGGTAATAGTACCAGCCTGCAAAACCAGGTGGTGAGTCGCCACCTCCGTATAGCTACTACCAATTCTTCTGCAGCGGCAAATCACCTGAACGCCACCTCCCAATATGAGTTTTTCAATGCTTTTGGTGAGCCCTGGCAGACTATGCAATGGCGACAAAGCTCGCAGGCGTATAATATCGTAACTGAAAGTTTGGCGCGAGATAATACAGGACGAGTCTCCCGGACTTATTTGCCCACATCCGCTACAATAACATCTTCATTACCGGTTAATGATATGTTTACAGCTAATGGTAATTTTTATGGAGATTATGGTTATAGTACTTTTGAATACAGGGGCAGTTCCGGGGACCAAAAGCTTTCAAGAGGGCCGGGAAGTATATGGGAAACAAACAATAAAAACACGACTTTCTCTTTCGGTACCGCCGGGTCTTCTATCCGTAAATATACGATCAACAGCAGTAATGATATCAGTTTGTCTGGAACCTATCCGGCTTATACCCTTACCAGCAACACCGTAACCGATGAACAAGGTAACGTCTCTACGGAATACAAAGACAAAAGAGGGCTTCTGGTAGAACGGCAGACGCAGATCAACAGCGGGCAGTGGGCCGTCACACATTATATATATGACGGGCTTGACAGGCTACGTGCCGTTATTCAGCCTGAAGGCTTTGCCTTAAACAGTTCAATTACCTCTGCCAGCACGGCATTTACTAGCTATGTGTTTTGCTATGAATACGATGCCCGTGGCCGAACCATTCGCAAACATGTACCGGGAGCGGGATGGACAGAAATGGTATACGACAAAAATAACAGAGTGGTTATGCATCAGGATGCTTATCAGAAAACACTGAATAAGTGGAACTTCATACAGTATGATGCTTTTGGGAGAGAGGTGGTTAAAGGGGAAACTACCAAAACCACTACCCAGGCATCGGCCCAGAGTTTATTTGATGCCCACGGTGTTGCATTTGAAGGACGCTCCGGAGCCACCTATAACGGTGCCAGCTTCCCCACTTCTTTGCAGCCGGCTTTAAATGACAAAAAGCTGCTGAATTATTACGATGATTATACTTTCCTGGAATCGCAGTTTGCTTTTAACGGATCCGGGGCGTTTCATTCTCAAAAGACTAACATTAAGGGGCTTCTTGCGGGTACGAAAAAGAAAAATTCAAGAGATAATGCAAAACTGTATACCGATGCCTTTTATTACGATGACCTGAACCGAATGATCCAGAGCCAGCACACCCACCAACTGAGCAGTACCAATACCTCAAATATCCTGATCAGTAACCTGGAATATAATTTTGCAGGAGAGGTGGTGCGAAAGAACAGTGCCTTTCCTCTCAACACAGGCACTATCACTCTGAAAAGCAAGACCGATTATGATCATGCGGGGAGGGTGACGGCAACAGGCCTGGGCATTAATGCCGAGCCTTCGGATATCCTGCATTATGAGTACGATGAAATAGGTCGTTTAAAGAAGAAGAAATATGTAGGTGCGGGTTCTACACCTGCTGACCCGTGTGATGCTTTGACAGACGGCCTGGTGATCGGAACGTGGACGGTTACAGGGCACCCGCTTGTGGCTAGGTATTTCCATAATAAGTGGTGGCTGGTGCAGAGAATTGGCTCCAATCCCGATGAGTTTATTGTTCGCGGATCGGAAATGATCAGCCGCCCCGATGTGACATTAAATAACCCGAATTATGCTTCGCTGGTGAGTTGTTTCGAATGGAAATACAGTGACTTTGAGGGGATCATCCCGCCTGCCACGCCATCGGTATTCCCCGTTCCTTCGGGCTATTCGTATGTGTCAGAAAACGGCGAAGAGTTTTTCCGGGCCAGTTCTGTTGTGCCCTGCTCTACACCCGCTACCATTGAGTCAAGCGTACCCTCACCTGCTGTCAACCAGCCGGTAACGCTGACCACCAGCTGTTCTGTAGGAACTCCCAAGTGGAGTACCAATGCCACCACGAACAGCATTACAGTGACGGCCACGGCCAGCGCTGTGACGTACTCGGTTACTTGTCAGGGCTCATCGTGTACTACGAGTTCGTCGGTTTCCATTACCGTTACAGGTACTTCATCCGGGCCGTGCGATGTGCTTACAGACGGGCTGGTGATCGGAACGTGGACGATTACGGGGCACCCGCTTGTGGCTAGGTATTTCCATAATAAGTGGTGGCTGGTGCAGAGAATCGGTTCCAACCCCGACAGGTTTATTGTAAGGGCATCGGAAATGATCGACAGACCGGATGTGACGCTAAATAGTTCAGGATATTCATCACTGGTCAATTGTTTTGAATGGCAGTACAGTAATTACGGTGGCTTAGAACCTCCCGCTACACCATCGGTATTCCCGGTTCCTTCGGGCTATTCGTATGTGTCAGAAAACGGGGAAGAATTTTTCCAGGCCAATTCCAGTGTTCCGTGTTCTACGCCTGCAACTATTGTATCTAACATACCTTCACCTGCGGTGAATCAGCAGGTAACGTTAAGCACCAGCTGCTCTACCGGAACACCGAAGTGGAGTACGAATGCCACCACCAACAGCATTACGGTGACGGCCACGGCCAGCGCTGTGACGTACTCGGTTACTTGTCAGGGCTCATCGTGTACTACGAGTTCGTCGGTTTCCATTACCGTTACAGGTACTTCATCCGGGCCGTGCGATGTGCTTACAGACGGGCTGGTGATCGGAACGTGGACGATTACGGGGCACCCGCTTGTGGCTAGGTATTTCCATAATAAGTGGTGGCTGGTGCAGAGAATCGGTTCCAACCCCGACAGGTTTATTGTAAGGGCATCGGAAATGATCGACAGACCGGATGTGACGCTAAATAGTTCAGGATATTCATCACTGGTCAATTGTTTTGAATGGCAGTACAGTAATTACGGTGGCTTAGAACCTCCCGCTACGCCATCGGTATTCCCGGTTCCTTCGGGCTATTCGTATGTGTCAGAAAACGGGGATGATTTTTTTCAGCAAAATACGGGAGGTAGAATAGCTGCGGTAGATTTCACGACAGGTACGGAACCGGAAGAAGGGGCCATTAAACTATTCCCTAACCCGGCCGGAGACCGCTTTGAGGTAAAAATACAGGCCTCTACCGTCTTGAACAACGTGTATTTAAGTGTCTCTGACATGAACGGAAAAATAGTCTATTCCTCTACAGTAGATATACAAAAGGGAGAGAATACGTATCCCATTCACAGCGCCGCTTTCTCTAACGGCACCTACATGGTGAGTTTACGCAAAGGCCTTTATCATAGAAGTGCCAAAGTGGTTATTATGAAGTAAAGGATGGCTATCTAAAACAGTAACAGAAATGAACACTAAGTTGAAAATATTTACCTTGCTTGCCCTCCTTTTATGGACGGGAGCATCTGCCC
>CAYRGN010000046.1:0-28792 GCA_964423865.1 uncultured Lacihabitans sp.
ATTTTACAAAACAGATTAAGTATTAAAAAGTAAATTGGGGTGCAAAGTTACAAAATATCCTGAATTTTGCTTAGAAGAACCAAAATAAATTCATTGAAATCCTTCTTTCTGACCGTTCATCGGATTTTAAGCGGAAAGCGCTTTAATGCCCGCTGAAAAACCCGTAACTTTGTTCATTCAGAATCTGTAGGAACTTCATGAAATTCTCCCATTTACATAATCACACCCAGTACTCTCTCCTTGACGGCGCATCCGGTATCAAAAAACTCTTCGCCAAGGCCCAGAAAGACGAAATGCCCGCTGTGGCCATCACCGACCACGGAAACATGTTCGGTGTATTTGACTTTGTGGCTACCGCCGGAAAATACGGAGTAAAACCCATTGTGGGCTGTGAATTTTATGTAGTGGAAGACCATACCCGGAAGACATTTACCAAAGAGCTGAAAGACGTACGGTACCATCAGCTGCTGCTGGCCAAGAACGCCGAAGGGTATAAAAACCTGACCAAACTCTGTTCATTGGGGTTTATGGAAGGGCTTTACAGCAAGTACCCCCGCGTTACCAAAGCCCTGATTGAGAAGTATAAAGACGGACTTATCGCCACTACCTGCTGCATTGGCGCTATGGTACCCAAAGCCATTCTGAAACAGGGCGAAGAAGCCGCGGAAGAAGAGTTCAGATGGTGGTTTGACCGCTTCGGGGAAGATTATTATGTGGAAATTCAGCGCCACGATATGGCCGAACAAATCCAAGTCAACGAGGTACTCCTGAAATTCGCTAAGAAATACAATGTAAAGGTGATTGCCTCCAATGACAGCCACTACGTGGATCAGTCAGACTGGGTGGCCCACGATATTCTGCTTTGCATCAATACGGGGGAAAAACTGGCCACTCCAAGTAACAAAGAGTTTTCCGACGACAGCGAAGGCAGTTCAAAAGGTACCCGTTTCGCCTTTTACAACGACCAGTTCTATTTCAAGACCACGGCGGAAATGACCCAATTGTTTTCCGATATACCGGCGGCCATTGACAATACCAATGAGATAGTAGGAAAAGTAGAGGCCCTGAACCTCAAAAAAGATATTCTCCTGCCCAACTTCCCTATTCCCGAAGAATTTAAAGTACATGCTGACGATACGCTCAACCAATGGGAATACCTGCGCCACATCACGTTTGAAGGCGCCCGCAAACGCTACGGTACGATTACGGCCGAAGCAGAAGAAAGGCTGAATTTTGAACTGCATACCATCAAGACCATGGGGTTTGCAGGGTATTTTCTTATCGTGATGGACTTCATTAAGGCGGGCCGGGAGCTGGGGGTGATGATTGGGCCGGGCCGGGGCTCCGCGGCGGGTTCGGCCGTGGCCTATTGTATTGGTATCACCAATATTGACCCCATTAAATACAATCTCCTGTTTGAGCGCTTTCTGAATCCCGACAGGAAATCCATGCCCGATATTGATACGGATTTTGACGACGAAGGCCGCCAGAAAGTGATTGATTACGTAGTAGACAAGTACGGGAAAAACCAGGTAGCCCAGATCATCACCTACGGCACCATGGCTACAAAATCATCCGTCAAAGACGTGGCCCGGGTAATGGATCTGCCCCTGTCGGAAGCCAACCATATCGCCAAGCTTATTCCGGATAAACCCGGTTACGGCATGAATTTTCAGAAGTTGATACACGCCCCGGTCTCCGGACCTAAGTCACTGGCTGAGCTGGGAATGAACCCCGATGAGATAGAGAATGTAAAGCAGATCCGGGAGATGTACGATGGGCGCGACCTGACTTCCAAAGTGCTCAAGCAAGCCGAAAAGCTCGAAGGAACGGTCAGGAACACGGGCATTCATGCAGCTGGAATTATCATTGCGCCTTACGATCTTTCAGAAATCGTACCGGTGTCTACCTCCAAAGACTCCGACCTCCTGGTCACCCAATTTGAAGGGAAAGTGATTGAAGACGCCGGGGTAATTAAAATGGACTTCCTCGGACTGCGAAACCTCACCATCATCAAAGAAGCCCTGCGGATGATCCGTGAAAATTATGGGGTGGAAATAGACATCGACGAGATTCCCCTGGACGATGAAGAAACGTATAAGCTCTTTCAAAGAGGCGAAACCAACGCCATCTTCCAGTTTGAATCAGACGGCATGAAGAAATACATGAAAGATCTTCAGCCCGACCGCTTTGGCGACCTCATTGCCATGAATGCCCTGTACCGGCCCGGGCCTATCGCCTACATTCCGAATTACGTAAACCGGAAACACGGGAGGGAACCCATTACCTACGACCTGCCGGAAATGGAAGAACACCTGGCCGAAACCTACGGTATTACGGTATACCAGGAGCAGGTGATGTTGCTGTCTCAGAAGCTGGCCGACTTCACCAAAGGCGATGCCGATACGCTTCGGAAAGCTATGGGAAAGAAGCAGAAGGAGGTACTGGACAAAATGAAAGCCAAATTCATTGAAGGCGGGCTGAGAAACGGGCATCCCGAAAAAATCCTGGATAAAATCTGGACCGACTGGGAAGCGTTTGCCCAGTACGCTTTTAACAAGTCGCACTCCACCTGTTACGCCTTTGTGGCTTACCAGACCGCCTGGCTGAAAACCCATTACACGGCCGAATACATGGCGGGGGTACTCACCTCCCAACTGGGAAACATAGATAAAATTACCTTCTTCATGGAGGAATGCAAGGCCCTGGGACTGCAAGTACTGGGCCCCGACATCAACGAATCCCAGAAAAGGTTCAGCGTCAACAAAAAGCATGAGATCCGCTTCGGATTGGGCGGCATTAAAGGAACCGGAGACGCAGCAGTAGACGCAATCATCGAGGAACGGGAGAAAAATGGCGCGTTTACGGATATTTTTGACTTTATCACCCGGGTTAATTTACGGACGGTCAATAAAAAAACCCTGGAATCTCTGGCTTACGCCGGAGCCTTTGATTGCTTTGAAGACATTCACCGGGCCGTGTATTTCCATGTGGCCGATGAAGGCGGAACGTTTATCGAACGCCTGATCCGGTATGCCAATAAGGTGCAGGAAGATAAAATGAACTCCCAGAATACCTTGTTCGGTTCCCAGGACAACGGTTTCAGCATACAGACTCCTAAGATTGACCGGGTGGAAGAGTGGGGCAACATAGAAAAGCTAAGGTACGAAAAGGAAGTGGTGGGTTTTTACATTTCAGGTCACCCTCTTGACCAGTTTGCCATGGAAATGAGTCTTTGTAAACCGCTGGACAACTCTTTTCTGGAAAAGGAGAACAAAGACAAGGAATTTACCATAGGCGGGGTGGTCACTTCCGCCAATATACGCCAATCTAAAAACGGCAACCAGTTCGGTATTTACCGGATCGAAGACTATACCGGATCTTTGGAAATCGCTCTTTTCGGCAGGGAGTTTATTGAATTTTCCCGGTATTTTATTCCGGAGGCTTTCATTTATATCAAAGGAAAGGTAGCAGGTCGATGGGGCAAAGAAGACGAACTGGAATTCAAACCCCAGGTCATTGACCTGCTGAGTGAGATGAAGGAAAAACGCCTGAAAGAAATGAAAATCAAGTTGGATATCCATACCCTCGACAAATCGCTGGTGCAGGAAATTCAACAGATCATCCTGCAAAACCCCGGGAAATTCGGTCTGAAGATTGATGTGTACGATACACTGAATCAGTATGACATCGCCTTGTTTTCCCGCACCGTACGGATAGAGATCAACAAGGAGATTCACAGTCGCCTTTCGGGTTTACTGGGCGCGGAGAATATATCTTTAAATTAAATACGTATCCATCGAAGCTCAGGGTGATAATGCCCTCTCAGGCGTTACTACTGTCACCCTGAGTGTCGAAGGGCACGTGAATACCTATCCAAACCGCCTCTACTACTTCAAAATATCCCTTGTAAACCCGTACCCAAAGCCCTCGGGTTTCTTGTGTTTCCACCGCTTGTGTGACCAGAGCCAGTATTCGGGCGCCTCATGGATGTTTTTCTCCAGGTAACGGGCATGAAGCTCCAGGATACTGCCCATTGGTTCCTTGGCCGGATCAATCGTCAAAGGCCGAAAATCAACGGCATATTTCCCTCTTCCCGTTACCCGGATATGAACAAACAGCACGGGAAAGTTCAACTGGCGGGCCAGTCTTTCCGTACCTTCAAAAAAGGAGGTGTCGCGGTTCAGAAACTTCACCCAAAACGATTTATGCGGGGGCGCCGACTGGTCGTTGGCCAGGGCCAGGGCAAAACTACCCTTTTCCCGCTTCACAAAATGCTGGGTATCCTGGGTATGAAATAAAATACCTCCGCCCTGTTCCCGGGTAGATTTAAACGCTTTATCAAAATAGGGATTTGTCAGTTTCCGGTAAGGTACTCCCATGCGAATTCCCGACACCGCCGGCACGTAGCGGGCCAGCCATTCGTAGTTACCCACGTGTCCCAGGGTAAGGATCACCCCGCCGTTTTCCGCGTACGTTTTCTGAAGCACATCCAGGTGGGCAATGGTAATCCGCTCAGACAGCGTTTTGTCTGACAGCTGAAACCCTTTAATGGTTTCCATGAAAAGATCGGACAGGTAATGATAAAACTTTTGCTCTATGGTTCTCCTCTCCTCTTCTGATTTTTCAGGATAGACCAGGCGCATGTTTTCCCTCACCACACCTTTCCTGTACCCCAAGAGCCGGTACAGTACCGGATACACCAGGTAATCGGACAAAAAATACAAGACACGAAATGGCAACAGGGAAATTAACCGGATAAAGGGATAGGAAAGATAAAAACTTAGGGCCTGCATTCTCGTGAGCTTTCGGGAAAAATACTTCTCCGGTATTCGTTTCTGAAAAATAATCCGTAAAATTGCAAATAAATAGCGTGCAAATAAAAGTTTATGGGAATGTTTTCGTTACATTCTCAGTAAAATGTTTTCCTAATAATACTATGAAACTCATCTTCAAAGCTTTGTTGATTTCCGTATTTCTGTATGGGTGCGATACCAATGAACCGGGTGCCGGCAACAAATTTCAGATCTATCTTGATTTCTGGAATACCACCGGACGGAACCCTGAGATCAAGTTTGACGAATCAAAAACGTCTAAAGAAATCAAAATTGATTTCTCCCAGACTTTTGAGGGGCAAACCGAAGGCAGTTTACTCACGAAAGTAGTCATTGATAATTTCAAGATTGTAGACGCCCAGAATAACAACTACAATATCAATGGCATCAGGGCCTACGAATACCGGAACAATGACTGGAAGGAAGACGTGGAATTTACCATGGATTTTACCCAGACCCAGGATGTAGGGGTGATTGTGCTGGTACTGGACCGAAGCGAATCATTAGGGGCGGATTTTAGCAAGATTAAAGAGTACGCCATGGATTTCGTAGATCAGACCTTTGCTTCTCACCCGGAAGTGAAAATGGGCGTAGTAGATTTTTCTACGAATGTGCATACCTTTCCTATCACAAATAACCAGGCGGCTTTAAAAGATTATATCTCCAACCTGACCTCTGACCGGTTTACCGCCCTCTACGAAGCCATGGACGAAGGGGTGGAAATGCTGCTCCGGAACTCGGCCCAGTCGAGAATTCTGGTGACGTTCACCGACGGAACCGACAACATGTCGGATCAGAATTACTACAACCTGGACAACATTCTGAACAAAATCAAGAACGACAAAAACACGAACAAGATCAGGGGCTTTTTTATCGGATTGGAGGGCAAAGGCGGACTGGACTCCAACATGCCGGCCAAACTGATCAGTAACGGGTGGATTGTCAGCATACCCACCAGCGCAGCACAAGTAAAAGAGGTATTTGAAAAATTCGGTAAACTGATTTCCAACGTGTACCACCTGACATATATCCGTAACCAGCAGGTGATTTCCCGGACTACCCCGGTAAAGTTACGGTTTGAGATTGAAGCTGCCCGCTAAGCAAACGCCTTCAACTATCAGCTTATCTGAAGCAAATGGGCTTCCGAAAGCTGATAGCTGAAAACTTTTTATTATTTCATGGCTATAAAATTGTTGCAATATACGCCATGCCCCTTTAATTTTTCCGGGTGTTTTTACCCAATTTAAGGAGGGTGTTTTCACCCTTTTTTTTCCTCTATTTCGTGTTCTGTACTGATAAAAACGATAAAAAGAAGCACTTTATCTTTAGTAAATTTGTTACCAGGTAAATAACAAATTAAATCATGAATACCATAGGAATAAAAGACAACACCAAAGTAACCCAATTTCTGACCGTACTGCTGGCCGATGAATTCGTTTTGTATATGAAAACACGAAACGCCCACTGGAACGTGGAAGGCCCAGATTTCCATACGATGCACACCTTTTTTGAACAGCAGTACAATGAACTGGCCCTGAGTGTAGATGAAGTAGCGGAAAGATTGCGGAAACTGGATCATTACGCTCCGGCCTCCCTGACCGAATACCTGAAACTCACCCACCTCTCGGAAAAGCCCCTGGAGAAAAACGATAGCCTGACCTTTATCCGGGCACTTCTGAGCGACTATCAGTCCATTATCCTCTATATCCGGGAAAAACTCAAAGAACTGGAAGATCAACTGGATACAGGAACGGAAGACTTCATTACCGGTTTACTGGAGCAGCACGAGAAAACTGCATGGATGCTGAGGGCGCACTTGAAGTAATGGTTAATGGTTAATGATTAATTATCAATGGTTAATGGTTAATGGTTAATGAGGGAAAACCATCATTGACCATTATTTAGTTTTGCGAATTACGCTTTTGCTCATGCGCTTGGGTCTTTTCTGGCTCTCTACAGGCAGCCCGAGAAGGTCGCGGATGACCACGGAGGCGGCTACCCCTCCAAATGCGGCGGGCAGATACGAAATGGTGCCGTAAGCCGACTGCTTAAAATTGGATCCGTCTGTCATAATCAGGGAGTCTTTGTCCATTTCTTCGGTAGAAAACACCGCCCTTACGCCTTGGGTTACCCCTAACCTTTTGACCCGCTTCCGGATATAAAACGCCAGTTTACAGGTGTGCGTGTCGTACAGATCCGCTACCCTGATTTTGGTGGGGTCTGTTTTTCCTCCCGCGCCCATGGAGGTTACCACCGCCTTGCCCGACTTAAACGCCTCTTCAATGAGGGTGAGTTTAGGCGTAACGCTGTCAATGCAATCCATGACATAGTCAAAGGGTTCCCGCATCAGCTCCCGGCATCGCTCGGGGGTAAGAAACTCATTGATCACATGCAATTTAAGGTCGGGATTGATACTGAGGAGCCTCTCCCTCATCCATTCCGCTTTAGAAACCCCGTGGGTGGTGAACAGGGCCGGCAACTGCCGGTTTCGGTTGGAAGGGTCTACCACATCTCCGTCTACGATGGTCATTTCGCCCACGCCGGAGCGGCAAATAAATTCGGCCGCAAAAGACCCTACCCCTCCTAAACCCACTACCAGCACGTGTGCCCCCTGTAATTTTTCTATCCCTTCCTTGCCTACCAGTAATTCCGAACGCGAAAGCCACGATAAATTGCTCATACTCAAAATTTAATAAGGATTCCTCAGATTATTTATTATTTAAAACTATAATTCTGTAATTCCGCTCAGTTATTTCCTGTAATTCCTCCTTTGAAATACTCCTGAGCAAGGCTGCTTTCTCGTAAATCTCCTGAATTTCTACCCCCTCGCGCCCATCGGTCTCCAGGAAGAAACGGTCGGCCGGTGTTTCCTGAAAAGCACGCTGCACATGGGGTTTATCCCGAAGCTCCATCCCGAAAGAAAGATAAAAGCCTGCCGAGATCAGCTCCCGGGCCAGCTCAGGCTTGCGGTTAAAGCCGTGAATCACCAAGGGTACCTGCGGACCCACTTTTCTAATGACAGACAGAAGACCATTGAATGCCCGCACACAATGCACCACCACCGGTTTGCCTACCTTTTCGGCAATACGGATCTGGCGGATAAACACTTCCTCCTGGTCTTTCAGCCTCCCTCCTTTCAACGCATCCAGACCCGTTTCGCCTATACATTTTACCGTGGGTAGCGCAGCCACTTCCGCCAGGATATCGAAAAGTTCTTCTAGTCCCTCCTCCGGAATGTACCAGGGGTGAATCCCCACCGATACCGCCGGGTGGCTTTTCCATTCATCCTCCTCCCGGCTCCGCAAAATCACATTAAAGATCCGGCACACACCGGCATCTTGGCTGACTTTATGGGTATGAAAATCGAGGAACATTTTATTAATTTTGGCAAAATTATAAAAAATGATCCTTAGCTGTAAATCTCTGGAGGAACTTCGTTCGACAGAACTGTATGAAATCCTGGCCCTGCGCTCGGAAGTTTTCGTGGTAGAGCAGAACTGCGTGTACCAGGATCCGGATTACAAAGACCTGAACGCCTGGCATTGCCGGGGACTTTATGACGGCCAACTGGCCGCCTACACCCGTATTTTCGATATAGGAAAATCGTTTGAAGGCTACTTGTCGATTGGTCGGGTACTGGTTTCTCCCCGCTTCCGCAAGCACGGTTTCGGGAAGGCCATCATGGAATATTCCATTGCGGAATGTTACCGGCGTTTCGGGAAGCACGCCATAAAAATAGGCGCCCAGTCTTACCTTGAAAAATTTTACACAGAGCTGGGTTTCCAAACCTCCGGACCGGAATACCTGGAAGACGGCATCCCCCATAAAATCATGATTATGCCGTAAAATTGGGAACTTATCGCAGCTCAATCCTCTCAAGGTTTAAGTCATGGGGTTCCCGAAATAGTCGACCAGCGCCCGCTCTTCAGCTTCCCGCATGGCTTGAGCTTCTTCCGGTTTCTTATCTTTATAGCCGGCCAGGTGCAATACCCCGTGGGCCATGACCCGGATCAGTTCCCGTTCAAAAGAAATTTTGAATTTCTCCGCATTCTCCTTCACACGCTCCACGCTGATAAAAATATCCCCCTCTATCCGGGTTTCCTCTTCCGAATTATCAAAGGTGATGATGTCGGTGTAGGTGGCGTGATTCAGGTATTCCATATTGATTTTCAGGAGTTCTTCGTCGCTTAAAAAAATGTAATTCAATTCGCCGGGTTTGAACCCTTGTGCTTCAATAATGCTTTTCAGCAGGGCTTTCTTCCGGTTTCTTTCCGTAAGCCGGAAGCCGGGTAGCTCTATATGGAAGTTGATCATATCCAGTATGTTGTTCCCGGTGGCGCGCCCTGGTCATTTTTATTTTCCCGCGGCTTTTTCCTTACCGGTTTAGAAATCCGATTAAAATATTTTCAAATTTATGTATATTTTTGCCACAGACAAGCGATTAACGAATGAAAATAGCCGCGATAGACATTGGCTCAAATGCCGCGCGTATGCAGATTTCTTCTGTTTTGAACGACGACGGAAAAGCCCTTTTTAAAAAAGTAGAGTACGTACGTTTTGCGCTTCGCCTGGGCCATGATGTGTTCCGTGACGGAAAAATAGGGTACGACAGCGAAGCGAAACTGAAAAAATTACTTACGGTTTACCGCCTGCTTATGGAGCTGCACGAAGTAGACGGCTACCTGATCTGCGCCACTTCGGCCCTCAGAGAAGCGGAAAACGGCCTGAATATCTGTGAACGGGTAAAACTGGAGTTGGGCATGACCATCAATCTGATTTCGGGCGAAAAAGAGGCCGAAATGATCAACAGCGTGATTGTGAATGAACTGGACTCCGACAAGACCTATCTGCACATCGATGTGGGCGGCGGCAGTACGGAACTGAATGTCTATAACGGGAAAATAAAAGAGAGTTCTCAGTCGTTTAAAATCGGGTCGGTCAGGCTGATGGAAGGCAAAGTGAACCGCGATGTCTGGAAAAAGATGCAGCGGTGGATAGCCGAAAACATGCCGCCCCGGAAGGAGACCATTTGCATAGGCACCGGGGGAAACATCAGCAAGATATTTGAGTTTGTACCTAAAGATGAAAACGGACTGGGTACCCTGGAAGACATTGAAAAAGCAGTAGAATATTTCAATCAGTATACCGTAGAAGAAAGGATTAACAAATTGAAAATGAACCCTGACCGCGCCGATGTGGTCACCTATGCTTCCGACATTTACCTCTCGGCGATGCGCTGGGCAAAATCAACCCAAATGGCGGTGCCAGACCTGGGCCTGAAAGACGGTATCATGCTGGAAGTGTATCAAAATTTACTGAATGAATGAGTAGAATCCTCCTGATCGGGCTGCTGATGGTTTCCCGCCTTACGTTCGCGCAGGATTTCTTCCGGCTGAGCGGAAAAATTACGAATCCGGCCCAGGATTACCTCACCTTTACCTATTATGCCGACTGGATATCGGAACTGCGGGAATATACCCTGAAAATGAACCGCGACAGCGCCTTTCTCGTGGAATTCCCCCTCACGCATATCGCATATTGCGACATTTCTTTCGGAGAACACGGCTTACACCTCCTGAAAATTGAACCGGGAGATCAGATCCACCTGACTTTCGATAACGATGATTTTAACGGAACCGTGCAGGCCGAAGGCCCCGGCTCTTCCAAATGGATTTTTCAACTCGACCTTCGGCGGAAATACGAGGTAGACCACGACCTGGAAATGGAGTTGAGCAACTTCAGAGGCTTTTCCCGCGAGGCCTTCTTCTCGAAAACCGAAAACCTCCTGCGGGAGCAGACTGCTTTCCTGGAAGAGCGTTCGCCCCTCCTCTCTCCTGATTTTTATGCCCTGCAAAAAGCCGACCTCACAGGAAAACTCAAGCTGAAGGAGCTGGGCTACCTGAATTTTAACCGCCTGGCTGACAGTACGCTAAGGGTAGACTGGAACGCGTTTAGTGAAGAGATACGCGGGCGGTCTATTTACCTGGGCCAACTGGCCGAAGGCTTTATGCAGAACCTCCTCACCGGGTTTCGGCACCGCGATTCCCGCACCATGGAATACGAGTACCTGAAAAACCTGAGAAATACGGCGGGACAGGGCATTACGGAAAGAATTCTGGCCGCACGAATCCTGGATTACCTCAACCTCGACGGCCTGACCGAAGAAATCAAGCTTCTGGGCGAAGATTATATGTATTTTTCGGATAACGATACGTATAAAAAGGTTATCGCCGCCCACTTCCGCAAGGGAGAAATACTGCAAAACGGGAAAGAAGCCCCTGATTTTATCGTGGAAAACCTGAAAGGAAAACTGGTGGAACTGAAAGATTTCAGGGGGAAAAATGTGGTGCTGGGCTTCTATGATGACGAATGCTTTCTCTGCAAGGAAGACATCAAAGCCATGGAGTTTGTGGAAGGTTTCTATTCCAAAAGGAAAGACCTGGCTTTCGTATTTGTGAACCTGAGTCCGGGAGACCTGTATCGTGAATATGTAAAAACCCGTAAACCCATGGGTATCCACCTGAACGGATACAACAATCCTTTCCTCCAAAAATATTACAGCACAGATATCCTGCCCGGCTACCTGATCCTGGACCGTTCCGGAAAAATCTTATCGAATACGGTAGATGAACCCCGCCTGGACGACGGCCGTTCCCTCATACAGGATTTGGACCGACTGATTTACGTGAAATGAGGAAAATAGTTTTCATATTACTACTTTCTCTGGTAGGGAACGCCTGCCGGAACACCCCTCCGGTGAACCGGAACGAAGTACTGACCGACATTTCTTTGCGGTACAAGGGTACGCCCTACAAATACGGAGGGAATACCGTACAGGGCATGGATTGTTCAGGGCTCGTTTTTCGTACATTTGCCGAGCTGGGTCGTTCGTTCCCCCGCTCTTCCTATGAGCAGGCTGAAATTTTTCCTTCAGTAAAAAAAAGTGAAATCCGTCCCGGTGATCTGGTGTATTTCCGGATTGGGAAAACTTCCCGGATCAATCATACGGGAATTGTCACGAAGATTGTCCGTAAAGACCTTATTCTCTTTGTGCATTCATCGAGTTCGGCAGGAGTTCGGGAAGATAATTTGTATTCTAACTACTGGAAACCTAAATTTGTAAGAGCCACCAGACCCAAGATCTAATATTATGGCCAGAAAAATTCATCTTCTAGTGATCGGCCTGATCCTTTTTGCGGTTCAGGCAAACGCTCAGGGCGAATATTTCGGGCAAAATAAAACCCGAAACCGTACCAATACGTTCAAGGTACTCCGGAGCAATCACTTCGATTTATACTATTATCTGGAAAATAAAAACCTGGCGGATGAACTTCTCCGGAACAGCGAACACTGGTATAAGCACCACCAGGAGATTTTCAAGATGTCATTTATTGAGCCCAACCCCCTCATCATCTACAATTCTCATCCTGATTTCCAGGAAACCACGGTCATTGGCGGACGTATAGGCGAGGGCACAGGCGGGGTCACCGAAGGCTTCAAGACCCGGGTGGTGATGCCTTTGTTTTTCACCAAACGCCAGACCGACCACGTGCTGGGCCATGAAATGGTACACGTGTTTCAATACCAGACCATGACCTACGGCAGCGACTCCACCAGCCTTCAGAACATGGGAAACATCCCCTTGTTTATGACGGAAGGACTGGCCGAGTATCTCTCTTTGGGCCGGGTAGATCCGCATACGGCGCTCTGGATGCGCGATGCCGTTCTGAATAACGATTTGCCCGATATCGAAGACCTGGTGGTGAAGCAACACCAATATTTCCCCTACCGTTGGGGCCAGGCTTTCTGGGCGTATGTGACGGGTCTGTACGGCGACGAGATCATTCGTCCTCTTTACAAACAAGTGGCTTTATACGGTATCCAGGAGGCTTTTATCCGTATTTTCCGTATGGATATCGACGCTTTCTCTACCCGATTCAAGAACGATCTGAAACAGTATTATACTCATTTTGAAGGGAACAGAAATAAGTCGGTGGCCGAAGGAGTGATCGTTTCCGGCTCCGTGGGCGGAGAAATGAATATCGCCCCCGCTCTTAGTCCTGACGGCCGCTATGTGGCCTATATTTCCTCGAAAGACATACTCAGCATGAATCTTTTCATTGCAGAAACGGCCACGGGAAAAGTGGTGAAAAAGATCAATACCGACGGATTCGGACAGCACGTAGACTCCTACTCATTTATGGAGTCGACCATGACGTGGTCGCCTGACGGGCAGAAAGTCGCCCTGGTGATCCAGTCGAAAGCCCGGAACAAGCTGCTGGTGCTTGACGCCTTCCAGGGGGAGAAGAAAGAATACGCGATTCCCGGACTGGACGCCTTTACCAACCCGGCGTGGTCGCCCGACGGGGAGTACCTGGTGATGACGGGGATTAGGGAAGGAACGGTGGACCTCTACCTGTATAACCTGAGAACAGGAGACCTTCAAAACCTGACGAACGACGTTTACTCGGATGTGCAACCGGCGTGGTCGCCTGACGGCCGCTATATTTATTTCGTCAGCGACCGGGGAGGAAAAACGGGGTATTTGGAGAAAGAACGCCTGGGCATTGTACGGTATACAATGGCCACGGGACAGGTAGACTCCGTGCCGCTCTTTGAAGAGGTAGACACCTTTAATCCCCAGGTTTCGGCTGACGGAAACTCCCTTTATTTCCTGAGTTCTCCCGACGGCTTTCGGGATCTCTACCGTGCGGACCTGTCCGGGGGCGGTATCCGTCGGGTTACCAACCATTACACCGGCATTTCCGGAATCACGGCCTACTCCCCTGCCCTTTCCATAGCTTCAAAATCGGGCGATGCGGTGTATAATTTCCTGAACAAGGGCAAATACGGCATTGTTTTTTCAACGGCTTCGGATCTGGAGGCGGGAAATTACGAAGTGGTGAGGCGCGACACGGGCGCGGGCATACTTCCTCCCGGCCGCATCGCCCGGGGCGAAGATGTGGTACAGCGCAACCTCGACCGGGCCGAAAGGCCGGCGGTGGTGACGGCCGAGGTATACCACGACCTCCCCTACAAAGGCAAGTTTAAACTCGATTATCTGGCCAATTCCGGCATTTCTGCGGGCATGTCGCGCTTTGGTGCCGGTATGGCCGGCGGGGTCACGGCCCTTTTTAGCGATATGCTGAATAATAACCAGCTTGCCGCTACGGTAGCGCTGAACGGGGAGATTGAAGACTTTGGCGGGCAGGTCTATTACCTCAACCAGAAACACAAATGGCAATTCGGCTTTTCAGGCGGCCATATTCCCTATCGGCTATACGGTGGTTATGACATTACCGCGGGGGACACGGTAAGTACCTCAGGTGGCCTCACCTACATGGATGCCGTCATGAAAGAGCGGATTGTCCGGCTCTTCATTGATCAGCTCTCCGGGTACATCCAGCGGCCCCTGAGCCGCCAGGTGCGGGCCGAGTTCGGCGTCAGCTCCAACTGGTACACCTACACCGCCAAAGATTACCCCCGTCACGGCCTCATGGGCGTCACCAGCTCGGGTTATCTCGCAGATTTCATCACTACATGGTATAGCAAAGCCGAACGGGTAAGTAAAGAAAACCTGGGGCTCGAAGGATTCCATACCACCCAGATTTTCGGGGCACTGGTAGGCGACAACACCACTTTCGGTTCCGTAGCGCCCCTCAAAGGCTACCGGTACCGACTGGAAGTGGGCAAATATTTTGGCACCACCGACTACAACCTGGTGTTAACCGATCTTCGGAAATACCAGTATATCAAACCTTTCACCCTGGCCGGGCGATTCTATTACGAGGGCCGTCTCAATGCGCGCAACCTCGAAAGCCTGAACCGCATTTACCCCTTGTATCTCGGCTATCCGTGGTATATTCACGGCCTGGATAAAAACATGTTTATCGGATCCTGGAACCAGGTGGGCGAAAGCAGCCTGAGTGGTGAGCAGATGGCCGTGGCCAACGTGGAGCTCCGCCTGCCCTTTACGGGGCATAAAAAACTGGCCCTGATTCCTTTCAACTATGTGGCCTCTGACCTGAATTTCTTCTTTGATTCCGGAATGACCTGGAGTACGCGCTCCTCCCCATCTGGCGAAGGCGGTACGCCCGCGGTTTCCCGCCTCACGCGAAACAATGCCGTCATGTCTTTGGGCGTCAGCCTGCGCATGAACCTCCTGGGTTACCTCATCGTTGAGCCTTACTTCTCCTACCCTTACCGTGACAAAAAGTGGCAGGGACAAGTCACCGGTGTAAATTTTATGATTGCGGGTTGGTAAATTATTTTTCTTCCGTATATTTGCACTCACAAAAACGGGGATGTAGCTCAGCTGGCTAGAGCGCTTGACTGGCAGTCAAGAGGTCGTGGGTTCGAATCCCATCTTCTCCACTTGATAATCAAGGAGTTAAGCAGCACTTAACTCCTTTTTTGTTTTTGGGTGCACCCAATGTGCACCCGATTTTTGCTTCATTCCGTTTCTGCTAATAATCTATACTTTCTAGCCAAAGTAATCATTAATCGTTTTTGACTTTATTTTCTTAACACTTCAAATTTAACTTAAAAGTTAAAATAATCCTGCCCCCTAATTTTTTAAATTAAAAGGCAGGCAAACCAATGCGTCTTTACTCTTTATTTGCGATTCTACACAGTACACCACTAAACTTTGCACAAATTGCACGTTTTGCACGCTTGTGTTTTTTTGTGTCTCCTGTTACTAATCTTTTACGTTAAAAGAACTCTACCTCTTAACTTTTAATATTAAAAAGTAGATTCTAAGTAAGTCCTTATAGCATTTAGCTTACGATCTCAAAGAAATGGTGCTGATAGCTTCTTCCTGATATAAGAAATTCGATGGAGTTTTCATTCCCATTACTCTTTACCATCTCTACTGCTATCATCTGATTGAGAACGTAGCGATCTACAGGACTCCTACAACGCACAAAAAAAGGGCAAAATGCCCTCCTTAGTTTCCCTGACCTGTCTACAAATAATATGGAGAATGGGTCTATTACCTTATACGGTCTGCTCATGAGAGAAACCAGCTCGGTTCATTTTTGTTGAAAGATTCCGTCAAATGATGAATGATCTGTGATGCATTTAACCCTCTGTTCAGGAAAGTATCAATGTAAGACATCTTATTCTCTCCTGTAAACAGGTTATACAGATTTCAAAGGCTAATATCTCCTGCGGTTGTTCTACAGAAATCTTCATCGGTCAGATAATCCCGTGCTACCATACTCAACTGATTCTCGCCGAACAGGAATTCGGGTAGAACCTTTTTCTCCTGTGAAGGAAGATACTGATATAGCTTTGTTCTCCCCAAAAAAGTCACAAACTGGCTTTCAGAAAGGTAGTATTCCGGAAACTGCCTCAAAAGTGAGAGCTGATTCTCAAAACCACCCTGTGCAAATTGTGCAAAACATGCAAAAGTATGCTTCATCAGCTCTGTAATGCTTCTGGCTTTGATAGTACCCGTATAGCCATCAGACCAAATACACGTATTGCAGCAGACCTTATTCTGAAAGCCAATGAATATCTTGAAGTGTTCATCAGATCCTTTTCGGTTATACAGGTTATCCAGATTATAAGCCTTAATACCTCCTATGGTCAGATTGAGCTTGTTATCGTTAATCGTAGAGCTGATAGATGGTACTTCTAACACAAATGCCATACGTTCATAATAGATGGTCTTTTCATGCTCTAATAGCTCCTTGGCTGGCTTATCTTTCGCTTCGGGTATTCTGCCTTTGATGGGGTGATAAACACGCACAGAAGGCTTTAAAATGGTCTCATGAGGAAAAACCTGCGCTGATACTTCTTGAACACAATTGATAAAGTCCTGATGGGATATTACAGGCTCATTGTCTTTCACAAATACCGGAATGATATGCTTATGCTCCAGCTCAAACATACTCATAGCGCTGGTATTCGCTGTTATGAATGGCAGCTCTGTTGACTGCTCGTGGGTGACGAGGTGACGATCTACTTTAACTAATTCCATTTTTTGCATAATTTGGGGTTAACTGAAGTTTTCTTTGATTAAAATCGGGTTTGAACTGCTGCTGTACCTCTACAGATACACTTTCAAACAGGGAAAGAAGCTCCTGAAGGCTATTGCAGCTCTTGATCAGGGTCTCAGTCTCTTACGACTATTTCTCCTGTCTGACACCAGTTCAGAATCTCTCTACCTGTATCTTCTGTGATCTGAAAAGGATGCTTCCCGGCAAAAAGACCTGTCCTGTCTTTTGTGGCTACAGCATTGTGCTTTATATCCAGCTCAAACATCAGAGTCAGCTCATAATCAGTGCCATCCCTTTGAATAGCCTTCATGCCGACCTTTTCAGGAGCCATCTTTCCTTTGTCATTTTCAGTTAGTACATAATCCTGCTTTGATCTTAGTGTACAGATGATGTGTGCATCGGTATGCAGAATAGTCTGAATGAATTTCTGATGTCTCGGAGTAAATCTTGCCCAGTTGGTATAAGAGTTACCTGTAAGCTGGGAATGCGCATCCAAGATATACTCCCATTCCATAGAGATACTGTCAATGATAATGGCCTTCATGCCGTGCCTGACACAGAGGTTAATGGCCTCTATGTACCTTTCCGGGCTGTAGGGAGGTTTAAGATCAAGGATGTTAAAGTCACCCAGGTGGGAATAAAGACTGGAAGAATTGTTCTCGGTGTCGATGACCACCACTTTTGACCAGTCATTAGTTAGTCCTTTTGCAAGATGTAGAGCAGATAGGCTCTTTCCTGATCCGGATGGCCCCTGCAAGCCAATCTTAATTTTGGCCTGTTCTCGTTTTGCGAGTTCGATTTTCATAAACGGTTTGATTTAAGTGAATAAAAAAAGAGCAAACTCGGAATGAGTTTGCTTTGGTAGCTTTTATTTGTTGAATTCTTCATCTCCTTATCACTATTCCGAAAAAGTGACGGTGGTGGCGAGTGAAATACAATGTTTTAGATTGCTACTTTCCATAATTAGAAAATAATCCGTATTTTTGTGTTATAATTAGAATATTATGGCTATAGCAATCAAATCTATCCCCGTTTTAAAGGAGTCTGTTGCTGTTAAATTTGACAGCAATGCCAGGGAATCTATTGCCCAAAAATCTTCTGTGAAATTTTCTAAGCAGATTGCTTCTTCTTCTAAAATTCTGGCTAAGGCAAAAATATAAATCCAATTTAAGGTGGGATTCTTAGAGGACAAATGCACACTAAGAGTATATGATGAGGCCATCTTAAAAAGTTGTAAGCCTTTTGACTGTGGTGATGATGACCTAAACGAATTCTTTGCAAAGGATGTACTAAACTACACGTCCGAGCTACTTGGGAAAAGTTACTGTTTTACCTTTGACGATGATGCTTCCCAAATAGTAGCCGCATTTACCATCTCAAATGACAGCATAAAGACCTATACCCTGCCGAATTCCCGAAAGAAAAAGGTAAACACCGATATACCAAGAGAAAAGCAGATGAAAAGTTACCCTGCTGTTCTGATTGGCCGCCTAGGTGTCAATAAGAATTTCAGGAAATCTGATGGGGATGACAAATCTGTAGGAGACCAATTGATGGACTTCATAAAAGCATGGTTTATAGACAAAGCAAACAAAACCGGCTGTAGGTTTATCGTTGTTGACGCCTACAATAATATAGCTGCACTAAAGTATTATAAAAGAAATGGATTTGTAGAACTCTTTAGCACCGAAGAACAGGAAAAAGAATCTACAAACTTACCCCCGGATATGGAGCTGCGTACACGTCTTTTATATTTTGACCTCATTGTCTTATCAGAGTAAAAGCAGTCTTCTAAGATTTCAAAATATTTATGTATTCATCATCACTATCGTCACTCATAAGTAAAAAGTGATGATGGTGACGATCAGAACACTAAATTTTGAAAATAACCGAAGACTTCCGGAGAAGAGAAAGAAAAAAGCTAACCAAACCAAGCCCCTTCCTATATATACATATTAGCTTGCTTGGGTATGTATCTAACTATTTATTCATTCATATATTCATAGACCTAACCAAAACAATACATATATATAGGAGGGGTCGTTGGTTGGGTGGGTTATACAGCCTGCAAATGAGACGAGATCGCCAGTACTTTTTCTTCTCCGCCTTCAACCGGTGAGTAGAGGTACGGGTGGCTTATTGTTATTTCTTCTCCGGTTTCCTCCACTACAAAGCTGTACGGGCCACATTCTTCTTTCAGGATTGTTCCAGGCATTTTCTTCCCCAGCATCAGCTTACAGGTGGATTCATCGAAGGTGGTGGACATCCAGCATTTTTTAAGGGTTGCGTAATGCCTCCCAGTAGTTTTAGAAACCAGCAGTTCAATTTCATCTGACTACAACTGAATGACGTAGTAGTCTCTTCCTTCCAAAGACGTTCTTTTCTGAAATGCAACAACATTAACCATGATTTTAAGAATTTAAGAATGAAAAATTTGATCAGAGAAAAGGAGCTCATTGCTATATTTTATATTGGCAAAAGAAAAATATGTTCAACCTTACCGGAAAAGTAAGAAGCTAAGGACACCTCCGCTTTTACAAATATATTTTAGCTATAGGGGGGTAAGGCCCTTTCTCGGGAACATACAGGTCGAACTCCTGCCTACCCCTATACGGGGGGATACTTTGTGGAAATTGATACCGGGGGATTTTTGAGAGCTTGATGTTCCGGAATAGATTTTCGTCACTTTTATAACCTATTTCAGAGTTAGTGACGATGGTGACGAGCTAAAATATAAATATTTCAGCCCAATTCGTACAAAACCATTTTCCCATAAACTGTGTTATATTTGTGAACATAAACATCAAAGAATATGGAAACCAAAAAGAAAAAAGAAACTGTAGAAGAACCTAAGAAGCTATCTAAAATAGGAGAATGGTTCAAAAGTGGGAAATCAGTAGTTAAAATTGTGGACTACAAAGCGGTATTAAAATAATGGGGCGGTATCTTTTAGACACCAATATAGTAGCTTATATTTTAGGTGGAGAAGAAGATAAAATACACAGAGATGTATTAGCCATAATAAACGACTATAATAATATTTGCGAAACCCGTTCTGTTTCTATGATTGAGTTATCTCATTTATTAAGACGAGGGAAAATATCACTTAGAAAAGGCTGGCGTTTGGAAAATATTCTGGATATTATAACTAATGAGCTGAATATAAACATAGCCCCTTTCGGAGAAACTCACATGAAAACCATGTTTTTATTAGATACAGAAGCTACACACAACGACCCTGATGATTTTGCTATTATTTCACACGCCATTACAGATCGATATACCCTCATATCTTCAGATAGCAAGTTCAAGCACTATATACCACAGAAACTGAATTTTGTGTATAACAAAAGATAAGCCTCTATGTGCTCACCAATGAAGTTCTAAAAAGTCCATTTTATCTTATAAATCTGCATTTCTATTCCGGTCAATGAAATCTGACTTACCAGTTAACAGCCTATCGTATATTTCAAAGTTTTCCCTGTCAAAGCACATAAAAATAACATCCCTTATCCGCTTATCTTTTTCCAAGAAGTCTTTTACTGTTGCAACTGCTATCTCTACTGCCCTTTGTTTAGGAAACTTGTAAACTCCGGTGCTGATGTTAGGAAAGGAAATGATCTCTACTTTGTTTTCCGTGGCCAGCTTCAAGCTGTTTCGGTAGGCATTAGAAAGTTCCTCATCTTCACCTCTGTTCCCGCCTGCCCATACAGGGCCTACAGTATGAATGACAAATCGTGCTGGGAGGTTTCCGGCTGTAGTGATTACTGCTTCGCCCGTTTTACACCTGCCTTGCCGGGCTACTATTGCCCTGCATTCATCAAGAATATCTCTTCCGCCTGCACGATGAATAGCCCCATCTACTCCACCTCCTCCCATGAGGGAATTGTTGGCAGCATTGACAATGGCGTCTACTGGAATGGTGGTAATATCACCAAGGATAACTTTAATCATTTATTTTTCTCTCGTTTAAAAATGAAAATGGTCCTTCAAAGGGACTAACCCCGTTTTTAAGATGATAAGTTAGGGGATCAATTGAAAATATTATATATTCATCGTCACCGGAGCGGAAAAGTGACGATGGCGAAGAGCTAAGCATAATATTTTAAAATGGAACAATCTTCGCTTTACTAAAGCATAGGGGTCAATGACTTCTGGAATAAACAATCATCCACATCATCGTTTCGATTCTACTTCTAACCTCTGATTTTGTGTAACTTTATGATGATTTTCAGTTTTACTCAAGTCTAAAATTTTTTCAAAATCACTTATGCAGTCACCATATAATGAATTGATGTTTACGAATGGTTCCATTTCTCCTGGTGTAAATTCATAAATTCTTCTAATTAAGGTATTTGCAAATTCGCTACCTATAATTTCCTTGACTCTAGCATCAATTGTATAAACAATGTTGTATCGACCCATTTGATCACAGCCCAATGAAACAGAGCAGAAAGGCGTTCTACATTGATAAATAGTAGCTAGATGTGCAGGGGAGTTACTATAATCGCTTTCAATTTTAACTCTAACCTGATCATTATCTATCCAACCTTGAATTCTATCTATAGTTCCTACTATAGAGTAGTATGCAGATTCTAGCTTAGTATTTCTTGACTGCACAAAATCAGGGGCATATTCCGCAATTTTCCTATAATGAAAAATTGAATAATAATTTGCTATAAATTCTAATTTGTATGGATTTGGACTTGTTTTCTTGTAGTAATTAAACTCTTTTAGGATAACTTTGTCAAATAAATCATTGTAATTCAGCGACTCCAATAACTTAATGTGGTTTTGTTCATCGTTTTCATTCCACTTTTCATTTTCTGAAAAATTACAATTATCATCTACCCCAATTTTCTTTAGTGATGTACTTACAAGTGCTTGAAAAATATGAATATAATCATTCACCGTATTTTCTTCACTATTATTTATTTTTTCGTTATCCATATTCCTTTTAATAAGCATAATTTTTAAGGCTAAAACTATTTTTGGGATGTTATTTTTTTTCCGAATAAAATATCCTCAAACGCTCCAGCCTCTTACTTCTTGCAATTGTTATATCATAAATGAAGAATCCTGTAAATAAAATCAGCAGGATTATGAAAAATCCCCAATAATCAGATTTAGGAAAAAGAAAGGCTGATAAGACACCTGATGTTAAAAATGATGTCCAACCACCAAGTGCATAATATTCTGCCTGTTCTACCTTTAAAAAATATCTATCTTCTTTAAAATTTTGTTTGAACGCATAATGAATTAGAGGTAGCCATATTACGAAAAAAAATATCTTCTGATAAAATGTTAAGTCAATGAGATATGTATTAATTTGATCAGACTCAATTTCATCATGACGCTGTTCCACATAATTCTCTACTTCCAATCTTTCAATGTTTCTTGAAGATAGTTCAGTATATGCAATTTCTAAGGCTTCGTGCGTGTATTCTGCATTGTCTTCATAATTTTCAGAAGCTCCTTTGTTGAAAGTTTAGCATACCTATTTTTCAGCCTTTCTCTTTCATTTTTCATATTTGACTTGTTAAAATCACATATTGTTACATAAGGTTGTAAGACAGGAGGCTGTTTAAAAATATTATATATTCATCGTCACCCTCGTCACTATTTCAGAGTACTAGTCTAGTGGATCCGTTTTTTATTTTAAATCATATAGATGATAGCAACTAGTAATATATAATCTCTCGTTCTACTATATTATACTTGTCCCTTATGTCATTTGAGAAAGGAGATTCCTTTTTTTCCATTATTATTATCTTAACCCAATTACCTTGATTGTCATACTCAAAATCCGCTTGAGATTTTAGTTTACCATCATATGTGCTATAAACACGAACTTGGCTAATCTGATTTTTTCTATTATAAACATATTTATTTTTTAAATCACTTAATACTACGTTCTTTTCAGTAATTCTACCTTGGTTATCATAGATGAATTCCTCTTCCCATACTAGACGTCCTGACATATACCGACTCACTTTCATCTTATTCTTCTCATAAAAATAATTATACCTAGATAATTCACTTCCGGTGGAATCTTTTTCAACTATAAGGATCAAATTTTCTTTATCATCATAAATCAAATCCTTTTTTATTGGAGGAACGTTATTAAAAGCTTCATAATAAATTCTTGAATATGTATCAGCATCTATAATTGAGTTAAGCTTATTGCCATTTTTTAGAAAGATTTTAATATATGAATTTGGCATTCCATTTTCATAGAATACCTCAAGTAAGACTCCAAAGGAATTATATTTGTATTTCCAAATTTCTGCTCTGCCCTTTTTCTTAATTGAAAGTTTTCCTTCATTATTATATTCATATTTATATTGGTATTTATACTCATTTTGAGGGATACCACTTTTTGAGATACTTGAGTATTCCCTTATTATATTTCCTTTTTCATCGAATTCTTTAAAAGTTTCTGAATTAGATTCTGATAATAAATCTTTAATACTCTCGGCCTCTAAATCTTTAATAATTACCCCATAATTATCTTTACCCGAAGTCTGTTTTATTCGAATTGATTTCACAAAACCTTGTAGATTATTTTTGCTTAGATCATTTTCATGATATCTTTCATCTCGCAAATTATTGTTAATTTGGTACCAATGATCTTGTGAATAAGAGTCAATTGAAAGGTTAAATAGTATCAAAATTGTATAAAACTTATGCATAACAGTATAACTAATTTACTTTAAAATGATCGGTTGATTGGATTAATTTGCTTTACAATTCTGTTTCCAGAAAACTTTAACCTAACTCATTTATGAATTGAAGGGCAGCAAAACTGATTAAGAATGTTTTTAGATCAAAGACTCATTTTCTTCCTGAGGCTAAATAGCTATAAGGGAAAGACTTATTTTAGGTTTAGGGTAATAGTATAGCTGTTCCTGTTTGTTCCTTCGTTTAACCCTGAACAGAATTCAATCTTGAATTCCCTACTTTCAAAAGTCGTACATAAAGCATCAAACGGATTAGTTTCTCTATTTGTCAACTTATAGCCAATAGCTTTACAATTCTCCTTGATTTTGTCAAAGGCGAGTCTATCAGCAAACTGATACCAGATAAAACCTGAATTAGCTTTAAAGCAGTATTTTGCTATAAATGCATCTGCTCTGTTGTTATAGGTGTTCCTGTTAAATGACCAAATTATACTGTCACAATTCCCATTTTTGCCCTTCTCGGCTTCGTAGTATTTAAAACCTTTCTTTGTGATATAGGCATCAGAACTTTCAACATCATGCTCTAACAAGTATTTCAAATCATAAAAAAGTATCTTTTGACAGTAACTTTCAAAAGATAACAGAAGTATAAAAGAAAGGAAAAACAATTTATTGCTTTTCCTTGTAGAATTTTTTCTTAAACCTTTTTTCATTGTCGCGGAGGTTGTTTTGAAGTTTCGACATGCAAATTGCCGGGAATGATTTGATTAAGTAATGGTTCAAAAAAATCTATACAATCTCTAATAATGGTGTATTTGTCCAAGTTTTCCGGAATAAGTAAGGTTCTTATAAAAGAATCTATACTGTCCATTTGTATAGAATTGTAAAAGTGTTTGTTAGTATCTCTTTCAATAATACAAATAGAATATAGTATCGCTGCTGCTTCAATAATGCTGCCTGTGGCATAAATTCCTGCATAATACACGTGATACTGATTTGGGCTTTTTGTCAAAAGAGTTTCAACAACTCTTTCAAATCGCATTGGATAATTACTTTCCATAATTTTATAATTTTAGTTTATTTACAAAATCCCTTTAACGTTATTCAACTTTGTTCATTAAAAATCCTATTACTTCTTTATTTTATTCATAAAATGGAGATAATAGAGTCAGTAAAATAGAAGATACTAATCCGTGGGCAAATATTTTATATAGGCGAAAGCTCTGCTTGGCGCAGTTCCTTCTTCTATAAAAGCAAATTGAATTCTTCTTCCAGGAACTAGAATAGCAGAAAGCCAGCTTAAACCCGCTCTACCAATTGGTTCTCTTGCGTTCCAAGGATCATAGAGAGAAATATCTATTTTCTCTCTAGTAAAATTCTCATATCCGTTATGGTCTTGGTTTCCTACTTTAGTAACATATATTAAATAAATACTATTATTTTGTTCAGTAATTATTCCCTCCCATTTATCACTTACCCATGAACCGTAACCATTTTTGCTTCTCAATTCTAAGTAAGAGCTTTCGTCTAAAAGGTTCTCTGTATTAAACTCCGCAAGACCGCCACTAAAATCATTTATATTAGGTGGTGGGGGTGGAATAGCAGCATTATATCTTGTTTCATTTGCTTCATTCCAACCATTTTCAATAGCTCTAAGCCTTCTATCTCTTGCAGGATGAGTGCTACTTTCATGCGTACTACCTAAAAGTTCCATTGCAGCTAAAGATTGCTCTAATGTTGCCCCCATTTTATATAATACAAAGCCAGAAAATTTATCAGCTTCTAATTCATCGTTGGGGTTCGAGCCTTTACTTTCTATCGTATGTCCGGAAAGGTGGTGTCCAATCTCGTGAGCAAGGATAGACATAGACGACCAAAAACTCTGAGAATATTCGTCAGTAAACGCAAACAATTTAGGGTCATATAGTATATATCTTTGATTATCAATAATTGTAGCTACTGCATTGTCAATGTTTGCACCAAAGACTTTGAAGTTTGAAGGTAATCCTGAATACTTTAGAATAGCATTTATTTGATTCAGTTCCCGTGTTCTCGGGTAATGGAGAGTAATCATGTCCTGTGAAGTAGAAGAACTATTGTCACAACCTTTCACGCCGTAAACCGTGCCATCAACTGTTTTCGTGGGTTCTATAATCCTAGCCTCAATATTTTCATTTTCTGAATTAGTGTTTAAGCTTTTCATTTCATTCTCATTATTATTGTCACTATTACATGCATATTGCATAAGAGATATTATGAAGAGTGATAATAGTGGAAAGCACCTTCTATTTAGAATCTGTAACATAAATATTATTTAGATTTAGCAGTTGCACTTGTAGCTCTTTATATATTTATTAAATGATTCTCCCCACGAGCCATTGGAGCCATCATCAACAAACACCTTCCATCTTTGACTTGACACATTACAATAAATGTATGGAGTACTGACAAAGGAATTTCCATCCTTTTTGAAAAATATAATTGCAAAACCTTCATTATTATGAGTATAGTATTCGGCCTTAGATATAGCTGATGAATTGTACGGAGTTCTTGAATCCTTAAGAGTTCCATACCTTTTTACTTCACTCATTAAGTTATCGCAGCTATTTGATTCATTAAATGTAAGATTTAAGAATATTAAAATACAGATATAAATTATTTTCATTATCTTAATAATTTAGAATAGTTCAAATATTATCATATACTTTCTTAAAAGTCCGATTTCGGATCTTTAGAATATTTTCTAGCTATTTTTAAGTTTGTGTATTCAATTGAAATCTGATGGGTCAATTCTTGCAAGTCAATTCTTAGGTCACAGGTCTTACACCCTGTGGGGTAGTTCCAAATAATATGTTTACCAGGCATATCGAATGAATATAATTCTGGGCCATATTTTGATTTCAAACTTTTATAGATAGATATAAAAGCATCATTTACAAATTCCTTGTTCTGATTCAAATCATCACTTCTCCTATTAGGAAGTAGAACCATCGATACTCCGTCAAACTGATTTGAAGAAAAGTTTAATATAATAAATTCCGCATCGTAGCCACCAAATCGACAGCCTTCATACAACCATGCTGCATTCTTACGATATTGTGTTAAAGTACAACCTGGCTTTGCGTCCATCAATTGCTGGACTTTTTCCATACTAGACCCAAAGGGAATTCCCCAAAACTCATTAGTTACATTTTGCCCTAGAGACTGATAAGAACAAAATGTTGATATTGCTAGAATTAGAACTATCTGTTTCATAAATTGATCAATTAATTTTATTCATTAAATGAAATGGTTTTATTAAAGTTACCCCCCGTACTTGGAGTAAGGCCGCTATTCCTGTACTGATTTAGTTTAGATAAAACTCCGCCTCTGACTTAAATTGAGCATATTTAGTATCATTTCTCTGATTCCTTTAAGTGTTTTAAAAAGATAAATATTTTTTATAGACTATTACCCCGACAACTATTGCCGCACTTATGCCTACTAGCTTCAGGATATTTGTATTAAGTTCTTCCTTAGCTTCTGTCATCGTTTGCTTTCTAGTGTATTCTCTACTCCCATAAGTCTTAGGATAATTGTTTTTCTGGCTTATTATGCGATCATTATTATTAAAAAGGAAGTCAATGTAATAAGTGTATGATATACTTGAAATGCTGGCATAATTTCCAATAGCTATTCCTGAGCTATTTCTCACAGTTTTTCCTAAATACCTAATTGTTCTATTTCCGTAGCTATCTGTATAGGAATTGTTTGGTGTACCAAAATGTTTCATAACTTCAAGTTCGGAAGCCCCAACCCATGTATTAAGAGCTTTATCTACCTCGGCGACAGAATCCCGTACAGTATAAGTCACTGTTTGTGGTTGAATAGCGCATCCAGAAAAACAGATTAAGGTACTTAAACTAATGGATATGATTTTTATTCTCATTTTTATGTTATTTATCTTCCCTTACTTACCGGCATCAGGATTCCCCTTTTACACAATACACATTTTGTTTATTTTCAGAAACTGAAGCAGTAAACACAAAAAACGTGGGCTAATTCCCCTGCTTGTAACCAAAGCCCGACCAAAGGCTGCACTACAAAGCAAAAGGAACGCCCACGTTTCCGTAGGCGTTTCCACTTTACTCTTCCTGTAGTGCATTAAATATTGGTCGTATTTTGGTTACAGGAAAATCTTAAAGCGAAACGCTAAATATTTTATATGTCTTTACAGTTTTATCTCATCCAGTATTTTTTGGTTTGATACAAATATAAAGATTCTATGAAAAATCCTAAAGCGTTTGCTTAAAATATTGTGTAGTGTAGGGTTATCCGGAGAAGACTTTCTCGTTTCGCAGAAATGGACAGCTTCCCGGAGATTGTAATTAATGAGGAAGAGACGTCTGTCTTTCTAAAAGAACTCGAAGGTCAAGACTAACTTAAAGAGAGACTTCGGTGCATCCGCCACTACATACTATATATAGCCGGGATGTCAGTTCCCAGGTTCTTCATTTCTGCCACTCTTAACCTGTCCTAAACCGGTCATGGTATAAATGCAGGAACCTTACTCTTCTTCTTACTACAACCCCGGAGAAAAGGAAAAAGTCAGCCAACCAAGAACTCCTCCTATATATACATATTAGTTTGGTTTACTTTAAAGAAATAAAAATAATTATGGATACCTAACCAATGCAATTTATATATAGGGGGGGCGTACTTGGTTGGGTGGGTGCATATTCCGGAGACGTTGACCCCTCATTTCGGTTTACGTTGACCCCTCTGAGCGCTTATTGTAGATTGAATCATTATACTGATAAAGTTACCTGCTTTTTCTTAACGAGTCTCACTTTCCGGAAAAGTACACTACCTGCTAACATATTCATGAAAAGAAAATTGCGTAGCTAAATAACTTCATATATATTTGTAGCCAAATAGCTTCATATATGAATTTAAGACGTGACGTTTTCCAGGCCATTGCAGATCCTACCCGACGGGCCATATTGCTGCTGGTGGCCAGCCAGTCGATGACGGCCGGTGCCATTGCCGCCAACTTTGACACCGCCCGGCCTACGGTTTCCCGCCACCTACAGATATTAACCGAATGTGAGCTCTTGCAACAGGAGCAAAACGGGCGGGAAATGTATTATCGTATTAGTGCAAAAAAAATAAAAGAGGTGGCCGATTTTATTGAGCCTTTCCGGAAGATGTGGGACGACCGTTTTAACAAATTGGAAGATCTAAGAGCATGTTTAAAAATTGAAAAGGGTATCAGAAGCCTTAACTTGTGAGT
>CAYRGN010000047.1:0-28471 GCA_964423865.1 uncultured Lacihabitans sp.
CCTATTTTATATGACTTTTTTGACAAATTTACGTCTAAACCTTAAATTAGCGAAAACTTAATTCAAATATGAGCAAATTAGCAAGAATACTGACCGGCGCCACTTTTATGATTCTTTTCGTATGGTCATGCCAGCGGGTGCCATTGACGAACCGCAAACAATTTGTGGGCCTGGTGAGCTCTGCGGAGATGATGAATTTGAGCTATACCGAATACAAAGGTTTTATGGATACCTCCAAGGTACTGCCCGCCAGTCATAAAGATGCGCAAATGGTTGCCCGGGTGGGGGAGAGAATCCGCAAAGCGGCAGAAGATTATCTTATTCAGAATAACCAGGGACACCTACTGAACGGTTACCAATGGGAGTTCAGAACCGTGAACAGCAGCGATATCAACGCCTGGTGTATGCCCGGAGGAAAGGTCTGTTTTTATACCGGGATTCTGCCGATCTGTAAAACCGAAGACGGGGTGGCGGTAGTGATGGGCCATGAAGTGGCGCACGCCATTGCCGAACACGGCCGTGAGCGGATGAGCAACGCCATGGCAGCCCAGGGCTTTACCCAGGTAGGGGCGCTGGCTACCGGTATAGCTACCGGAGACCAGGAGCTGATGAACCTGGCCGGACAGATACTGGGTGTAGGTACTACGGTAGGCGCTGTGCTGCCCAATTCCCGGAGACAGGAAGCCGAAGCCGATAAGATCGGCCTGATCTTTATGGCCATGGCGGGGTATAATCCGCGGGAAGCGGTGGATTTCTGGAAACGGATGGCCGAAGCGGGTAAAAATTCCCAAAAGCCGCCGAAGATGCTTTCCACTCACCCCTCTGACGAAAGCCGGATTGCCGAGCTGGAGAAGAATATGGATACCGCGATGAAGTATTATGATGCGTATGTAGGGCGGAGGTAAATTGTTAATGAGTAATGAGTAGTGAGTGGTGAGTAGAAAGTAGGGAGTAGTGAGTTTTTGGGGGCGGTTCTGTCACCCCGAGCGCAGCCGAGGGGCACCCTGCCTGGGCCGGGGCGCGCAGCTGGCCCCGAGTTGTCGAAGGGCAACGTACTCACTACTCACCACTCACTACTCATTACTCACTACTCATTACTCACTACTCATTACTCCCTACTCATTACTCACCACTCCCTACTAAAAACTCCCTTCCACATACGTTCATCCCCGCCTTTTACGTTTAAGAGTACGGGTGCTTAAAACACAATCTATGAAAATCTTTGTCCTTTTCCTGGTTACAGCGTATAGTGTGTCTGCACAGAGGACTTTTTCCGAAAATATCTGGGGGGCAGAAGAGGCAGACCGCAAGGACCCTGTGACGTTCACACACGTTCCCTTTCTCTTGCTCCGGGTGAACCCAAGCGCGTGGCTGGGTTACAACAATACCTTTCAGTTTGGCGCTGAGGTGGCACCGCCCATTGGTAAGCTCAGTTTTGCCTTTGATTATGGAGTGGGCAAAGGAAAAAATAATCTGAATAAGCAGGTGCGTAGCCTGCAACCTGATAACCGGAACAAAGAGTTACGTGGGGAAATAAGGGCCTATTTTTCTGATTGGTTTCCCTTTTATGCATTGGATAAAAAGCCTTTTGGCCGGTATTATGCCCTGGAGTATGTGAACGGCACATACGACCGGCACCTGGGCATACCCGTAGGAGGGACACCTGCGAGCCTGGATGAAAATATTGCCTGGATTTATAAACCTAACCAGGAGAAAACTCAGGTGGTACATGTCAAATTCGGGCGGCATATTCACCTGCATCGACACCTGTTCCTGGATGTGTACGGGGGAGTGGGTGTAGGAAAATCCACTTTTACCTCCGAGGGAGAACCCTTGACCGAAGGGCACCTGTATAACCCTGTGAAGTTGAGTTTCCTTACACATAAACGGTACGAAAGTCCGAAAACAAAACAGTATTTCTTCAGTAAAACCCTTGGGGTAAGAATTGTGGTGCCGATATGAAAAAGTTGCTGATCATAGGAAGTATACTGACCCTGACCTCCTGTTGGGCGCCGCGCTGTCCGGTAGACGGCTGCCAGTTTGTGAAAGAGCACCGGCACAGCGCCCTGGTAACGGGCACTTTTCGCAGCCGCTATATGGTGATGCCCCGGGTGCATTTTTTCTGGGAGACTAAGAATAAGGGAGAAAAGCTGCCCGATCCCAACCTGGCGCCCAAGAATACCAATAAAAAAGTGAGGAAGAAATTTCCGTGGGAGAGATGGTAGGATTTGATCATTGCTTTCTGTATTTATCGTGCAGCCCTTTTCCCTCCAAAACCATGGGCTTTATTTTCTCCAGGCGAGTAAGTTTTGTTTTTTCCTGTTTGGCTTCTTCTATGTATTCGATATATTCTCTTTGTTTGCCAGGTTTGAGGCGGTCAAAGGCGTCTTGAAAGGCTATATCTGATGCCAGGCGTTCTTTTAGCAGCCCTTCTGGCTGCAGGGGAGCTAACCTCTCGGGCTTGATTTCTTTTCCGTCTTTCACGGTTTGAATGGATTCAAGAATGTACGCCAGGATCTTTTTTTCATCCATTTGGGCCACGTCGGTAAAGCGCCATTGTCTTAGCGCTTTGGTTTTACCCTCCGATGCCGTGATCAATACCTTTTCTTTATCTTCCAGGAATACGCCGTTATAGAACCAAACGGAAAAAAAATCTTTGAAGCCGCCCCAGCCTACTACGTTCTTCCCCTGGAAAGTATACACGTTCGTTCCCCATTTGAATTCTTTTCGTAAATCAGTACGCTCCACAATCGTTTGCATCCTTTCTTCGGCTTCTTTCCAGCGGCCTTTGTATTTATGCCAGTCGGGTCCCTGCCGGTCTTTCAGGCGGTCTGCGTTAAAGCGAACAATATGGCTGAGAAGTTCTTCCGGAAAAGGCTTGTCGAGGGGGAACTGTATGGCTCCTTTGGAGGTTTTATAAGCCCGGAGTTCCTCTGAAAAGTTTTCGATGGCGTCCGGCCCGGGGTATAGGCCCAGGTGCTTTTTGAAGAGGGCAAAATGAATGAGATTCCCGTTATACCGATAGGTGGGCATCTGGTAGGATATGGTCTCGGCAGTACCTGCAGGTGCTGTTTCGAGAATTATCCCCTGTACTTTTTCCAGCAGGGGCCGGTATTCTTCCGGAGCCAGGGCAATGTACTCTTCTACGGTAGAAAATGCATGCATAGCTTTCAGATTCGGGTGTATTTTTCGCTTATATAGGCGATACTGGCTTCCATCAGTTTGATTAGTACATCTTCGTGGATATCGGCCATTTTTTTCGCATAGATACAGGCCTTGCCCATGGTGTATTTCCCCAAGCCTTCGAGGAGATGCGCATGTGCATCCAGGCCCGTAAAAACATAGAGCGAAATGGCTGCTTTCCTGGGGGAGAAACCAATGAGCGGTGCCACACCCCCGTGACCGCTTTCGTATTTGTAGCGGTACTCGCCGAAACCCACTATGGAGGGGCCATACATGCGGGGTTCTTCACCGGAAACCCGTTTCATGAGCTCAATAAGGTAGTAACTGTCTTTCCTCTTTTGCTCATGGTCTACACCTTCAATAAAGGCGATAACATTTTCATCGGTGAAGCCGGTTTTGTTTGCTGCCATTTTTACAAGCATTTAGGAAATTTCTTCGAACTGACTTTTTACAAAGTTAGTTAAAAAAATCCTTCATTTTAGCAAAAAAACCTTTACCGTCGTTTCCTTCCTTGGGTTGGAAATTCTGGGATTCTTTGATCTTGTACAGCATTTCCTTTTCTTCCGGACTGAGGTTTTTGGGTGTATATACGTTGACATAGATCAGTTGGTCTCCCAAGCCGTACCCGTTAATATCTCGTATGCCTTTTCCTTTCAAGCGCAGCACTTCTCCGGCCTGGGTACCTGGTTTGATGTTGATTTTCACCCGTGCTCCGATAGAGGGTACCTCTACGTCAGCCCCTAGGGCCAGGTCGGCGAAGTTCAGCATCAGGTCATAGGCTACGTTATTGCCGTCACGTTTCAGAGCGGGGTGTTCTTCTTCTTCAATCATGATGAGCAGGTCACCGGCCACGCCTCCGCGGGCGGGTACGTTCCCTTTTCCGGACATGGATAACTGCATGCCTTCCGCCACACCCGCCGGTATTTTGATGGAAAGCATATCTTCTTCCAGCACCCTTCCTTCTCCAAAACAGACTTCACAACGCTCCAATACCACTTTCCCTTCCCCGTTACAGGTGTGGCAGGTATTGGTGGTAACCATTTGCCCCAGCATGGTCTGTTGTACGCGTTTCAGTTGGCCAGTACCGTTACAGGTGGTACAGGTCTGTAGGGAGGTTCCGTGCTTGGAACCGTTCCCGCTACAAGATTTACAGGAAGTGTATCGTTTTACCTTTATCTTTTTCTCTACGCCGTTGGCTACGTCTTCGAGGTTAAGTTTCAGTTTAATCCTCAGATCAGACCCCTTGCGTACGGCCCTGCGGCCACCGCCGCCGCCAAAGAAACTGCTGAACGGACTGCTGTCGCCAAAGATATCGCCAAACTGGCTGAAGATATCTTCCATGTTAAAGCCACCGGCTCCGCCACCGCCGAAGCCGCCGTTTACGCCCTGGTGGCCAAACCTGTCATAGCGCGCCTTTTTGTCAGGGTCAGACAGTACGCTGTAGGCTTCCGCAATCTCCTTAAATTTCTCTTCGGCCTCTTTGTCGCCCGGGTTTTTGTCCGGGTGGTATTTGATCGCCAGCTTGCGGTACGCCTTTTTGAGGTCGTCCTGGCTTACATTTTTGTCTACTCCCAGTAACTCGTAGTAATCCTTCTTTGCCATTGTTTTTTTCTTAATTTCCTACCACTACTTTGGCGTAGCGAATCACCTTGTCGTTCAGAAAATATCCTTTTTCCAGTTCTTCAATTACCATTCCCTTTTTATCTTCGCCAGCAGGAAACTGGGTAACACTTTCGTGGAGGTCGACGTCAAAAGCCTGATCTTGGGTTTCTATGCCTTTAAGTCCTTTATTCTCAAGTACCTTATAGAATTTCTGGTAGATAAGGTCGATACCTTCCTTCAGGGCTTCCACATCTTCTGATTTTACCATGGCCTCTTTGGCTCTCTGGAAATCATCGAGTACGGGGAGCAAATCTTTTACCAAGCCTTCGGTAGCGTTTAAAATGATTTCTACCTTTTCCTTGGCGGTTCTTTTTCTGAAATTGTCAAATTCAGAATAAAGACGCAGGTACTTATCTTTGGCTTCCGCGAGTTCGGCACTTAGTTTCTCTACTTCGGAAATTTCGGTATCGGTGGTTAAATCGGCTTCTCCCGCTTTGTTTATTTCTTCTTGTTCCATTACAGAATGATTTGCTAATGTTTACAGGTGGGATAGCAATAATTACTCCATAGCCTGCTTTGCTGCCACTTTGGCAGATTTAAGGGCGAACCGTTTCCCACCATGGGCTGAATACCTGCGTGGTATCCTGAAGGCGAACGATTTCTCCTATCCTGGGGGTCAGGAGGCGACCGTTGTTGTACTTTTTCGCCAGTATGGGTGGTTCGTCCCAGGCATGGCGGGCCAGTTCGAATTTCCCGAAGTGAACCGGAAGTACTGTTTTGGTGTTCAGGTCCTGGATTACCTTTGGCAGTTCTTCGGGAAGGGTATGGATATGTTTCCAATGCAGGTTATACTGTCCGTTTTCCAGTATGGCCAGGTCAAATGGTCCCCATTGCTCACCAATCGTCTTGAAATGCGTGTCGTATCCGCTGTCACCCCCTATAAAGAGGCGGAAATTGCCGGTATCGAGTACATACGAACACCAGAGGGTCTGGTTTCGGCTCAGAGATCTGCCAGAAAAATGCCGAGCGGGAGTGGCGGTAATGGTGAGGTTTTCGCCCAGGGTATGGCTTTCCCACCAGTCCAGTTCGGTAATCTTGCCGGAATCGGCGCCCCAGCGTTCCAGGTGAGCGCCCACGCCCAGCCCACAGATCGTGTGTCCGACACTTGGAATAAGGGCTTTGATAGCGCGGTAGTCGAGATGGTCGTAGTGATCGTGGGTGATAATGAGATAGTCGATTTCCGGAAGATCGGTGACGTGATAGGTATTGCTACCTTTGTAGGGCGTTAAAAAATCCAGTAGAGAGGGGCCGCTTACGGTTAATACGGGATCCACCAGGAAGATTTTACCGCTTTTTTTTAAAATATAAGAAGAGTGGCCAAACCACACGAGATCTCCGTCATGCAGTGTATGCAGATTGGTTTCGGTATGAGGGATTTCAGCCGGTGGCCGGAGATTTTCCGGCTTTTTACCAAACACCATATCATAGATCATCCCCGGCATGGTTGCGCCGTTGGTGAGCTGGGGCGTAGGGTTAAGGTTCTGAAACTGGCCGTTTCTGTAGTGGGGCGACTGTTTTATGCGTTTGAGGCGGTCTCCGGAAGGTAACTTCCCCAATATGGGGTGTTGGAGCAGGAAGAAAATGAGGATGCCCAGCCCCAGAACGATGTATATAAGGAGTGTCCATTTCATGATTTGAAAGTTTAGCTTCCAGACATGAGCTTAAAGCAATTCGGAAATGATTTTTTCGGTGCTGACTCCTTCGGCTTCGGCTTTAAAGTTCCGCACGATACGGTGACGCAGGATGGGGTAAGCCACGGCTTTGATATCCTCGATATCGGGGGAGTATTTGCCGTTAAAGAGGGCATGACATTTGGCGGCCAGCACCATGTTTTGCGACGCCCGCGGACCCGCCCCCCACTCCAGGTAAGTTTCCGCCTGGCTTGACGTCCCCACTATCCCGGGCCGGGTCTTGTGTACCAGCCTTACCGCGTACTCCACCACGTTATCGGCCACCGGCACCTTCCGGATCAACTGTTGAAAGGCAATGATCTCTTCCCCTGTCAGTATTTTGTTGACCTGCACCGAATGGCTGGATGTGGTATTTTTGACAATCTGTAACTCCTGCTCAAAAGTGGGGTAATCGAGGCTCACCATAAACATAAAGCGGTCAAGCTGCGCTTCGGGCAAGGGGTACGTTCCTTCCTGCTCAATGGGGTTCTGGGTGGCCAGCACAAAGAAAGGGCGGGAGAGAATATGCTTCTGGCCCGAAACAGTTACTGCGTATTCCTGCATGGATTCTAACAGGGCCGATTGGGTTTTAGGGGGAGTCCGGTTGATTTCATCCGCCAGAATAATATTGGCAAATACCGGGCCTTTGACAAACTTAAAGTTCCGGTTATTGTCGAGGGTTTCCGAACCCGTAATGTCAGAAGGCATCAGGTCGGGCGTAAACTGGATCCGGTTAAATTCAAGATCAAGCGCAGAGGCAATGGTCTGTACCAGCAGGGTTTTGGCCAGGCCGGGTACACCTACCAGCAGGCAGTGCCCCTGGCAGAAAACGGCGGTAAGCAGCAGCTTTACCGTTTCCTCCTGGCCCACAATCACCTTGCCGATCTCCCTGGTTAATTCTTCGTATTTACGCTTTAAGGCATCTGCCGATTCTACGTCTGATTTCAAACTTTTATCTTTTAAACAGGTTACAGGTTTCGTATTCTTTGTCAATGTTGATATAGACTTCGGCCAGGGCTTCGCTAAACCAATCTTCTATACGTTGGTTTTGTTTGACATTCAGGGCATAGCCCCGGAGTTCTTCGTAGTCGTCTTCCAGGTTAATCCGGTGCGATTCTTTTTTGGCGGTCACCTTGATAAGTCGCATTCCTGTTTTTCCCTGGGGAGTACGGTAGTTGGCCGAGGCGCTGATATCGCCCAGTTTAAGGGAGCTGACCACGAAATAGAGTCCGGGTTCCATGTTGATATCCACCACCTGCCAGGTGTCGCCGGTTTGGGGGTTGGTGATAATTCCGCCGGCATCACGGGTCAGCTCATCCTGGGAGTGCTGTTTCACCATTTTGTTCCAGTCGAGGGAATCCGCTATAATGACCTTTTTCAGGCTGTCGAGGTAATTTTTAGGTTCTTCGGTACTCAGGATGAGGTAATCGGGCATCAGCAGGATGTGGCGGGCCCGGTACTCCTGTCCTCGTTTTCCCAGGGTCTGGATAAGGTGGAATCCGTATTCCGACTCGATGATGTCAGACAGTTTACCGGTATCCTGGTTCATCGCGGCCGCTTCAAATTCGGGTACCATGGATCCCCGTTTGGTCCAACCCAGGTCACCCCCGTTCGCCGCGCTGCCCTGGTCTTCTGAAAATTCTCTGGCCAAAGCCCCGAAGTCTTCTCCGCTTTCTACCCTCCGCCGGATATCCTGGAGTTTGGAAACGAGGTCATTCCGGAGGGCCGGAGTGATGGGAGCAAGGCGCACAATCTGGGAAAGTTGCACTTTAGTACCTACCATAGGCAGGCTGTCTTTCGGAATACTTTCGTAAAGCCGTTTTACTTCCAGAGGGGTTACCGAGACTTTCTCAAAGATGGTTTGCTTCATTTTTTCGGAAGTCATCTGCTCTTTGAGTTCGGTACGAAATTCGTTTTTAAGGGTTTCGATGGATTTACCGAACTGGTCTACGATATTTTTTTCGTTCCCGTAAAAGGTAACCATCTGGTTCATCCGGGCGTCGAGCTGCTCCTTGATTTGTTCGTTGTCTACAATCACGGAGTCGATTTCCGCTTTGGCCACGAGCAGTTTTTGGATGGCCATGCTTTCCAGGGCTTCGCAGCTGCTGACTTTCTGGCCTTCCCTTTCAGACCGGGCCCGTATTCCCTCTACTTCCGACTTGAGTATGTAATAGCTATCAATTTTAGCGATAATCTTGTCTATGTTGGTGGTTTGACCGAAAGAGATGAGCGGAGCGGTCAGGCAGAGAGCCACCAGTATTTTCTTTAACATTTATTTGCTCTTTTTTAAATCGTTAATAATTCTGTTCAGTTCTGTCGCGTTGTATTGCAACTTGAATTTGTCGCTTAGTTTTTTCATAAGTTCATCTTCCAGCGTTTCCTGGTATTTCCGTATGACTTCCGTTTTATAATCCTTATACGTACCTTTTATCTTTTTTGTTTTCAGGGTATATTCCTCTACCCGTCCGTCAAGGCGGATGATCCCGCTTTTGCTTTCCCATGCGGTATTCATTTTCCTTTCAAATTCTCCCCGACTGACGGTAAAGGTGTCAAAAGTGACACCGTCCGGATTTTTGGAATTGAAAGTGACCGCGAGGTCAGATTCCAGGTTACTATGGAACGAAAAAGTGACCGCCTGGTTTTTAGACCAGTCGAAACGGTCTTGGGTCACCGAACTTCTGTAGTTTACTTCTGAAATCCGCTTCAAAGGTAATCCATTTTTTACTAAATAATTCACTACTTCCCGGATTCTTGCTTCGGAAACGGATCCTTCTTCGCGGGCGTCCGCGTGTCCGCCGATTTCCACGATGTATCCCGGGTTTTTATCCATGATTTCGATAAGCCCGTGCAGCTTCCGCATGTCTTGCTCGGTTAGCACGAAATCGTTTTGAGGGTACAGCAACGGCATGATGCCCCGGTAAAGTTTGTAGGGTTTGGGTGCGGCGGCCAGCTCTTTGAACCGGGAGTAGGTGTCTTCGTCGGCATAGCTGACCACGGAGAGTGTACCGGTTTCGTTAGGCGTGAAAAGCTCTTTGTTCCGTTCAAAGAAACGTTTTTGCCCCAGGGTGTCTTGCAGCGACTGTTCAAGTACAAACCGGTTCAGGAATTCGGTATAGAGAATATTCTCTTCCTGGGCCTTCAGCCAGCGTTGCAAATCGGGACTATCCCGCAATATGGCTTTTTCCTGGTAGCGTAAGATTTCCGCATTAAGGAACTTATCAAATAACATATTGAATATTTCCGCGGGATTTTCCCCCGGCCATTTCTCAAATTCCTGGCGTTCTTCCACGAAGGTATAGAAATCGCCTACCGTGAGGTCGGTTTCGTTAAGGGAAACCAGCACATCGTTCAGAATTACGGTGGAAGGTTTCTGCCAGTTGCGGGAAAGGATACGCACACTGGAGAAGCTCAGGGCGTTGTACAGTACGTCTTCCCGGATTTCCACCTTATTGTTCTTGCGGAAGGCGGTGATCTGGCGGTTAAACAGGTACTCGGCCCGGGAATCGGTGGTGAGTTTGTTTTCGTTTTGTTTTAGAAACTCTTCCTTGGTTAAAGGCTTCAATTTGTTGAGCAGGCGTACCAGGTGCAAGCCGGTAGACGACTGGATGGGACGGGAAACTTCTCCCTTTTTCAGGGCGAAAACCGCCTCTTCAAACGACGATTCTGTTTTTCCTACTCCGAAAGGCGCGAGCGTGCCGTTATTGGAACGGGAAATGTAGTCGTCGGAAAATTGTTCTGCCAGGTCTTCGAATTTCGCTCCTTTTTCTATCTCGTTCCGGAGGGAGTCCAGCTGGTTATAAAGGGTATTGACCTCGGCCGCCGGCATGTCTTTGGGAATATGTTTGAAGATATGCTGTACCTGTATAGTGCCGCTGTTTTTCCGTATATCGTTTACTTTAATGATGTGGTATCCGGCGGAAGTACGCACGGGCAGAGATACGGAATCTTTGGGAAGGGAGTAGACGGCGTTTTCCAGAGGATACACCAGGTAGAATACGGAGAACCACCCCAGGTTTTCACCAACTGAGGCCGTGTTCGGGTCTTTGGACCAGCGTTTGGCCTGGGCTTCAAAATCACGATTGCGGATGGCCAGGTTGCGGATATTCATCAGCTCATTGTACAGTTTCAGGGAGTCGGCTGCGGAAGCGTAGGGTGAAAGCGGGATAAAAATATGGGAGGCATGGATTTCTTTGAGGTAGCGGTCATACGCTTCATTGCCAAGGCGGCGGATCTCTTGGGTATCTTCGAGGGCGTCGGCAGCGGCCAACTGGAGGTGGGAGACGATCTGCTCCCGGAAGTTCTTCGTAGTATCCATGCCGAGGGCCCGGGCTTCGGCTACAAAGAGCTTGCGACGAATCACCTCCTGCAGGATTTCGGCATTGCTCCCGGAATCAAGGACGGTCGTATTTTCCAGAGTCTGTGTCAGTTCGGTGCGTGACAGTTCCTCTTCTCCCAGGCTGATCACCGGGGTTTCGGAGGGTACCGCCACCGGAAGAAACGGGGTGCTTGTCTGGGTAGAAGGTTTAGCACATGCGAGTATAAAAAGGAGGAAAATACAGGGAATATATCTTATAAGAAATGGCATACGTTCGGTATTAGGTCTGCTCCCGGTAAGAAACCGGAATAAATCTGTCAGGAAAATAACAGGAAAATATGAAAAATATTATATATTACTGCTTAAAAGTAGATATGGGTTGGGGTTCCTGCTGGGAGAGGCAATGAAAACTGCCGAGCCCCCAGATCAGTTCGGTAGAGTCAATGCCCACTACTTTTCGGTCTTTGAAATAATGCTGCAGGGTGTCCAGGGCTTTTTCATCGTGACGAGACCGGTACACCGGCACAATTACATGCCCGTTGGTGATCAGGAAATTGGCATAGGAAGCCGGGAGACGCAGACCGTTGGAATACACAGGCTCGGGCATCTGTATCTCTACAATGTTCAGGGGTTTACCGTTCAGCAGGCGCATTTTTTGGAGCAGGCGGAGGTTCTCGCTGAGTAGCGCGTGATTTTCGTCGCTCCGGTTGGCTTCCACCATGGTGATCACCGTGTCTTCGTTTACAAAACGAACGGTGTCGTCGATATGGCCATCGGTATCGTCGCCCACAATGCCGTCTTCCACCCACAATACCTGCTCCACGCCGTAATACTGCACCAGGTATTCTTCGATCTCCTCCTGGGTGAGGTGGGGGTTCCGGTTTTTATTCAGGAGGCAGGAACGGCTGGTCAGAACGGTGCCTTTGCCGTTAAACTCTACCGCCCCGCCTTCCATGACGATACCCGGACTTACGCTCGGTAATCCCAGAGCGCGGGCTATTTGGCCCGGAATGGCGTTGTCGCTGTCGAAAGGCGGATATTTTCCACCCCAGGCATTGTATTCCCAGTCTACGATCATGCGGGAATCGTTGTGCCTGTGAATCAGGAAAGCGGGGCCGTGGTCGCGGCACCAGGAATCATTGGTAGCAAAGGGGTAGAGTTCCACCCGTGCCGGGTCAATAGACATTTCCCGGATCCGGGTTTCAATCAGACGACGCGCATTTTCGTCGGTTACGTTAATTCTGACCTGCTGACTAAGGGAAATGGTTTTTATAAATTCGAAGTAAGCCGGCCAGATCTTCTCAAACCGGTCTTCCCAGGTTTCTTTATTGACAGGAAAGCTCAACCAGGTCGCTACTTGCGGATGCCATTCGGCAGGAAAAAAATAACCGTTTTCGGATGGTTTGATCATGTTGCATAATGATTAAATCGCAAAATTAGTGCTTTTAGAGCGCTTGGCCAAACCCGGAGCGAAAAGCGAGGCTACCGCAGGTACATGCGGTAGTGACGGATAGGGAAGGGAAAGTGCGGGAATGGAGAGGGTTATTTTTTTTATTTCTTTAACTTGTTGATAATAATAAATTTATAATATTTCTGTAAGGATATTGAACTTTATTGGAGGAGATAACATTTTATTAACAAAAATATATATCGCTAAAACTGTCTAAGATGGGAAAAGCAGGTATATATTTGTATCGAAAATGGAAAACATTAATCTTCCCATATCCCCATTCCGACGACTTAGGTCCGCAAGGACCCAAGCTTGAGACACTTTACTACACAGCAAGGCGTCTCGAACTCTCTAGTTAATTCTTAATCACAATCAACGGATACACCGTCTCCTTTAGGGCCAGGCCCCTCACAAATGACGATGAACATTTTAGAAAAGAAGATTTACGGTGACTTTGTAGTTCAGGTAGCTACAGAAGCACATTATGCTTATGCGGAGCAAATCTGTAGCGAGATGGAAGCCAGCGCGAAGGCGCGGGGTACGGGCATTGCCAAGCGGAAGCCCGAGTATATCCGGCTGAAGATGTCGGAAGGGAAGGCGGTGATCTGCCTGACTACGGCCGGGGCATGGGTAGGCTTTTGTTATATTGAAACCTGGGACCACGGGAAATTTGTGGCCAACTCCGGATTGATTGTGACGCCGGATTACCGGAAGTCGGGTATAGCCACTTATATTAAGGCCATGGCCTTTAAGCTCTCGCGTACCAAATACCCGGAAGCGAAGATCATTGGCCTGACTACGAGTATGGCGGTGATGAAAATCAATTCGGAGCTGGGTTATCTGCCGGTGCCGTTTTCCGAATTGCCCAAAGACGACGATTTCTGGAAGGGGTGTTCCAGCTGTGTCAATTTTGACATCCTGAACCGGACCAACCGGGCGCATTGCCTGTGTACGGGAATGAAGTACGAGCCGCCCAAAGAAGAGAAGAAAGCCGAGTTCTGGGACTTTATCTCCCAGTCTTCCGTGTACGAAAGCTTTATGCGTCTGAAACAGCGGGTATTGCTGGGCCGGGAAGAGAAGAGTAAAAAAAAAGCGACGGTACAGAGAGAGCTTCAAGAGGCATAGAGAATATCAAAGGGATAATAGAATAGAGCGGCAGGAATGTCGCTCTTTTTATTTACTTTTATCCCTGAATTTTATAAACCTTTATTCAACCTTTAACCTTATTCCTATGATAAACAAGAACCGACTGTTTATTGCAAGCTGCTTTGCGCTTATTACCACGGCCTTTGCTTTTGGAATCCGTGCCGGCATTATGAATGACCTGGCCAACGATTTTTCGTTGAACGATACCCAACTGGGCTGGATCAATTTTATGGGAATATTCGGCTTTCCCATTGCTACGCTGATCGGCGGACCGTTGTATAATACGCTGGGTCCGAAGAAGATCGGCTGGCTGGCCTTTTTCTCGCACCTGGCGGGGATTACCTTCTCTATTTTATCTACGAGCTATTGGCCCCTGTTTTTTTCCACCTTCTTTGTTAGCTTCGGTAACGGACTGGTAGAAGCGGCCTATAACCCCATGATCGCGGGAATGTATGAGGAGAAGGAAAAGGCCACTATGCTGAATAAGTTTCATGTGTGGTTTCCGGGCGGTATCGCCATAGGCTCTGTTATTGCCTCTCTGTTAGGCAGCGGAGGTTTCGGCTGGCAGGTAAAGCTGGCAGTGATGTTTATTCCCACGCTCATTTACGGGTTCCTTTTCTACGGTCAGACCTTTCCCGAGCACCGCAAGGAGGCGAGCGGTTCTACGGCCGATAATGTGAAAGCTATTTTCTCGTCACCGTTGTATTGGGTCATGCTGGTGCTGATGGCCATGACGGCTACCACCGAGCTGGGTACACAGAGCTGGGTAGAGCGTATACTGGGCGCGGCGGGTGCGCAACCATTGCTGGTGCTGGCCCTGGTGACAGGTCTTATGGCGGTAGGTCGCTATTTTGCAGGCCCGCTTATCCACCGATTGAACATCACCGGTGTGCTGCTGGTCTCGGCGGTTATGGCTACGCTGGGCATCGTACTGATGAGCCAGGCTACGGGTGGTATGGTGTATGTGGCTGCCATACTTTTCGCAATTGGCGTTTGTTACTTCTGGCCCAATATGATCTCGTTTGTAGCGGTTTACCTGCCCAGGACGGGCGCTTTGGGGATGTCGCTGATCGGCGGTGTCGGTATGGTGGGTGTTTCTATATTTCAACCTATCATCGGCGGATGGCTGGATACTGAAAAGGCAAAGGCAGCTGCTGGCGGACTTAGCGGCGATGCGCTGGAACTGGCGGCAGGGCAGGCCACACTGGATAATATTGCCATTATTCCTGCACTGCTGATCGTGGCTTTCCTGGCCCTGTTCCTGGTGATGCGGAAGAAAGTACAGCAGCACTAAAAGAGATGCGTATTGTCATGACTTAGCGCACTATACGTCGGATGGCGCAGATTCCCGGGAACTTTTCCGGCATCTGCGCCATCCGTTTTTTTGCAAAATAAAAGCCCCGTCTTTTCAGACGAGGCCCGGCAATATCGTAAAGATAAATATCCTTATTTTCTGGCGTAACGCTTGTTGAATTTCTCTACACGTCCGGTAGTATCCAGCAATACGTTTTTGCCGGTGTAGAACGGATGTGATTTAGAGCTTACTTCCACTTTGCAAACGGGGTATTCTTTTCCGTCTTCCCATACCAGGGTTTCTTTGGTTTCCACGCATGAACGGGTCAGGAATTTGTCATCTGAGGTCAGATCCCAGAAAATCACTTCTCTATAATTCGGATGAATGTCTTTTTTCATTTCTTAATACTTTAGCCTAAAAATCCTTTTCGGGATGCAAAGGTAGTGGGTTTTTTATTAAAATCCACGGTTTGTCTTTAAATCTTTTCAAATTCATGCAATAATTCGGCGAGGTCTTCCGAAGAATTGGAAATAAAATTGGAAATCCGGATCTGGGACTCTTTTCCAGGGCCGTAACCTGAGCCGATGATGAGGTTTTTCTCCCTGAGTTTTCCGATGATGTGGGATGAGGGGATTTCGGTGTTGAACACGCCCACGGTGGCCGATCTCAGGTCGGCATTTTGCACGGAAGGGGAGAAGCCCGGCCGGTTTTCGAAGAAGTTGTAGAGTTTTCCGGCGTTCCGGGCATTGGTTTTCCGGAGGGTATCTATACCGGTTTTGTTCATGTCTTCGGCGATTTTCCCGAGCAGGAAGATACCCATTACATTGGGCGTGCTGGGGTTCTGGTACTGGCGCGCATTTTTCCAGAGGGTGGGCAGATCGTGATGAGCGCCGATGTTCACACCCTTTTCTTTCAGTTCCAGGGCTTTGGCCAGGCATTTTTCGTTGGCAATCCATACGCCCAGTCCGGCCGGCATACCGAAATTCTTCTGCACCGAAAAGAACACCGAATCCAGGAGTTTAAAATCCAGGACGGGAATGGGGGCCGAAGAGACCACATCTACCGAAAATAGGCGGGAGGCGTGACTTCTCTTCAGTTTATGGATATCGGCTTCCCGCATTTGTACTCCTGTAGAGGTTTCGTTCTGGGTGATACAGACCAGTTCTGCGTACTCGGGAACGGAGATCTCTGCGTAAGTAAAGCCTTCGCCCAGTGGTTTTTCCAAAGCGGTCGCCTGTTTCTGAAGCGTACGTGCGTATTGGTAGTATTTGTCGGAAAACGAGCCGTTGACCAGGTGAAAAGATTCGAACTCCACGAGACTAAGGAGGCTTTTTTCCCATATTTCCGAAGCGGAACCGGTGAACATCACAGCGTTTTCTTCCGGGATATTCAGGAGAATTCGCAGTTGTTCATCGGCAAACCGGTAGATTTGCTTAAACTCCGAACTCCGGTGGGAGATTGATCCCAGCTGTTTGTCGGAAAATTCGCGCAGGTATTCTCCCAGACGGGGGTAAAGTTCCGCGGGTCCGGCGGTAAAGTATTTTTTCATGCGTATAAAATTTTAGCTTTCAGCATTCAGCTATCAGCCGGGCGACGCCTAGCCGCCGGTTGGTATGCCGGTTTTCTGATAGCTGATAGCTCATGGCTATTTCTTGTTTCCATTTTTTGAGGAACGGTTTAATGGTGTTTCCGTCCTCCGGCGGGCGGAAGTGCAAAATTAGGAAAAATTGTAATAACTCACTACTCACTACTCACTACTCGGAACATCTATTGCGATCTGCTGTTTATATCGTAATTTTGTCAAAAAATGAAGAAAGCAGTATGCTTATTAACGTGTTTAAGTCGAAGATCCACCGGGTAAAAGTGACGCAGGCGGAGTTGAATTATGTGGGGAGTGTGACCATTGATGAGGACCTGCTTGATGCGGCGGGGATCCGGGAGAACGAGAAAGTGCAGATCGTAAATAACAACAACGGCGAGCGTCTGGAGACCTACGCCATCAAAGGGCGGCGGGGTTCCGGCATTATCTGCCTGAACGGCGCGGCGGCCCGGAAAGCCCAGCCGGGCGATATCGTGATTATTATTTCTTATGCGTGGATGACCCAGGAAGAGGCGGTGAGCCATCAGCCGCTGGTGGTGTTTCCGGATGAAAATAACCGTGTGGTTTCATGAAGATCGGGAAAGTCGTTTCTTACCTGATCCCGTTGGTGTTGGGATTGGGCCTTCTGCATTGGGTGTTCAATGAGATAGATCTGGAAAAGACTTTCCGTGATTTTAAGAATGCCAATTATCTACTGGTAGGCGCTGCGGGGGTGTTGGCACTGCTGTCTCATATTTTTCGGGCGGCGCGGTGGACCCTCATGCTGAAGCCTATGGGGTATACGCCTTCGGTGTATCATGCTACCCTGGCCGTTTTGGTGGGATACCTCACTAACCTGGTGTTTCCGCGGGCGGGGGAGGTGGCGCGGGCGGTGAGCCTCCAGAAAAGCGAACAGATTCCTTTTGATAAATCGTTCGGCGCCGTTATTGCCGAACGCGTGACTGACGTCTTGGTGCTGCTGGTGTTGGTGCTGGTGAATCTGGCCCTGGAACACGAACGTATTCTGCACCTTTTTCAGGAGCTGATGCCCGACTTCCGGGTAGGGTGGGTACTCCCCCTGGTTTTCCTGATTTTGGCTTTTTTGTTTTTCCTTTGGAAAGATAAGATCTTCGCTCTTCCGTTTTTCCGCCGTTTTCAATCGTTTTTTGAAGGACTGAAAGAGGGCTTTGTGAGTGTACTCCACCTGGAAAGGCCGGGTTTGTTTCTGATTCAGTCGTTTGTGATCTGGATTCTCTATTATTTTTCTTCCATGCTGTTGTGCTACTCCCTGGAAATCGGGTCGTCTTTGTCGGCCCTGGCCATACTCACCCTTTTGGTGATGGGTACCATCGGTATGGCTGTACCTACTATGGGCGGCATAGGAAGTTACCACCTTCTGGTGGGGAAGATCGTAATCCTGTACGGATTGTCTAACCAGGACGGCGTTTCCCTGGCCACTTTCCTGCATACCATGAACGGCATTCTATTTATCATTATTTTTGGGGTGGTGGCCTTGTTATTAAGTACCTTTGGAAAGGGTTCGCAAGCTTCGGATTCCTGAAAATTCAATGCGATAAATGTGCTGATACCGTAGCAAGGCTGTTTTATACATAAGCGAAAAATAATTGTAATAATATTTGTTACATTTAAAAATAGGTATTACCTTTGTGCCATCATGAGCAATACAAGATTCGCGACACTCATTCATATCCTTACTTTGCTGGCCCGGAACAAGGGGCAGTGGCTGAGTTCAGACTGGATTGCCGGGAGTATTGATATTAATCCGGTGATTGTGCGAAAAGAGCTAAGTGTTTTGCAGGAAAAAGGGTGGGTGATTACCAAAAAGGGCAAGGAGGGCGGTTCTGCTTTGAATATTTCAGAGGAAGAGATCTCATTGGCCGATATCTATAAGGCGGTGAAAAATTCAAATGTATTGGGAAGAAAGAACCATTGCGGGGGCACTGCATGCCCGGTGGGAAAAGACATTAATGCAAAATTGGACCGCCTTTTTTCCGAGACGGATAAGGCAGTTTACAGCGCCTTAATCCACTTGAATTTAAAAAGTTTTGCAGAGCAGTTCGACTGATTTTTTTTAACTATAAATGTAACAAATTTTATTACAATAATATGAAAACAGGAATAACAGGAGCCACCGGCCAGCTAGGCCGTTTAGTAGTAGAAAAATTAAAAACGAAAGCAGATGCAAGCCAGTTGGTGGCATTGGTGAGATCACCGGAGAAGGCGGCGGATCTGGGAATAAAGGCCCAGGCCTTTGATTACACCCAAAAAGACACGCTGGAGGCGGGTTTAAAAGGGATTGATCATCTTTTGCTGATTTCGGGCAATGAGATTGGTCAACGCAAAGTTCAGCATCAAAATATTATTGAAGCGGCACAAAAGGTGGGGGTGAAGTGGATTGTGTACACCAGCCTGCTTCATGCAGACACTTCTTCGCTCAGTTTGGCGGGTGAACACCTGGAAACCGAGAAACTTTTAAAGGAATCGGGAATAGACTATACCATTTTAAGAAACGGTTGGTATACGGAAAACTATACCGGTTCGGTACCCGGCGCGGTACAAGCCGGGGCGTTTGTCGGTAGTGCAGGCGAGGGACGGATTTCTTCAGCGACCCGCGAAGATTTTGCCGAGGCAGCTGCCGTAGTTCTGGTAGATGAAACCCATAAGGGTAAGGTGTATGAACTGGCAGGAGATGAGGCGTATACGCTGGGAGAGCTGGCCGAAGAGATTTCGAAGCAAACGGGGAAAGCCATTCCTTATACCAATCTTCCTGAGGCGGAATACGCGGGTGTGTTAAAGTCACTCGGAGTTCCGGAAGGTTTTGCGCAAGCATTGGCCGCTTTTGATACCGCTGCGGGAGAAGATGCGTTATTTGATGACGGCAAAGTACTTTCCCGGTTAATTGGCCGGCCGACTACCTCTTTATCGGCTGCGGTAAAGAAAGTGTTAATTTAATATAAATATTTAACAATCAATGGCGTAATTGCAGGAAAGACGATCTAACCATTAAATAAAAATAACATGAAATAGCCATGAGCATTCAGCTATCAGCCGGGTGGCGCACCACTATCAGAAAACCGGCTGACCGCTGAAGGCTGATAGCGGTTCGTTGCGGGGCGGCCTCCCGCCCGGCTAAATTTTTATACAGATAAAAAATTCATCTGACGGTGGGGAATCTAATATTTGTGGAAACGCTTAAATTCTTGGAATAAAATGAGTGATTATAAAATTCCTGCCCAGACACAGATCGGGCACGTACATTTAAAAGTGAGTGACCTGGAGCGGTCGCTCGCTTTCTATCACGGATTGCTGGGCTTTGACCTGAGCATGCGCTACGGCGACCAGGCCGCGTTTGTGTCGGCCGGAGGGTACCATCATCATATTGGTCTGAACACCTGGCATAGCCAGGGCGCGCCACCGGCCACTAAGCAGGGAGTGGGCTTATACCATACCGCTATTCTCTACTCTACACGGAAAGATCTGGCTCAGATTTACGAGCGAATCCGGAAAGCGGCCTATCCTATGACAGGGGCCAGTGATCACGGGGTGTCGGAGGCCCTGTATCTTAATGATCCGGATGGCAACGGAGTGGAATTGTACTGGGATAAACCACGGGAAGTCTGGCCGAAGCAGGCCGACGGCTCCCTAGAGATGTACACCCGCCCCCTTGATCTGGGGAGCCTGTTGGCAGAATTGGGATAAGAGACTGCATCGCCGCAGAAAATTATAGAAGACTCATAAGGTCTTCTTTTTTCAGCTGCTTCAGCATGTTGGTGTCGGTTCGGATCAGGTCATCGGCAAGCTGGCGTTTGCGCTCCTGTAAATCCATAATTTTTTCTTCGATCGTACCCGGGGTAATGAACCTGACGGCCACTACCTTATTCTGCTGGCCAATGCGGTAGGCGCGGTCAATGGCCTGGTTTTCTACCGCCGGGTTCCACCAGGGATCAATCAGGAACACGTATTCTGCCCGGGTAAGGTTAAGGCCTGTACCGCCGGCTTTGAGACTGATCAGGAACACCCGCACATTTTCATCTTCCTGGAAAAGAGCCACTTGTTCTTCCCGGTTTCTGGTTTTCCCTGAAAGGTAAGCGTATCCTATATTTTCTTTCACCAGGCGGCTTTTTACCAGATCAAGCATGCCTGTAAACTGGGAGAAGACCAGGATTTTGTGGCGATCTTTCAGCTTTTCCACCTGCTGCATTAATTCTTCCAGTTTGGCCGACTGATCGCCGTAATACTCGTCATCACCCAGCAGGGTCGGAGAGTTGCAGATCTGGCGCATCTTGATCAGTCCTTGCAGAATATGCATGGAGGAGGAGTGGAGTTCCTGGTCGTCAAGCCCCAACAAGTATTTCTGGAATTCAGTCTTGTAGGTATCGTATACTCTTTTTTGCTCTGTACCCATTTCGCAATAGACCACCATTTCTGTTTTTTCGGGCAGTTCTTTTGCTACCTGGGTTTTGGTTCTTCTCAACACAAAGGGATGTATCTTTTGTTGCAGCTCCCTGGCTCTTTTCGCATCCTGGAACTTGTCAATCGGCGTAGAATAGTTATCCGCAAAATGTTTGGCGTTCCCGAGAAGTCCGGGGAGCGCGAACGACAGCTGCGCATAGAGATCAAAAGTGTTATTTTCCACCGGGGTTCCGGTCAACACCAGGCGCTGGCGTGCGTGCAGGAGGCGAACGGCCTTGTACCGTTTGGAGTCGGGGTTTTTGATGGCCTGAGATTCGTCAAGCACCACCACGTTAAAGACCTGCTTTTTTAACATGTCGATGTCGGAAAGAAGGGTGCCGTAGGTAGTGAGTACCACATCGCAGTCCATGTCTACAGCCTTCCGCTGAATACCGTATTGTACGGTATACCTGAGGTGAGGGGCGAATTTGTCCAGCTCCCGCTGCCAGTTAAACAGCAGGGAAGTAGGTACTACCACCAGGTTGGTCTGCAGGTTGCCCTTCTCGTGTTGTGCCAGGAAATAGGCAATCACCTGAACGGTCTTTCCCAGTCCCATGTCGTCTGCCAGGCATCCTCCGAAACCAAATTCGTCCAGGAAATTCAGCCAGTTCAGTCCTTCTTTCTGGTAATCCCTTAATTTGGCCTGGAGTTTTTTCGGCACCTTCACATGGCGGATAGACTGGAAACCGGCCAGTTTCTCTTTGTATTTCTTCACTTCCAGACTTACCTCTTTAGACAGTACTTCTTTCTCGAACAGTTCATCAATAAGCTGGAAATTACTTTTGTGGGTACGGATCGTATTGTCTTTTATCTCACCGGAGCGGAAATAATGTGCGAAACGTTCTATCCATTCTGTCGGTAGAATACCCTGGGTGCCATCGGCCAGTTCCACAAAGCGTGTTTTGTTCAGAATGGATTTCTGTATTTGCCTGAGCGTTACCTTTTGTTTACCGAAAGAGATATCGGTCGAAATATCAAACCAGTCAATGCCCGATTGAACGCTGGTTCTCACCTTCATGGGGTGTTCGTTGTAGCGATTATTTTTCAAAGCGCTGAATCCCAGGATAGTGTAGCTTTCCGCCCTCCATGCGTCAAAGGCGTGGATAAACCAGTTTTCGTCCAGAAACTTTTTCTTATGCAGGTAAAAGAATTCGCTCTGTGGTATTTGCGCGAAATCAGGGTGCCGGGCCTGTATATTGCGGATAAACCGGTGTTCGGCGTCTTCGTTGCGTTCAATAGCAAACAAGGTGCCGTCAGGTGCGGCGGCGTATGGAGTCTTCCGTGAAAGCACTGGTACTTCCACATCCCCGTAGGAGAGGGCAGGGGTGATGAGTATAAAGTCTCCTACCTCTGAAAGGTAAATATAGTGGCGGGAGATGACATCCAAAGATTCTCTTTTGATCATCGCTTTTGGGGCGGGTTTGATAAAACTATAGTGTACATTGACTGCGTTTGCTAGGGGGTCGAGAAACTCTTCCCGAAACGAAGGCAGCTTTTCGCGGTGCAGGTAAATCTGGTGTTCGTGTTCTTCAAAAAAGTGCAGTACTTTCACTTCCGCCTCATTATTCGGGCAGGCCACCCTATTTTTGTAATGTAAGAGAGGGCCCTGTAGACGGATGTGCCTGGAAGTAGTGCGGTGGCTGTCTAAATTCACCTCGCAGGTCAGTACGTAGAACTCGCCCGATTCCTTCACCACAATTTTGATTTCAGGCGAGCCTTGTAGTATTTCCAGAGGCGTAAGTTTCGGAGCCGTTATTTTTTCGGAAAACCCGCCGGGCTGGAAAGAATAAAAGTCCAGGTTCGAGGGGTTACGAATCAGGTCGCGGCATGCTTCTATATTTGCTTTATGCGTATGACCGGACAGCAGCGCCAGGTAAAACAGGGTTTCTTCCCGGTTTTGTGCATTTCTTAGCCTTTCGTGGACATCTGCCTTTTCTATGGGCGACTTAATGCTTCCTGACTTGGAAAGGGGGGCTTCCATCAGCAGGAACCCTGCATCCCCGCCGTAGTATGCTTCCTGGATCACCACAAAATCACGGGTATGCACCTCCCGGGGAAGTTGGAAATCGGGCAACAGGTTTTGACGCAACTTTATTTTGTCTTTTTCGGTATAAGGAAGGAGTTTAACTTTGGGCTGCACGTACAGTCTGTTGTTCCGCATCGTGATGCTAAAGAACTCGTCTGGCTCGGCGATATTTCCCCATCCTTTTTCCGCCGCTGTTCGGGCCAGGAAACGGTGTCTTTCTTCCGTGTTAAATGGCAGTTGGTAGTGGTAGTTTTCCAGAATAGTGGAAAGAGCGAACTGCAGGTGTCGGCAAAGGGTTTGGCTCTCGCATTCGCAATTCAATTTAATGTGATCTTCAGTCTGTAGGATTTGGACTACGTATTCTGCCCTTTGGGAATAAGACCCTTCACCTATCAGCATGCCCAGATGCCCGATACCGAATTCCGACATGAGTACCTCCATATTCGCCAGTCGGTTACCTCTTTGCCCTGTAAAAGCGTAGCTTTGTTTAGACAGGTTCAACAGGGATTTCTCGGCCAGGATAAAGGTATTCCCCTCTTTTCTCAGGTAGTCCACCGGGATGTCGGTCTCTGTTATACTGCCCCGTCCTTCTTCGTGAAGTATCTCATCTGCCTTGACCAGCACATGTACGATATGTTTGCAATATCCCCCGTAGTCGTATGCGCAGGTGCAGGAAGCCCGCGTTACTTTTTCCAGGGTGTAATCTATCTTGACGGAATAGAGGCTGGTTCCCTTCACTATGGCCTCCACACGGTCTACTTTCACTTCGATTTGCTTGATTTCCGAGTCTTTATGCCGTTGTCGGGTGTTTTCAGTCGTGTAATAGTTTATAAAATCCCTGAAAGGTTTGAAATCTATATGCATCGCGTTTTTTAGCTATCAGCCTTCAGCTTTTAGTTCTCAGCTTGGGAGGAGGCGGTCTTTGGCGTTTCGCAGATTTGCATATTCGCTGATAGCTGACAGCTCCTCGTACTGTTTATTTGGAGCTAAAATAGGCATAAATACAAAAAGGTGAGGCGATTGGGCCGGAAAATTTAGCGGTTATACTGAAATCCGGTTCAGGTACACTACTCTGTGTCATATCATGTACTGTATTTTCGGGAAACGTGTTAGGTGTTTTTTAATCTTTTAATTCCTTCTGCGGATAGTCCAAGCCCGTCTTGATAAAACTCGACAGACTTTTCCAGGTCTGAGACGCCTAATGTCAATACTGAAATTCTTGGATTCTGTCTGTTTATTCAATTGTGGGCTACATGACCCCTAAAGGCCGATAGTTTTGTATTCGGGCGGGATTAGAAGTAGGCGCGTTCAACCTTACACCAAAGTTAATAGAAAGTACATACGATCCGCCTGTCTAATTTTTGCCCTCAACTTTGGGGGAAGGGGAAGGTATATCTTTTACTGTATTCAGTACAAAAAGCTCCACAGCCCACTATAAAAATTAAACGGTGTTGAAAGTCTGAATTGCGATGTTAAATGCAAAATAATTTTGTCATTTGAAGTTGCTTTATTTCATATTTGCCTTCCAAAACGTTAAAGTATTTGCCTCCAACAGTAACGTGTTCGTCCAATGCTTTCGGCGGAATTGAGTTAGGGTCAGCTTTTATGTCGAACGTTAATATTTTATTTGGTTCAACTCTGGTTACTGTTTCTGTGAAATATAAACCTCGCGCAAAAATTGCTTTTCTAATTCCGCCAACAGCAATTGTGTCAAGTTCGGCTTCAATAGGTCTGGGAAAACCCATAAACTGAAATAATGAATAATTATTTACATCTTCACCGATTTTTATTCTTTGAATTTGTTGTTCAATTTCTAATTTCTTTTCTTTTAATAACTGAATACGTTTTTCGGTATCTTCATTGGTAAACTCAACAAATTCTTCTTTTTTCAAACTTGCCAACCAATCTATGGTTTTGCTTGAGTGTGCAGAAAGTTCATAAAAAACTTCACCTTGTTCATCAGGATAATTGGTCAAGAAACCTTTGTTTGTCCAATTTGAAAGGTACTTTTTTGCCTTTGTTTCGTAAGTATCAAACGCACTGATTTCGCTGTCTTCATCATTCTCCACTTCGGGTCCTTCCAAAAAATCGGCTAATTGAGTATGGATATTTTCCGATGAAATTGCTACTTGTTTATTGATAAATGTCTGTACAAGAAATTCAACAATCATTTCTCTATTGCGTAAACGCAACAATTCAACACTTGGCGAAGCGTTGAGCATGTTCAATATTTGACAAATGTCTGTCATTCTTATTTTTTCAGTTCATAAATCTTATACCAATAAAAAAACGCTTCGGTATTGGATTTTTTTAGTTTGTTCAATTTGTTGTTGAGTGGTTCACTAATTAACCAATCTTTCATTTCGTTTGGATTTCTAAACTTGTCAATCGTTTTTGCGTTATGTTGTATCAATGCAGAAAGATAAGCCGCTTTTGAAGCGTGTGCAATTGCTTTTTCAATGTGGTAGCTTTCAGAAAAAATAAAACTGCTGACACGTTGAATACCATTTCGCAATTCTTCAAAATTTCCTTTGCCATCTGCACCTCTTGTTATAATGCAAAGAGCGGTTTGGTGAATGTCTTCCAATACCTCATTTTCAGAAATATTGTTTTCGTTACGATACTCAATTTCAGTTTTTGTGAAACGATAAAACGTGGTTTTAATGGTTTCAATATCGTTTACTGCATCAAACAAATTTCCTATGTCGTAAAGCTGTTTGATGATTTCCATACTCATACTGTCTTCTTTTTTGAAGTAAGGAATACCTGTGGTGTTCGGTGCAAATGCGGTGAGTTTGTCGCCCAAAATATCTTCTAAACTTGGAACGCTTGCGTTAAGAGGATTGCCTGATTGTGGAACAAAATTAGATTGCACGGGAAGTGAAATAAGATTTTTGTAATTCACTTTTTCAAACAAAATATCCAACAACACATATTCTTCATCTTTTTTGGTTTTATGCAAAGGTGTGAAGAAAAATTTATAATGTTCTTTTTTGATTTTTGAGTTTGTGCTTCGGTGTTGCAATTCTTTTCTCAAAAATCCTTGCTCTGGTGCGATTGCATCTAAAACACTTTCCAAATTTTCAATTTCATTCGGCAGAATGATGTCTATATCAATAGACAAACGTTTTGTAGAGTTGAAATGAAGCATTAAAGCCGTCCCGCCTTTGAAAACAAAATCTATTTTTTGTTTTACCAAGCCTTCCAACAACAATAATGCACGGATAACCCTTTCCACAAGGATTTTATCCGCATTGCGATGTTGTTTTGGTACTTGGTTAAGCCACTCGGCTGATATTTCTTTCTGATTTATCATATTCTATATTTTGGCAGTAAATATTTAATGCTGCCAAAAATTTGAAATTGCTTTTACAAATTTTGTTAGTTCTTCTTTCTTTCTTCGTCTGTCGGCATAGCGCAGCATTTTACTTTGATTTATGGTGTATTTAGTAAACGCTTCTTTGAAAATTGTCCGCATTTCCGCACCTTGTTGAGCCGAAAAAATCACATCATCACAAAAGATGTCCACCAACATTTTTTCAATGGTTGCAGTTTCTACTCCGTTTATATTTTGCGTTGGTGCTTCTGATATAAGCGGTTTCACAATGAAAACATTTTTTTCATTGACGATGTATTTTTCCAAAATATCACTTGTTGGCTCAACGAAAACCGATTTTTTAGTTTCTCTTAAAAAATAGAAAACCGAATTGGTTGTTTCTTTATCTGTTTCCACCAACACATAAAATCGGTTGGGCTGGTGTTGCATAAATTCGTTGAGAATAGAAGTATTCCACACACATAAATTCGCATAAGGAAATTCCGCTTTCAGTTTTTTGAAAATCGCCTTTGTTGCCGATGAAATTTCGGGAATATAATTTTTGCCTTCGCCCAATGTAAATTTCCCTCTGCCAATACGTTGCAAAACGCCCAATTGCACCAATGTATGAACACGCCAATTTACTGTTGTCTGTTTGATGTCCTTTTCGGTTTGTTCGTAAAAGGCAACAATATCCTGCGTTTCAAAAACAGCTTTGCTTTTGAAATGGCGTTTCATTTTGTCGATATGTAGTTTGTCTGTTGCGATAACTTCTTAAATTTTAAGCAAAGATATAAAAAACTATGAAACGGCAGCAATGTTGATAAATTGCCGAAAATTAGAATTATGGGGTGGTGGGTGGGCAAAATTAAATGTGGTGCAATAGCGTTGGCTTTGTGTATCGGCTTGCACCTCTTTTAATTTTGCGAAGTGTTGGCAATTTCCCGTTTTTGCCAAACGGTTATCTTGGCTCGAAGCACGGTCAGACCATTACTGCTAACCCCCAAATATACGAACATCCCCTTAATAAAACCATTTTATACTTTCATAAAGTGTTGTTGAACAATGCGATAAGGTGGTTTTTGTAAGTACATAATTTTTTTTAGCGGTGTTTTTATTTCAGTAAACCATTGGCCCAATGAAAAATGCGCATAGAGCGTGGCGGGTTGCGTATGCATCATTTTGCGGCATTTGGGCGGTGGACAATTCGGAATGGATGCACGAAATAGGGATGAAAGATTCAGGAAACTGCCGAAGATAAATTGGATAGTCATCTTCGGCAGTTTTGATTTCAGGAAGTGATTTTACGTTCTGCGGGTCTGAAATACCAGGAAATGACCGTTAACGTAGTAAGAAAGAGGGGTACAAGAAGTTCGGCGGTACCGTCATTGCTGGCCAGGTGGGAGAAAAATGCGCCCGACATGACGAAGAAAAATCCGGCGTAGGCCCACTCTTTGACAAGGGGAAATTTCGGGATTAGCAGAGCGATCACCCCCGCAATTTTCCAGATGCCGATGATGACTGAAAAGTAAGCAGGATACTGCAGGCGGGTCATGATCTCCACAAAGCCGCCGATGGCGAAAATTTGTTGAATGCCGCTGGCCGTCATGGCTAACGTTAGCCATATCGTCGCGATCCAATAGATAATTTTGTCTCGTTTTTTCATTTTTGTTTAAGTTTTGAGTTATCAGCTATCAGTTATCAGTTATCAGCTATCAGCTATCAGCTTAGAGCTATGAGCTGTGAGGTGGTGACGCATCGCTATTTGGTTTGACTTGTCTGGTGCAATGATACATTGCCTGGGCCAGTTGCGGATAGCGCTATTTCAATTTGTTTAAGATTTCCTGTAATCGGTTATGGGCCATGTTCAGCCCCTGTGCAAACGGCATTTGCAGTAGCTGGTTTCTGAATTCGGTGGATTTGAAAATAATGTGCATGATTAAGCGACTGTTTTCATTTCCTGCTCCCTGAAATTCCAGGTATTCCAGTTGTACGGGGAAAGGGGTATTTTCCATTTCGAAGGTACGGGTAATTTTTTGATTGGGCACAAATTCATGAATGGTGCCGTTGGCGCGAAACATCACTTCGCCGTTATGCGATGTTTCAAAGGCATAAGCGCCATGCTTTTTGTTTTCCATTTTCAACACTTTGGTACCCATCCATTGTTCAAATAGTTCGGGCTCTTCAAAGGCCTTAAAAAGCAACTCAACCGGCAAATTGAACTCGCGGGTAATGACGATCTCCTGGGTGCCGTCTCCGGCTTGTACTTTGGTTTCCATTTACTTGTTTTTATAGTTTTTCATTAGAGCATGTTTAAAAATTTAATTTTGTTTTATTGCCACCTGTTTAATACTATT
>CAYRGN010000048.1:0-27525 GCA_964423865.1 uncultured Lacihabitans sp.
TCTGAGTAGTGAGTAGTGAGTAGTGAGTAGTGAGTAGTGAGTAGTGAGTAGTGAGCCTGATTGTCCGTAATTCGTAATTTTTAATTCGTAATTGATTCTCAGGACTCCGAGCATTCCAACCCCAACATCCATTAACCATTGATCATTAACCATTAACCATTACCTAGTCATCCACCCTATTGTCTTTCCCGTCCAGATAAATCACCCCGATCACCAAACTGATTCCGGCGATCACCATGGGATACCAAAGTCCTTCGAGGTAAGGTTTATCAATGGGCGGCAAAAGTCCCATAGCCGCAGCCTTTTCATTGATGGCATCGGCCCGCGTAACCAGGAAAGTAGCGATAGCCGGCAGCAGTCCGCCGAAAATGCCGTTCCCCACATGATAGGGCAAAGACATAGACGTGTACCGTATCTTCACCGGGAACATTTCCACCAGGAAAGCCGCGATGGGACCGTACACCATGGTCACAAACAGTACCTGGATAAACACCCAGAAAATCAACGTGCGTTTGTCACTGCTGTTCACGGTCACCTGCTTATCCACGTGTTCCACCCCGCCCCTTAGCGTAGTCACCTGCTCATAAAGCGTGCCGTCGCTGTAGGTTCGGGTTAACGTATACACCGAATCACTACCCACCACTTCTGCCCGAACCGCAGCCTGCTCTGCAAGTTCGGTCTTATTTTTCACATTGACCGTCTCATACATCTGGGTATAAATGTAGCGGTAGCACAGCACGGCCAGCAGCATCCCGCTCATCATGATCCATTTCCTGCCTATTTTATCCGATAACCATCCGAAAAGGATAAAGAAAGGTGTACCCAGGCAAAGCGCCCAGATCAGGATACTGTCTACCTGCACTTTCGGCACATGCATGACCCGCTCAATAAACGACATGGCATAAAACTGGCCCGTGTACCATACCACCCCTTGCCCCATAGTCACGCCCAAAAGAGCCAGCAACACATATTTCAGGTTATACCGGTTTCCAAAAGACTCCTTCAGCGGATTAACGGATGTTTTCCCTTCGGCCTTGGCTTTGGCAAACAAGGGCGACTCGTGCATGTTCCGGCGAATGATATACGACACATAGATCATGGCCGCCGAAGCCAGGAAAGGAATCCGCCAGCCGTAGTCGTGGAAAGCCTCCTCCGACATGCTCGACCGGGTAACCGCAATCACCACCAGGGAAATGATCAGGCCTGCCGTGGCGGTGGTCTGTATCCAGGAAGTCATCAGTCCGCGCTGATGATTGGGCGAATGCTCCGCCACGTATGTAGCGGCTCCACCGTATTCTCCCCCCAGTGCCAGCCCCTGCAAAAGCCTCAGCAGCAATACCAGCAGGGGCGAAACAATCCCGATGGTCTCATAAGCCGGGATACAACCAATCAGAAAAGTGGCTCCGCCCATCAGCAAAAGCGTCACCATAAAGGTGTATTTTCTTCCGATCAGATCGCCCAGCCGCCCGAAAAACAGGGCGCCGAAGGGACGCACAATAAAACCTGCCGCAAACGTGGCCAGGGTAGACAAAAACGCCAGAGTTTCGTTTTCGCTGGGAAAAAATTTGGTCGATATCAGGGTGGCAAGGCTTCCGAAAATATAAAAATCGTACCATTCGATCATGGTACCCACAGATGATGCGCCAATCACGGCATACATCGGACTCCGTTTGTCAGACATGTATTCTTTTTTTAAGGCTGAATAGGAGCAAATATATCGGATTAGGGGCAAAAATTAGTGGGGGGAGCTTTTTTTTTGTTTTTTTGTTGCTGTTTCCCGAAAAAATAACTGCCAAAATAAAAACCCTTTAGATGAATATTAAAAAAATATGGAATGCCTGGTGCATGTACGACTGGGCCAATTCCGTGCATAACCTGGTCATCATCACCGTTATTTTCCCCATTTACTACCAGTCTACCGTACAGGTAACTGAAATCAGCGGCACCAAGGAACTGGTATCGTTCTTCGACTTTAAATTCGATAAAAACGCACTCTACACCTTTACCATTTCGGCGGCCTCCCTCCTTCTGGTTTTCCTCAATCCTATCCTGACGGGAATTGCCGACTATTCGGGCCGGAAAAAGATGTTTATGAAATTTTTCTGTTACCTCGGTGCGGCCTCTTGTGCCTATTTTTATTTCTTTACGCCGGATAACCTGGAAATGACCATGATCGCCTTCGGCCTGTCTATCATAGGCTGGGGCGGCAGCCTGGTGTTCTACAATGCTTTCATTCCCCAGATTGCTACTGAAGAGCACTACGACCGACTGAGTGCCCGCGGGTTTGCTTTCGGCTATGTAGGCAGCGTTCTGCTACTTATTTTCAACCTGTTGCTGATTATGCAACCCGGGCTGTTTGGATTAACCCAGGCCGATTCTGATTCCGGATTTACTACCCGTATTGCATTTATCACTGTAGGTATCTGGTGGGCCGCTTTCGCCCAGATCCCCTTCTATCATCTCCCTAAAGACGAAAACAAGCCTTTCCGGTCCCGATTCCTCAAAAACGGTTTCCTCCAGTTAAAAAGTACTTTCCTGGCCGTACAAAAAAGCAGGTACCTCAAACGTTTCCTCCTGGCTTTCCTGGTATATGATATGGGCGTCATGACGGTCATCTACGTGGCTACCCTCTTCGCCAATGAAGAGCTGAATATCCCGCGCGCCGGACTCATCACCACCCTTCTTCTTATCCAACTTATTGCCATTCCCGGTTCGTACCTGGCTTCCCTTTTGTCTGAAAAATTCGGAAACACCATTGCCTTACGGATAGAAATTGCCCTCTGGGCCATTGTGCCTATTGCCGCCTACTTCACTACCACGGCCAACCAGTTTTATGTCATCGCCTGCCTGGTAGGACTGGTAATGGGGGGAATCCAATCGCTTTCCCGATCCACTTTCGCCAAGATTATTCCGGATAATGCCGAAGAAACCTCCGCCTATTTCGCTTTTTTTGATATCACGGAGAAAATAGCGCTGACCATCGGAACGTTTATATTTGGATTTATCCTGGATCAGACCGGCAATATGCGGAACTCCATCCTCTTCCTGATCGTATTGTTTGTGGTTGGATTTTTGCTGCTGATCCGTATCCCGTCTAAACACATCTATACAGACGGAGACCCGGGTTAAGGGACCAGGCCCTGCTATAAAGCGGGTGCTTCCAACTCAAAGCTCATTGCTCAAAGCTCAGAGCTCACAGCTAAAAGCTCAGAGTTCACAGCTAAAAATATACGCATGAAATACCTGATCGCGGATCTGAATATTACGCTTAACGGACACAAATACGGCTTTGTGAACAATCTCCTGCATTACGTGGGAAAACACCGCTTAATGGATCACTTCGTATTTCTGATCAACCGATCTGCCGAATTTCAAATGGAAAGTCCATACCCCCATGTAGAGGTAGTGACGCCCAAGTCCGAAGAACAGCGCAGCTTCCAACAAGAAACTTCTCTGCTGAAAAAGTCGGCAGCGGAATGGACTGTCATTGATCAGCAAGTACGCCGTCATCAATGCGAACGTTTGATCCTGATGGAATTAGACCTTTATCAGGTGGCCATTGGGAGAAACATCGCCCCCTATAAAATTTCCGGAATCTGGTTTCGTCCCTATTCCCGTATGGTACCCGAAGGCCCGGGAATCGGCCACAAACTCCGCTTTCTAAAATCAAGGTGGCAAAAAAAAATGGTGATGAAAGTGGCTCTGCGCAATCCATCCCTTGATAAAATCTTTATTCTGAACGATGAAGAAATGCCGGGCTGGTTAGATCCTACCCGCTTTTTTACCCTGCCCGATCCGTGGTTTGATTACCCTGTACTGGAAAATTTCCACCTGCGAAAACACTACCACATCCCGGATAATCACCTTGTGCTTTTGCAGTTCGGGTATGCAGACGAGCGCAAAAACAATGAAAATATCATGGCAGCATTAAATCAAATGCCCCATTCTGCTATAACATTGCTGATTATTGGTAAGTTCAAACCCGATTATGAAGCAGAGCTAAAACGCCTTAAAACAGGCCGTTTTCAATTGATTACGCGCGATGAGTTTGTATGCGACGAAGAAATGGAAAGCACCTTCCTGCAGTCAGATGTCATTCTCAGGATGAACGTAAACTATTTCGGCTCCAGCGGCGTGGTGGGCATTGCCGCACGCTACCATAAACCCGTGATTGTTTCCGATACGGGCGTAATGGCAGAATTGGTAAAAAAATATGCTTTGGGAGAAACCGTTGATCCCGGCGATATCCCGGCAATTGCTAAAATTTTTACCCGGTACCTTGAGGCTCCCCCGGTGATAGACGGTACCGCTTACCGCGATACGCATGATGTCAGGGCTTTTGCGGAGGTATTGTTAACCTCTTAACAGAGTGATAGTCGCAAACGCTTAATGAGAAGAAACTGACCCTATAGGTGAATAAAGCTGCTCATTCACTGCATCTACCCATATCTTCTGTCCGGCGCAGTTCCAGGGGGTGTTCTTCACCTCAATCTCCCGCACAAAAACATCTTTCAAAAACAACAGGATCAGGATAAACACCGGTTTAAATACCAGGTAAAAATAACACGACGCCAACAGCCACACCCTTCCCCGATGACGGATCGAAAAATAGTTCCAATTCCCTTGCTTTCCAGGCTATATGGTTTGGCTTTGGAGGCGGAGAGTACACCCAATTTACATTATCTTTGTATTTCAGAACCAAAAGATCAGAATTTGAACTTCCAGGACACCATCTGCGCCGTAGCCACTCCGCCGGGAGTAGGTGCGCTGGCCATTATCCGGGTTTCCGGCCCGGCGGCGCTGACCATAGGCAATACACTCTTCCGGGGCAAAGACCTTACCCGGGCGGAAGGGAATACCATCCACTACGGCAGGATAATAGACGGTGAAAAGACCGTGGATGAAGTGCTGGTGTCGGTTTTCCGGGCACCAAAGTCGTTCACGGCAGAAGACTCCCTCGAAATTTCCACCCACGGCAGCCCGTACATCATCCGGTATGTCCTGAAGTTACTGGTTCAACACGGTTGTCGGCTGGCCGCGCCGGGCGAGTTTACTCAAAGAGCATTTCTGAACGGACAAATGGACCTGGTGCAGGCAGAAGCGGTAGCCGACCTCATCGCCGCCGATTCTGAAGCGGCCCACAAAACCGCATTACACCAACTTCGGGGCGGGTTTTCCAGGAAACTGGCGGTGCTGCGCGAAGACCTCATCCATTTTGCCAGCCTGGTAGAACTGGAACTCGACTTCGGTGAGGAAGATGTGGAATTTGCCGATCGGGACGACCTCCGGACACTTATCCGAAACATCCAGGATCAGATCCTTCCCCTCCTCACTTCCTTTGACAATGGAAATGCGATTAAAGAAGGATTTCCCGTAGCCATCATCGGCGCACCCAATGCCGGGAAATCTACCCTCCTGAATGCCCTTCTCAACGAAGAAAAGGCCATCGTGACCGACATTGCCGGCACTACCCGTGACATCATCGAAGACACCCTCATCATGGACGGCATCAAATTCCGTTTCATTGATACTGCCGGTATCCGGGAAACCGATGACCTCATCGAATCCATGGGAATTGAACGTTCAAAGAAAGCCCTTAAAGAGGCCCGCCTGATCATTTTTCTTTATGACTCACCGGAAGGCCATCGTTTCCTGGAAAACATTCGCCACCTGGCTTCGGAGGAACAGACCCTCTTTTGGGTAAGAAACAAAACCGACCTTTCGTCTACCTGCATCCGTCCGGGCGAACTCTCCATTTCCGCCAAAGAAACCCAGGGCCTCGAAGCGCTGAAAACGGCCATTGTCGATGCCGTACAAGACCTGAAAACCGAAGACAACACCATTACCAACATCCGCCATTACGAACACCTGTCAAAGGCCGGCGATGCCCTGAACGACGTACTTTCCGGCCTGGCCTCCGGCATCACCGGCGACTTCCTCGCCCAGGATATCCGCGTGGCCCTGCATCATTTAGGTGAGATTACCGGCACCATCAGCACAGATGATTTATTGAAGAATATTTTCGGGAAGTTTTGTATTGGAAAGTAACATATAAAAACAAACCAGTAACAAAAGTATAAAAAACCTCATAAAGCCCTGATTTAAGGGATTTTTTATTGCATTGATATTACTATTTGTTTTGTGATGTTATATGTTTATTGCGTTTTATTTTGTACCTTTATTGTACCTTATGGGGTTGAGGTACAAATTCAACCCTTTTAATGGCGAAATTATGTCCCTTAATTATCTTAATTTCTCTCTAAATATACTTAAATACTTTTAAACTATGAGTAGCAATATACGGGTAAGGCGAATTTGTCAGCATTGTAATACCGAGTTTACTGCAAAAACCACGGTAACGCAGTACTGTTCAGATAAATGCAGCAAACAGGCCTACAAAAAGCGCATCAGAACGGGTAAAATAGAAAAGTCCAACAAAGAGACTAGCAGCATTATAAACAGCGACCTAGAGGCCATAAAACAAAAGGAATACCTACGGGTAAAAGATGCATCCGAACTGATAGGGTGTTCCTCCAAAACCATCTATCGCCTGATAGTAAGCGGGAGCCTACCTGCAAGTAATATAGGCGAAAGACTAACCCGGATCCGGAGAGGTGAGGTAGACAAATTACTTTCTGTTCCAATCGCCTCCACCTCTACCAAGGCCTCCACCCCTACCAAGAAAGAAGCCCCACAGTCTTTTATGTGGCCGCTGGAGGAGTGCTACTCAATAAATGAAGCACAAGCCAAATACAATGTGTCAAGCAAGGCATTAAACGATGTCCTGAAACGGAACGCTATACCCAAACGAAAAGAAGGCTGGTATACGTATGTACCCAAAACCCTTGTGGACGAACTACTAAGCTGAACACTATGGCAACGAAAGTAACACTACGAAAGAAACCTATAACCGATGGAAGGCAATCTCTCTACCTGGACTTTTATCCGACGATTATCAGCCCTAAAACCGGAACGTATACCCGAAGGGAGTTCCTGGGTATGTATGTCTTCAAAAAACCAAAAAATGAGATTGAGAAGGCCCACAACACAAACCAGATCAATTTGGCGAATAGTATCCGAGGGAAAAGGGAAAACGAACTAAATAAACCCGAAATCTACACCGAGTTCGAAAAAGAACAGGTGCGATTAAAAGAGCTTGCTGATGCGGATTTTGTGGGGTACTACCGGGGACTAGCCAATAAGCGTAAAGATAGTAATCGTGATAACTGGATGTCGGCCCTGAAATACCTGGAGGACTTCACCGGTGGAGTGTTAAGATTTGGCGATCTGACGGAAAAGAAGCTCGAGGAGTTTAAGGAATACTTATTGACCACCAAAAGCCATAAGAGTGACAATGCAAAGCTATCCCAGAACTCCGCAATGTCCTACTTCAACAAAATAAAAGCCGCCTTAAAACAGGCCTATAAAGATGGAATGCTGCAAATAGACCTAAACAGCAAGGTAAAGACTATCAAGCAAGCAGAGACCCGCAGAGAACACCTGACTATAGAAGAACTAAACAGCCTCATAAAAACAGAATGCAACAACCCCCTGATTAAAAGGGCGGCCCTCTTCTCTGCTCTCACGGGCCTCCGCTGGAGTGACATAGAAAAGCTAAAATGGGGGGAAGTGGAGTTTATAAAAGGCCGTGGGTACTTCCTGAACTTTGAGCAGGAGAAGACGGAAGGTGTAGAAGTTCATCCGATTTCTGAACAGGCGTTCCGGATCCTGGGGGAGAGAGGAGGCAAAGATGATCGGGTTTTCGAGGGTTTGAAATACTCAGCCTTTGAGAACAGTAAACTGTACCAATGGATCGGAGCCGCCGGAATAACAAAGCATATCACTTTCCATAATTTCCGCCACACTTATGCTACGTTACAGCGTGCTGGTGGTACTGATATTTACACAGTCTCTAAGCTACTGGGGCATAAATCATTAAAGACTACACAGATTTATGCGAAGGTTGTGGATGAAGCGAAGCGGAAGGCAGCGGAAAGAATTAAACTTGATTTTGACGCAGAATGAAAAAAGCAGACAAAACCCACTATGAAAGAGTGTTATCGGCGGCCCCGATACCGTTCAAAAAGCTGATTGAGGGAAGCCCTGAAATTAAAGAGCTGCTCTTTACAGAATATGAGAAAGCGGAGGTGATACCTGATTTCTTCCTGTACCTTAGAGAGTACTACACCGAGGAACAAATAAGAGAAAGCATCACCGGCGGAAGTAAAGGGCCAGTCTACGAAAGTAGGTCGCACGGAATGGCCGAATTTGTAAAGCCGTCCCCCGATGAAGTTAGAATGAATGAACTACATAAAGAGTTCATCCGCCAGGAAAGCAAGGGCGAACTACCTGACCAGTACTACCGCCCTGACATAATGAATACGAACACAGTCAAGTCTTTGAAAACGGTTCACAACGAAATAGAAATACTTGAGAAGTCTTTATTCTGGGATAGCCTGGACATCCACAAAGAAGCCGAAACCCGGGGGGCAAGTGTGCTACTGGCACTAAGAAAAATGAATAACCCGACCCTTGCGGCAGCGGTAATAGATAGCATAGTATCAGAAAATGAAAACAAGGCACTCACGATAAAGCTAATAATGGCTAAGCCAATGCTATCGGGAGGAAATAAACTACACACAGCAAAGGAGACGTGGAGAGCTTTAAAGTCAAATTTTAATTTGATTCTGGAAAATGGTAAAACTGAAATACAGCCTAAAGAAGCTGAAATAAAAACACCAAAATATACCGCAAAGCAGTTCGTTTTATCGTACTTGTTCGAGTGCGATGCAAAAGGGGAGAGCTATCCGGTAGGGAGCAAGATACTGCTAGAGAATATAGGAAACGAACGGATAGGAGCCGGGAAAGGGAACAGGTTCTACAAAGCATTTAACGAGGTGATACAAAAAGACAGAAACACCGAAATAGCCCTAATAGAAATCGGGGGAGAAAACTGGAGAGAAATAGTACTAAGGCTTTCGCCTCATCCTGGTTTAATCGAAAAATACCTGAGCAAAAAACAACTATAAAAAAGGGCAAAAAAAGGGCATTGCCCCGAGATGCCCCCAAAAACCCCTCGCTAATTTTGTTGCATAAAAAAAAAGAAATTATGCACAACCTAGTTCTGAGTCCGATAGATCCGGAGAAGTTAATTACCAATATTGCTGACCGAGTAACCGCAAACGTTCTGAGTGCCATAAGGGGCGAACAGGTACCATCTAGGCAACCTGATGAGCCGATAACTATACAAGAGGCGGCTCAACTACTAAAACTCTCTGTTCCAACACTTTACGGAAAAGTAAGTCGAAACGAAATACCTTTCATGAAGAGAGGTAATCGCCTTTACTTTTCCCGTATAGAGCTACTTGGGTACCTTAAGGAGGGGCGTAGAAAATCAGTAGAGGAAATCGCAGAGGAAGCCTTCGCTCATAGACGCTAAACACACACAACGTAATGAATCAACACACGACACACCGCAGGGTCTACCTGGTAGACCACGACAAGGACACGCCGAAACGCAAACCTCGTACAGTCGCTGAGTTCCTAAGTGAAGGGGCAAAGCCAACGAACGACCTACCCCCCGGAGTAGTCCGCCTTAGCGACCTTATCAATGATTTTTTTAAAACACAACAAAAAAATAACGCCTAACATTATGGGTACCACAACATCAGGCGCAATGTCTTCGGGGAAGGAGACTAAGCGCAAAGATAAGCCTCTGTCTCCTAATGAGCAAAGTATTTTAGCTATTCTCCAGACTGGGGGCCATTTCCCCGCCAAAGAGCTGGGTAAACGCACCCACGACCGTGATCCGAGGAGTACTATCAGGTACCTGCGTGGTCGGGGTATCTCTATCCTAGACTACTGGGTTGGCAGCGGTAGTAACCGCTATAAGCACTATTATTTAGTCGGCGGAGGCCCAACAAATGTTCAACTTAACCTATTCCCGGCGAAATGAGAAAGACAGAAAAAAAGGCATTTCTATGGTATTTGAGTTGGATGGAAAATCTTGCTCACTTATCAGACGAGAGTATCGGGAAAATCGCAAGAGCGTTGTGCCTCCAGGAGGAGGCGTTAGATATTCCTACTCTTACAGGAGAGGAGAGGATGGCTTTTACTTTTATGAGGGGAGACATCGACCGTGCTAATAAGAATTGGGAAGAGTCTGTATCAAAGAAGGCATATGCTGGGCGAATGGGAAATCTTAAGAAATATCAACCCGACCTATACCAGCAAGTAGAGCGAGGATCTATAACACTTGAAGACGCTGAGAGTCTCGCAACGTCCCGCAAGTCTCGCAATGCGACAAATGCGATCGCACCCTCTCGCAAAGCTCGCTTAGATAAGGATAAGGATGTAGATAAGGATAAGGATGTAGATAAGGATAAGGATGTAGATAAGGATAAGGATGTAGATAAGGATAAAGAAGAAGAAGAGTTCTCCTTTTCGCCGAATTTTGATTTTGATTCTTTTGATTCCGGCTTTGACTCTATCGATTATTCATTCTACCGCAATTCATGGAACGAGCAGCTACCGGCCCACACCAAAGTATCTGCCATAACGCCGAAGCGCAGAAAACAAATCGAGACCCGGGTTAAAGAGTTCGGAAAGACGAAAGAACAGCAGGAAGAAGTCTTCGGCGAAATCATTTCAAAAATCAAAGCATCCGATTTCTTGAATGGCGACAATCAAAGAGGCTGGAAACCCTCCTTTGATTGGCTCTTTTCGAATTCGGATAATTGGCGTAAAATCTACGAGGGCAATTATGACGCAAAAAGCCAAGGTAAAGCCCAGTCCCCAAACAAAGCCAACACGGTCACTTTACCGGACGGCCGGACTGTGACCCTCGGTGTAGATGAATACATTCATGAGCGGGGCCATCGTACACTTGGCCAGGGTCTTATCGATATCCCGATGGATGCACCACCACGGCCGAGCAAGCAGCATTATTTTAGTCAGCAGACCCACACTTGGGAATTTAACGGGCTAATGTAATGAGGTGGGATCAGTTAAATATCGACCTAAAGGGCCGCAGCAGAGGCAAGGTGAAAGTGCATTGCCCGAAGTGTCACGACACCCGGAGTAACAAGCAGGACAGATCTTTATCCGTTGACATTGACGCCGGACTTTATAAGTGCCACTACTGTTCTTGGTCAGGATCAGCAGCGGACAAGGAAGACAGCGAGTGGCGGAGGCCCCTCAAGATGCAGACGAAGGAATATAAGCGACCTGCTAAGATTGGGTCTGCCAATCTATCAGAAAAAGCCGTGAAATACTTTGCCGGCCGGGGCATCAGTCTTCAAACCTTGCAGCTAATGAATGTGACCGAGGGTAAAGAATTTATGCCACAGAAAAACGCAGAAGTCAACACCATTCAATTTAACTACTTCCTTCACGGTGAGCATATCAATACCAAATTCCGGACAGCCGACAAACATTTTAAGTTGACTAGCGGGGCGGAACTCTTGCCCTTCAACGTAGATGCAATTTTTAAGGCCTCCACGGCCATAATTACAGAGGGGGAGATAGACACCCTTAGTTTCGTTGAGATAGGCCTTAAAAACGTTGTTTCTGTACCTAATGGAGCGTCCGCAAATTTATCGTATCTGGATGCGTACATTGACTCGCATTTCGACGATAAGGGGGCCATCTATATCGCCGTAGACACCGACACCAAAGGAGAGATTTTGCGCAAAGAATTGATCCGGCGTTTCGGCCCTGAACGTTGTAAAATTATTGAGTACGGGGAAGGCTGTAAAGACGCAAATGAGCATTTGGTAAAGTATGGCAAAGAAAGCCTATTGGAGTGCTACCACCAGGCAAAGGAGGTCAAAATCGAGGGGGTTTTTACTGTCCGGGATTATGAGCAGAGCTTAGATGCACTATTTGAGAAGGGCCTTCAACCAGGTGCCACTATCGGCCACTCAAACTTTGATCACCTGTGTTCTTTCGAAACGAAGAGGCTTTGTATAGTTACAGGCGTTCCAGGATCGGGGAAATCCGAGTTTATCGATGAAATGTTGGAACGTTTAAACATTCGGTACGGCTGGCGTTCGGCTTTCTTCTCACCGGAGAACGCCCCGCTTGAATATCACGCTTCCAAGCTGATCGAGAAGTTCACAGGGAAGAAATTTAAGAAAGGAGTACTTTCGATGGAAGAGTACGCCGAGGTTAAAGCACACCTGGAGCAGGACTTTTTCTTTATAACTCCGGAAAAATATACTTTGTCCCATATTCTGGATGCCGCTAAGTCACTTGTTCGACGTAAGGGGATTAAGTGCCTGGTGATCGACCCATATAACCGGGTGGAGGCAGAGGCTTCCTCTAAGAGTGAGACCTTGCAGATCAGCGAGTTCCTTGACAAGCTCACGAACTTTGCCCAGATCAATGACGTGCTTGTCATTCTTATGGCCCATCCCTCAAAACGCCCAAGATCTAAAGACGGAGCTATTGAGGTACCGAACCTGTACGATATTTCAGGGTCAGCAAACTTTTACAACAAGGCGGATTATGGGATCATTGTTCACAGGAATTATAGCGAGGATACGGTAGAGGTTCACGTTCAGAAAGTTAAGTTCCGAAACCTGGGCCAAGTAGGAATCGCACGATTCAAATACAACGCCAGTAACGGACGATACACTCCGGTTGACGGCGGACTTTTGAGCGACCCAGATAATAGTAACCATCTTCGGAAGTCAATCAAAGATCCAGCAGAATACGAGCAGCACCGGATACCATATAACTACGATAGTGGCGATATTCCCTTTTGATTCTACAATTGACACACAATGAAATGAAACAGCACACAGCTCTGACACTCAACAAGAAAACCGGCGATATCTACCGCTGGGAGGGCGGCCTCCGCTTTAAGAATCTAACCACGGGGAGAGCCGGGGAACTTCAAGCAAAAGAGGAGGCACAGAAGGCGTTTGCTATCCCGTTACATCTCAACGAAATGGCCACCCAGAACGCCAATCTTATTACACTTATTCAGGCGTTGGGGTTGTCAATGGAAATGTAATTTTTAATCGAATCTAATAGTATTTACAACAAAAAAACAGAGAAATGAAAAGAACAGAAATCACGCCGGAACTACGACAAACGTTTATTGAGGCCCTCGTGGATGGGGTTATCGGACTAAAAGAATGCGGATGCGTTTTGCAGACTATTGAGGGCGTTCCGGCCACCCCTTCCGAACAGGACAACTGGAATGAATACGTTGTCGTCAACAACGAAAAACGCAACCTTATCAGGGAAGGATTAGCGGCCGGATTTATCGACCTTGACGCCCTTTTTGATCTCTAATTTTATTCGTACCTTTAAACAACGCAATTTTTATTATGAAAACCGAAACCGACAGATATCTGCTTATTCTCCTTATAGCTGACCTCATCCACCGATTAGAGCGCATCGATTTATCAGGATTGTCAGATGGGAAATTGAAGAATATCGCTAATCACATAAATGATGCTATTGAGATAGCCCGGGAATGACGATTTTAGAGCATATTTTTACAAGACTTTAAACACACAACGATGAAAAACGAGATTGAAGAAATCAAAGAAATTCAGGCAGCCGCCCAGCAACAGGGCGTTTATGCCGTTAGGTCGCTGCACGAGAGTGTGAGCCTGTTTAGTAACGGGTTAGAGACTGTCCGCCACTACTTCCCCGAGCAAGGCGACCGGGTAGACGCTACCCAGCAGGCTTTTGCTCAGGCCAGGTCTTTACTGGCGGAAATCTTAAACGACATGATCCTAAACCCAAGATATCCGATACCGGATCAGTATTGAGCCTATCTCGCTCATTTTTTACACAACTTTTAAACATAAAAAACTATGTTAGGTAATCACGAGGGAGGTATCTACTTTCAGATAGGGTTAGATACCGCAAAGCTAAAATCTGACGCTTTCGCCGCAGAGAAAATCTTAAAGGGGCTTGGAGATCAGGCCACACTCGAGGGCGGGAAATTAAGCGCATTTCAGCAAGGTTTTAACCGAGCAAAAATCGAGCTAGACGCCCTAGCGGCCTCCGCAATCAAAAGCGGATCGGGCGTCCAAAGGTTCTTTGCCCATTTGTCCCAGGATATAGCTCACCAAAGGGAAATAGTTAAATCTCTGGAAGCTGATTTTAAAGTATTCAACAAGCAGATAACGAACACAGCACCCGGGCAGGTAAAGCAAGAACTAATAAAGGAGAGGCGCGCACTCCGACAAGAACTCGACGCTGAAAAAGGGGCATTAGCCGCCCTGGAGGAGGCCTCGAAAAGAATGAGTTCGGGGTATTCTGAATTAAACCGACAACTCCGGTTTTTACAAGCTGAAATGATCCGACTCGAGCAAGCTGGAGAGCGGGACACCCAACAATTCAGGGAGCTTGAAGCGGAGGCCGCCCGGCTTAAAAATTCCATTTCAGGAATCAGCAAAACCGTCCGTGGCGCCGCAAATTCAGGGTCAGCATTCAAGGGGCTAACCGAGGGTTTACGAGCCGTTAGCGGGGCCTTTGCAGCCTCCACCGGGGTGATGGCCCTATCTACCGGCGGAAGCGAAAACCTGCAAAGAATTCAGGTACGTTTGCAATCGGCTATCGCAATGACGATGGGACTGCAAGAGCTGAGCAGTACCTTGGACAAGAATTCGACTTTCCAGACCGTCACTTTAACCCGAGCGAAAACCCTGTATACCGCCGCACTCACCAGGCTTACTGCCGCCCTGGGTGGTTCTGCCGTGGCGGCCAAAGCTCTGATGGGAACGCTCACCCTTGGCCTTTCCGTTGCCGTGGGTGCCGTTATTTCGATGTGGGATAGGTATTCGGCAAAACAGGAAGAAGCAAGCCGAAAACTCCAGGAACGTCTTTCGCTCGAAAGGAACGCCCGGGAAACCATGATCCAGGCGAGATTGGAAATGGAAAATAATATTCGGTCAATTGAAACCTTCACCGGCACAAAAGAGCAAGAAAAGCAGAAGATTAAGGAACTAAATAAAGAGTACGGGGAAACATTCGGGTATTTCAAGACGCTTTCTGAATGGTACGATACCCTAGTCGGGAAGGGTGACGCTTATATTGAGTCCTTGTATCTCCAGGCTAAAGCCAAGGCCCTGCTCACTAAGGCCGTAGAGGCAGAAAATAAAGTAAGAGAAATCGAAGAAACCCCGGCAGGTAACTTCACCACCCTGGGGGATAGGGTCGGCAAACGTTTTTCAGCAGGGCCCTTTAAAAGGCTTTCTACCGATCAGATTAATAAAGAGGCAAAGGCGGAGGCAAGGAAAGAAGCGGAAACGGCGGCAAAAGCCTATCGGGAAGAATGGGAGGATACGATGGACAGGGTAAATAGCATCGCAACTCTCAACGATCTGGGCGGCCACCAGGAACCAAGTAAGGGTAGATCGAAAGGAAAGAAAAAAGACGACCCCTTTATTAAGGGTCTGGAAGAACGGAAAAAGAAATATGCCGAGTATGCTGCTTGGGTTAATTCAACCGACGAAGAAATCCGGAACAGCACAGGGAAAGAATTTGAGAAGATTCTGAAAGATGGGAACAGCTTTCTGGAGTACCTAAAAAAACAGAGGGACGCTCTATTAGCAGTTGATAAGCGTAGCCCCGAACAGAGTAAGCAGCTTACCCAGCTCCGAACCTATATCGTAGACGTAGAGGGGGAAACCGAGATCGGCAGATACGAGAAGAACTTGCAGGAACTTATCAAGGGTGAGGACGACCTGATTAAGAAACTAACCGCCGTCAAGAAATTGCGGGAGGAAATCAACGACGCCGACCCCCTGAAAGCACAGAAAGTGGAAATGCTCGATAAAGAATCCGGTAACCTTGCCGCCGAACTTATCACAGCTGAAAAATCAGCTATGGAAAACACCTTTAAAACGTATGCGGGTCATCTTACCGAGAAGCTGGAATTTGATTCCCAATACTTTGCCAATAAAGCCCGGATCCAGTCCAAAATCAATTCCGCCAGTAACGCAGAAGAATTGGCGGCGTACACGCAGATGCTTGTCAACTTAAACAAAAAGCGTGACGAACTAGCGATAACGCCCGAAGAAAAAGAATACAATGAGTTGTTAACGTCGTACCAGGGCTTTGAGGAGCAGCGCAAGGCAATATCTGAGAAATACGACAAAGAGATCGCACAGGCCCGAGCCAAAAACAACGCTGATCTGGAGAAGAAAATAGCAGCTAAGAGAGACAGGGAAATTGGGAAAGCTCTTATGACTGAATTGGCTGGTTCGGACAAATGGGGAAAGCTGTTTACGGATATGGATAACATGAGCCGCAAGCAGATACAGGCATTACTTGACGAGTTCGAGAAGAATAAAGATAAATTAACAGTCGGGCTTGATTCGGAATCTTTGGAGAAGTTGAAAAAACAACTAAAAGAAGCCGAGAAGATCGTCACTAAAAACAACCCATTTGGTCAGCTTGCCCAAGCTATCAAAGACTATAAAGAAGGTAACGGCGATATCGAGAAGGTTGGAGAGTCCTTAGGGAAGGCAGCTAATACTACCGGTGAGATATTCGACCAGGTTACTAGCGGACTGGAGCAAATGGGAGTTGTCGCAGACAAATCAACCAAAGACCTATTGAAAGCTGTCAGCGAAACGGTAAATGGGATAGGTAACGCCATCCAGGGGTATTTCTCCGGGAATTACGGACAGATGGCCGGAGGGATTGTTCAGATGGTCGTAGGGGTTGTTAAGCTCATGGACACTCAAACCCGAAAAGCTGAAAAGCAAATAGAGGATATTTCAGTACAACTCCAGAGACTCGAAACATTATACTCCCGGATACAGTACCGAGCAAGCAACGCCCTGGGGGAAGATAAATATGCCGAACAAATTCGACTGGTGAAAAACCTTATTCAACAGCGGGAAAAATTGTTGGAACTTGAAAGGGAGGAACGTAATAAAAAGAAGCCCGACAGGGAGCGACTGGAAGAACTTGCCGCCGAAAGAGATGAACTTCAAAGGCAGATTTTTGACATACAGAGAGATATCAAAGAGTCGGTACTCCAAACCTCCGTAAAAAGCCTGGCCCAGGAGCTTGGCGATGCTATTGTTAATGCTTTCGCAAAGGGTGAGGATGCAGCCGAAGCGTGGGGAGAAGCCGCAGACAGGGTTATTCAGAATGCGGTAAAGAAAGCTATAGTATTGAAAATTATTGAAAAGCCCCTTCAAAAGGCCGTGGATAACCTGTATAAAAATATGGGTTACAACGAGGACGGAACAGGGGAATTTGACGGAATCACAGATAGCGAGGCCCAGGAGTTCAGGGATAGCGTCGGGAATATCGGGAAGGCCGCTCAGGCCGCTATTGAAGCGACTGGAGACCTATTCAAGACCGATCCTACCCGCACCGGTCTTAGCAAAGGAATCGCCGGGCTTACCCAGGATCAGGGCAATGAACTGAACGGGCGTTTTACCGCTATTCAGGGTCATACGTTTGTAATGATGAATAGCCTGGCCGGGATTCAGAAGTCTTTTGAGGATAGTAAAACTTTTGCAGCGATACAAGCTAAGCACCTGGCGAACATCGATACCAGCACCCAGGTTCTTCCGGCTATGATGAACGAAATGAAAACTATGCGGGTAGCTATTGAAGGGATACAGGAGAGGGGCGTGAAGATGCTTTAAACTTTTTATGTGGTATTATTGAATAATAAAGGGCTGGGCGATTGTCCGGTCTCTTTTTTTTAATGGTTATTTAGTTATTGGTAACTTTTTTTGTTAACCAAAACTTATGTGACTTATCAAGAAATACGACATAGAAGGTATCTTGCAAGATATGACCCGCAATAATAGCTGAGCCTGTTATGTGTATTCTGGCCCACAGCGCATCTTCAGGAACCATTGAAGGATACTCAAAACGAGTCTTTTCCCTTGGGGGAAACCCATTGTAGATTGTAAATTTATCACCATCTACTTGCTCTCTTAAGGGCCTACAGCAATATCCCTGAAGAACCTCCATCATCTTTGACAATAAACCAACTTTTTGCCAATCCCTAAATGCGGAACCAAACTTTTGAGACGTATCAAGATACTGAAAAGACACCTTAAAATTCTCGAAATTAGTATTTTTTAGCGTCTTTTTAGCCTCTAAGGTTTCTGAAATTATCGATTTAGTTTTATGCTTTTGCAGTCTAGGCGCCGCCATTTAACTCTGCTTTGTAGTAGTTCCTCATAGTCTCCTTTGAGATTTTAACCGCACACCTGTCCCCTGGGGCATATCCCTTTCTAGCTTCATTCCAAGGATATTCTTTGTGCGTTGCAGTTTCAAGCTCTAATCCAGTCCAAGTAGATAGTTCGGAAAGAACATCTGTTAAGAGTTGCATTTGGTCATTATTTAATGATGATTTTATAGTCCTCTCTGGATTGTGTCCTCCATTAAAACCTAAGTCGGCATAAAGTAATGAATCTCCTTTTAAGTTATTGAATACCTCTCTACAAACCGGCCCGTGAGCCCACGCCTCAAACTGCTCCGGAATTAAGCTGGTATCAAAGTAAGCTAAATGATAACTCTCACAATAGTAGAGTAATTTTTGTAATTTCAGGTGGGACATAGGCCCGTATTTTTGTAGAATATAATCTGCAAGTAACTGCGCATTTAGCGTACCTATAACTTTAATAGTCTCCACAACAGGAAATGTTTATAAATTTCATTCAAGTGTTCTAAAATATACTGTTGTGGGACTTTTGAAAAACACAGATGTAATTCAAATAGTTTCAACAGTAAATAGATTGAATACGGTTGTACATTATAAATCGAATATAACGTACTGATATCCAGCTATATCGCATTTCGCACCCTACTTGATTTTCCCTATATTCGTTCCACCTCAATATTTATCGTATTCCTCCTTAGTTATGTAGTCAATATTGGTTTCAATGATAACATCGTAAACCCTTTTATTGTGTGCGTCGCTAGTGGCCCGAAACTCCTTTCCTCCTTTGAGTTTGAAGTATATTCCATCTCCGTTAACCTGCTTGAACGCAGCGTCCTCAAAATCATCTTTGAAATAGATAACATCTTTGCCGGGGTTTTCCCGGATTAGCTTATTTGAAATCATAATACACTACCTTATAGGTGCAAAAACCAATGCCCTTACCTGGCCCTTTAGGAGCTGGGTGTGCTTATTTTCCCCGCTCATTATCTGCTCCGGAATATTTCCGTCTTTAAAAGCCGGGCAGTAGTAGTTTCCCTGGTAATGCATACACTTTTCGCAGGAAGATCGGTAGATATTAAATATTTGGTGCCGGTCATCGATGAATATTGTGTTTTCCATCACAGAACAATAACCTTTTTGCTGTCTATATTACCCACCTGTACAAGGTTATCCCCCTGCTTCATATAAATAGGCTCCAAGGCCTCCGCTTCTTTGGTTGAAATAAACAGATCCTTCACATCCACATCCAGGGCGGAGGCGATCTTTAATAAGGTTTCAACAGTTGGGTTTCCGTTTATCATTTTATTAAGTCCAATTGTCGACAAACCCAATTTAAAGGCTAATTCAACCTGACTAGAACCTTTCTCTTTTAGTATTTCCTTTATCCTTAACATTGTTGTATGATGTTTATGGTACAAAATTAAACAATAAAGTTTAATGTTCAACAAAATAAATATACAAATATGTTTAATAAAATTTGGAACATATTATATTTATGTGTTATATTTGTGGTATAATAATTAAATATAAAAGTTTAATAATCATGAACATTTTACCAATCGACCGTCTTCAAAGAATAGCCCGTAATGTTAATGCGATGGAAATCCAAAGCAATCCCCGGGATCATAAGTACTGGCGCAGCGTGTATGCCCGGATATCAAGGGTCACAAGACAGTTAGACGAAAACAACAGGGCGGCCCTACTCCCGATGTGTGACCTGCAAAAAGCAAAGTGCTTCAATCTTGTCTAAAGTACAAGCGGAGGCCCTTCGGGGTCTCCTGGAAATAATTCTTTATCTAAAATCAAAAAAATCAAGAAAATGAAAAACCAAATTATTCCTAATGCGGAGATAATTCCCGCCTCCGAATACCTTAGCGGTGATGTTTGTTATTTTCAAGTACGTGGCGAAAACCTCGAACCTGATATCAGTCGGGGAAGTTACGTAGCGGCAAAGAAAGTTATAGGGTGGCAAGATTACTTTGGTTACGGTTACTTCAATGTAGTAATTCTCGTTGATGGGCGGACACTTTTTAAAAAGATCACAAAATCAAAAGAGGATCCTCTGAGGAATGTATTATGCGTTTCATACCACCCGGATTTAATTGAACAAGAGTTACCGAGACATCTAATCCAGGAGGTTTATAGAATAGTTGGTCAAGTCAAATTCTTTTGACCAAATAATTCTTTATCTAAAATCAAACAATCATGAAAGAACAATTAAACAGTAACGAGATCGAGGTAACGAAAATAGATTCCATTGTCTGTGGCATTAATAGACTCTATCACGATAACGACCCCTTTTTTGAGGTCAAAGATATTGTGGATACAATGAATGAGGTACTCCGGGAATACACAGCTCTTAGGGTTGTTATGAACGAAGTAGCTGACTGCTTAAATGTTGAAACAGGCGATCAGGTAACAGAAGATCGTATAAAGAAGGCGGTTAATATCATTGATAATGCTTCCGTATGTAGCCCGGATAGCATTAAAATAATCTCGTGGAATCATCATTTTGAACTACTGGTCGAGGTATTAAATATAGTATCATTTTTTAAAAAGTAACAATCATGAAAAACGAATTAGTTAACCCGGAGTTAGTTAAGTTTTATGTTGAATTAAGAGATCTTGCCGATAGATTTGATGCCTTAACGAATGATTATCAGACCTATGAAGAACCTTTAAAGAAAGAGGTTATAGAGTCGGCTAATGCGTTTAGTGAAGTATCTTATCACCTATCCGAATTGATAAATGCAGACATTATGCAACGGGCCAAAAACGTACCAAGCAATCACCAAAACCAATAAGACAATGAAAAATCAAACGATCGGCTTTAAGCCGTCTTTTCTTAACCAGTCGGAAGATTCAAGTCCTTTTGTTGAGGGTAGCGAAAGCCTACCCGAGAATAAATATTTCATTGCGTTCACAGATTCTGTGCGGGGGTTTGTGGATAACCACATGAAAGGTCAACTCAATGCCCTTTTACTGCTCGAAAAGGAAATAGAGGCTTTATCTACTTTATACGCAAAAGATAAAGAGGATTTAATTAAATGGTACAGACAAGTAAGGGGCATTAAATGAAACTACTCCTACACCTACGTGATCAGGAGCAGGAGCGCGAAAAGACTAATAAACTATAGCAATGTCGTTACTCTCTGATAATATGCGTTATCTACGAACCCGGTTAGATTTGCCTCAACGGGTCGCAGCGGAACATCTCGGGATCACCCGGGGCCGGTATGCTAAATACGAAGATGGTATGACTGAACCGCCTATTGAACTGTTGGTAAAGATCTCACGCTATTTTCATGTGAGTATAGACCTGCTGGTTTCGGTCGATATCAGGCGCACACCGATAAATGAAATGACACCTACGCCGGTGCCGACCTTGTGCGAACTGAAGAGTTGTACCGTAAAGGAGTAAAACTATAGGTAAAGAGTTCAGTACTGATCCAGCAGCTTTAAGGGGTGAGCGTTTCGTTCACTCCTTTTTTTTACCTTAAATCTTTGACAATCAGCCGGCGCCTTTTAAATTCAGAAGTCAATCGATAACCCTACACAGCTCCGGGCTAACTTAACGGAAGGGAATATTTAAGTGCAAACAGGTAGCATTTTGCCCACAATTCCGGTTACATAACAGGAGTTATTCACCCCCATATCAGGCACCTATCCAGGGATGTCGTGTTTCACGACACCCTAACAGGTCGGTTATTGACCTTAATAACGGTTGGAAACTGTTTATTTCAGGTCGTTTGAACGGGAACAGGACTGCCCAAAGTTTGGCAGTCCTCTCTGTATCATGCCCTGCACAGTTTTGTGCAGGGGTTGCCCAAAATTGGGCAGGGGTAGGATGAGGTAATTTGTACTGACCCCATAGCTGGGGGGAGTAAGATGGTTAACCAAATGGTCGGCCGAATTTTCGGCCGGTCTCTAAAATTCGAAATTGCACAAAATTGCACACTTTTAGACAAAAAAAAAGATTAGTTCCGGTACAAAACCGGACAGTTTTCGACTAAAAAAGAGAAGTGACAAATCGGACACAATCGGACACTTTTCGACAAAAAAAGAAAGGTAACAAAAGGTAACAGTTTTTGACAAAAAAAAGAGAGGTGAAAATTCGAGCGTAAAAATCCTCAAAATCGGAGTTTTCGGAGTCTATTAAAAAGGGCTGAAAGCGAGTTTTGCAAGGCTATAAAAAAGGGCCTCCACAATCCAAACCTTACGAAACCTGACGATATGGCGAAAAACTATCGGGATTGGGCAGCCCGCTCAATGGATTGAGTTCTCCATTTCCGCCAAAGACAACCGGGTTTCCGAAGTGTTGAACAAAAAAGACAGCTCACCTTAAATATGAACAAGAAGCTTCATAAGCACTTTGGTATTCCGGCAGATGTATTGTTAGCCTAAACCGGTTTGGATTTCCAGGGAAGGGTTTCACTATTTCAAATAGATTGAAAAGCTCACTTCAAGACAAATCTGTACCCTATTTGTACCTCAAAATTATAACTATCTAATAATCAACACTCGTTACTTTTTGTATTGGAAAGTAGTTAAATTTTCATGTGGGGATAATCGTTAGTGTAATTTATGAGGCATACATACATTTTTTGGACGAAACAAGTACTTTTATTCATGCTGGCTGCGAGCCTAAGCTCCTGTTTTTCGAATCCGGCACCAGAAGTATACTCGCCGGGCTCAAGAGAGGAAATGACGAAATGGAAAGACGAAGAACATAAGTATTTGACATTCTATTCGCCGATTGATTCTTTTTCAATATTCCAGGGCGCTCCACCTCATGCGCAAGTATACCACAAAGAGGGTTCATCACTCGAAGTTTCCTGGAGTATTAATAACATTCCATACCCAAATTTCCCAGTAATTAAGGAATGGGTTGAAGAGTATAAAATGTGGGATACTTGGCATGTCTCAGTGGGTCCGGGTGCAATTAAAATCGGAGATAAGCTGAAGGTCGTTGCCAAAATAAATGGAAAGTCGTTCATCAATGAGGCTGAAGCAAAAAGAAATATAATACTTACGGATATCTTTGGAGTTACCTGGGGTATGACAAAAGAAATGGTTAAGGAACGAGAAACACAAAGGAAAAAAATGTTAGCATCCTCCAGATTGGAGATCCATGATACGTATCCTAACGAATTGATTTGGGATGGATCCAGTACTTTCAATGAGTTTTTAGCATTTACAAAATATACTTTTACAAATAATATGCTCACCCGGGTCGCCGAGTACGTACCTATACCCTCATACGACCCCGCCCGTCTGATCCGCACAATAGACCTCCGAGCCCGAAAACTGGGTCTACAAGAGGTTGTCGTGGTTGATCAAAACTGGAATCTCCTGAAAGAATATAAATGGAGTAAGGGCAATTTGAATTTCGAGGTAACTTTTATAGACTCTCCAGCCGGCCGCTGCCTGGGAATTGTGTATACTAAAGGGTGATATGTTTCTTATGAGTAAGCTCGTATTGTCTTGATATATCCGTATACCCTTTCGGGTATAAATCATTCAATAATTTAAAATATTATACCCTATCGGGTATGGATCTATTTATAGGTTACAAATTTATACCCTAAAAGGTATAAATTCACAAAATTCTGTTATATTTGTACCCCAAAGGGTATAAAATGAATACTTCTGTTTCCGAATTCATCAAACAAAAGCGAAAGCAGCTTAAACTTACGCAGCCTGACCTGGCAGCCCGTGCCGGAGTCGGCCTGCGGTTTGTCAGAGAGCTGGAGCAGGGCAAAGACTCTGTGCGACTGGATAAAGTTAACCAGGTATTGGCCCTGTTTGGAAGTGAAATGGGGGTGGTTAAAAAGTCTGAGGCATGAGACAGGCAAAAATTTACTATAAAGACATTCTTGCAGGCGGCATCGCAGAGGATGATGACGGATATATCTTTCAATATGACAGCAAGTATCTCGGCACCACAGATCCCAAACCTGTGAGTTTAACGCTGCCAATCAGTACAGAACCTTACAGGAGCAAAGTCCTTTTCCCTTTCTTTGATGGTTTAATTCCGGAAGGCTGGCTCTTAGATATTGCAATCGCAAACTGGAAGATCAATCCGCGTGATCGCTTCTGTTTATTAATGACCCTGTGCAAAGAGTGCATCGGTTGTGTATCTGTAATCGCAGAAGACAATGAATAAGTGTTTGTATTGTTATCAGAGCCTGAAGAATGAAGAAACAGGCTTCCACATAGGGTGTTCCCGGAAAATGTTCGGCACCAATACGCCCCCTGTTATCCACTTCAGCTTAAAAGATCTGGAGGAACTTGCCAAACAAACCGTGATCAAGAGCGTAGCCGTTCCCGGAGTTCAGCCAAAATTATCATTGGATCTGGAAAAAGAAAAGGGGACATCAAGATTAACGATTGTTGGCCTGCACGGCGATTATATTTTAAAACCACCCTCATCCCTGTACGCAGAATTACCGGAAAATGAAGACCTCACGATGTTTATGGCTGAGCTGGTCGGCTTGAAAGTGAGTGAGCATTCCTTAATTCGCTTAAATTCGGGAGAAATCGCTTATCTGACCAAGCGCTTTGATCGCGAAAAGGGTAAAAAGATTGCGGTGGAAGATCTGTGCCAACTGACCGAAACGCTTACCGAGCATAAGTATCGGGGATCTATTGAAAAGATAGGAAAAGCAGTCCGGCAATTTACCTCGAATAAAGGTTTCGAGAGCCAGCGCTTATTTGAACTGGTGCTATTCAGCTACCTGACCGGAAATGCCGATATGCATCTGAAAAACTTTTCACTAATCGAAAACCATTCCGCAGAATATGAACTTTCTCCAGCCTATGACCTACTAAATACAGCTTTGGTGATTACGGATGATCCGGAAGAATCTGCTTTAACCATCAATGGAAAAAGAAACAAGCTGAAAAGATCAGATTTCGACGTACTGGCCACTTCTCTGCATATTACTGAATTGCCACTACGATCCATTTATGACCGATTCAGTAAAGTCTATCGCAAATGGCAGGAGGTTATTCAACTCAGTTTCTTATCTCGCCAAATGCAGAAAGACTATATTGCATTAATCAGTAAGAGAATGGAGAATTTATTTTCCTCATAACTGTACTTGAGGAACCCTGGGAGCGAAGCGACAGATGGCTCGCTTTGGTTATCTGATTTAATGACAGGAATTCATCATCCTTCACTTCTTCATGTTTAAATCCTAAGTTTAAAGTCCGGAAGTACAAATTTTAAACATGAAGGAATGAAGAGAAATGAAGTTATATAGGATTCATTATCATTAATCCCCTGGCAGATACGGGTATGATAAAAGAACAAAAGCCCTGAACCATCTGGAAGCTATTACCGTGCTGGCCATTGATTACAAGAAGAAGCACAGGGTGGCTCAGAAGCAAAGTATAATCTGATTCCCAAAATCCGGTTAATAAAGAATCTGGGGTTTAAAAAATCTGAACTGAAAATAATAGAAGCCGTAATATAGGAAAACCAGGAAGTCATCATAGAGCGTTGGACAGACTTTTTTTATAACAAGTAATTATGGTACTTACAGATATTAATAAAGTGTGGCTTACCGATGAAGCCGTACACATAGAAACCAAAGATGGCAAAACAGGTACAGAATACTTTGCCGACTATCCGAGTCTGAAAAATGCTACTCAAAAGCAACGGGAAAACTATGAGGGTAGCGATTGAAGGAATACGGGAACAAGGCGTGAAAATGCTTTAAACTTTTTATGTTGTATTAGCGAATCATAAAGAGCCGGGCGATTGTCCGGCCTCTTTATGTACCAATTAAACAAAAAGTCATTTTTTTGCGTTATAATTGTAACACGTTAATATCACAGTAATACCCTTTGCCCGCTTCTTCCGCCCGACACAGTATACTTTATGAATTAACAATCATTTTGGCAATTTACGACAATGGCAACGCTTCAAATAGAAATTCAGGAGGCACTAAAAGAGGTTAAAGACTTATCCTATCGTGAAAAAACACATTATTTTGACGAGGAGAGGGTAAATAGGCTGTTAGATAGTATACTGGACTTCAAGAAAAGCCTGAACAATACCACTAGCGAAGTCAATCAGCTTATTGAAGCCTTTGAAGGGCTTACCTGGGCTGGTAAACCTAATGAAGATCATTTAAAGAAAATTATCGAACTGATAGCTTTAACCAGGGATCTTCACAGAACACTAATTAAAAGGTATGCCCTATTTAATAGCGCCCTTAAACCAAGAGGGATTGCCGTTAATGAGTTGAAGACCTTTAAAGGGGCTATAGATGATTTAATTGAGGTGACCGATGATATCGAAGACGTATATTTTGTATTTCCCAATATGCCCGAATTTGTGGAAACCACACAAAGCCTTTCATTGACCTAATGGATATTTACAGCCTCGAGGACTTTAAAGTCGAGTTTGAAAAGCTAATACGAAAGAACTCTTACAAGTCGCTGGAATCAGAGTTATTTGATTGTTTCTTTGACAAAGAAATTGGCGAGTTGTGTAATGGCACTAACTTAAATAACAATAACTCGACTCCTTATATCAAAAAACGAATTTCCGGAAGGGGTGGTTTTAGATGCTACTACTTAGCTGTCATAAAGGATAACTCAATTTATTTAATGTACATTCACCCTAAGACCGGGCCTTACGGAACCACCAATATAAAACCAGAATATAAATCTGAATTGTACAAAAAAGTACATACGTGTATCAAAAACGGAGACTTATATAAAGTGGGATTCGATCCGGCTCATAGGAAAATAAGTTTCCAACCCTCACCCTTGCAGTAGTTTGTAAGCTGTATGGTATTTTTTCAACCTTTGCAGGTCTTCGTTTGTGACCTCTGAAAGCCTTGTTAAGTCCATATTGTCTTTAATATCGGCTATCTTAACCGTAATGGCTACCGGATTCGTTTTTACCCGATCAATAAAATCAGAATAAGGCTCATTTTCTCTTTTTGTAAGACACTTTAAAGCGTCGATAACTTCTTTTGAATAACCCAGCTCGTTTAACTTTTCGAAAGTGTATTCCGTGTCTTCTACAAGATCATGCAGTACTGCGACTATTTTCGATGTTTCTGATTCTACGCTAGCCATCACCCGGAACAAATGGTTGACCAGCTTTATCAACCTGTTCCCTGTGTGCTGTCATTGCTAAATTAATAGCATCTTGTAATGTTTTATTCAAATTGAAAAGTACGATCGAAATTCTTTGGTCTTTCTTACTACTGATGATTTTGGCACCTTATTATCTCTTGTTGAAAAATCAAAATCTTCAATGTAAAATTTACTATAATGAAAAAACTACTATCAATGCCATTTAGTTAAGGGAAAATATATTGATTTTAAGTAGGTTATGAACT
>CAYRGN010000049.1:0-27075 GCA_964423865.1 uncultured Lacihabitans sp.
GTTTAATAATTCTGTCAACCTATTTTAGGCAAGGACAAATTACGAATTACGAATTACGAATTACGAATTTTTGCTTTTATAGGCAGTTTCCAGTTCCTGGAGTTCGGCTTCGAAGGAGCCGCTCAGAATGGGGAAACGGCACCAGCTTCTCGGGTCGAGGTTATGGGTGTCGAGATGGAAACCCGGCGCATACCTTTCTCTTTTCCACTGATTGCGGCTCCAAAGCGTAAAAAACCGTTTCACCCATTGGTAAAGGTCTTCCCTGGAATAGGCGGTCTCCGTTTTTTCAAGCAGACGGAAGCACTCCACCGGTGATTTTTTGTCGCGGATGCCCATTTGCTCAATCCGGTTCAGTATGGGGTAGGGCATAAGGTCCTTTTCATCGGTCTGGGTCTTTTCTTTCGGCCTTAGTTCAGCGGTGGGTTGCAGGGCGTTTACGCCTTTCAATCCTTCCAGGCGGATATGCCGGCCTTTGACCTCACAGCCTGTTTTTTCCAGCCAGATGAGCCATTCTCTCAGCCAGGCCTTGTCTATGCCCGAAATGGGGGCTATACTGCCGGCCGTGTCTCCGTCCATGGTACAATACCCTACGGCCGCTTCGGAGCGGTTGGAGGTGGTGAGCAGGAGGTGATTCTGTAGATTGGCCAGGAGCCAGGCGCCCGGGGCGCGGACCCGCGCCTGTATGTTCTGCAGGGGGATGTCGTCAGTTTCCCAGCTCAGTTTGCGGTCTATCTGTTCTTCAATCAGGCCGGTATAGGTGCTCACCAGTTCGTCGATGTCGATGCGATAAAACCGGGCGCCGCAGTCTTCTGCCAGCGTCCGGGCCGAGTTCAGGGTGTCTTCCGAACTGTTACGGGTGCCCTGGTATAGGGTGGTAATCAGCAAGCCGCATATTTCGGAAATGGTGGTGCAGGCCGTCATACCCGGGATATAAGCGAGTTTTTCTTTGAAAGCGTCGAGGCCCGTGCTTTCATCGGCCAGTCTGACCATAAGGGCGCAGAGCGCGGTGCAGGCCGAAGAGTCGGCGCCGCCCGAGAGGGAAATGGTAAACCCGTAAGAGCGTGATTTTCTCAGGTAGTCAAAAAGGCCGAGGCTGACCGCCCGCGCGAATTCCTCCTCCCTAAGGTATCCTCCGCTTTCGAAAGCCTCGGGCAGGGCGCTTCCTCCCTGAGCGGAATAGTCGGTGAGGGGCTGAAAGGAAGAAGCAACCACCGTTCCCTCCTCCACAAAAGGAGACTTTATCCCCGATTGCGCGATACGTGTTTTTTCAGGATCTACATGGGCCGTGGTTAGGGTATGGTCGGCATAGCTGAAACGGTCGCTGGAGGCCAGCAACTCTCCCCCCGAGCTGATCATGGCGTCGCCGTCAAAAATCAGGCGGCCCGACTCATTTCCCAGGAGGTTGGTATAGATGTATGTACAGGAAAAAGAGCGGGAGGCGTCAGTCACCAGCTGGGCGCGGGTTTGAAATTTGTTGAAAGCAAACGGACTGGCGCTGGGATTCAGGATGATGTCTACTCCCCGTTCCGCAAGCCGGATACCGGGGCGGTCAGGCACCCACGCATCTTCGCAGATCTCAATGCCAAGACGAAGTCCCGAAATATCGAAGAGCAGATCTCCCGCCGGGTAAGCCACTCCGTCTAATCTCACGGAGCCCGTTTGTCCGGATTTCCACCGCTGAAACCACCGGTCTTCGTAAAAAAGGCCGTAATTAGGCAAATGTTGTTTACAGACGAACCCCAGCAGGTGGGCATCGGCCACTACGGCTACCGCGTTGTAGATCTTGTTGCGGATACGCACGGGAAGACCCAGGCAGGTGACCAGCCCTGACGTTTCCGGGATAAGCGTGTTCAGCACACCCAGGGCGCGTTCTGCGGTGTCGGGGGCGCCGAAAGCATCTTCACATCCGTACCCTGTAACAGACAACTCCGGCAGGCAGAGAATCTGCACGCCGTTTTGTTTCGCATGGGCAATCGCCTCTGAGATACGTCTGCGGTTTCCCTTCCAGTCGAGGGGGGTCTGGTTCAGGGCCGCGGCTCCTACTTTTAACATATTTCGCTCATTTAGGGCCAAAGTTAAATAAAAAAGAGAAGCTTTCGGCCTCTCTTTTTCTTGAACTTAGGGAGAATCTCAGGAGCGAATCCGGATCTTCTGACCGACCATCACGTTATTTCCTTTCAGGTTATTCAATTTCTTAATATCGTTCACGGTTACGCCTTCGTACCTCTGGGAAATGCTCCACAGCGTATCGCCGCGCCTTACCGTATAGACGGCAGGCTCTTGCACCGTTTCAGACGACTTCTTCGCCACCAGGCTGTTGGCTTTCACCATTTCATTTTTATTTACATAAATAGCCAGCGACTCACCCAGCAGGATTTTGGAAGAAGTTTTTCCGTTCCATTTTTTAATATCATTCACCGAAACTCCGTATTGTAAAGCAATCTTGTTCATCACCTCACCCCGCTTTACCTTGTGGATTTTTTTGACCTTGCGCGTCACATTCACATAGTCTTCAGAAGAAGTGTGGGCCGCTGCTTTGGCTGCTACGGGGCGGCCAATCACGATGGCGCCGTCTCCGGTAGGGTCTGCCAGGGTAGAAGAAGCGAGTACTGCCTCGGTAGATTCTTCGGCAAGACCGGTTGGAACACGTCTTTTGCTGGCGGAGTCAAGGATAGCTACCCGGTTTTCGTTAAAGTAAGTCATCGCGGTAACCGGCAGCGATATTTCATACCCGTAACGGGTCTGGGGCAGCACGGTGGCTTTCAGATGGGTGTTGTATTTTTTCAGGTCTTCCAGCTCAATGTTCGTCAGGGCAGCCAGCACCTCCAGGTTAATGTCATTTTCTACGTAGATGGTCTCCAGGTCCGGACGTGTATTTTCTTTTTCCGGAACAATGCCGTGATCCTGCCCGAAATTCATCAGGTAGGCCAGGGCAATAAACTGAGGAACATAATGCCGGGTTTCTTTCGGAATATGAGAATGCAGATCCCAGTAATTCTTCAGTCCCGTTCTTTTCATCGTGCGGCTGATCCGGCCCTGCCCGCTGTTGTAGGAGGCGAGTGCCAGATCCCAGTCGTTAAACATCCGGTTCAGGAATTTGAGATAGCGACAGGCGGCGTCCGTAGATTTCTCCGGGTGCATACGCTCGTCCACGTATTCGTTAATGGTTAAGCCGTATTCTTTGCCGGTAAACGACATGAATTGCCACAAACCCACCGCTTTGGCCCGGGAAACAATCGTAGGGTTAAGCGCGGATTCCAGGATAGACAGGTATTTCAATTCTTCCGGCATGTCGTGTTCCTTCAGAATTCTTTCGTAGGTAGGGAAATACACCGATTTCTCTTCCATCATGGTTTTGGTGAAATTGGGCCTACGCTGGGTGAAATAATTCAGCCAGAATGCCACACTTTCGTTGTACACCATGGGCATGGTTTTTTCGATCGACTTGAGCCGGGCTTTGATAATTTCCGGATCCAGGACGGTAATGGTATAAGGAATATTATCCCTTTCGTCTACCACTTCTACCTGGTACGGATATAAACTTTTGGTTTCTTCAACGGGTTGCGTCTCAGCAGACTCTTCTTTTACCCCTTCATTAATCTGACCACTTGCACCAAAACCCAATCCCACAACTGTAGAAAAGGTCAAAAATAAATTTGAGAATCTCATAATGTTTTTAAGAGTTTTCAGCATGTCAAAACAAATTATCGGAAAGCTATGCTCCAAAAGTAATAAAAATAATTAGTAAAAAACAAAATCCCCTCTCAAAACTGTTTTTTACCCTGATTATTCTATACTCTTTGCAAAATTTAATAATTCTTTTTCGGAGAATGTGGGTCCCATCACCTGGAAGCCTATGGGCAGGCCCTCGCTATTTTTTCCGTTCGGGAGGGAGATGGCCGGGATGCCCGCCACATTGGCGTGTACGGTAAACACATCGGCCAGGTAAGATTCCATGGCGCTGCCGGATTTCTTACCCAGATCAAAAGCCGGGGTAGGTGCCGTGGGCGAAACGAGGAAGTTGACTTCTTTCAGAAACTTTTCCGTTTTCTGCATAATCACCGTGCGAACCCGCTGCGCCCGGGTATAATAGGCGTCGTAGTAGTCGGCACTTAAAATAAAGGTACCCAGCATGATGCGCCGTTTTACTTCCCGTCCGAAACCTTCGCCCCGGGTCTTTTTGTAGAGCTCTTCGAGGGTATGGGCGTCTGAAGTCCGGTATCCGTAACGCACGCCGTCGTAGCGGGCCAGGTTAGACGAGGCCTCGGCCATGGTCAGCGTATAGTACACGGGCAAAAGGTATTTCAGTTCGGGGAAGTTCAGCGCCACCACTTCATGCCCCTGCCGTTTCAGGTCGTCCAGTTTATTCAGTGTAGCGTCACGTACTTCCGGGTCAAGGCCGGGCGAGTCAAGGGCTTCTTTGAAATACCCCACTTTATAGGGACCCGCGTCTGGGGTAAACCGGGAGTATTCCTCCACGGGCCGGGCCGAAACGGTGCTGTCAAACGCATCTTCACCCGCCATTACTTCCAGGAGAAGGGCGGTGTCGGTTACCGAACGGGTCAGGGGGCCGATGCAGTCGAAGGAAGACGCGTATGCGGCCAGCCCCCAGCGGGAGAGTCGGCCGTAGGTGGGTTTGAATCCCACGGTACCGCAGAAGGCGGAAGGCTGCCGTACGGATCCGCCCGTGTCGGAGCCCAGGGAGGCGTGGCACAGCCCCGCACTGACCGCTACCGCGCTGGCTCCGGAAGAACCGCCGGGTACTTTTTTCTCATCCAGGAAATTCAGGGTAGGGCCAAAGGCCGATTTCTCGTTGGAGGATCCCATGCCGAACTCGTCGCAGTTCTGGCGGCCGATAATGATGGCGTCTTCGTGGAGGAGGCGCTGCACCACCGTGGCGGAGAAGGGAGAAATGTAGCCGTCCAGGATCCGTGATCCGCACTGGAGTCCGTGGTCCTGGTAGGCGATGATATCTTTCAGCCCAATCACCATCCCGGCCAGTTTGCCGGCCGTTCCGTTCCGGAGTTTGAGGGAGATCTCCCTGGCCTTCTGCCGGGCCTCGTCGGTATATACCTCCAGGAAAACGTTCAGATGCTTCAGGGATTCAATTCTTTCGAGAAAATGTTCCACCACCGCGCACAGGTCACTTTCTCCGGATATAAGTTCTTTTCTGAAAGAGGGGTAATCAGAATACTGCACCTTTCTTTAGGGTTTAAAAACAAAAAACAACAGGTCTGTGAAAATCACAAATCTGTTGTTTCGCTATATCTGCAACAAATTAATCTTCTAATTTGGTTGCCTTTTCGATGTTTTCCTTCACATCTTTCGTGGCATCCTTAAACTCTTTAATTCCTTTTCCTAACCCTCTGGCCAGCTCAGGAAGTTTTTTGGCTCCGAAGAACAACAGGATAACGAATAGAATGATAAATATCTCAGAACCTCCCAGAGATCCTAAAAACAATAATGTTGTTAGTTCCATCTCACAATTTATTTAATATTCAACAAAATTAGTAACTTTTACGGGAAATAAAACCAAAAATTGGAAAAAAGTGGATTACTCCTCCACCACCTCCGTTTTCCGGTTCAGCAGCCACATTTCAAATTTTCCCAGCTCCTCCGATATACTGTTGTAAATGAAAGTGATCAGCGCAATGTCATCGGCGAAACCCACAATAGGGAGAATATCCGGAATAAGATCAATAGGCGAAAGAAAATAAATCATACCCGCCAGGATGATCACTACGTTCTTGCCTTCCACACTACGGTAACTGCCATTGGCATAGTGTCTTAAGAGCAATCCCATCGACTTGACCTTTTCTTTTATTTTCCGGAAGGGGGAACCCTCGCCTTCCGATTTCATTTTGGTAAAAACCGTGCCCAAAAGTAAAATGATACCCTTGGAGTTTTTGGATAGACGGCTGGCTTTCAAAAAGGAATTTCTAAAGAAAATAGAGCCGAGTATCGTTTTTAAGAAGCCTGTTTTTTTCATTTTGTGTACACGTGAATTTTAATCCGGTCTTAGCACGCACCTTTCAAACATAAAAAACGAAAATCAAAGTTCAAAATTGATAAAAAAATAAAAAAATAAAGATATTTTTGTATATTATTGTTTCACTAAAAAATATCGTACTAACACAATGAAGGTTACTATTATTGGAGCGGGAGCAGTAGGCGCTACGGCAGCCGACAACATAGCCCGGAAGGAAATCGCATCGGAAGTGGTCATTCTCGATATCAAAGAGGGTTTCGCGGAAGGAAAGGCCATGGACCTTGCGCAAACGGCCTCTATAGAAGGCTTTGACAGCCGGCTGGTCGGGGTGACCAATGATTATGCCAAAACCGCCAAATCGGATGTGATTGTGGTGACTTCCGGCATTCCGCGCAAACCGGGAATGACGCGGGAAGAGCTGATCGGTACCAACGCCAAAATTGTGGGTGGGGTGGTGAAAAGCGCCCTGGAAGTCTCGCCCAAAGCCATTATTATCATCGTATCCAACCCTATGGATACCATGACCTATCTTACTTACAAGATTGCGGCGGAGATGGGTATTTCCAAACGCCGCGTGATCGGGATGGGCGGAGCGTTGGATTCCGCGCGTTTCCGTTACCGCCTCGGCGAGGCCCTGGGTGTGGCCCAAAGCGACCTCCAGGGCATGGTCATCGGCGGGCACGGCGATACCACCATGATTCCCCTGACCCGACTGGCCACCTGGAACAGTATTCCCGTGAGCCGCTTTCTGTCGGCCGCGCAGTTGAAAGACGTTGCAGATAAAACCATGGTGGGCGGCGCGACACTGACCGGATTGCTGGGCACATCGGCCTGGTACGCACCGGGAGCAGCTATCGGGCAGATCGTGGAGTCTATCCTCCGGGATGAAAAGAAAATCATCCCCTCCAGCGTGTACCTGAACGGGGAATACGGACAAAAAGATATCTGTATGGGCGTACCCGTAGTCATTGGTCGCAACGGTTGGGAAAAGATCATCACCCTGCGCCTCTCCAACGAAGAAAAAGCCGCCTTCGAGAAATCTGCGGCCGCAGTAAGGGCCATGAACGCGGCGCTATAACGTAATGCATTAAAAGCGATAAAGACCCGCATTCCGGGTCTTTTCGCTTTTAAAATAGTATCTCCAAAGATTTAGGGCGTAATCTATTCCTCCACAGAAGGGGATGAAGTTTGGGATGTAAACCGCAGCCGCCTTTCGTTATCGGTTCCTTTGTTCTGGGAAATAATAATCTCGGTATTTTCCACTTTGTCGATATTCCAGACGTCTACTGCCGCACCGTTCAATATATCCTCAAACATAATGGTGTTGTCGGATAAGGTAAAATAAAGTGAGAGGTCTTCGTCCGGGGTGCTGCATTGATTTCCATTTTTCTTCCATGTATACACGGGAATCATTTTGTCTGCTCCGCTGTCTCCTTTCGAGAAAACGGCAGTATCGTCCCGGTAACATTCTTCCACTTCGGTTACATTGGTGCCGATAAAATAATTTTCGGCGATGAGCCATTCTTTCTGTTTTCCGCCCGTAAACGTATCCATGAGAGAAAGGGTAACTTCTTTTCTCTCACATCCTGAAAACAAGGAAAAAACAAAGAATAAAGATGCGGAAAGTACTACTGATTTCATAGATATACACACGTTAATAATTTATAAACGAAAAAAACGCTGATTCTGGTAAATCAGCGTTTAAAAATTATGCCAAATTTCGATTAGCGGCCTAAAGCTTTCAACATGGTCTCGCCGATCTCTGCGGGGGAGTCTACCACGTGAATGCCGCACTCCCGCATGATGGCCATTTTGGCCGCTGCGGTATCGTCAGCGCCACCGATGATGGCACCGGCATGACCCATTCTCCGGCCTTTAGGTGCGGTCTGTCCGGCAATAAAGCCCACTACCGGCTTTTTGTTGCCCGTAGATTGGATATAATGCGCGGCTTCGGCTTCCATGCCACCGCCAATTTCTCCAATCATCACAATGCCCTCGGTTTCAGGATCGTTCATCAGCAATTCCACCGCCTGCTTCGTGGTGGTTCCGATGATCGGGTCGCCACCGATACCAATGGCCGTGGTCTGACCCAGACCCGCTTTCGTTAACTGATCTACGGCTTCGTAAGTAAGTGTACCTGATTTTGAAACCACACCGATGGTTCCTTTTTTGAAGATAAAGCCCGGCATGATACCCACTTTCGCTTCTTCCGCCGTAATAATGCCCGGGCAGTTCGGCCCGATCAGCGTAGTGTCATATTTTTCAATGAAAGATTTGGCCTTCACCATGTCTTTCGTAGGAATCCCCTCTGTAATACACACAATGACTTTGATACCCGACTGGGCCGCTTCCATGATGGCGTCAGCAGCGAATCCCGGCGGTACAAAAATGATGGAAACATCCGCTCCGGTTTCTTTTACAGCTTCTTCCACCGTATTGAATACAGGACGGTCCAGGTGAGTTTGTCCTCCCTTTCCCGGAGTAACTCCACCCACTACGTTGGTGCCGTACTCTATCATTTGGCCTGCATGAAATGTTCCTTCCGAGCCGGTGAAGCCCTGTACCAGTACTTTCGAATTTTTGTTTACAAGAATACTCATTTTTATCGTGTTTGACAGATGTCTTTATTTATAGAACTTCTAAAATCGCCCAAATGTACCTCTCAAATTAGAAAAATACAAATTAAACCCCAATTACGTATTAGATTATTTACTGCGCCAAAATGCTTCTTCATATCTGTTTTTCGGCCTTAAAAAACATAGATCACTATGCCTTTATCGGCCGGTCACAGCTATTTTGCAGCATTTTGTCTCGTTGAAATTTCCAATACGAAATTTGGGTTAAATCCCGAAGGCTTCTTTTACTTTATCTACGTAATCCAGCTTCTCCCAGGTGAAAAGTTCTACCTCCACTTCCGTACGCTGTCCTGCGTTTTCAAATACTTTTTTGACTACTTTCGACTCCCTACCCATGTGTCCGTAGGCCGCCGTTTCCGAATAAATGGGCGTCCGCAGTTTCAGGCGCTGCTCAATGGCATACGGACGAAGGTCAAATAGTTTTTCTACCATTTGTGCAATTTCCCCGTCGGTCAGATCTACCCTGGCCGTGCCGTAGGTATTCACGAAAAGTCCGCAGGGCTGGGCTACGCCAATGGCATAGGATACTTGTACCAGCACCTCGTCACAAACGCCCGCCGCTACCAGGTTTTTGGCAATGTGGCGGGTGGCATAAGCCGCAGAGCGGTCCACCTTCGAAGGATCTTTGCCCGAGAAGGCTCCTCCTCCGTGCGCCCCTTTTCCACCGTAGGTGTCTACAATGATCTTCCGGCCTGTAAGCCCGGAGTCGCCGTGAGGTCCGCCGATCACAAATTTGCCTGTAGGGTTAATGTGGTAGGTAATATCGCCGGTGAAAAGAGCCTGAAGCTCAGGCTTCAGACGGGCTTTTACCCGGGGAATCACTACATTGATCATATCCGATTTGATCCGCGCCAGCATTTCCGCATCTTCGGCGAAATCATCGTGCTGGGTGGAGATCACGATGGTGTCTATCCGTTGCGGGCGGTTGTCGTCGGTGTATTCAATGGTTACCTGCGACTTGGTGTCCGGACGCAGATAGGTAATTTCTTTGTTTTCTCTTCTCACCGCTGCGATTTCCTGGAGAATCTTATGGGAAAGATCCAGGGCGAGGGGCATATAGTTTTCGGTTTCGCGGGTGGCGTAGCCGAACATCATTCCCTGATCTCCCGCCCCTTGGGCATTGGCTCTGGCTTCGAAGTCGTCTTCAGACTTCCGGTCCACTCCCTGGTTGATGTCCTGAGATTGTTCATGAATGGCCGAAATGATTCCGCAGGAATTGGCCTCGAACATATATTCCGCCTTGGTATAGCCGATTTTCCGGATCACCTCCCGGGCTATGGATTGCACATCCAGGTAGGTGGTGGTATTTACTTCACCCGCCAGTACCACCAGCCCCGTAGTGACCAGGGTTTCACAGGCTACTTTGGAATTCGGATCGAAGGCCAGGAAATGATCGATGAGGGCGTCGGATATCTGGTCCGCAACTTTGTCAGGATGCCCTTCGGAAACGGATTCCGAAGTAAATAAATAGGCCATAGTTTACGATGTAATTTGTATCATGATTGCCTGCCAGCTACCGCAGGTGTACGAGGAGGCAAATTTGGTGATTTTTTTTGTTACTTGAAATATTTTTGGTTAATTAATCCTATTGTGAGGTATGTAATAGATGATTTGTCTGTTATATACTCGTCTTTTAGATAAAACGGCTGTTGGTTGTAGGATATCGGTAATCCGCCTCCAGCTACTGGTCTTTATGGCTGGAAACCGCTCTCCTATATCTTATAAGCCTACGGCTGAAAGCTGATAGCTGATAGCTTTCAGCTGACTTACACATTCACATGCCTTTCCGAGTGATAAGAAGACCGCACCAACGGACCGGACTCTACGTATTTGAGTCCCCGTTTAAGGCCTTCCACCCGGTACTCCTCGAAAAGATCGGGATGGACAAACTCTATCACTTCGTGGTGCATTTTGGTAGGCTGTAGGTACTGCCCGAGGGTCAGGATGTCACAACCCACGCGGGCCAGGTCATCCATGGCTTCAAAAACCTCCTCTTTCTTTTCCCCGAAGCCCAGCATAATACCGGTTTTGGTCCGTTTTCCGTATTCTTTGGTACGGCGGATCTGCTCCAGGCTGCGGTCGTACTTGGCCTGGGGACGAATTTTTCGGTAAAAACTGCGCACGGTTTCCATATTGTGGGAAACCACCTCCTGTCCCGCGGAAATCATCCGGTAAAGCGCGTCCCAGTCGCTTTTGGTGTCGGGAATCAGGGTCTCTATTGTGGTTTTCGGCGAGAGGGCCTTGGTTTTTATAATGGTCTGGTACCAGATTTCGGCCCCTTTGTCTTTCAGCTCATCCCGGTTTACGGAGGTAATCACGGCATGTTTAACCCCCATGGTATGAATGGCTTCCGCCACCCGGTCAGGTTCAGCGGTATCGTATTCGTTTGGCCGTCCTGTAGCTACCGCACAGAAATTACAACTCCGGGTGCATACGTTTCCCAGGATCATAAAAGTGGCGGTTCCTTCTCCCCAGCATTCGCCCATGTTCGGACAGTTTCCGCTCTGACAGATGGTGTGGAGCTTATTATTGTCTACAACCTCACGAACTTTTCTGTAATTCTCTCCTATGGGAAGTTTCACGCGAAGCCAGTCCGGTCGCTTTTTTCTTTCAATCAATTCCATTACCCGAATCTTTCTTCTTGACGATCGATTTATTTCCGAAGTACAAAGTTAGATAAACACTTACAAAGGTCTGTGGATTATCGGAGAAAGTTGAAGCGAGTATCTCCGGTTTCTTAAAAAAGGTTTCTATCGTGGTGCCTATTTCCAGGCCGGTGACATTATCGTTGAAGGTGTTAATGTCAATATTGACGGCCGCTTTGGCGTGCAGGCCGGGCGTGAATTGGATTCCCCGAAACCCGTTTTTAAGTATACCGCCCACGCCCGTGATGCTCCCTTTTCGGTTGGGGTCGTACTGCACGAATGTGTTGTTGTCGTCATACCGCACATAATAGGGCTTCAGCAGCCCCAGGCTGGGACCGCCCGCGAAAACCAGGCTGAGGCCGATGTTGCTGTCCGGCGTCTTTTGAAACACTGCGTATTCCCTGCCGTACTGGGGCCTCACCGAGAAAAGGTAATTCCTCTTTCCCGGGGTAAACTTGGGTCCGAAGCCCGTAAACTGGCTGTATTCCCGCGGGTTTTTCAGGTTCAGGGCCTCAATAGCCAGGTATTGGTAAACGCTTTTGTTCTTCCGTACCGATACCGGGGTAGAACTCCGTACTACCACTCCGCCAATCAGGTTGGTGTAATTGCTGGTCGTGGCCCCGAATGCCAGGGTCTTGGTATCAATGCCTTCCTCTTCTTCCTGGGCGAAAGCCGGACAGGCGAGAATCATGAGCAATACGGAAGTCAGTATTTTTTTGTGCATTTGAACCTTAAATCTGTAGTAAAAATAGATTTTCCTCCCTGAATTTACTAACGAAATCTACGAATAATTTGTTCTCCTGATCTTTGTGTTTTAATTTTGGTAATCCATCCATAGCTGTGGATACCCTATATATCACAACAAAACGGTGGTTGAGAAGAAGATGGTAACCGTGGTCTGCTGATACAAAAAACGTTCAACCTAAGCGGCTGTATCAGAGAGCCCGGTAGTAAAGCCGGGTTCTCTTTTTTAGGTTCGGGCCGTACAAAGAACAAAACCGCTTTAACCGACCCGTATCCACAGGGTGTGGCGACTAAGCAAGTAAGATTAAATTTGCACTCCCATAGTGCAAAATTTAAGATAAAATGCACTATCATGGTGCATTTATAGTATATTGCAGTAAATTTTTAGAAATGCAATCGCTATTTGAATATTCTACCAAGCTGATCAGTGAAACAAAAACGGACTTTATACGGTATATGTTTCATCAGATAAACTGGCAAAACAGGCTTATAGGTTTAACCGGACCCCGCGGAGTGGGAAAAACCACTCTTATACTACAGTACATCCAGAAAAACCTCCCCATAAATCAAACCCTCTATGTTACAGCCGAAGATTTCTATTTTGCTGGAAACCGTCTGTTAGATGTGGCAGATCTTTTTGTGAAATCAGGTGGGAAGTACCTCTTTATTGATGAAATACATAAATATCCTGACTGGTCGAAAGAGCTGAAACTCATGCACGACTACCACCGGAACCTGAATGTGGTGTTTACCGGTTCTTCTGTTCTCGACATCAAAAAAAGCCGTTACGACTTAAGTCGCAGAGCCGTTATGTACGCTATGCAGGGCTTGTCTTTTCGCGAATACCTGGCCTTATTTCACAAGGTAGTGACACCTGTTTTCACATTGCAGGAAATCCTGGATCACCGGGTAGATCTGCCTCAAATAGCGCATCCTCTCCCCTTGTTCGCCCAATATCTGGAAAGCGGATATTACCCCTTTGCCGCAGAAGATGATTTCAGCATTAGATTACAGCAAGTGATTAACCAGACATTGGAAACCGATATTCCGGCTTATGCCGGCATGAATGTATCTACCGGTAGAAAACTCAGACAATTAATGGCTATTGTAGCCGCCTCTGCGCCATTTAAACCCAACATGAGTAAAATAGCCGATATGCTGAATGTCAGTAGGAATAACATCGCTGATTACCTGATGTATATCGAAGAAGCAGGAATGATTGCCCAGTTAAGAACTTCAACGGGGGGAATCCGTGGTTTGGGAAAAGTAGACAAGGTGTATCTTGACAATGCGAATCTGGTCTTCAATCTGGTGAGGGAAAACCGGAATACCGGCAATTTACGGGAAACATTTTTTTTCAATCAGTTGCGGGTAAATCATGAGGTTTTCTCTTCTCCGATAGCCGACTTCACCGCAGATGCTGTCGATTTTGAAATAGGAGGGAGAAATAAAGGGTCGAAGCAAATCATGACTGCTGAAACCGGGTTTATCGTGAAAGACGATATCGAAAAGGGGTTTCTGAATGTTATTCCCCTATGGCATTTTGGATTGATGTATTAAATTGCGTTACTGATAAAGATCAGTACTAAAAATCTAAAAGCGATGCCCATCTTCACCGTGGAACTACAAGCTTCAAGTCCTTATTCTTCCCCAACTTCTGCTTGTTAAATAAACTCTTGTGCTTAAAAATAAGCATATTGCCGACACCTACTATGGGGGCAATCCACAGGAAATCTTTGTTGGTATATGGCGGATTCTTGTACAGGGCCCAATCTAGCAAAGCCATAGGTACAAATGGACCCATACTCAGCAAACCGGTTTTGAGGGCGCCGCCCCGTTTGTATTTGTACACTGCTTTTACCTCGTCTGTGCCGAATGTCATCTGGTCCATTCGTCTCGCCGTGGCATCATAGCGGTAAATGGTAAAAGTGCTGTCATCAATGAAGGCCAGGTCTTCTTCGAAATAGCGACCGTCCTGGGTTTTAAACCGTAGGATATCGCCCTCGAAATATCGCCATCGTTTGCCGTTCCGGTAATTGGCTACCGTAATGAAGGGTGACCTGGCCGTCATGGCCTTGTATGCTTTAGGGTCATTCTTCTCAAGGAGCTGTTCTACCGTTAAGGCTTTGCGTTTATGCGGCTCTTTCCCCAGGTTCTCATCCTCCATATTTTGTGCAAAGGCGGCGAAAGAAAAAAGGAGGAGAGCAAGTGTTTTTTTCATTTGTATAATTTTTAGCTATGAGCTATGAGCTTTCAGCAATCAGCAATCAGCAATCAGCTATCAGCTATCAGCAGTAGGTTCATCGGTCAGTTGGCGAACGACACCCCGTGCGTCTAACCGCAGCAGCATCTAATTCTATCATCTAATATCTAATGTCTAACATCTAACTACTGATAGCTGATAGCTCACAGCTCATTTAAGTTCGCTGATGGAAACCCCGCCCGAAATGGCCATTTTCATCAGTTCCGTACTGGGTATATTCAGGATTTCCACATCTTCACGCGCCACAATAAACGTTTGTCCCGAGATGGCGTATCCATGCGGACAGTACACCGAAACCATGTCGGGCAGGTTAAAGATATCCAGGTTTTCCTGGGTCAGAAACCCCATTTTTTTAACCACGGGGTGATAGTTGATGGTCACCAGCACTCCCGTGTTAAATTTCTTCTTCTCTCCTAAAAACGCTGAAATCAGATCTTTAGTGGCCGAATAGAATATTTTTACGATGGGAAGGTTCGTCAGCTTCTCTTCCAGCCAATTCTGAATGGTAAACGGCAGGATTCTCGTAAACAACAAGCCCATAAACGCCGTGCCACCCACCACGATCAGGAAGCCCAGGCCCGGGATGAAAAACTTTTTGTTTGGGTCAGACCAGCTTTCAAACTGGATGCGCCCAAGGCTATCGACAAAATCGAAGGCCGAAAAAAGGATCAGCAGTGTAATTCCCAGGGGCGCCACAAAGAGGAGCCCGCGCAGAAAGTAAGAAATGAGCCGGTTCAATAAATATTTCAGTGTATTTCCCATGGGTGAAAGACCGGAGTGCGGCGGTATACATTAATACGTCAAAATTACGTGTTTATTTTTATTCGGAAGATGATAGGTAGCGGATAAAATTTACAGGCCCGGAAATGGCCTTAAGACTGAGCAGAACCGGGCATCGGCCTCTCTTGGTATCTGTGGATGTTCCGCAGAGTATTTCCTCCAAAACAAACATATCCCGGGATGAGGAAAATCATAAAAGAGGTACGGGAAAATGTAGTATCTTGCTGAAAAGTTTTGACGGAGATGGAAGTAATATTGGTAGCTACAGATTATTCAAAAGAAGCGGAAAACGCGGTGGAATATGCCGCAGCAGCGGCGAAGGTGGTTAAGGCGAAGCTGGTTTTATTCCATCTATACAAATTATCGGTACACGCGATGAACTCCCGCCTGGGGCCGGCCTCGTTTGATGACCTCTACAAGGCCAGCCGTCAGCGCCTGGAAGACCGGGCGGCGGAAGTGACGGCACGATATGGAATACAGGCGGAAGCCGACTGGCACAAAGACGATTTTTACATGGAGCTGAAGCGGAGTATCCAGTATTTTAATGCCGACATTGTAGTATTGGGTATGCCGGAGAAATCATTGGAACAGGATCTCCTGGGGAATACCACTACCGGCGCGATTTTCCGTTTGAAATTCCCTGTACTCGCAGTACCCTACGGGGTGAAGTTTGAAGGCATAAAAACCATCCTTTTCGCGGCGGATATCCTGCGCGGGGTACACCTGGATGTATTGGGGAAAGTAAGAGAAGTGGCCGCGGACTTTGGCGCCAAGCAAGTGGAAATCTTCCATGTAAGTGCGAAGGTCAAAGAAATGGAAAAGGCGGGTATACAGGCCAGCACGGAAAGTATGTTTGGGGAAGGCCAGGAGGATGTCAGGTACTTCTACAAAAATGTGGAGTCGAACGCGGTGATCCGGGAAATCGAGAAAGAGCTGGCGGAAGTGAAAGCCGACCTGCTGATTATGGTACCTAACCGCTACGGTTTCTGGGCCTCCCTGGTGCATCGGAGCAAGACGCGTATCATGGCTTCCGGAAGTGCGGTGCCCTTATTGTCTCTTCCTTTATGATCGTATACGAAGACGAGGAGGTGTATATCGTGGATAAGCCTCCCGGTGTATCGGCCCAAGATGACCTCACGGACGGCGATTCTATCCTGGCCGCATTTCCGGGAACGCATGCGGTCACGCGCCTGGATAAGCGGGTAAGCGGACTCATGATCCTGGCTAAAAGCGCAGCCTCTGCCCGTGTGTGGAGCCGTTATCTGCAAGACGGAGCGATCGGGAAAGTCTATCATTGTGTGGTAGCCCGGCGGCCGGAGAAAGACGAAGGAGAACTGGTACATTGGATCAGGAAAGAGGCCCGGGCCCGGGTGTTCGACCGGGAAGAAAAGGGGAGTAAAAAGGCAGTATTGCATTACCGGTTAGTCCGCTCTTCCGAGCGGTATCACCTCCTTCAGGTGGAAATTACCACGGGCCGTTTTCACCAGATCCGGGCCCAGTTGTCTGCCGCGGGCAGTCCCATCGTCGGCGATTTGAAATACGGCTATAAACGAAGCTCCCCCGACGGTAGTTTGTTTTTATCCTGCACGAAGATCGTCTGCGGAGAGGTATCGGCCGAAATTCCGTTACCCGACCTTTGGGGGCGTTATGGAATGAAGGATTAAATCTCTACGGGATATGGGGGTATGTGCGATATTCTAACAATATGTTCTCTACCCATAGGTTGTCCCTACGGGACATGGGATATTCGGCGAACAAGACCCCGTAGGGATTACATACCGGTATCAAAAGCGATGTGATTTTCCAAAATATCCCGTATGGATTACATACCGGTATCCGGATTATTAAAAATATAGCGCTCATCAAACGGAATATCAAAAGCATACAACAATTCTTTATATTCTTCTGAAAAATTCTTTTTTCTATGATGTAACTCCTGATTCTCAATATAATGAATTACATTTTTCAATTGAGAATGGCTGTAAGAAAATGCGCCAAAACCTTCTTGCCAAGAAAATTTTCCCGGCACAAGACGCCGCGTATTTATCCAGAGAGAGGAGCTGCGTTTTATAATTTGTATAAGATCAGAAAGTGATTGGATAGGTCTTAGACCCAAAAGCAGATGAACGTGATCTGGCATGCCGTTTATCGCAAGTAGTTTATGCCCGTTATTATGGATAATGCCTGTCATGTATTTGAATAGTTCATCTTTCCATGAACTGTGGATCAAGGACTGTCTGTGGCGTACTGCAAAAACGGCATGGATGTGAATTTGGGTGAAAGTATTGGCCATATATGTGAAATTTAATCTTTAAAATTAATATTAGATATCCTGTTTTTTAAGTGATTGGCCAAAAGAATGGATTTTTCTTATCTGTAATTCATTTTCCGGAGATAGCGCTATATAAAAGCGCTCTCAAAATTTCGGTGTTCGTGATTTTTTTTGTTGGTTTGCAGCATCATTCAATTCAGAATAATCATGCGGAAGTTTAAAGTTTTCTTATTTATTCTCTTCCTGGTTTTCCTGGGGATCCTTTGGTTTGTGAGCACCGGGTATTATTCCGCAGGCGACCGTGCCGGCACCATCTCCAAGTTCAGTGAGCGGGGGTATGTGTTTAAAACGTATGAAGGACAACTGATGGAAGGCGGGTATTCTGGTGAAACGGGTTCGCTGGCGCCTCGCTACTGGGACTTTTCCACCAAGGAAGATTCTGTGGTGGTCAAGCTCCGTCAGGCTCTGGCTACCGGAGAACGGATTACCCTCTTGTATCAGGAGAAGTTCGTGAAGTTTCCCTGGAACGGAGATACGAAATATATTGTCACCGACGTGCTTTTTCTGCCCAAAATAGAGAAAATTGAACCCCGGAGAGTACCGTCCGTACTGGAAGAGGAAATAATCGAAAGCCCGGACTCTACGGTGCTTTTGTAAGGAACGCGGCGGGGCGGAAGGCGGCCGTTCCTTTCTGTAGGCATTATCGTGGGGTAGCTCCTTTTTTACATAACTTCATTGTTTTGATGAACAGAGTATATAGCCTCGGTCGGCTTTCGGAGGAAGATTTTGACTTGTGTGTCATTGGCGCGGGAGCCAGCGGGGCCGGAGTGGCCCTGGATGCCGTGTTGAGGGGGTATAAAGTGGCGCTGGTAGATAGCGGAGACTTTTGCGGACAAACCTCTTCCAAATCTACCAAATTGATTCATGGGGGTGTGCGTTACCTGGAACAGGCGTTCCGAAACCTGGATTTCGGGCAATTAAAACAGGTGAAGCACGGACTGAAAGAAAGAAAGTACCTGTATTCCAATGCCCGTTATATCACCAAAAAGCTAGGGATCATTACACCTGTCTACAGCGCTTTAGAAGGACTTTACTACTTCATCGGACTGAAACTCTACGGCTTTTTCGCACTTAGGGATCATTTCCCGTCGGCACGGTGGCTAACCCGGAAGGAGATGCTGACCGAAAGTCCGAACATTACTCCCCGGGCGCATAGCGGAGTGCTGTATTACGACGGACAGCTCGACGATGCCCGGTATGTAATGGCGCTGATCAAAACCGCTTCGCGGGAAGGGGTCGCTGCGGCTAACTATTGTGCTGTGACCGCCTTTGAGAAAGACGCCACAGGCAGGTTGACGGCTGTCCGGGTGCAGGATGTGCTGAGCGGGAAAGAGTTTACCGTAAAAAGCAAGCGGTTTGTCAACTGCACCGGGCCGTTTTCAGACGCGATAAGATTGATGGCCAACCCGGCGGAGGAGCGCCGGATCGTGCCTTCCAAAGGGGTACATGTGGTGGTGCCGGGAAAATATTTTGAGGGCGACAAGGCCCTGCTGATTCCCAAGACCGCGGACGGTCGACTGATTTTTGTCATTCCTTTCCGTGGCAAGGTGATGATTGGCACTACCGATACACCTTACAAAGGTGGAAACCGGGAACCCCGCCTGGAAAAAGAGGAGGCCGCGTACCTGTTGGAAACGGCCCGCCCTTACCTGAATAAAGTACCGGAAATGGACGAGGTCAGAGCCGGTTTCGGAGGGGTGCGCCCCTTGCTGCTCGCCCGGCGAAGAAGCGAAGAAAATACGAAATCTTTGTTAAGAGATCATGAAGTAGAGGTAGACGAAGACAGTGGGCTGATCAGCCTTTTGGGAGGGAAGTGGACCACCTACCGCCTGATGGCCCAGGATACCCTGGATGCGATAGATACCCTTTTCGGAAAAAAGAACGAATGCCTTACCCGGGAGTATAAACTGGTGGGCAACGACAGGGAAATCCAGCAGCCCGCCGCCACCGAGGATACGTTGTGGCATCGGCTTATCAGCTACTACGGTTGCCAGACGCCGGAGGTGTTGGCGCTGGACATGGGCAGGGAGGAAAAGCTGCACCCGGCCCAGCCGTATCTGAGTGCGGAGGTCATCTTTGCCTGTCGCTATGAAATGGCCCAAACCATCCGTGATTTTATGGCGAGGCGGGTACGATGGGAAATACTGGACTGGCAGTCGTGCAGTGAGGCCGTACACAAAGTAGGGGAGATCATGGCGGTAGAGCTGGGGTGGAATGCAGAGCGGAAGGAGCGGGAAATAGAAGACTATAAGAAGCTGCTAGGGCGCCTTTTTGTAACTGTATAAGGTATTTATGAGCCGTTAGCTATTAGAAATTAGACTTACCGGGAGGTTTCGCCAGGTGGTCTGCCACCACTAATATCTAATGGCTAATCTCTAATATCTGAATTTTATCCATAAAGAGATGCTTTTAAATATAGATAAGCTGGAGGCGCAGGGGAAGGTGTTGCTGACCGACAGCCGGTTTCTGTCGGATCCGGGGAAAAGCGTATTTTTTGCCATTAAGGGGAGCCGGCACGACGGACACCGGTTTATACCGGACCTGTTCCGGGAGGGTTTACGGGAATTTGTGGTGGAAGAAGACGCGGTGAACGCAGAACTGAGGGCGTTTTTGGAGAAGCCCGACATCCGGGCCTATTGCGTTGACGATAGCATTACTGCCCTGCAAGAACTCGCCACCCGGAAAAGGGCGGTATATCATTATCCCGTAGTGGGAATTACAGGCAGTAACGGCAAGACCATTGTCAAGGAATGGCTGAGTTCCCTGCTGGAAAAAGACTTTGATGTGGTCAAAAGCCCCCGAAGCTACAATTCCCAGATAGGGGTGGCTTTGTCGGTTTGGGAAATGTCTTCCAAGAACGATCTGGGTATTTTTGAGGCCGGAATCTCCGAGCCGGGTGAGATGACCGCCCTGGAAAAGATGATCCGGCCTACGCTGGGTATTTTTACCAATATTGGGTCATCGCATAGTGAGGGGTTCCCGGACAACCGTCAGAAGATCCGGGAGAAGCTTTTGCTTTTCCGGGAGTCCGAAGCTTTGGTCTACTGCCGGGACCACCAGGAGATAGCGGAGGAAATTGAACATTTTTTACGGCCTTTAAATCCGGATATCCGCTTGATCTCATGGTCCACCTCAGACGTAAGGCGTGAAGGCGATACGTTGAGCATAACCATTCCCCTGGGAGATTTGTCTCAAAAATTGACTCTTCCCTTCCCGGATAATGCGTCTGTGGAGAATGTGATTCACTGTGCATACGCCGGGCAATATCTTTTGCAGGGAAGAGAGAGCGGTAGGTTCTTGGAGCGTTTCCGCTTTCTGAATCCGGTGGAAATGCGGCTGGAGCTGAAAGAAGGGCGTGAAGGAAATTATGTCATTGACGACACGTACAACAACGACCTGGGCGGATTGAAAATGGCGCTGAACTTTATGAGTCAGACCCATACCCGTAGAGATAAGATTTTGGTTTTAAGCGATATGTTTCAGTCCGGACTTTCCCGGAAGGAGCTTGTCAAAGAAATGGAAGACCTGATCCGCCCCCAGCAAATCAAGACTTTCATCGGTATAGGCCAAGGACTGTACGAAGCCCCCCCGGAGTTACCGGGCACAACCGTGCGTTTTTTCCGTTCTACCGATGAATTTCTGAAGAGTGGGGTGCCGGAGACCTTTCAGAAATCGCTCATCCTGGTCAAAGGGGCCAGGGCGTTTTCCTTCGAAAAAATTGTGGAGAAGCTGGTCAAGCGCATCCACGGTACGGCTCTGGAAATTAATTTGGACGCCATCACCTACAATTTGAATTTTTACCGGGCCAGGATTGGGCCGCATACCAAGCTGATGGTGATGGTAAAGGCGTTCGCGTACGGCAGCGGAAATGAGGTGGCCGCCTGGCTGCAATACCACCGGGTAGATTACCTTACTGTGGCCTATCCTGACGAGGGCGTAGCTTTACGGCAAAACGGGATTACCCTGCCGGTGATGGTCATGAATGCCGACCCCGACAGTTACTCCACTATTTTTGAGCACGGCCTCGAACCTGAGATCTACAGTTTCCGGGTGCTGGAAGCCTACCTGAAAGCTAAAATGTTGTGGAAGCCCGGGGAGATCACCCGGATACACCTGAAAATCGATACGGGCATGCACCGCCTGGGCTTCATGGAAAGTGAGGCGTACGCATTGACGGAAATCCTCAAAGAAAATCCTATGGTGGAAGTGGCCAGTATTTTCAGCCACCTGGCAGGAGCAGATGCTGAAGAACACAACGCGTTTTCCAAAGAGCAGATCGCCTGCTTTGAACGGGTTTCTTCCCGGATTATTTCGGAGACCGGCTGCACGCCACTCCGGCATATCTGCAATACGGCCGGGATCCTTCGCTTTCCGGAAGCCCGATACGACATGGTGCGCCTGGGGATCGGGCTTTACGGTGTGGAGTCATCTGGAATGGAAAGCGGGGTTCTGGCAACCGTAGCTACCCTGAAAACCACCATTTCCCAGATCAAGTCGCTGCCGGCGGGTGAAACCGTGGGGTATGGTCGTAGTGAGCGGCTGGAACGTGATTCCCGCATTGCTACGGTCGCCATCGGTTATGCAGACGGCTACGACCGGCGTTTTGGTAACGGAAAGGGTGCTATCTATGTCAATGGAACCCTCTGTAAAACGGTAGGCAGGATTTGCATGGATATGACCATGATTGATGTCACGGAGGTCGATTGCCGGGAAGGCGACGAAGTAATTGTTTTTGGCGAAAATCCGAATGTTTCCGACCTGGCTGAATGCGTAGATACTATTCCCTACGAACTACTGACGGGGGTGTCAGAGCGGGTGAAGCGGGTATTTTATCACGCGTAGGTCAGGCTATATTTGGGACTACAAATTCAAACAAATTCACGGTTTATCTCCACAATCTTTCCTAAATCATCCCAATAGCTCGGATACGATTTGGCCACTACGCCCGGTTCCCGTATAATGACATCCCTTAACATAGCCACGGGCGCGAAAGCCATGGCCATGCGGTGGTCGTCGTAAGTTTCGATCACAGGTGGGGCGGCCACCGGGATGCCGGCTACGGGCGCTTCGGCGAAATGGGTCACCTTGTATTTATGGTTGGCTTCGATTTCTATGAGCTCCGCGCCTATTTTGCGGAGTTCGTTTTGAAGGGCCAGTACGCGGTCGGTTTCCTTAATTTTCAGACTTTCTATGCCGGTGAGTTCCCCTTCCATTTTTAGTCCGGCCAGTATTACCGCCACGGTTTGGGTAAGGTCAGGACAATGCGAGAAGTCCCATGTAAATGTTTTTTCCGGGGCCGTTTTTTGCAGCAATACGCCTTCCGGGGTGAAGATACTTTTTACCCCTAGCCGGGCCATAATCTCCACAATGGCGCTGTCGCCCTGGAGAGAGTTTTCTTTCAATCCGAGCAATTCGATTTCCGTACCGGAGTATGGCGACAGCGCCACCACCGAATACCAATAGGAAGCGCCCGACCAGTCCGATTCGATCGTATAAGTCACGGGCCGGTAAGATTGAGGCTTTACGTTAAGTTTTTTGTTTTCCCAGTCGGCGGTCACCTCCACACCTGAGGCTTCCATCTGCCGGAGGGTCATGGTGATGTAGGGTACCGAACCCACTTCTCCTGTCAGTTCAATTTCCAGGCCTTTTTCCAGCACGGGGGCAATCATGAGCAGGGCCGAAATATATTGGCTGCTCACGTCTCCGCGGATTTTTATGTGCCGGGTTTTCTGTGGTCCAAACCCCTTAATCTTCAACGGGGGATATCCTTCCCGGTTCAGGTATTCGATGTCGGCGCCCAGTTCTTTCAGGGCTTCCACGAGCAGGCCGATGGGCCGTTCGCACATCCTCGGCGTGCCTGTCATGATACGGGGCTGTCGGGTAGCGGTAAAATAGGCGGTCAGAAAACGCATGGTAGTGCCGGCATCCAGTACATTGGCCTCGGGTTCTTCCGAGCGGAGGAGGCGGATCATGGTTTGGGTATCGCGGGCGGCGGAGAGATTTTGCAGCTCGTTTTGAAAGCCCGTGAGGGCGTCAATAATAAGGGCGCGGTTACTTTCGCTTTTCGAAGATACCAGGGCAATACGTTCTTTTATTTCTCCCGTCGCTTTCCGGATATGATACTGGCTCAAAATAAATACAATTTGAATGAGGGGCAAAGATAATTTATTTTCCGTTTGTCCGCCTGCGAAACCTATCTTCTTTTGAAAGCATACGTTTATCCGAAATTTGTTGCCTGAACCAAGATATATGATATTTTTGTAATAAGATATTCGTATTCTAACACTTAAATTAATCTATATTATGTATCCTGTACTTGCAATTGTGTTTTTGGTGGTGGTGGTGATTATGATGGGGGTCAAAGTAGTTCCCCAGCAGACCGCATTTGTGGCAGAGCGACTGGGGAAGTTTTACGGTGTACTTCAGCCCGGTATTAATTTCATCATCCCCTTTTTCGACCGTGTGGCCTATAAGCATAGCCTGAAAGAGAAGGCTTACGATATTCATGAACAAATCTGTATTACCCGTGACAATGTGCAGGTTAGGGTAGATGGTGTAATTTTTTTACAGGTCATAGATCCCAAACAGGCTTCTTACGGTATCAATGATTATGTCTTTGCCGTGACCCAACTGGCCCAAACCACCATGCGGAGTGAAATAGGTAAGATTGATCTCGATAAAACATTTGTAGAACGGATGGTCATTAACCAGGCCGTGGTGGCAGCCATTGACGAGGCGGCCATTGGCTGGGGGGTGAAAGTGCTCCGTTATGAAATTAAAAATATCACGCCACCCGCTACGGTTTTGGCAGCCATGGAAAAGCAGATGCAGGCAGAGCGTGAGAAACGGTCGGTCATCCTGGAGTCGGAAGGTAAAAAACAATTTGCCATTAACCTGGCAGAAGGAGAGAAGGCACGGGTAGTGCTGGAATCTGAGGCTCAGAAATTACAACAGATTAACGAGGCGGAAGGGGAGGCCTCTGCCATACGCTCAGTAGCGGAGGCAACTGCCGAGTCGATCCGCCTGGTAGCAGAAGCACTGCAGGAGAAGGGTGGAATGGAAGCCCTGCAATTGAAAGTGGCGGAAGATTATATTGAGCAGTTTGGTAAGTTGGCTAAAACCAATAACACCATGATTCTACCGACCAATGTGGCGGATATTTCCGGCGCAATAGCCACAGCAATGAGTGTCATTAAACAAACTAAATAATTATGGAACCCATCAGCATTTGGATAATTCTTGGAGTGATACTTTTGGTGGCCGAAGTGCTGTCAGTATCCTTTTACTCCATCTTTTTTGGAATCGGGGCGTTAATCACGGCACTTTTCATTTATCTGGGAATTGCCGATGACCTCACGGCCCAGTTACTGATCTTCGGTGTGGCCTCCTTAGGCAGTCTTTTGATCTTCCGTAAGCGACTTCTGGACGTCTTCAATAAAAATGCGAAGGAATTTAAAGAAATTGTCGATGATTTTGCACGCGTATCTACTGCTATTCCGCCCCATGGGGAGGGCAAGGTTTTCTATCGCGGTGCCGATTGGATAGCCTATTCTGAGGTAGATCACAACATAGAAGAGAATGCGCGGGTCAGGATCAGGAAGATAGACGGGATAAAGCTGATTGTGGATCCGGCGTAAAAGAAGAGTATATAAGAAATTTGCACGGCCTGTACGGTTCAGCTTGTTGAAGGGTACTAAAACAAGCGGGGTTGTGCAGGCCGGATCGCATAAATACAGGATCACAGCATGGATAAATACTATATTCGGAGCGGATAAACTGTGTAAATGATGCAAAAGATAGGGTTACAAAAATATAATTAACCAATAGAGAGCATAGAAACATCCTATGCAACGATACCAGAGGGTGTATTTTGTCAGATAAAGCGTCCTGATACTTGTAATTATGTGGGAGAAATATTATTTTTAAGAAACATAATTTATGAAAATTTACCCGTTAAAAAACAAAGAAACAATATACTCTGTTGCGGGTATTTTCTTTATAATTGCTTTCGTTTTAACAGGCATTTACCTTTCTTATATAAACAATACGCTTTGGTTTGACGGAGCATACTCTTTAGCTATGGCTAGATGCTCCTGGACTGATATACTGAAGTTTACAGCAAATGACTTCCACCCGCCATTGTATTATTTTATACTGAAAGTTTTCATTAAAATTTTCGGAAGTAGCGTGTTCGTGGCGCGTATGGTATCGCTTCTGCCTGTGGTGTTAACGCTGATTTTTGCAAGGGGTTTGCTTAAAAAATACTTTGGAGGATATGCAGTTGCACTGTTTGTACTTGCATTTCTGGCCTCTAAGGCCATGGTTTTATATGCCGTAGAGATAAGAATGTATAGTTGGGCGATGTTTTTTGTGAGCATGACCCACATTTCGGCTTTTTATGCACTCCGAACAGATTCAAACCGATGGTACGCGGGGTTGTTTTTCTTTTTCCTGGCCACTTTTTATACGCAGTACTATGCGGGTCTTATGGCAGGCATAAGCTACAGCATTTTTATACTATATACGCTGTTTTATAATTCTAAAAGAGTAAAAACCGTATTGTTCATTGCGTTATTGTCATTTCTTCTGTATTTACCCTGGCTCATCATTGTTAAAAAGCAGCTTATGGTGGCCGTTGATGATTTTTGGATAGCGGATTTCCACTGGACAGACTCTGTTAAGTTCATTTTGTCTTTATTTACTTCCGGAGGGCTTCTGACCAGTTTTGTGTTCCTTTTAGTTTTTGCTTTTTCCTTTATTTCTTTCCTACTCAAAAAGCCAAAACAGACTGAAGACTACTTTTTTTTTACCGGTGTGTTTAGTATGGTATGCCTGGTTATTTTCGGTACGGTCTTGTCTCTGGCAGTAAAGCCACTTTTGCTATCGAGATACCTGGTACCGGCCTACGGTCTTATTTGGATGTTTTTTGCTATACAAACTGTAGAAAATCTCAAAAACGACCTACATAAGGGCTTAATCATCACTATCCTGTTGTTATTAAGCCTCAACTCATTTCTTAGTCTGGTAAAGATTCCGAACGAAAGAGGTTTCATCAGCTATAGTGAGAGCGTAAGTAAAAAAATAGGGATGGATGATGTCATCATCATGGCTGCTCCTGAAGTGTCAGGCTCACTTAGCGGAGTAATAGCGTATTTAGCGCCAGGACGTGTAATGGCTATGACCAATCATAGGGCTGTACGAAGTGAAAACTATGTTTTAGACTATCATAATAGCCCTTTTGGCATAAATATTATCCGTTTTGCCGACCTGGAATATTTTAAAAAGCAAAAAAAATGGCTGTTTTTGCCCTATAATGCAAAAGAGAGAAATCTCGAGAGATATGTCTCGGGGAGTAAAATCTCACATGTCGGTAACTTTGGATGGACAGGTTACCAAACCGGCTATCAATTTGATCTTTATGAAATAGAAGCCAGCGAGTAGGTCTCCAAAGAGGCTGCCCCCGCTAACGCACTACTCCTATTTTCCAAGAATGAAATAGGCATGAACTATTAATGGTTAGACACACCAATCGGTAATATCTAAATTATATTTTTAAAATATATTTGTTAGATTAGTCTAACTTTTATATCTTTGTACAGGAAAAAGGTTGACCTCCGACCGCTAGTGTGCAACAGCTCACAGCTCACAGCTCACAGCTCACAGCTCACAGCTCACAGCTCACAGCT
>CAYRGN010000050.1:0-26782 GCA_964423865.1 uncultured Lacihabitans sp.
AAAATACGACAAACCGGCCCGCCAAGCTGGCCAATTGGATCAATTCTTTGTTTGGGGGTGATAGTGATTATTTTGTAGAGCATAAACCTTATAACTCCGATGAACAAGAATTTAATGACAATCTACAAGCTACAGCATTAGGAGTCGGAGGTGCTCATTTAGTTGGAAAAGTAGTGGTTGGGGTGCTGTCGTCAAGTGCTGCTAGGTCGACTAGTAACATTGCAGTTCAGTTTGGTAAGACTGAAAACCAGATATTCCATGCCTTCCGTCACACAGATGCTTTAGGTCTTGATAGATCAGTAGTTCAATCAACTATACAGAATCATTTCAAAACGGTATCATCACAGGTTGTAGCAGGTAAACCTCTTAATCAGATTGTTGAAATTGGGGGGCAAAGGATACAATATACCGCTTTTAAGCTGCCAGATGGTACATTTAACATAGGGAGGATACATGGAATTAAATAGAAAACCTACGATACAAGAGGAAAGGCTTCTTGAACTCCTTGTGAAGAAGTCTTCCATAGCGATACCTGAAAATTGGAAGGATGGACTGTTGGTACGCCCGATGGACGACGGGGAAATGGGTAGTTTATATTTGTTTCCTCAGGGTAAAATGATAGAAGGGAGGAGATTAGGGAAGCAAATAAGTGATTTTCAGTTTACAGATTTAGATGGAGTTGAAGTAATTGCTTCTCTAAATGTGGACAACAACGGAAATCTCTTTGAACTTGATATTTGGAAGACAGATTTTGAAAAGCTCTTAAAGTTTCCTGATTTATAGAACAGAAGCCCGGCAAGTCCGGGCTTTGTTATTTAAGGATGGCCTGTAGTTTATTTTTAGCGAGGAATGCATCCAGAATAGCGAAAACGTGTTCCTTATCGGCAAGGTCGAGCTTTTCAATATCCTGCAGCCGTTTCACGGTCTTTTTATCAAACTTGCTGTTTACTCCTTCGCCCACAAGGTAATCCAGACTTACCTCAAAAGCATCCGCAATTTTTTTAGCTGCCTCAATAGACAGTACAGCTTCTCCCCGTTATGTCGTCGCTGAGTCTCCCGCAGGGGACTCGGCGAACCTTAGAACACTAAGTTGAAAATATTTACCTTGCTTGCCCTCCTTTTATGGACGGGAGGATCTGCCCAGATCAGTGCTACTCCTCCTCAGCGCAGCACACCGGTAGGCAGCCTTAAGCCCATGAAGGCAAATTCCTTAATGAACTCTACCGCCGAAACCTATATGCAGATCATAGATTACAGCTGGTATATCCGGGGTGGGCTATCGGGAATCAATTTAAACAGTTTGGGAAATGCGGTTCCCAACAGTACCGAAAATGACCTGCTGAGTTATAAGCTGGAGTACGAAACGGCCGGCCAATGGAGCGGTAGCATCGGCAAGCAATCGCGGGAACCACGTAAACGGAACCGTGTCTGTGGGTGTGCGGAGCTACACTTTTACCGGCCTGAGCCGACTCAAAACAGCTACCTATGACCATTTGGGTGCGCACTCCGGAATCGACCCGATGGGATGGGAGAAAATCAACAGATTGCGGAAGAAGAGATCTTAGCAATAGCCAGCATTATTATGGAAAGGCTCATATCCGGCACAAGTTGGGGAGTATGTACACGATTGAAATAAAAGAAGCTGTCCGGAAAGGGCAGCTTCTTTTACTGTTTTATTTTTTCAGGGCCTCCGCTATAGGATTTCCAATGGCCCCGTTAGGTTCCAGGATTTTCAGCAACATGGCTACCGTAGGAGCGATATCGGAGATGTAGGTGGTGCGCACCGTTTCGCCGTGATTAATTCCCCAGCCGAAAAACAGCAGCGGAACGTGGGTGTCATACCGGTACATGGTGCCGTGGGTGGTACCTTTCAGTCCGCCTTCAAACCAGGCCGGCTCCGGCAGGATGATGATCTCTCCCGTGCGTTTCGGATTGTACAGGTTCATGAGTTTGGTCTGGTAATATTCCGGTACGCTGCTTACCTTCCCTTCGGCCAGGTTCACCACCGTGTAAATTCCGTCTTCAAGCGACAAGGCCGTCTTCAGGGTTTCGGTGATTTCATCGATGCTCAGGTTCCTTTTGGCCATTACTTCCCGGTCAAGATAGATCTGGTAATTGGCATAATCTTTAATGATTTTGGAGTCTCCGTAGCGCGCCTCCAGTACCTGCTCTGCCCGGCGGCGTATTTCTCTTCCTACAAATACGCCGGAAGGAATATTGTGTTTCATGTTAAAGGCCGGAACATTGGCTACCGCGTGGTCAGCCGAAAGGAAAACCGTGTACGTGCCTTTGCCTAATTTCTTGTCCAGGAAATTCAGCAATTGCTCAATTTCTCTGTCGAGGCGCAGGTAAATGTCCTGTACTTCTTTAGATTGCGGACCGAAAGCGTGGCCGGCATAGTCCGGACCGGAAAAACTAACCGTCAGGAAATCGGTTACAGGGCCTCCGCCCAGGTTTTCGTTTTCTACCGCCGCCATGGCGAACTCGCGGGTCAGCTGGCTGGAATAGTACGATGTAGTGAAGCTTTCCATAGATACGGTATGTGGGAATACGGCCGATTTTTCCCCTGAAAGGGCCGCTTCATACGGTTGATCGTCGTCTTCCGATTCCACATACGCATCATTGGGAAACAGGTATTCCCATTTTTGTGAAACGTATTGCTGAGGCAATTTCTTCGCATTAAAGTCAGACACCCATTTCGGTAGTTCATCGCGGTAATACGTACTGGTAATCCAGTTGCCGCTGCTGCCGTCAAACCAGTAGGCTTGCCCGGTATGCCCCGCCGGCATAATGGCCCCCCGGTCTTTGAAAGAAATACCAATTACTTTCGAACGGAACTGCGTAGCCACCCGCAACTGGTCGGTTATGGTGGTGACTTTCAGGTTACGGGGCGACATTTTTCCCGCAGAGGCTCTGCCTTCTCCCACCAGGCTTACCGTAGAGTCACCCGCTACATACATCCGCTTGCCGATGGTCTTTTCGTACCAGTCGTTCCCTACAATACCCGAAATAGCGGGGGTAGAACCGGTAAATACGTGGGCGTGGCCAGGCCCTGTCACCGTAGAAGCGTAATGGTACTGGTTATTCCGGCAGGTAAAACCTTCTCCCATCATGCGTTTAAATCCGCCCGAAGAAAATTTGTCGTTAAAACGATGCAGGTATTCATCGCGCATCTGGTCTACAATAATGCCCACCACCAGTTTGGGTTTGTCAGGTGCGGTTTTGCCCTTTTGGGCAAAGGCGGGGGAAATTCCCGCCAAAAGAGAAATAAGTACAATTAAACGTTTCATAAAGTATTAAATTTAGTTAGGGCCTTTGGCGCATATCGCCTGCTTTACCCGGATGTATAATTTTTATCTTCAAGCTTCACTACTCACTACTCACTACTCACTACTCACTACTCACTACTCACTACTCACAGCTCATAGCTCACAGCTCACTACTACTTCCCCCCCCTCATCACCTCATCACCTTTCACATACCCGCTTTTGATGGCGGTTCGGATATCTTCCAGGTTGAAATCAGTCAGTTTGATGCCCACCGTTTCGTCCGGGCGGATCACCGTCAGTTTAATTTTCTTGTTCAGGGTGAAACCGTAAATCGACACCAGGTTCTCGTTATATGCTTCGGCCCAGTCAATGTCGTTGTTTTCCAGCTGGCTTACCGAGATGTCTTTCAGCCTGTCGAGCAGGTTGAGCAGGCTGCGGTGGTTGATAGGCTCCATATTCCGCTGCCGGGGGTGGGTGGCAATGGCATAAATCTCCGTAGCGCCGTCTTCAATGGCCTTGCGGATGGGTACTACCTCCCTCAGGCCTCCGTCAAGGTAAATCTCCCGGTTGTCATTTCCGATCTGCACCGCGGGCATCACCACCGGAATGGAGCTGCTCGCCCGGAGATATTCCATGAAATGGTCTTCGAAAGGCGAGGCGTATTTCATGTTTCCGGTATGAATATTGACCGCCCCCACTTTGATTTTGACCGGGCTTTTCCGGAGGTCTTCCGGGGTGACGTATTTTTTTACTTTCTCATGCAGGGGGTTTACATCCAGCAGGCCATCAAAACGGCTCAGCATGGTATCCACTCCCAGGCTCCAGTACGATTTCAGGATACCCACATCTTCGGGCTTCGTAATATTTTTCAGCCAGAAACTGATTAGTTTTTTATTGACTTCGTTCCAGTCGATATGCCCGTTTTTCCGGTAGGCTTTCCCGGCTTCGGAGACCAGGAAAGAGGCGTTCAGCGCACCGGCAGAGATGCCGTAAATCATTTCCGGGGCGAAGCCTCTTTCAAAAACGGCCTGGATAGCGCCTACCTGCCACGCTCCTTTGAGTGACCCTCCGCCCAATACAAGTGCTTTCATAATTTTCAGACTATAGCTACGGTCAGGCGGCTCACACAGACCGGTTTCCCTTCTTCATTTGTAATGCGTATATCCCAGATATGCGTTCTTTTTCCCACGTGAATCGGCGTAACCTTGCCATACACCCAGCCTTCGGTTACCGCCCTCAGGTGGTTGGCATTAATCTCTATACCTACCGCCTTCTGGGTATGAGGGTCATCCAGGCAGAAAACGGAGGCGATACTGCCCAGGGTTTCCGCCAGGGCCACAGAAGCGCCCCCATGAAGTAGTCCGAAAGGTTGTTTGGTACGAGGGTCCACCGGCATACGGGCCGTCAGGAAGTCTTCGCCTGTTTCGAGGAACTCTATCCCCAGGTGATCGCTCATGGTATTTTTACTCATCTGAATAAAAACATCCAGGTCGATATTCTTCTTAAACATGTATATAAAACGTATTTTTGCCAAACTTAATGAAAAAGTGCAGACTATATGACAAAAAAAATCATCTATTTGATCCGGCACGGAGAAACCGCCTTGAACCGGAAAGGAGCAGTACAGGGGCGGGGCGTAGACGCAGGCCTGAACGAAACCGGTTGGAAACAGGCCCGGGCGTTCTATGAAAAGTACAAGGATACGCCCTTTCAGAAGGTGTATATTTCTACGCTGAAGCGGACGTTTGAGACCGCCAGCGACTTCATTGAAGCCGGAATACCCTATGAACGCCTGGAAGGCCTCGACGAGATCAGCTGGGGAAAGGCCGAAGGAAAGACGCCCGAAGAAAGCGGGTACGAGATGTTTGAGTCCTTGCTGGCCAGCTGGCGCCGGGGAGATACCCACGCCGCACTGGAGGCCGGAGAAAGCCCGGAAGAAGTAGCCCTCCGCCAGGCCGCGGCCATGCGAAAAATCTTGTCCCGAAAAGACGAAGAGCTGATCCTGGTAACCATGCACGGCCGGGCCATGCGTATCCTGCTTAGCCGCCTGCTGGGCTATCCGCTCAGGGAGATGGACCGCTTTGAACATTCCAATACCTGTTTGTATGTATTAGAATACGATTATACGAAGGAATCTTTCGAAATAAAACGGAGCAATGACACCGCGCACATCCTGGAATACAAGGAAGAAGAAGTGTGATTTATGCCGTTTGTCACTTCTTGCCGTCCGGTGATCATATTTTCTTGTAAAATAAGCGGCAAGCAGGTAATTTTAACCTGATATTATGAATCAGAGACAATTTTACTGGGCCTTTCAGATCATAGGGTGGGTATTTTATGCCCTGTCTGATCTGGCGTATTTCATCCTTTTTCTCCAACCCGATAACCTGGAGGAACTGGAGGCCATGGTTTTTAATTCCTGTATTTACGTGTTGACGGGTATTTCCCTCACCCATTTTTTTAAACTGATTTTTAAGAACTACGACTGGATCAAGCTACCGGTCAACCAGTTGGCGCTGAGGTGCCTGCTGGGGGTGGTGCTGATTACTTCTTTGTTTACCGCCATCAACATCTCTTTGTACGACGAGTATTTTGGAGGAAAAACCGAGCGGATCAGCTGGCTCTTTAAAGATTTTGCCTACATCATCAACTTCAGTAAGCCCATGGTCATCTGGGTGTTGCTGTATATTTTCGTGGCATTCACCATCGAAATCCAGAAGAACAATATAGAAAGGATCAAGATGCAGGCTTCGATAGAGGCGTCGGAAGCCAAAATCCTGAAAGCCCAGATCAACCCGCATTTTATGTTTAATGCCCTGAACAGTATCCGGGCGCTGATTCTGGAAGAACCCAGGAAAGCCCAGAACGGGATTACCCAGCTTTCCAATATTCTGAGAAGCTCTCTGGTGGCCAACCGCCGCACCACCATTCCCTTAAAAGAAGAACTGAAAACCATAGAAGATTACCTGGCCCTGGAAAAAGTACGGTACGAAGAACGCCTTCAGTCTACCCTGGAAATCGAACCCGACACCCTTCACGTGGAAGTGCCGCCCATGATGCTCCAGACCCTGGTGGAAAACGCGATCAAGCACGGGGTGCAGAAAGCCGAAAAATGGGGCTTTGTGGAAGTCAGGTCGCACCTGGACGAAGACATGCTGGAGGTGACCATCCGGAATACCGGAATTTTTGTGGACCACCAGAATCACGGCGACGACTCGGGCTTCGGACTGGAAAATACCCGCAGAAGGCTCAGCCTGATCTACGGCGACAAGGCTTCGTTTGATATACACCAGGAAGAGCCGCATATCGTACATGCCAAAGTGAAAATACCGTTGGAAAGAAATATACCATCAAAACAAGAAAGCGATGAAGACCATCATAGTGGATGACGAGCGACTGGCCAGGAATGAACTGAAAAGACTGCTGGAAGATTTCCCCCGAATCAATATAGTAGGAGAGGCCGCCAATGCCGACGAGGCCATTGAACTGATCAATGAACTCAACCCTGACCTGCTTTTCCTGGATATACAGATGCCGGGGAAGAACGGGTTTGAACTCCTTGAAGCCATTGAAGACCGGGTGCCCGAGGTGATTTTTACCACCGCGTATGACGAATATGCCCTGAAGGCGTTTGAATACAATGCCTTGGACTATATCATGAAGCCCATAGACAGCGTTCGGCTGGCCGAAGCCATTCAGAAAGTGGAAAGCGAAATGAAAAGGGCCGAGGCGGCGCCTGCCGAGACCTACCTGGGCGAAAGCGACCAGGTGTTTGTAAAAGACGGGGAGAAATGCTGGTTTGTTAAACTAGGGAAAGTACGCCTGTTTGAATCCATGGGGAACTATGTCAGGCTGCACTTTGAAGATCAGAAGCCCATGATCCTGAAATCCCTGAACAGCCTGGAAGAAAGGCTGGACCCCAAGATATTCTTCCGGGCCAACCGCAAACATATCATTAACCTCAACTGGATCGATAAAATTGAACCCTGGTTTTCCGGGGGGCTTTTGGTTACCCTCAAAGGGGGAGAAAAAGCCACGCCCCTGGAGAAAATCGAAATCTCCAGGAGGCAGTCTATCAAGTTTAAAGATCTGATGAGTCTCTGACTCAGTCCAGCCTGCGTTTGACCAGTCCCATGAACTCTTTTACATCTTCCGTACGGAGATGCCAGTTGTTCTTTTGGGCATAACGGGTTTCCAGTACATCGTGGGCTTGTGCAAAGTTACCGCATTGTTCTACCTGGCGAAGCGCCTCTTCGAAGCTGTCGAGGTCGCCCCCGAAAAGAGAATTCAGGAAACTGAAACGCTGGTTGAGCGTCATGCTGCCTTTGAGCGATTCTATCCGGCTGCGCTGGTGTACGTCTGAGAGGGAGTTTCCTTCTTCCGAACTCAGGCGGTCATTCAGGGTAGGAATGTTTAAGCCTTCAAAAATACTGCGGGTTTCTTCCTGTATGACCGTGCGGGTATGAACCGTTTTTACTGAGGCTTCCTGCACGGGCAGTATGACTTCCACAGCCTCTAAAGCCGGCTCTGTAGCCTGCGGCACGGGTGCCGGTTCTGCCGGAAGTACCGCTTCCGTTACGGTCTCCGTCTTGATCACCACCTGGGCCGTCTCCGCCTTCACTTTATGGGCGATGCGCTCAAAGGGCGATATCTCCGGTTCACGGAACTCCGAGGTGGGCCGGGGCGGGTTGGCCACCAGGCGCTCAAAAAAGGAGAGATTATCGTTTTCCGGCTCCGGTTCCGGCGCTTTGGGCGCTTCTACTTCAATACCTGCTTCCTGCGCTATACGGTCTATCTCGTCGGTAAAATCCTCCGTTTGCGTACCCAGCAGGCGTTTTACCTCTTCCAAAGCCTGGTTGGCATAGATAAAATCGCCTTCCACCGCTTGCCCGAGATCACGAATCAGCCAGTCGTGCCGCTTAAAAAACACCTGGTTTTTATGCAGCCAGGGGCGGGTCAGCTTGAAATCGGGGAGAGACCGGAAATCGGCGATAAAAAAGGCTTCGGGACGGATATACAACTCCAGGGTTTTACGCGTCGCCGTTTCCAGGATAGAGGAAAAATCTTCCTTCTCTACCCGAATATGGCGGGAAAGCGTATTCCGGAAGTCGGCGAAAGACTTTTGCACTTCCGGAGCGTTAAAGTCGAAATAAAGGCTTTTTAAGCGGCCCGTCTCTTCTTCCCAGCGGGAGAAGATCTCACGTAGTACAAAATAATTGATCTGGGGGAAAGCGGTCGCCGTAGCGATTTGCTCCCCGTTGAGCATGTCATTTTCTTGAAAGCACTTCTGCAGGTTTTTTTGGGTGAAAGCCGTAGAAATTTTTTCAATGTCGGTGGTATTCCACTTGTTGGCCATTGTTAAATTCTGTTTTTTTGTAAAAAATTCCCGGTCAAATTTACAAACTTGTGCTTTTGGCCGGCTACTATACCAACGAAAAAAGTAAAAGAATGTTTATTGAACCGGGAACAAAGCGCTCAAAAGATAAGGGAACGGGCTGGATAGAGGTCATATCGGGGTCTATGTTTTCGGGAAAAACGGAAGAACTGATCCGCCGGCTCAACCGCGCGCGGATCGCTAACCTCAATGTGGAAATCTTCAAGCCGGGCATTGATGTACGGTACGACGAAGAGGATATCGTATCCCACAACCAAAACTCCATCCGCTCTACACCGGTCAATATGGCCGAAGAAATCCTGCTGTACAGCGGCAATTGCGATGTGGTAGGCATTGACGAAGCCCAGTTTTTTGACGAGGCCCTTACCGACGTGGTCAATAAACTGGCCAACAGCGGTAAACGGGTGATCCTTGCCGGGCTGGATATGGACTTTAACGGGCAGCCTTTCGGCCCCATGCCTCAGCTTATGGCCATAGCGGAGTATGTGACGAAAGTACATGCCATCTGCGTGAACTGCGGGAACATCGCGCATTACTCTTTCCGGAAAACCCCGTCAGAAACCCAGATACTGCTGGGAGAACACGATGTATACGAAGCGCGCTGCCGCACCTGCTACGAGGAAGGAATAGCCAGAGGCAGCGAAACCTAAGCACATACCTGATAAGGTAACGAATCAACACATCGGGTCAATACCCGCCCGCTCCTCCGACCGGTATTCCAGCAGATCAGCCGGCTGGCAGTCGAGCGCCCGGCACAGCGCCTCCAGCGTACTGAAACGAACGGCTTTGGCTTTCCCGGTTTTCAGGATAGAAAGATTCGAAAGGGTAATGTCTACTTTTTCCGAAAGTTCATTCAGGGAGATTTTCCGGCGGGCCATCATCACGTCCAGGTTGACTACAATACCCATGTGCTAAACAGTTAACTCGTTTTCTTCCTGAATCTCCACACCCCGCTTCACCACCTGCGCAATCACAAAAAGGATAACGGCCATAAGGAGCCACACATCGGCGCCGTCGATATGCAATGCGCTCAAGTCAGGCATGGCTATCCCTTCTCCCTTAAGCCTTGTGGTATAATTGAAACCGTACTTACAAAAGAACCCTATGCCCAGCGACAGGTAGGAGGCCGTGAGCACAAAACGCACCAGCAGGGTGGTAAAAGGCCGTGCGATGCTCACATCTTTACGCACGAACAGCCGTACAATAATATAAAAAAGAATGGCTTTCAGCACCGACGCAATGGCTATTATCGATGCGAGGGCAAGAAAATGGCCGAGGTCGTAGGCATACAGCTCCGAAAGGTCGACCTTCTCCCAAAACCAGGCTGCAGCCGCAGGATTGAAAAAGGCAGCATAGAGCGTGCTGAAGATCACACCGCCTGCCTGTACACACAAGCCTAAAAAGAGAATCCAGGAAAATACTTGTAGCACGTTCAGGATCTGCCGGGTGGTAATTTTGATTTCCATAAACCTATTTCCATTTTGTTGAGGCAACAAATGTAGATAATATTTATTGAAAAACAATAAATTTATATTAATATTAATTAATTTTTAATTAATATTCGATTTTAAACATTACTACTTTCCGCCTCTGCCAAGACAGCTGAACAAGTATAGACAGAGGCGAGTGGTACAGTTTTATTATTTAAACAGTACTTTGATCATTTGTTCCGCTACAAACGCATTCCCCTGTTCATTCAGGTGTACACGGTCGTTGGTCAGGATGCCCCGGTCGGCATTGTCGGGGTTATGCTTCAGGTTATATTCCAGGAATTCCTTCCTGAGATCCACCAGGTCGAGCCCATGCTTCCGGGCCAGGTTCCGCACAATACCCGAATAAAAATTCAGGTCGCCGTCCTGGGGGTTCGAAGCATCCGTACGCTCCCCGATGACCGAAGGAGTACAAAGTACCACCTGGATATTCTGGGCCTTCAGTCTCTCGATCATCCTTTCGTAAAAACGGGTAAACTTATCGGTGTCGGTACCCGTACCTGCGCCCTGTTTGTGCCAGACATCGTTAATGCCGATATAAAAGACCACCACATCGGGTTTCAGTTCCAGCATTTCCTCAAAACGAAAATAGAGGTCGTATACTTTGTTGCCGCTGATACCGGCCCCCACCGCCTCGTATTGGCCCGGGTGCTTTTGGGCGATGTATTGCTGTATCTCCGAAACATAACCCTTGGGCTGTACGCCCAGCTGGGTGATCGAATCTCCGAAAAAGACAATTCTGACAGGGTCTTTTGCTTTCCATCCGAAAAGCGCGAAGCTCAATAAAAGAAGGTATCTCATAATTAAGTTTTTTTCGCAATATACGCCCTGGAAACTTTTATTTAAAGTCGAAAAATACTTTCCTTTGTAAAATAATTCGTGCTGGAATACTGTTATTAACCCAAGTAATACAATTACGTAAAAAATTATGCTCCTGAACCTTTTGCTGCAAGTTACTGCAACTGACACTACAGCCATTGCTGCTCCTGTGGAAATCAACTATTTTTCGTTATTACTCAAAGGCGGAATTGTGGTATACCCCATCCTCTTCCTCCTCCTGATTACCATATACCTGGGATTCGAACGGTACTTTTTCATCAAGAGCGCCTCCCAAATGGATACCGGCTTTATCCGTTCATTGAAAGATAACCTGGTGCGAGGAGATGTACGTGCGGCTGCTTCCCTGGCAAGAGGAACGAACAAACCCATTTCCAGGATCCTCGAAAAAGGAATCAACCGGGTGGGCAAACCCGTAAAAGACATTGAAAGCGCCATGGAAATCCAGTCTAACCTCGAAGTCTCCAAAATGGAAAAGAACATGGGATACCTCGGGCTGATTGCCGGGGTGGCGCCTACTCTTGGTTTCGTGGGTACCATTTCGGGTATTATCCGGATCTTTTACGAAATCTCCACCACCGGTAACTTTACCATTGAAACCATTTCCAACGGTCTGTACGAAAAGATGATTGCGTCTTTCAGCGGACTGGTAGTAGGTTTGATCGCCTACTCCCTGTACCACGGTATTAACATGATGATCGATAAGTTTTCCATTCATCTGCAAAGCACTGTGATGGATTTCTTTGATACGCTAAATGAACCCACCCGCTAATGAAACTGAAAAGACAAAGAAGATTTCACGCCGAGGTACAGACCGCGTCACTGAATGACATCATGTTTTTCCTGCTGTTGTTCTTCCTGATTGTGTCTACCCTGGGCAGTCCTAACGTGATCCGTCTTATGCTGCCTAAAACCAGCGAGTCGGCCAATGAAGTCAATAAGCAGCCCATTGCCTTGTCGATTACCGAAGACAAGCGCTATTTTATAGACCGCACGCAGGTGAATTTCCCTGACCTGGAAGCCGCCGTGCTGGAGGCTACCGCCGGTATGCAGGAACCCACCGTGGTGCTGAGAGCCGCAGAGTCATTAACCATCCAGGACCTCGTGGATGTGATGGCGATAGGCGCCAGGCTGAAAGTAAGAATGGTATTAGCCACCGATCTGAAATGAAAAAAACAGCGTTCTTCCCGGGGTCTTTCGACCCTTTTACCAAAGGCCATGCCGATATCGTTAACCGGGGACTCAAACTCTTTGACGAAATTATCATTGGTATAGGGACCAATACGGCCAAAAAACGGTATTTTGATATTCCCCAGATAGAGGAGGCCATACAAAGAGCGTTTCAGGGAGATGACCGGGTGAAAGTAGTGCATTACGATGACCTCACGGCTCTGGTGGCCGAACAATACGGCGCGCGGTTTATTATCCGGGGACTGAGAAACACCACCGACTTCGAATATGAGAATACCATTTCCCAGGTAAACCGACAGATTTGCGAAGGCCTGGAGACCGTATTCCTCATTACCTCTCCTCAGTTCGCCCCCATCAGCTCCACCATCGTGCGGGAGTTGCATAAGTACGGGGCAGACATCGGTTCGTATGTTCCCTGATGTAAAAATTTGCTGTTAGCCTTTAGCAGTTAGTCGCGACATGCCGCCGCCCTCGCTTTGTATGTCCAACTTCTGAAAGCTGAAAGCTGAAGGCTTATAGCTTTATAGCTTAATTACCGGCAGGGAATGCTCCCCGATACGTAAGAAATAGCGCCCGGAAGGCAACATTTTCAAAGAGATTTCCGTCTCTTCTTCGCGTACGGTTTGATGAATCAATATTTTGCCCGTCGCATCCAGGAGGTGATATTGTGTAGGGGTTTCGGGATTAAAATTGTCAATTTTCAGGTAAATATAGTCGGATCCCGGATTGGGAAACAGGGAGAAGGCCGGTGTGGCATACCCGTATTCCCTTTCAAATTCATAAAAGTTCAAGGCCCAGCCCATTTGGAAGAGAATAGCCAGTATACCGTTTCCCGGGAAATGGTACCGTGCGCCCAGGCTGAGCGAAGGTAGCATCAGGCGGTCACCGTTATCGGGCTGTAAATTTTGCCGGGAGGAAATGTGGGAAAGGCTCGCGCCTGAAGAAAAGGGGTTTTCCGTATGGAGACGGGGTCTCGGCTCCCGGTGGGCGCCTGAATCGATCTGGAAAAAAACATCCTCTTCCGTTACTGCTTTGTACAATGCTTCGGAGTCACTGGTATAGAAACGGTTATCGACCAGTCCGTGGCCTTCCTGGTTTACTATGTACCGGTCATACACAAACGGCAGATTCTGAATACCCCACTTTACGTTGCCGCTGCCGCTGGCCTCAAAAGAACTCATAAAACCTATGCCGTGGGCAATTTCATGAATAATCACGGAGAGCATGTCGTAATAACGATAATTCTGGGCGCCTGTATAATCCAGGTTCCATTCTGCGTTTCGGTTAATCCGCAACACGATATCCGGGTTGTTTTTATTCACACTTTCCCCGGCCAGGGCGTCGGCCAGGGCAGAAGGATACCAAACCTCACGAAGAGGGGCGTTTTTGAAATTCTTAAATACGCGGTCGGAGCCGGCAGAAGCCAGTGTACCGCCGCTCATTGACTCCCAGTACACGTCTATATGAATGGGTATAGGGTTGATCAGGATCTTATCCCATACGTCAAAGGCCGCTTCTACTACTACCTGTACGGAATCCGGAACGGAATAATAGGTGGGAATAAACTTGGAGGAAGGCTGGGCGCTGATTCTAAAATGACGGAATGCCGTCTCTTCTCCGGGCGCTGCCTCTAGTGCGTGTCCCGGACAGGAAATCACGGGTCCCGCAGCCGACTCCTGCGCCAGGAGAGGAAAAGCTCCCCAGAGTAAAACAAAAATAAGCCTTCCGAGCATGTACATTTTTTGACCAATATAAAGTATAATACGTGAATCGGGTAATTTATGCGGCAGTTTTTAAATTCATCTCAAAATCATGTACCACCTTTGCGATAAGATGCGTATTTTTCAGCCGAAAATAAAATAACCTTTTACACCATGGGCAAACTAATGAAGTATTTTACCTCACTTTTATTATGTACCGTTCTCCTGGGTGCTTGCCGGGGCAAGTCGTCCGATTCCGAACTTCCGGTTTCTTACGGAGCCGCTCTCATGAAAACAGACGGAAAAACTGTACACGCGGAACTGGCCTCGCCTCCGAACGTACCTAAACCTGTAGGGAAAAGAGGCCCCACCACTTTGATTGTGGATATGGAAATTATCGAAGAAGAAGGCGAGCTGGCCAATGGCGTACGGTATGTATTCTGGACATTCGGAGGCACGGTACCCGGCTCCTTTATCCGCGGGAGAGTGGGAGACGAAGTGCAGTTTACCCTAAAAAATCATCCGGATAACAAACTCCCTCATAATATTGACCTCCACGCCGTTACCGGGGAAGGTGGTGGGGCGGAAGCCTCGTTTGTAGCGCCCGGACATCAGAAAACATTCAATTTCAAGCTCATTAATCCCGGCCTGTATGTGTACCATTGCGCCACAGCGCCCGTAGGGATGCACATCGGCAACGGCATGTACGGGTTGATTCTGGTAGAGCCGGAAGGTGGTCTTTCGCCCGTGGATAAGGAATATTACGTGATGCAAGGCGATTTCTATACTACCGGCAGACACGGAGAACCCGGATTGCAAAGCTTTGATATGCAGAAAGCCTACGATGAACACGCCGACTACGTGGTGTTTAACGGGCGGGTAGGCGCGCTTACCGGCGATAATAAATTAACCGCCAATAAAGGGGAGACCGTGCGCTTGTTTGTGGGCAACGGAGGCCCTAACCTGGTGTCTTCCTTTCATGTGATTGGAGAAATATTTGACAAAGTACATGTGGAAGGCGGAAGCCTGGTCAACAAAAACATACAAACCACCATGATACCCGCCGGTGGAGCAGCGATAGTGGAATTTAAAGTGGATGTTCCGTCTAACCTTATCTTGGTAGACCATTCCATTTTCAGAGCGTTCAATAAAGGCGCGCTGGCCATTCTTGAGGTAGACGGCGCTCCCAATACACGGGTGTTTGAAGGGGAGGTGCTGGAAGGGATTTATCAGCCTGAAGGCCCCACTATCCAGAAAAGCCCGGTAGGACCCAAAAGTGCGGAAGCGGAATTGCCTTTGTCTAAACCCGAAAAAATGCAATTGGGTAAAAAAATCTACAGCAGTTCCTGTTTCGCCTGCCATCAGCCGAACGGGGAAGGTATAGCGAACGCATTTCCGCCCCTGGCCAAGTCAGATTACCTGAACAAAGATGTAGACCGGGCCATCCACGCCATTCTGTACGGATTATCCGGGGAAATTACCGTGAACGGCAAAAAATACAACAGCCAGATGCCGGCACAGGTACTTTCGGATAAGGAAGTAGCCAGCGTAATGACCTATATTTATAACAGCTGGGGCAATAACGGATCGGAAGTGACGGAGGCGCAGGTGAAAAAACTCAGAAAGTAAAGGGGATGCGTATCGTCATTTTTCTGGGATGTTTTTTGCTTTTCACGATGGCTGAGGCGCAGACTGCATTGGTGAAAGGGGGGGAGTTCCTCCCTTTGTACGGCAGTGTGGAGAAAACCAAGGTGAAAGTGAACAGCTTCAGAATGGATACCAGGCCGGTCACCAACGCCGACTACCTGGCTTTTGTGAAGAAGGAAACGCAGTGGCAAAGGTCAAAGGTCAAGCGCCTGCTGGCCGATAAGAGCTACCTGAAAAACTGGACGAGTGACGTGAGCTATCCTGCCGCAATGGCGGAGGCCCCCGTGACCAACGTGTCGTGGTTCGCGGCGAAAACCTATTGCGAAAGCCAGGGGAAAAAGCTGCCCACTACCCACGAATGGGAGTATGCGGCAATGGCGGGTTACGATAAAGCCGACGCCAGGAAAGACAGCGTATATAACGCCCGCATTATGGCAGCTTATGAAGAGCCCAAAACCTACCTGAAAAAGGTGGGACAAAACCGGCCTAACTATTGGGGGATTTACGATATGAACGAATTGGTGTGGGAGTGGACCTCCGATTTCAGCTCGGTTATGCTCTCCGGCGAAAACCGGAATAACGATAACAAAGATTTGTTTTGTGCAGGCGGGGCCATGAGTGCCACAGACCTGATGAACTACGCCGCGTTTATGCGGTACGCGTTCAGAAGTAGCGTCAAAGCCGGGTATACGGTCACCAACCTTGGCTTCCGTTGTGTACAAAGATGAAATAGCCATGAGCTATCAGCCGGGTGGCGAACCATTATCAGAGGTCGCTGCGATTAGCCACCAAGTGCGGCTTACCGCCCGGCTCAAAGCTCAAAGCTCACAGCTCACAGCTCATAGCTCACAGCTCATAGCTCACAGCTCACCGCTCAAACTATATACGATGAAAAATATTCTACTGACCTTTTTGTATATTTGGTGTGTATCCTGTCACTCTCCCGCCGAAAGTGAGGAAGAAGCGGAAGAATGGAGTGACATGTCGGTTTTTCACCTGCCCACGCAGTGGGAAACCCAGGACGGCGACACTCTTAACCTGGCCGATCTGCAGGGAAACGTGCTGGTCACGGTGATGATTTATACTTCCTGTAAAGTGGCTTGCCCCAGGCTGGTAGCCGATATGCAGAATATTGAGCGGGAAATCGGGGATCAGTCTGTGAAGTATGTTTTGGTCAGTATTGATCCGGAAACCGATACCCCCGAAAGGCTTAAAGCATTCGCGGAGGAAAAGAATATGACCGGCAAACAGTGGATTTTCCTGAGAGGAACGGAAGACGATACCCGGGAGTTCGCCAATGTACTTGCCGTGAAGTACGCCTCCATTTCACCGGTAGACTTTTCCCACTCCAATATTATCAGTGTGTTCGATAAGGGCGGGGTGATGCGCCACCAGATGGAAGGCTTATCCGTCAATAACGAAGAAACGGTGAAAGCGATACGTAAATATGCGGCCCTTTGATACGTTTTCAGTGCGGGTAGTGGCGTTGACCGGTGAAAAGACCCGGCACAGCCGGGAGCAAAATGAGGTAGTGGTATGGTAAAGAAATGGCTTTTTATAAGTGTTTTTTTTCTGCTGATGGCCGCGTCAATAGGGTGCCTGCTGCGTCTTTACGCGCTGGGCATTGACTCCGGCCTGGTGTACGGAAACCTGCTTCACGCGCATTCTCACACGGCCATGATGGGCTGGGTGTACCTGGCCGCTACCGCCCTTATTTATTATTTTTTTAGCGGGAAACCGGGGTATGAACTACTTTTCGGGATTACGGCGGCCGCTGTGGCGGGACTGATGATCGCATTCGCTTTACAGGGCTACGCGCTGTTTTCCATCCTGTTTTGCAGCGTGCATTTGCTTTGCAGTTATGTGTTCGTGGTGAAAATAGGAAGGGAAACCAGGACAAGAAAAGAACAAAGTTTCGTACTGGTGAAGGTAGCCCTTTGGCTCTTGGTCGTGTCTACCCTGGGCATCTGGGGTATAGGCCCGTCTATAGCCCTCTTCGGTAAGGGATCGGAAGTGTTTGCGACGTCTATCCAGTTTTATCTGCATTTTCAATTTAATGGCTTTTTCTATTTTGCCGTGCTGGGTCTCCTGTTTAAAAGCCTGGATATCCATGTTCAATCCGGTGAATTTCGCCTGTTTCTTATCCTGAGTCTGGTCTCGGTCGTACTTACACTGGCCCTTCCCATGAGCTGGTCTTTTCCCTCGGGGTACTGGCATGTTTTGCAGGTGTCTGGGGCGGCCTTACAGGCTTATGCGGTACTCAGGCTGCTACAGAAAGTCAGGAGACAGGTAAAATTCAATGTTTTGCAGGGAACAGAAAAAACTTTGCTGGCCTTTGGCGCGTTTTCCCTGCTGATGAAAACCCTCTTTCCCTTGTTCCTGGTTTACCCTGAACTCATGCAGCTTTCCCACGAAATCCGGAGTGTGACCATCGCTTACATTCACCTCGTAATGCTGGGAACGATCACCGCTTTCCTGGTTTTCCTGATCATCAGGCAAGGGGCAATACCGGCAAATTCACCAGTACTCCGTTGGGGTATTGTATGCTTTGTGCTGGGTTTCTTTGGTACCGAGCTGATCCTCTTTTTCCAGGGAATGCAGATCATCTTTCGTTGGCCGGCCTGGTCGCAGGCGTATCCGGTGCTGGCATTTTTCAGTTTTTTACTGCCTTTGGCTGCCCTCTGCTGGTTAATGGCATTTGTAAAACCGGTGAAAACATTGTTCCGCAAATGAATAAATCTTTGAATATGCTCAGAAATATCGTGGCGTTGTGCCTTTTCGTTTTTGCGGATGCCAGCGCGCAAAAAATACCTAAAGCGGTGATGGTCATTGTAGACGGCATTCCTGCAGATCTTCTCGAAAATACGTCTACGCCCCACATCGACCGCATCAGTAAGGCCGGAGGCTATACCCGGGCTTACGTAGGAGGGGAGAAGGGAGGATATTCTCAGACCCCCACCATTTCGGCCGTGTCGTACAACAGTATGTTAACCGGCACCTGGGTAAATAAACACAATGTATGGAACAACAAGATCGCAGCGCCCAATTATCGTTATCCTACCCTGTTCCAACTGCTGAGAACGGTGGATCCCGCCAGGAAAATGGGGGTGTATTCTACCTGGACCGATAACCGCACCCGATTGCTAGGGGAGAACCGGGAAGAAACCGGCTTCCTGAAAATGGATTACGTGTTTGACGGGTATGAACTGGACAAAGAGCGGTTTCCCCACGACGACCGCTCGGACTATATTCACCTGATCGACGAAGAAGTGGTCAGGAAAGCCTGCGAAAGCCTGAAGAAGGATGCCCCGGACCTGAGTTGGGTCTATCTTCAATATACCGATGATATCGGCCATAGCCTGGGAGATAGCGAGAAGATGAGAAAGGCGGTGGAAATCGCCGACCGGCAGATGGGTGATCTTTACGCGGCGATACAATACCGGGAACAGCATTTTGAGGAAGACTGGATGCTGGTAATTGTAACCGACCACGGGCGCGACATTGTCACAGGTATGGGACACGGCGGCCAGTCTGCCCGGGAAAGAACCAGTTGGATCGTGACCAATAAGAAGCCTCTGAATTCCTATTTTCAGGTATATACCCCCGCGATAGTCGATATCCTGCCTTCTGTAGCAAGGCATATTGCTTTGGAAATTCCGGAGGAAATCCGGTTTGAGCTAGACGGCATTCCGTTTATAGGCGAGATTTCCCTGGCCGAACCCAATGCCCGGGTGCTGGAAGATAAACTCCGGGTGGAATGGACTCCCTTCACCAGGAAAGGGAACGTGACGATCCGGATTGCCCCTACCAATCATTTTGAAACCGGGGGGCGCGACGAGTACCAAAACATGGGCACGTTTGAAGTAAGCCGGGGAATAGCGGAAATACCGCTTTCCGAAGAATTCCGGGAAAGTAAAATCCTGAAAATTGTAATTGAAGGAGAGAAAAATACGGTGAACCGCTGGATCGTACGCTAAGAAAACCCGGCAGGTTACAGCGTACCTTTATTGCACTTCTTTCAATAGTTCCTCTATGGCTTTTTCCAATTGCTGATCTTTGCCTTCTACAATGAGTTTCGGGTCGTTTTTGACCGTGAAATCGGGACGGGTCTCGTGGTTTTCCAGCCATTCTCCCGCCTTGTTTTTTGCGGAGATGGGTACGGCTCCCCAGCGGGTGCCGTCAGGCAGCATTTCCCACCCGGCAAAGCTGCACGTACCCGGTACGGGCATGCCTACCGTCTTGCCGATTTTCAGGTCGGTATATCCGCAGGAAAAACAGTGGCCGTCGCTGTAGTTCGCTTCATTAAACATGGCCAGGGTGGGTTTGGTCCACCGGAAAGTGGGTTCGTAGCCTACAGATCGGTCTTTGGTCGCGTAATCCAGGAATTTGTCGCCCGTGAAAAACATGGCCAGGTCGGAAACGAGGTCGCCTCCGCCGTTAAAGCGGGTGTCTACAATTACGCCTTTGCGGTCGGCGTATTTGCCCATCATTTCCTCGTAGGTATTCCGGTATTGGCCGTCGTTCATTCCCGCAATATGCACATAGCCCAGGGTGCCTTTACTCAGGCTGTCTACTTCCGCCTGGTTTTTCTTCACCCACCGTTTGTATAACAGCTGGCTTTCTTCACCCAGGGAAATGGGTTTTACCGTGACTTGTTCGCGTTGACCGGTTTTAGGGTCAAAAACCTCCAGTAAAGTGAACTTGTCCGCTTTCCGGTTCAGGTAAACGGCTACATCCTGATCGGCGGATACGGTTTCCCCGTCAATTTTCTCAATGATCTGTCCGGGTTTGAGGTGCAATCCCGCCTTGTCCAGCGGTCCCTGGGCAATAATTTCCCCGATCAGGATCCCGTTTGCTTTGTGGCGATAATCCATGAAAATGCCCAGGGAGGCGGTAGCGTCTCCATTGGGAATGGTGCGGCTGTACCGTGCGCCGGCGTGCGACACATTCAGCTCACCGAGCATTTCGGAAAGCATCTCGGCAAATTCATAGCTGTTGCCGATATGCGGTACGTATCGCGCATACTGGATCTTGATTGCGTCCCAGTCTGCGCCGTGCATATCCGGGGTGTAAAACATCTTTTTCGTCCGCAGCCAAACGTGATCAAACAGGTGTTGCCTTTCTGCTTCCGAGTCAAATTTCGCTTCGCCCGAAATGCTGATGGCCTCTCTTTTTTTACTTTCCGGGTTGATTTTGGAGATACGCCCCGCACTTAAAAGGTAGAGGTTCTTCTGGTCTTTGTCCCAAACCAGTTTTCCCCCCGTTCCGTCCAGGGCCATTTCCATTTTGGTTTCGCGGGTGCGGAGATCGGTACTCCAGAGGTTGCTGTTTTTTTCAAAACGGGCCAGGTAATAGAGTTTTTCTCCGTCTTTGGAAAGCACCGCGTCACTAAGGGCGGAAGAGTGGATGGTGAGCCTTGCTTTGCGGTCGGTCAGCCCGTCCCAGTCTATCACTAGCGGAGCAACTTCTTTCGTTTTTGTACTGTCTTTTTTAGTCTTATCAGCTCCTTGTTTCGCCTTTTCCAACTCCTTTAGAACGTTGTAGTCGTCTTTAGACAGGTTGAATTTATCCCACCCTTCTTTGGTGAGGAAAAGCGTATATACATCGTTTTGAGATCCGCCGCTGCTGGCGTGGTCTTTCATGCCGTGGCGGTTGCTGAACCAGAGAATCTGCTGGCCCACCCACTTGGGCGAAGAGTCGCTATAGCCGCTTTGGGTGAGGTTTATCATGGGTTTCCCGCCTTCTGCGTCCAGCAGCACCACCTCTCCGTTGGCCATGGTGGGGCGGTAAGACGCCAGCAACCAGCGGCTGTCGGGACTCCACTCAAAATACTGGTCGCCGTCGCGCATGTGGAACAGTTGTTCCGGGGTCAGTAAAGTAACGGTTTTGGAGGAGGCCAGGTCCATCACTTTCAGGGTTCTCCGGTTTTCTACAAACGCCAGCTTTTTGCCGTCGGGAGAAAGTTTAGGCAGGTAATTGTCGTTTTTGTTGCTGAGCAGGGTCGTTTCCTCAATCAGGGTGGAAGCATAAAAGAGAGGTTCTTCCTTACGGGTTTTCTTGGCCTGGAAGATCTGCCAGCGTCCCTCCCTTTCGCTCGCATACACAATGGATTTCCCGTCGGGCGCAAATTCTACAAAACGTTCCAGCTCGGGGGTGTCGGTAATTCTCTTCGTGATTTTTCCGTCTACGGTAGAAACAAACACTTCCCCGCGGGCGATAAACGCCACTTCCTTTCCGTCAGGCGATACGGAAAACTCACTCACGCCTCCGTTCACCGGGGTGAAACCGTCGGTATTGGAAATCTTTTGGGTATACAAAGTAACCGCCACTTTCTGGGGTTCTTCGCCTTCGCGTACGGTGTAGAGTTCCCCGTCGTAGGAAAAGGCCAGTAGGCCGTTGTCAGAAGCGCTCAGGAAGCGCACCGGGTGGGTTTTCAGGCGGGTGATCTGCGTTTTCTGAGCCGGTTGGGCCAGAGCCAGCTTAAAAATATTGAAAGTGCCGTTTTCTTCACTCAGGTAGTAGATATCCTTATCGCCGTTGGTAAAAACGGGTTGGCGGTTTTCTCCGTAGTGAGAGGTGATTTTGGTGTGTTTTTTCGTTTTGGTATCGTAGGTCCAGATATCGCGGGCAATGGCCGACTTCTGGTATTTCCGCCATTCGTTCTCCCCGCCTTTCTTGTCGTGGTACACCAGGGTTTTTCCGTCTTTGCTGTACCGGGCATATTCCGCAGGCACCGAAAGTACCTGATCTATTCTTCCGCCCTGCACCGGTACCGAATATAATTCGGGCTGAGATGCGGTAGGATACTGCCGGTGGGATGCCAGGTCTTGTCTCACCCCTCCGAACAGGATGGCCTTACCGTCAGGGGTGAAGGAAAAGGGTATTTCGTCGTTGGAGTGGTAGGTAAGCCGTTGGGCGTCGCCTCCCCGGGCATCCATGATAAAGATATCAAAATTGCCGTAGCGGTCGGAAGCGAACGCAATCTGTTTCCCATCTGGACTCCACATGGGTTGATAATCGTGGGCCTCATGAAAAGTCAACTGTGTGGCTTGTCCGCCGCCTGACGGAACGCGGTATAAATCTCCTTTATAGGTAAAAGCAATCGTACTCCCGTCCGGTGAGATGGAGGGGTAACGGGCCCATTGGGGTGTAGTTTGAGCGTTAAGAGTCAGGCTGATGAAGGTCAGCAGAATAACAGGTAGCCGGTATAACATATTGATGTTGGGTTATTGTCGTGTACAAATATATGCAATTGCTGGAATACTCCGTTTTTGTTATCTTTGTTTGTCCAAACAATAATATACCGGGAATGCGAAGAATATATGCTACTGGTGGTATACATCTATTTACTGGCTACTGATATTTCTTGATTTTATTAAGTGTAATGTATATTTTTACGAGAATGTAATGTACGAATACTCGTATTGCTAATGTATATTTTCGTAAAATTATTTTATTGAGTACCGGATAATTATAATAGATTATTTGATCATGAATGATTATCAAAGATGGCAAAAAAACAGTCTTGAGCAAGCACTAATATCTCGCCGGGCAGTAGTGTTGACCGGCCCACGCCAATGTGGAAAAACGACATTAGCCCGAAAGTTTGTTTCCAATCGAAATGCGTACCGCACACTCGATGATCTGGCCGTAAGGCAGTCTGCGGAGAATGATCCTCATCTTTTTGTCGAATTTGCCCCTTCAGAAGGCACACTCATTATTGATGAAGTACAAAAAGTGCCTGATTTACTCCCTGCTATAAAGAAAGTTCTTGATCAAAACAACAGATCGGGGCAATTTCTTATTACGGGTTCAGCCAATATTCTGAATCTGCCCACCGTACAGGAATCTTTAGCCGGAAGATTAGGGAAGATTAGACTTAGGCCCCTTTCAAGAGGAGAGATTATTGGGAGTAATCCAAATTTCTTAGCACAGGCTTTTGGGCAAAAGTTTCAACGGCCTACAATCAAAAGTAGCCGGAATGATTTGATTGAAGCTATTTTTCAGGGAGGTTTTCCCGAAGCCTTGCGAATGGAGGGGAAAGCCCGTAAGAATTGGCATATTGACTATGTAGACGCTTTGATTGAGCATGATTTGAGTGATATTGCTAATATCCGGCATACTGAAGTCATGAAAGACCTGGTGAGGATATTGGCCGCATGGTCTTCTAAATTTATGGATATTTCCTCTATTGGTTCGGCTCTCTCTGTAGATAGGCGTACATTGGCCAACTATATCAGTACTTTACAAGCATTTTATATTGTCGAAGCCGTACCGGCATGGCGTAAAACCGACTACGATCGGCTTGGGAAACAATCCAAACTCTTTATGGCCGATACAGGTATGATGACCGCCTTATTGGGCTGGAGACCTTCTGATTTTATGGAAGACGCGGATAAAGCGGGAAAAGCCTTTGAAACATTTGTGTTTTGTCAACTTGCTTCTGAGATAGATGCAGCAGAAGAAAGCTATTATCTTTATCAGTACAGGGATCACGACAAACGAGAAATAGATTTTCTGATTGAAAGGGATGATCGCAGCTTGTTAGCTATCGAGGTGAAGTCGGGGATTACAGTTAAAAAAGATGATTTTAAACATATAATATGGTTTAGGGAAACGCTGGTAACCAAAAAAACGGTCACGGGGATTGTTCTTTATGCTGGAGAAGACATTTTACCATTTGGTGAAAACTTGTGGGCTGTCCCTATCGACTGTATTTGGGGTGCAAATAATACCTGATTCTCGAATGAATTATGGAGAATCCCGTATTAGTAATCACAGGAATTCTCCAGTTATCCAATCAAAACCGCACCCTCACCCCCGCCAGAAAATTGATTCCGGCCTGCGGAAATACAAAATTCTCGGTGATCTTACTGCCGTAGATATAGCTGTAGGTATACCCGTTAGATTCGTATTCTTTATTGAAAATATTATTGACCAAAAGCGTAAAATTCAGATCTTTCAGCTTTTCGGCTTTCGGCGTAAACGATACGTTCAGGTCGGAAATAAAATACCCGTCCAGTTTTTTGTTTTCTGATGAGGTATTGTCGAGGTATTGTTTCCCCACATATTTGGGTAAGAGAGAAACGCTGAAGCCCTTGGTTACAAAATAGGTGATATTTCCGCCGGCGATGATCTTCGGGGAAAATGAAATGTCGGTATCTTGATATTGGGTCACTTCGTCAGGAAGTACCTCGTCTGAGCTGGCTACGGTATACGTAAACTCTTTGATCTTGTTTCGGCTCAGGGCCAGGTTGGCGTTTAAAGATAATTTATCGGTAATTTTTCCTCCGGCCTGCACTTCGATGCCCGCGCGGTAGCTCTCCGGTACGTTCACCCGTATGGCCTCACCCACCTGGTTGATCTGCCCGGTCAGCACCAGTTGATCGCGGTAGTTCATATAATAGACATTGGCTTCGGCGGCCCACCGACTGCCCCCTGTTCTGTATCCGGCCTCAAAATCGTGCAGTTTTTCCGGGTTCGGAACATGAGGTGCCGTATCCACAAAATCGGTGCGGTTAGGCTCCTTAGTGCCTTTGGCATAGGAAAGAAAAACCGAAGAAAGATCGGAAACGGCATAGGTTAAGCCCACTTTCGGATTAAAGAAATTCCAGGTGTTGGCAAAGTCCAGGTGCTGCAACACGTCACCCGTGCCCCGCATATCAAAAGATACACGGCGGTACTGGAGGTCCAGGTAGGCATCCCATTGGGGGGCAAAGTTATAGTAGGCCTTCCCGTAGAAATTCAGGTCGCTTTTGGTGCTGTTATTGTCGTAATACCGGTGGTTAATGTTGCCGTCTGAAGCAAATTTCGCCCAAATTACCTCTCCGAAGTGGGCGCCGTCGTAGTAGTTGTATCCACCGCCCAGGGTGCCGGTTAACCGGCCTTCCCCTTCGTAATCCAGCGACCACACCCCACCGTAAAACGCATTGTCGAGGTATTTTCTGCGGATCAGGTCGGTACGCGTGATGGTTTCTTCTCCGATAGTCACCGGCTGCAGGTTATAGTCGGCCAGTTTGCCGTTGCTTTTGAACTGCTCATAGTAGCCGTCGCCTTTGGTAAAGAAAAGGGTGGGGTTGAGGCGCCAGTTTTGACCCAGGCCGAAAGAGGAAATCAATTGCCAGTGCGACTGCACATAATTGTCGGTTTCGTTTTCATAATTATAATAATTGAATTTTCGGCCTCTGGCCAGCAACTCCTGTTTGTGGGCTTCGTCGTACCAGTTGCGCTCAATGTACGCGTCCAGACCGGCCATATCGCCTTTTGCCAGGGCTTGGGGAATGCCGTTCCAGGCCTGGTAGGTTTTTTCTTTTCCCCCGAAATGATTCAGGCGGATCATCGTAGAATTGTGATAATACCCTCCGGACAGGTAATAAGATTGAAGGTCAGAGGAAGCCCTGTCCACAAAGCCGTCAGAGCCGATCTTCGACAGGCGCGCGTCAAAAACAAAGCGGTCATTCAATAATCCGGAAGAAGCGATAAAGTTGGTTTTAAACGTATTAAAAGACCCTGCTGAAAGGTTCACTTCTCCAAAGGCTTCCCGGTTCAGTTGAAGGGTATTGACATTGAGGCTGGCCCCGAATGCCCCGGCTCCGTTCGTGGAGGTACCCACTCCGCGTTGCACCTGTATACTCTGTACCGAAGAGGAGAAGTCGGGCATGTTTACCCAGAAAACGCCTTGTGATTCTGAGTCGTTGTACGGAATGCCGTTCAGGGTCACGTTAATGCGGGTAGGATCAGAACCCCGGATGCGTATGCCGGTGTAGCCAATGCCCGCGCCCGCGTCAGAGGTAACCACCACAGAAGGCAACTGATTCAGGAGAAAAGGAAGATCTTGGCCTACGTTCAGTTTTTTGATCTCCGCCTGCGTGACGTTGGTGTACACCATGCCCGATCGTGCATTGGCACGGGTTGATTTTACAATGATCTCATTGAGTGTCTGCAAGGTATCCAGCTTTTGGGAAAAAGCCGGAGAAAGAACCAAGGTCAGTACAATAATCCGGAGAAAAATTCTCTTGTTCATAATAATTTTTTTAAATCATTACGAAGAAGTGAAAGGAGCAAAACACACTCTTCTGGTATTTGTTTTACTTTTGGAACATACCTTATTGCATACCACTCTCCCTTCGGCCGCAGGTTCCCGTGATTGCAAAAAAGAAGTTCCCTATTGAATAAATGAGAGCCGGTGGCGACTCCTCAAATCCCTTCGTCGGTACTAACCGCATCAGGTTCAATGGGTATGATCTCAGCCCG
>CAYRGN010000051.1:0-25246 GCA_964423865.1 uncultured Lacihabitans sp.
GCCGATACCCAGCATGGTAGTATATACTTTTTCGGCGCTGGCCTTGATGCTGATGGTGTATTGAAGTTTTTTCATAGGTATAAAATTTTGCTTTCAGCCTTCAGCCGGGTGGCGCACCACTTTCAGCAGTCAGCCGGGCGACGCTTTGCTGGTGTGCCGGTTTTCTGTTAGCTGATAGCTGAATGCTCATGGCTATTTGCATGATACCTGAAATTTATCGATTATTCAAATGCGCTGTTGGTTTCGTTATTCTACCGGAATCTTACTCATATCCATGTAAAAAATCTCCCAGGTGTGGCCGTCAAAATCTTCAATCGTTCTTTGCTGCATAAATCCGTAATCCCGTATCTCATTGGGTTCTATACCTCCGGCATTCAGTCCGTCCGTCATGATGTCATTCATTTCATCCACGCTGCTTACAGATAAAGAGAAAAGCCCTGCAATGTTCGTTTTAGTGTCAGCAATGGGCTTAGCGGTAAAGCCTGAAAATTTTTCGTATGTCAATAACATCACAAATATGCTGTCACTCCATACCATACACTTTCCCGTATCGTCAGAAAATTGCGGATTGTTGGTAAAACCTAATGCTGTATAAAAGTCCAGCGATTTTTGCAAATCGGTTACGGCCAGGTTGATAAAAACTTGTTTTGTCATGATGCTGATTGTTTGATTGGTAATCCGGAGATGTCTTTTGCAAAGGTAGGCTATAGATTTGTTTTTCCAGCAGGGAAAAATGGCCAGTTTTAAGGGGTATTTAAGACAAATTGTGCGTCTGGCATAAAAAAAGGAGACAGCTACTGAGTAGTGTCTCCTTTAAGTACCCGGGGCCGGGATCGAACCGGCACGAGTTTAACCTCATTGGTGTTTGAGACCAACGCGTCTACCAATTCCGCCACCCGGGCTGCTCGCGTTTGGGATTGCAAAAGTAGAACCTGAATTTTTAGGTAACAAATTTTTCGACTGCTTTTTTTATGGAGAGATGGAGGATAATTGTTAATGATCAATTATCAATGGTTAATGGTTATGGGGAACTGCGGAGGGTGGTATGATAGCACCGTCTGCGTTTTCTCTCACAGAAAGCACAGAATTACACAGAATTTTTTTTCTGTGGGGATCTGTGAGCAATACGCAACCGATTGCTTTTGCTCTTGGATGAACCGGAAGAATTGACAAGCATAGGGTGCCAACATCTACTACTGTTATGCCACCCATCCGGTGTTACCCCCATTAACCATTAATCATTAAGCATTAACCATTAAGCATTAACCAAAACTGTCAACTGTCAATTGTCAACTGTCAATTGTCAATTTATTCGTACCGCAGCGACTCAATCGGGTCCATCTTCGATGCCTTGTACGCCGGATAGTAGCCGCTGATGAGCCCCACGACTACGCAGACAATCAACCCCATAAAGATCCAGTTCCAGGGCACGGTAAACGAGCCTTCGCCTTGTGACATCATATAAGAAACCACGTTACCGGCTGAAATGCCCAGGATCACGCCGGCCAGTCCGCCAATGGCGCAGATCACCACCGCCTCCATCAGAAACTGGAAACGGATCTTGCCCGGTGAGGCACCCAGGGCCTTGCGGATACCGATTTCCCGCGTGCGCTCGGTCACCGACACCATCATGATGTTCATCAGGGCAATGGAAGCCCCCAGAAGCGTGATGAAAGAAATGCCGAAACCGCCAATCCGCATATAGCCCGTGACCTCGTTGAACTCGCCCAGGAGGGCGTCGGCCCGCTCCACCTCAAAAGATTCCTTTTCGTATGGGCGGTCGCCGCGGACCAGTCGCATCACCGCGGTCCCCTCGGCCATCACCTCGTCCAGGTCCGTGGCGTTGGGCACCGAAGTGGTCACCGTATACCCAAATGTGCCTCCCGTGTCGTAGTTTCGGGCCACCTCCAGCGGTATCAGGGCCAGGCGGTCGTCATTGCCCCCCGTCATGCTGCCCTTTTTTTCCAGTACGCCCACCACGGTGTAGCGGTCGTTGAGAAAAAGGATGTCTTGGCCCACCGCCTTACCGCCGGGGAAGAACTTCTCCGCAATATCAAAGCCGATCACCACCACCCGGCTGCCGTAGGTACGGTCGGTTTCGGTGATGTTCCGCCCCCCCAGGATCTTGTACCCCTTCAGACCGATATAATTTTCGTCTATCCCCATCACGGAATTGTTGGGGTTCGACTTCTCGTTCTGGTATTTGATCACCTCCGCACCGGAAGCCGTGGTATAGACAGCGATAATGGCCGTCTCCGAACGGGAGAAGCGGTCGCTGTATTCCATAGCCTCACGAAAGGAGAGGGGCTTGACAGGCTTCTCCACCCGCCCGCCCATACGGCGGGAGAAATTGTTTCGGCTGCTCAGGTCAAAGGAATTGATGCCCATGCCCTCAAAACTCTTGTCGATGGCCCCCTGCATGCTCTCAATGGCCGTGAGGATACCCACCAGGGCCATGATGCCAAAGGTGATGATGGCGCTGGTCAGGATGCTTCGAAGCAGGTTAGAATGGATAGAACGGAGGCCTTCGAGTATGTTTTCTTTGATATTCATAAATGAATTTCCCTTTAATGGAATTAACTTTGGATGGCGATAACCGCAATAACCCGCGGCCATCTCAGTTATTAATGCAAAGTTCAGAAGCCCGATGGTAAATTACAAGCACTTGAAACGAGCCTTTTTGCCGCTTATCATATTTTTAGGCCTTTTCCGGGGGGCGTGGGCCAATCAGCTCATGATTCCCATGGACGAAACCCAGGCCAATCACCTCAAAGCCTATGGCGTGGCCTTCTGGGTACTGAAGAATTACGAAACGGAAATCGACTGGCTGCTCAACTACCGGGGCGGGAGTTTCCTGCTGCCCGTAACCCAGAATTTTATCAACGAGTGCGTGATCAGAGGGGTGACTTACGAAATCATTTCCGATGCCGACGCGGATGCAGTACTCGCCACCGTGCGCGACCCGGACGCCAATATGGATGCCGTGAAATTGCAAAAAGCGCCGAAAATAGCGGTGTATACGCCCAAAAGCGCCATGCCCTGGGACGATGCCGTGACCCTCGCCCTAACCTACGCCGAGATTTCCTTCGATAAAGTGTATGACGACGAGGTGCTGGAAGGCAAACTGCCTGAATACGACTGGCTTCACTTGCACCATGAAGACTTCACCGGGCAATACGGGAAGTTTATTGTACACGCCCAGCGCAAATGGTTCCAGGATCAGAAGCGTGAACTGGAAGGCATCGCCCGCAAACACGGTTTCGCGAAGGTGTCTCAGCTCCGGGCTGCTGTAGCCAAAAAAATCTGGGAATTTGTACACGGAGGCGGTTATATGTTTGCCATGTGCAATGCCACCGATACGTTCGAGATCGCGATTGCCGCCCAGGGCATCGACATCGTGGAAAGGGTGTACGACGGAGACGGAATGGACCCCAAAGCCGATGAAAAGCTGAACTTTGAGCCCACTTTCGCATTCAAGGACTTTAAACTGGTGAAAGACCCTTACGAAGTGGAGTTTTCGAGCATAGACCACCGCCAGGAACAGCGGGGCGTGGTAGAAGGCAATGATTTCTTCAACCTCTTTGAATTTTCAGCCAAATACGATCCCATACCCACCATGCTCACTCAGAATCACCAGAGCGTGATCAAAGGGTTTATGGGACAAACCACAGCCTTTCGCAAGCCCTTTATCAAGTCGGAAGTGCTCATTCTGGCCGAAAACCGCGAACTGGGCGAGGCCCGCTACATCCACGGTACCGCCGGCAAAGGCTTCTGGACCTACTATGGCGGCCACGACCCGGAAGATTACCAGCATTTTGTAGACGAAGAACCCACCGACCTCAACCTGCACCCCAATTCGGCCGGTTATCGGCTCATTCTGAACAATGTGCTGTTCCCTGCGGCCAAGAAAAAGAAAATGAAAACCTGATGACAAAAATTACTGTCTTTTTATTCCTTATCGGAATCCCCGTATTCATCCACGCGCAAAACGATTTGCTCCGGCGTTACCAGGATCACCTTCCTCACGCCGAGCCGGACCTGTCTCTCAGGCAGGTTTCTACTGTGGGAAAGATCTACAAAGTAACGGACCGGTATACAGAAGGTGAGATGGCCTCCATTAAATTTTCTGAGAACATTCCGGTCACTTTATACTTTCCTGAAATCGGTACCACCAGCGAGTTTTATCCTAACGGAAAATTGAAGCGGTCGGTAAGACGGGAAGGGGATATTCACCATACCACCGAGTATTTTTCCAATGGCGAAACGTACCGGGAATACCGCACAAACGGAGAGCAGGTGGAGATGATTAGCGTATGGGGCCCGGACGGTAACGTTCTGGTGGAAGAAGGAAACGGCAAGGCGGTAGAAATGCACCGCTATGAGGAAGAGACACTTCTGGAAACAGGTGTATACGTAAAGGGATTGCGCACGGGGGAGTGGAAGGGCGATAACGGGCGGCCTTACTTTACCGAGGTGTATAAGGCCGGGCGCCTGGTGTCGGGAGAATCCTGGGATCGGGAAGGAAAGAAATTTACGTACAAAGTAAAAATGGAGTCGGTGACGTTCTCCGGCGGAGACCAGAAACTCTACAGTTTTATAGGGCGAAGCATACGGATGCCTTTGGGATATGGAGCAGGAGAAACCCGGGTGAACACTCGTTTTTTGGTGAATACGGAAGGGAAAATAGATTCCTTACAAATTCTGAACGAGGCCCCTGATGAGTTTGTAAACGAAGCCTCACGGGTAATCATGGCCACCAGCGGGAAATGGGTGGCCGGTAAGCGTCATGGCCAGCCGGTGAAGATGTGGTTTACACTCCCCATTAATTTTGTGGTGAAATAATTCAGGGAGGGCAGAGGTATTGGCTTGAAATTTGGGTTATCCTCTGGAAACGCGCCTGTCGTTGTGAATATGGGCATTGACCACGGCGACCTGATCCGCGACAATTTCCGTGTCATGCTTTCCTGGAAAAAGGTGGGGAATTAGGTGGTCGTGTCCTCCGTGATAGTAATGCAATCGGTGCCATTATACCACCCCTTCGGGGTTTCCGTTTGCGTACCGTAATTCTTTCTACATTCATACCACCCCTTCGGGGTTTCGCCATTGTCCATTGTAATTGTCCATTGTCAACTGTCCATTGTCAATTCTTCCGTGAGAGAAATCTATTTTAAAAACAGGCCATGCATAATCCACGTTTATATACTATTTTTGCGGATTGATTACCTTTTATCATCGCATTTTGTGAAGAACATACGGAACTTTTGTATTATAGCCCACATTGACCACGGCAAAAGCACGCTGGCCGACCGCCTTCTGGAGTTTACCGGAACGGTGACCGCCCGCGACATGCAGGCCCAGTTACTGGATAATATGGACCTGGAAAGAGAGCGGGGCATTACCATCAAAAGCCACGCCATTCAGATGAATTATAACTTTCAGGGCGAACAATATACCCTGAACCTGATTGATACGCCGGGCCACGTGGACTTTAGTTACGAAGTATCTCGGTCTATTGCCGCTTGTGAAGGCGCCCTCCTTATTGTAGACGCGGCCCAGGGCATAGAAGCCCAGACCATCAGTAACCTCTTCCTGGCCCTGGAATATGACCTGGAAATCATTCCGGTGATCAATAAGATCGATTTGCCCGGTGCCATGATCGAAGAAGTGAAAGACCAGATCGTAGACCTCATCGGCATTGACCCGGACAAAATTGTGTTGGCCAGCGCCAAAGAAGGTATCGGGATTACCGATATCCTCGAAGCCGTAGTGAACCGCGTACCCGCACCGAAGGGAGACCCCGCCGCGCCTTTGCAGGGATTGATCTTCGACTCGGTTTTCAACTCCTACAGGGGTATTGAGGTGATTTTCCGGGTGAAAAACGGCAGTATCCGGAAAGGCGACAAAGTGAAATTTATTGCTACAGGCAAGGAATATATTGCGGATGAAATCGGTAGCCTCAAGCTGAAAAAACAACCCAAAGACGTGATTGAATGCGGAGATGTGGGCTACCTCATTTCCGGTATCAAAGTGGCCAAGGAAGTCAAAGTGGGGGATACCATTACCCATGTAGACCGGCCTTCTACAGATGCCATCAAAGGGTTTGAAGAAGTAAAACCTATGGTTTTTGCGGGAATTTATCCGGTGGAAACCACCGATTTTGAGGAACTTCGGGATTCCATGGATAAGTTGCAGCTGAACGATGCCTCCCTGGTGTGGGAGCCGGAAACTTCTGCGGCCCTGGGCTTCGGTTTCCGCTGCGGTTTCCTGGGCATGCTGCACATGGAGATCATCCAGGAACGCCTGGAAAGGGAGTTTGATATGACGGTGATTACCACCGTTCCTTCGGTAAGATTCATTGTGAATACCAAGCGCAAAGAAGTGATTCACGTGTCGGCGCCCAGCGAAATGCCCGATCCCAACCTCATCGAATCTATCGAAGAGCCTTTTATCAACGCCCAGATCATTACGGCGTCTGATTATGTAGGCGCCATCATGAAGTTGTGTATGGACAAGCGGGGTATAGTGAAAAATCAGGTGTACCTGACTGCCACCCGGGTAGAACTTACCTTTGAAATGCCGCTTTCGGAGGTGGTTTTTGATTTCTTTGATAAGTTGAAGACCATTTCAAGGGGGTATGCTTCCCTGGATTACACCCTGATAGGGTACAGGGAATCTAACCTGGTGAAGCTGGACGTGCTGCTGAACGGCGATCCGGTGGATGCACTTTCCGCCATTGTACACCGCGAAAAAGCCTACGACTGGGGCAAAAAACTGTGTGAAAAACTTAAGGAGCTGTTGCCGCGTCAGCAGTTTGAAATTGCGATCCAGGCGGCCATCGGGGCGAAGATCATTGCCCGGGAGACCGTAAAAGCCATCCGGAAAGACGTGACGGCCAAATGTTACGGGGGAGATATCAGCCGGAAGCGTAAACTCCTGGAAAAACAGAAAAAAGGCAAAAAACGCATGCGCCAGATCGGTTCGGTAGAAGTGCCCCAGGAGGCGTTTATGGCGGTGTTGAAGATAAACTGATTAATGGTCAATTGTGAATGGTCAATGGTTAATGAATGTTTGGATCCGTCATTAATCATTAATCATTAACCATTATGAATTGGTGTTTTGATTTTTTGAAAAATTAAGGGCTAAAAGTACGGTGTTCCCTGAATTGATTTGTATTTTTGAAACGCAGTAGTAACATACAGAATAAATATAGAACTAACAGATATGGCAGAAGTAATTAGAATGCCCAAAATGAGCGATACCATGGAAGAAGGCGTAATCGCTGCGTGGAACGTGAAAGTTGGGGATGTAGTGAAATCAGGAGATATTCTGGCTGAAGTAGAAACGGACAAGGCCACCATGGATATGGAATCGTATTACGACGGTACGGTACTGTACATCGGAGTAGAGAAAGGGCAGGCCGTACCGATAGACGCCGTCATTGCCGTGATTGGCAGTGCGGGCGAAGATTATCAGTCTCTCCTGGATGGAGGTTCTGCTCCTGCTAAAGCGGAGGAGCCTGCCGCAGCTGCACCGGCTGCCGTTTCTGAAGCTATAGATACGTCAAATATTAAGGCGGCGGTCATCCAGATGCCGCTGTTGAGCGATACCATGACCGAGGGCGTGATCCACAAATGGCTGAAGCAGGTAGGAGATACCGTGAAATCCGGCGATCTGCTGGCCGAAGTAGAAACGGATAAGGCCACCATGGAAATTGAAGCCTACGAAGACGGCATCCTGCTGTATGTGGGCGTGAAAGAAGGCGAAGCCGCCCCGGTAAACTCCGTAATTGCCGTGATCGGGGAGAAAGGGGCCGACTATGAAACTTTATTGAAAGCCAATGCGGGTGGAGGCAGTCAGCCCACTAAAGCAGAAGCTCCCAAGACAGAAACCCCACAAGCCGAAGTCCCTAAGGCCGAGGCTGCACCTGCCAAAGCAGAAGAAACTGCCACTACAGGCGGTCGCGTTCTCGCGTCTCCCCTCGCCAAAAGCATAGCCAAAGAAAAAGGCATTGACCTGGCCCGCGTAAAAGGATCAGGAGAAGGCGGAAGGATCATCAAAGCCGATGTAGACAATTATGTGCCGGCGGCGGAACCGGCGGCCGCGAAAGGTGCCACTGTTATTGTACCGTCTATCGTAGGACAGGAAAGCTCGGAAGAAATTCCATTGACCCAGATGCGCAAGGCCATTGCCCGCAGCCTGGCGGAATCTCAGTCTACCGCGGTAGACTTCCAGCTCACCATGGAAATCAATATGGACAACGCCATCAAAGCCCGGGGCGTAATGAACGAGGCCTCCCCCGTAAAAATATCTTTCAACGATATGGTGGTCAAAGCCTGTGGAGTAGCCCTGAAAAAACATCCGGCAGTAAACTCTTCCTGGAGAGGCGACCATATCCGCAGAAACCAGCATGTACACATCGGTATGGCGGTGGCCGTTCCTGACGGACTCCTCGTGCCGGTGATTCGTTTCGCCGACGCCCTGCCGCTCTCTGCCCTGGCCGCCACTACCAAAGACCTGGGCGGGAAAGCCAAAGGCGGTAAACTCCAGCCCTCGGAATGGGAAGGAAATACCTTTACCGTAAGTAACCTGGGCATGTTCGGTATCGAGTCGTTTACCTCCATTATCAACAATCCCAAAAACGAATCGTGTATCCTTTCCGTTGGAGGCATCAAGGAAACCGTGGCCGTGAAAAACGGACAGTTTTATGCCACCAATATCATGAAAGTAACGCTGACCTGCGACCACCGCGTGGTAGACGGCGCGACCGGCGCGGCATTTTTGGTGACACTCAAAGAGCTGCTGGAAGAGCCGTATAAATTATTGGTGTAAAACATAGGTTCTCGAGAGCGATGCGCGGTTCTCGAGAGCTACGCTCGCAAACTTCGCACTATCGTGCTCGTTTGTGCTCGAACTGACAGGTAGGGCTGCCACTTGTCTGTTCGAGCGTAGTCGAGAACCGGGCGCAGTCGAGAACCGCATATCGCAAACCTAGATCGTTAAATACTTAATCAACACAAATCGTATCATCCATGGAAAAAATAAAATCAACCACCGTACTCGGTGTATGGCATAACGGGCAGCTGGCGCTCGGCGCTGACGGACAAGCCACGATGGGGAACACCGTGGCCAAGTCCAATGTCCGGAAGATCCGGAAGCTGGCCGACGGCAAGGTGGTGGCGGGTTTCGCCGGATCTACCGCGGATGCGTTTACGCTCATCGAGAAATTCGAAGAGAAACTCAACGGCTTCAGCGGCAACCTGCGCCGGGCTGCCATTGAGCTGGTGAAGGAGTGGAGAACCGACCGTTACCTCAGCAAACTGGAAGCCATGATGATTGTGGCCAACAAAGAGGAAATGCTCGTGATCTCCGGCAGCGGCGATGTGCTGGAACCCGATAATCAGGTAGCCGCCATAGGGTCGGGCAGTATGTATGCGCAGTCGGCCGCTCTGGCCCTGAAAAAGCACGCACCTCACCTGACCGCCGAAGAGATGGTGCGGGAAGGGCTGACCATCGCAGCGGATATTTGTATTTATACCAACCATAATTTTATCATTACCTCACCGGAAGAATAGTGCAGTATGTCTTACGTAAATGAAAATATCAAAACCCTCAGAAACCGAATGGGACTCACCCAGGAAAGACTGGCGGAATTGATAGGCATTAACCGTAAGGCCCTGGGAGCGTATGAAGAAAACCGGGCTACGCCCCCCTTGGATAAACTGAACCGACTGGCCGCGCTTTTCGGCGTAACGCTCGATCAGCTCACGCAACACCGTTTCGCAGAAGATTCGCCCCTCTTTGAAGAGCCTGTAGCCGAAAAACCGGTGGAAGCGCCTGTGGTGCAGGTGGAAAAAAAACGTCCTTTTTCACGTACCGGCCATCCCATAGCCGCCTTTGAGGCCTTGCAGGCCATTCCCTATGTCACCTACAAATATTTCGATAAGTACATCCTGGATGCCGACTTCTCAAACCGCCTGAATGAGTTGCCCGCTTTCGGTTTCCCGTTTCGGGAAGAAGGCCGGGTCTACCGGGCGTTTGATATGCCGGCCGACAGCTACCTGGAAGACGGCATTATCATAGGCGAGCAATTGCCCTATCCTTCGGTTTTCAGAGGAAACGAACGTTTGCTGGTGGTAAGTCTCAAAAAAGGCATTCTTTTAAGAAAGCTGGAAAGTACCCCGGGCGGGCTGATCGTCAAAAATGAAGGGGGAGAAGACTTTACCTTGTCGGATGCCGATGTCAGGGAGATCTGGAAACCGGTTGGCTTCTTTTCCCGTGGTCTGCCCCAGGGACAACCCGACCTGAGCGCGCTTTCCTCCCAGTTTAATGCGCTCAAAACCCGCTTTGACGCCCTGATATAAGGCCGCTTACAGCCAGTTTCGAACTTTCTGTACTTTGTTGATATACGATTTTCCCAGTTCAAACCAATATTCATCCCCGAAATTCAGGTAGATGCCCGGCGCATTTTTCATGCGTGTCACAGCCAGGTCATATTGCAGGTCGCCGGAGTATAAATCCCGCAGTAAGCTGTTCAGTTGGCTCCATTTCAGGTTTTTTCGTCCGTCTTCCTTCTCCACCACAAGGGTTTGTGCGGCGAAACTTCCTTTGATCAGGGTCGTCTTTTTCCCGGTTTCGGTCACTTCTACCAGGGTGATTTCCAGGGGTTTTTCCAGTCCTCCGTCTTCCAGGATGGCCTGGCGGATCTGCTCGGTAAAATCGGCCCACTGCCTGGGGTTTTTCGGATAAAATGGCTCCTTTCCTGTGTCGAGGTACCAGAGATCTTCGTTTTCCTCCAGTTCGTCTTTGTCTGTTCTCTCCGTCCGGGAAAGCAGGGATTTCAATTCTTCCAGCCAGGTAAAAGGCAGCTCGCCCTTCAGTTTTACATCGTCAGACAGGGTAAACCCTTCGTCGAGAATCTCCTCCTCTGTCAAGGAGTCGCGATCCAGGAATTCAATGTCCAGGTCATAGGCCAGGGTTTTACGCGAACCCTCTTTCAGGTCCAGTTGCAAGGCGAACGCATAAGGAGCAGGTTGCAGGGCGGAGGTCTGGTATTTTATATTGATCATGAGTGTACAGTTTTGGTTTTATCGGTTTTGCCTGACGGCGTTTTGGCAAATTCTTTCACCCGTATAATTTCCTTGGGAATATGATAGCGGGGAAGGGGGAGAGCGCTGAGATCGGGTTCAGGGCCGTCTCCTTCCATCACCAATACCAGCTTTTGTCCCATTCTTTCGTCGGGTAGTCCGTAGCAGAAGAAGTTCTCCAGGGAGGGAAAGGCCTCTGCAATGGCCCTTTCTACCTCTTCCGCCTGGATTTTTATTCCCCCGGAATTGATGATATTATCGCGCCGGCCTTTCAGGATAAATTTTTGGGACGAAATCAAATCCACCACATCGTGGGTGGTGATCCATTCGTGTAAGGTAGACGGCGACTGGATTTTCAGGCAGGAATGCACATCGGTTTCCAGTTTTACACCGGGTAGAGCGGTGAAAAAGGCATCTTCGGTACGGAGGTCTTTCAACGCGATGTGGCTGATGGTTTCCGTCATGCCGTAGGTTTCATAAACCGGGAGGTGAAGGTCTTGCACCGTTTGCCGGATAGAAGCACTAACAGGGGCGCCGCCCACCAGGATCACCCCCGCCGTTCTTAGCAGGTCAATGTGAGAGGCGAGCAGATTTTGCAATTGCATGGGCACAAACGAAAAGAAGTTTCTTCCCCGGTTTCGCGCGAACAGAGAAGCCTGGTTTTTCAGCGTGTCAAAAGGGTTTGCGGTAGGCGGCACCGCCATCAGGTCGCAGCCCATTTCTGCCGCCCTGATCACCATCATCTTTCCCCCGATATAATCGGTGTTCAGGTTACACAGGAAAAAATAGTCACTATGGAGGTCAAAAGCCTCTGTAGTCAGCTTCACCGAGGCCAGTATCGCTTCTCGGGAAAGGGTAATGGACTTGGGCGTACCGGTAGAGCCGGAGGTGGTGAGGGTAATTTCCGTAAGACCGTTTTTCCAGGCATCGTACAGGTCTGCCACCGCATCCAGGGTACGGTCGGTACAGATTACTTCACCTTCTTTGGAGATATAAACCATAATGGGGGCAAATTTAAGGTAAATCGGGCATTCGATTCCTTCCGTAGTCAAATTAATCCTTTCAACAGGGGTGTGCTGACCAAGGTCACCTCGAAATATGACGGAGGTCATTATCTGTTCCGCCGGTTTTTCGTCCCTTTGTGGCCGAAAACAAAATATTGGATGTTATCCCTGCATATTCAGAGGTAATACCTTAAATTTGTAGACAAAATTTTATTAATCTAATTTATATTGTACAAATGAAAAAGACCATAGCGTTTGCCGCAGTAGTTTCTATTTTGACTTTTACCGCGTGCAGCAAATCAGCCGATTCAAGTGACACCACAGCCGATGCTACCGCCACCGAAGAGCATGTAGATCATGATCACGATGCCGCAGAAGAAGATGAAAATATAGCTTCCGAAGACAACACCGTACTGGAAATCACCATTACCGGCGGTGATGACATGAAATTTGACCAGACTACGCTGAAAGCCGCGGCAGGCCAAACCATTAAACTGACCCTGGTACATTCCGGAAAACTGCCTAAGGCATCCATGGGCCATAACTTTGTGTTATTGAAAAACGGGGTAAATGAAACAGATTTCGCCACCAAAGCGCTGGCGGCTAAAGATACCGATTACATTCCGGCTTCAGCGGCAGGAGATATCATCGCGCACACCGACCTGGTGGGCGGAGGCGAAAGTTCCACCATTGAGTTTACAGCTCCGGAAAGAGGCGCTTATACCTTTATCTGTACTTTTCCCGGCCACTCGGCCCTGATGAAAGGAAAGCTGATGGTGCAGTAATTCGTTTCGAAAAGAATACAAAAGCGGGCGTTACGATGAGTAGCGCCCGCTTTTGCTTTGCAGTAGTTCCACCGCATAAATTGTCAATTGTCAAACTCCAAATGACAATTGATCCACTCCCCGTCCAGCCGGGCACGATACTTTTTATAAAATTCAATGGCCGGAGTGTTCCATTCCAGCACCTGCCACATCATTCCCGTACAGTTTTCTGCTTTTGCGATCTCCACCGTCCGGTCGAAAAGCAGTTTTCCGGCGCCCAGTCCCCGGGATTTTTCGGTCACCACAATATCTTCGAGATATAGGCGACGACCTTTCCAGGTAGAATAACGGTAATAATACAGCGACATACCGATAACCTCGCCTTCCTGCTCCGCCAGGAGACAACCGAAAGCCGGGTTTTCCCCGAAGCCTTCCCGCAACATGCGTTCTTCGGTATTGGTCACCTCTTCCGGCGCCTTTTCATATTCTGCCAGCTCCTTCACCAGCCGCATAATGGCCGGAATGTCTTCACGCTCCGCCCTCCGTAAAATAATATTCATATCAATAATCATGTGTATAATTATGTCACCTATAATTATGTCACCCCTTCGGGGTGTTTTGGTTAACCATCAACCATTCACCATTAACCATTCGATAATTATGTCTATAATTATGTCACCCCTTCGGGGTGTTTTGGTTAACCATTAATCATTGACCATTAATCATTAATCATTGTCATTTATATTGCAAATAATGCTCCCATTTATCCAGTACCGCCTGAAAATCGGCGGGAAGTTCCGAATCAAACTGCATCCATTTTCGGGTAGTGGGGTGAATAAAGCCCAGGGACTTCGCATGCAGGGCCTGGCGGGGGATCAGGCCAAAGCAGTTTTCTACAAACTGTTTGTATTTCGAGAAAATCTCTCCCCTCAGAATCCGGTCGCCCCCGTAGGCTGCATCATTAAAGAGCGGATGCCCGAGGTATTTCATGTGGGCCCGGATCTGATGGGTCCGACCGGTTTCCAGATTGCATTTAATCAGAGAAACGTACCGCATGGTTTTCAGTACTTCGTAATGGGTAATGGCTTCTTTCCCGTAATCTCCGTCCGGGAAAACATCCGATATACGGCGGTCTTTGAATCCCCGGCCAATATGGGCGTTAACGGTGCCTTGATGTACTTTGGGTTCCCCCCAGATAAGGGCGTAATACGTTCTTTCCGTGGTATGTTCTGCAAACTGTCGCGCCAGGAATTGCAGGGCAAACTCGTTTTTGGCAATCACCAGCAAGCCGGAGGTACCCTTGTCGATGCGGTGGACCAGGCCCGGGCGTATTTCCCCATCCCGGGCAGAGGGCAGATTGCCGAAATGATAGACCAGGGCGTTGACCAGCGTACCCGAATGATTGCCGTGCCCGGGGTGCACCACCATTTCCTGGGCTTTGTTTACGAGGAGAACGTCGTCGTCTTCGTATACAATATCCAGGGGAAGGTCCTGGGGAATTACCTCTTTCGGAATCTTGCCCGACTTTACCAGGGAAAGCAGGATGTCGTCCTGGGGCTTCACCTTATAACTGGATTTCACGGAAGCGCCGTTCACCTTGACCGATTCCGAATCGATGGCATTCTGGATCCGGTTCCGGGAAATATTCTTCAGGTGATGCGATAGATATTTGTCCAGCCGCATCTGTGATTGGCCCGGATCTACTTTGATCTGAAGATTTTCAATGAACTCCTCATCTTCTTCCTCAAAATCTGCTTTGGTTTCGTCGAATGTACTCATATTTGTGCAAATTTCGGTAAAGATGCTTGATTTTGAAAGTATAATTCAAATTCCTACACCCTTGCAGGCCATTCAGGAGGAATTGTTTGAAGAAAAGGGAGTTAAAGTTTTGGTGAAAAGAGATGATCTTACTCATCCTTTTATTTCAGGCAATAAATTCCGGAAACTGAAATACAACCTGGAAGAAGCAGCAATGCAGGGAAAAACCCGGCTTCTGACGTTCGGAGGAGCGTATTCCAACCACCTGTCGGCTTTCGCGTTTGCCTGCCGTGAGTTCGGCTTTCAGGGAAAAGCCGTAGTACGGGGCGACGAACTGCGGGAGAACAGCAGCCCCACTCTCGCTTTTGCGCACAGCATGGGCGTGGAACTGACGTTTGTGAGTCGGGAGGCCTACCGCGACAAAGAGAAACTTTCGGCTGCGTATGCGGAAGATTGCCTGGTGATTCCGGAGGGAGGTTCCAATGCCCTGGCGGTGCAGGGCGTGGCGGAGATAATTCCGGAGATTGGGTCGTTTGACTACCTGCTAAGCGCCTGCGGTACCGGAGGCACCCTGGCCGGTCTGCTGGCCGGCGCCCCTGAAAACGCAGAAATTATCGGGGTTCCCGTCCTGAAAAACGGCAGTTTCCTTCATGAGGAAGTTTCCCGCCTGCTTTCCCGGCCGTTTCCCGCAAACGCCCGCCTGGAAACCGGGTTTCACTTCGGAGGTTATGCCCGCTATACCCAGGAACTCCTGGATTTTATCCGGAATTTCGAGGCGAGGCATGACATACGGTTGGAGCAGGTATATACGGGCAAAATGTTCTATGCCTTCTACCGTTTGCTGGAGGCGGGATATTTTCCACGGGGGGCGCGGGTGGTTCTGCTGCATACCGGCGGTCTTCAGGGGCGTTTGCCCGAACTATGAACCCGACTTTAAAAAATAGGGAGACGACTGCTAAACAGTGTCTCCCTAAGTGAAGACAGGGGGATTACAGTCGAACAGCTGATACCGCTTTTGTCCTTTTTAGATAACATTAAATAATTGAGGATCAATTAAATACCAATATATTAATGAATAATAGAAAAGACCTTGAGGATTTATTAATATATTTTTGACATTTTGTTTAACAAGGAAAATTTGAAGACAGATCAAGGCTGGGACGGGATAGTATTTAGAGTATAAAACCCTTATGACACAGTTCATGTTATACCTGTCGAAGTAAGTTGGACGTACAACAAAGTTTTTTCTCATAGAGGTTAATCTGCAAGAATACGGTGAAGCTCCAAATTAAGATAGTATGCGCTTCCTGCAATCATACGTTTTTCCAAAATACCCATACCTGACAATCTGTCTAGATACTTTCTTGCTGTATTTTCAGCAAAATCTTTTTGCAAGTGTTTAACTCGGGTAAAAGGCTGGGTAAATATTGCATTTACTAAGATATCTGGTCTACTAATGTCGGTTTCTGTCTGGATAAATTGTAAAATAGCATCTTTTGCACCAACGATATCATTAATTTTAATAAAAGTTAAGTTAGCTGTTACTTCAACAGCTTTCAGAATGTAGATCAACCATCTCTCCCAATTACCACGTTGTGTGATACCTGAGAGCCCTCCATAATATTCCTCTTTATTTTCCAAAATATAACGACTTAAATATAGTATGGGGTAATCAAGCAGTCCCTTTTGGGTCAAAAAATGAATATTAAATATTCGACCGGTTCGTCCATTACCATCTCTGAAAGGATGTATAGCTTCAAATTGAAAGTGTCCAATAGCCATTTTTAGTAATGGGTCTAAAGGATATTGAATATCATCATTTAAAAAATTAATCAGGTTAGTCATTTTCGCAGATACGATGTCAGTACCGCGAGGAGGTGTATAAAAGACTTTGCCAGCATTAAGCCCGCTACCGCCTTCCTTTATATATATCTGCGCTACCGGTGGTCTTATTCCATCGCTATATCCGGTAACTATCTGATATACTTTCTCAAAGTATTTTATATCAAATTGCCGATCATCTTTCAAATAGGTATAGCCTTCCCACAGGGCTTCCCGATAATTGAGAACTTCTTTTGCGGGGCCTGTAAGTTGCTGACTTTTATCATAACTATAAGCTCTGTAAAGTTCATCATCAGTAGTAAAAATATTTTCAATTGCACTTGATGCTTTTGCTTCCTGTAAACTAATAGAATTTATGAGTAAGCCTTGGTTGGGTATGACAATGCTGCGCCCCTGAAGACGACCCAGTGATGCTTTTGCCTTCCCCAACTGTTCGTATACAGGTATTGTTGTGTATATCTTCGTGTCAATTGGGAGCTCGGGAAGTCCGTTCCAGGGAATATTACGATCAGGATTTATTTTATAAGCCATACTTTAGCAAAGTCAAGACCTTTTTCACCTTAAAATTAAGCAATTTTTAAACTCAACTTAATTTTCCACTTTAAATTTTATATGAAAAAATCCGCTAACCTTAAAAGTGTTTAAATTTTGAGGTATGCGGAAATTTAAACGTTAAAATTAATACTCCTTTCTCTATTTACCTTAATTTTCTCTATTTTTTAAGGTCAATATGTTATTTTTTTTCAAGAAGAGAGTCTGTAATCTTCCCTCAGCTAGCCACACTTAAAACTAAAGAATTCCAAATATTAGAAATTTAGGTGCTTTTTCCAATGAACTAAAATATTATATTCCCAAACGGAGTTCAGCAATGCATGAATCTACTATAATTCCACTAGTTGCTCCTCTCAAGCCAATGACTACTGATATGTTTCAGTACTATCGATCATTTTTCCCGTGTAAACTTTTAACTCCAATTATTAAGGATGAGCTTGAGCTTCAAATAGACTCTAATCGACTCAGCTACATTCATAATGGTACTACGATATCGTATTATCAGGATTTTTTGGATGGTCTACGAGATTCAACTGAATCCGCCAATGTAGTTCCTTATAATAACTATCTTTTGATAGATATGGATTATTTGGTCGGTTTTTTAAAAAAGAAAAGATTAAACTTCGGCTATTTAATTAAAGAGACACTATTTACAAAAAGAGAGCGACACAAATCTCGAGAATTTGACACAAAAGATGAATATTCGTTTTTAAACATGACTGATAAATTGTGGAGCTAATTCCTGAAATAGGAGAATGCAAGCATTATACTAGATTTTCTGTACCTTATAGCAAAAAATTGTAACAAGTCAAAGATAGATCAGGATCCCAAAACCTTAGAGAGAAATCGAACACCGGAAAAAGTGCCATAGAGATGTCTTTAGGCAGGTTTTTAAACATATTTAGCTCTTGAGCTAAATTATTGACCATAGAAGTCGAACTACGAGAAACCAGGAAGTAATAGCCTGGCATATAAACTGTTATGGATAAAAAATAAGGAGACAACTGATAGTCAGTGTCTCCTTAAGTGACCCTACGGGGAATCGAACCCCGGTTTCATCCGTGAAAGGGACGTGTCCTAACCGCTAGACGATAGGGCCGGCTGGTCCCATAAATCGAAAAATAGCGTAACTTTTCACTTATGTCGCGATCCCGTTTCCGAAATCGTGGTGCAAAATTAGAGGCCTTTTGACAAACTTCCAAACGCCGAACTTAAAAAATACGAGAGTTTTTTCGGGTGCTCATCGATGTGAAATGCAAGCCGTTCATTATGAATCTTTTGATATGATTGAGGTAAAAAATTTTGGGTAGGGAAGGAACCTTTTCTTGGGAAAATTTTCGAAGCGGGGAGCGGGATGAAGCAACCGTATCCTATCTTTGCACTCCATGAGTAGTCCCTTGAAATATTCCCTGGTGATCCCGGTGTATAACCGCCCCGGTGAGGTGCGGGAGTTGCTGGAAAGCCTTGCCGTGCAGACCTTTCCCCACTTTGAAGTGGTGATCGTGGAAGACGGTTCAGACGTCAGCAGCGCCGAAGTAGTGAAACAGTTTGAAGACCGCCTGAGCGTCCGCTATTTCTATAAGGAAAATTCCGGGCCGGGCGACTCCCGAAATTACGGAATGCGGCACGCCGCGGGGAACTACTACCTGATCCTGGATTCGGATTGTATCCTGCCGCCAGACTACATGGCGGAAGTAGACCGCTCTCTGCAGGCCACCTATGCGGATTGCTTCGGTGGGGTAGATAGTGCGCTTGATAGCTTCACCGATATTCAGAAAGCCATCAACTTTGCCATGACCTCCGTATTTACCACCGGGGGCGTGAGAGGCGCCTCCGAAAAGCTGGGGAAATTTCAGCCCCGGAGCTTCAATATGGGGATATCGGAAAAGGCTTTCCGCGCGTCGGGCGGATTCGGGCGCATTCACCCCGGTGAAGACCCTGACCTGGCCATTCGGCTGTGGAAGCTGGGTTATGAAACCCGCCTTTTCCAAAATGTCTCCGTTTACCATAAGCGGCGTATCGACTGGAAGAAGTTCTATATGCAAGTCAGTAAATTCGGAAAAGTCAGGCCGATTCTGAACCGTTGGCACCCCGGATACGTGAAGATCACCTACTTCTTTCCGGCAGCTTTCCTGGTGGGCGGTGTGATGGCCTGCGTAGCTTTTCTGCTGGGTTCACCTTTCCTTTTTTACCTGTATATGCTGTATTTCGGATGGTGTTTCCTGGTGAGTTCCGTACAAAACAAGAGTGTGCGCATCGGCGTGTTGTCTCTACGTGCCGTTATGGTCCAGTTTGTAGGTTACGGTGAAGGTTTCCTCAAGTCGTTTTGGGAGGTACAGGTACGGGGGAAAGACCCGGAAAAGGTCTTTCCGCATTTATTCTTTAACCGACACCCTGAATCAGCTTAAAGATGCCAGGGTATCGTGGCTGGCCCGGAGAATCTTATTGGCCAGCTTACGGTCAATTTTGGAAGAAAGAAACAGAGACTCGAACTGGGAGGGAGCCAGGTATACGCCCCTTTGCAGCATCCCGTGAAAATACTGTCCGAATTTTTGTGTATCGGTGGTTTTGGCGGTGGTGTAGTCTACCACCTTTTCCCCGGTAAAGAACAGGCTATACATAGAACCCACCTGGTTTACCGTATAATTCAGTCCGAGTTCAGACAGCGAATTCCTTAGCCCTTCCGCGATATACTGTCCGGTTTCATCCAGTTGTTGGTATATTTCCGGATGTTTTTTCAGGTGTTTAAGCATAGCGAGGCCCGCCGACATGGCAATGGGGTTGCCAGACAAGGTGCCGGCCTGGTACATGGGACCACTGGGCGCCACCATGCGCATGATTTCCTGCTTCCCGCCGTACGCGCCTACCGGCATGCCGCCGCCAATGATTTTGCCCATGGTGGTGAGGTCTGGTAGGATACCGAAACGTTCCTGGGCCCCGCCGGGCGCCAGGCGAAAGCCCGTCATCACCTCATCAAAGATATACACGATGCCCTCGCGGGTACAGATGTCACGCAGGGACTGCAGATAGCCTTCGGCCGGAGGTACGCACCCCATGTTGCCCACCACCGGTTCAATGATCAGGGCCGCCACTTCATTCTTGTGCTGAGTGACCAGGCGCTCTACCGCTGCGATGTCATTGTAAGGCGCGGTGAGGGTGTCTTGAAGCGTAGAAGGCGTAATGCCCGGACTGTCCGGTACCCCCAGGCTAAGGGCGCCGCTGCCCGCGGAGATGAGAAATGCATCCCCGTGGCCGTGATAACAGCCCTCAAATTTAATGATCTTGCTGCGCCCCGTATAGGCCCGGGCGAGGCGAATGGCCGACATGGTGGCCTCTGTGCCGGAGTTCACCATCCTTACCATTTCTACCGAAGGTACCAGTTCACAGATCAGGCGGGCCATTTCCACCTCTTTTACCGTGGGCGCACCAAAAGAGAATGAAGACCGGATGGCTTTGCGTACCGCGTTTTCCACCGGCGCAAAGGCATGGCCCAGGATCATGGGGCCCCAGGAGCCAATCAGGTCAATGTACTTGTTCTGGTCTTCGTCAGTCAGGTAAGCGCCTTTGGCACGTTTGATAAAACGCGGGGTGCCGCCCACCGACTTAAACGCCCTAACAGGCGAGTTTACCCCACCCGGAATATATTTTATGGCCTCTTCAAAGGCTTTTTCACTGTTTTTCGGTTTACGGATCATCGGTACACTTCTTCAAATTGATTGTCCCGGAATTTTACAATGGGGACAATTTCGTTTTGTTTTACTTTGTTGCTGAAATCATACCCGCTCAGCAGGTAGTCGTCAATGTATTCTCCCCGGGAAATATGCCTTTCAAATGATCGTATACCGTCTTTGAGCATGGTGCCAAAGTAATAGACCAGGTCATAGCCCAGGTAGCTGTAATAGGTGGGTATGGCGGATGTTTTCTCAAAATAATTTTGTTCAAATTCCTGCACAGACTTCCGGTTCCGGTTGACGTATTCCGGGTAAATCAGGGCTACCTTAGGTGTAAAGGAAGAGGTGTTGACCTTTTCCCAGTTAAAAGAACTGGCCGTGAGGATTACCTCGCATTGGAGGTCGTTCATGGTCACGCTTTGTAAAAAGCGAGCGCCCAGGTTATTGTCCGCAGCCAGGAATACATGCCCTTTTTGCGGGGCCAGTTCCTGTCCGGTAAATTTCACGATTCCGCTCACGTTATATCCTCTTTTCCGGGCTTCATCGGCATAGGCTCGGGCAAAGAGGGAATCCTTCCGGGCTTCGCCGAAATAGACGCTTACACTTTTGGGGAGACCTGTTGACGCCGCGTAATCCAGCGCCTTTTTGGCTTGTTGGGTATACGAGGGCTGCATGAGGAATGCGTTTTTCGATTCGCTTAGCAGGGAAAGATTGTTGGAAGTGGGGTGTATATGGATGATATTCCGGGCGTTAACGAATTTCTGCGCCAGGGTGTTGGGGGCCGGGTAAAGCGGCCCTACAATCAGGTCGAGGTCAGCAAACCCGGTTTTTTTCTCCGCGGCCTGAAACGCCCGCGCGTCGCTTTTGATGTCGTAGGTGTGCAGCTGTACGGCAATGCCCTGTCCCTCCAGTTTTTGAGAGGCCAGGGCCATTCCCGCGTAGATGTCATATATATAACGGAAAGAACCCGGGTCGGCGCTGCTCAGTTCAAAAGGCAGAAGAAGTCCGAAATTCAGCACCTTTCCCGATAGGATTTTACCCGGCAAAGGTACCTGCGTACCGCCTTTTTCCGACTCCATTAAACGGAAACGGTTAGTCAGCATATCCGACAGCTCCAGGTCGGCTTTCGTATTGTAACGGTTGGCCTGTATCTTATTTACCAACGCCCGCGCCACCGGCTTGTAGTTCGGGTATTTGGTGTACAGATTTTTGAGCGCGGTGATCGTCTTCACATTCTTCAGGTACTCGTCCATCACCTGCAATTTCAGACCATTGAGAGCAGGATTCTCAATTTCGTGAAGTACTTTAAGCCCTTCCTCGTAATATCCGTCTTCCAGGTTAACCCGGGCGTACAGAATCCTGGCCTCGTCGGCTTTGTTCCAGTCGGGATACAGGGTCAGCAGATTGCGGTACAGCACCTTGGCCTGGTACTTGTTACCGCTTTTTTCGGCAGACTGGGCCGCATACAGGTAAGCATAAGGCGCTATCCCGTTCGTGTGATTTCGGGTGGTGAGTACAGAAAGCCGGGTAAGGGCCTCTTCGTACTTACCGGCGTTGAACAGGCTTACTCCTTCCTTATACGTCTGAAGGAATTGCTGGTCAGACAGTTGAGCAAAAAGTGTTCCGGAGCAAAAGAGTAAAAGAAAAAAAATGCCTTTCATGCGTATGTAATTTGAGCTATTAGCTATCAGCTATGAGCTATCAGCTTTTTGCTGAAAGCGTAAGCCGGCAAACAGCGACCCATAGTGTGAAACAAAAGCAATTATACGAATTATTTTTTTCTTTTCTGCTGCTTTTTCAGCTCTTCGTTTTTGCGTTTCATTTCTTCAGACGCCTGCATTTGCTTTTCGAGGAAATCACTGAACTTGTTTTTCTTCTGTGGACGGGTATGGTAATTCCGCTTATTGTTCTCCAGAATCGACAGGATTTTCTCTTCGTTTACAAAACGTTTTACAATCAGCTGCTGGGCTATAGTCACCAGGTTGGAAACCAGGTAGTAGAAGCTCAGGGCCGCCGGGAAACTGTTCAGTACAAACATAAATACCACAGGGAAGAAGTAGGAAATCTTCTTCATATCTATCGGGCCGGGCTGGTCCGGTGTATTCTGGTTATTGTAATACGTAAACGCCAGGCTGGAAATGGTCATCAGCACCACAAAAAGACTAAGGTGATTGCCCAGGATAGGCAGGTTAAAGCCCCATTGAATCAGGTTGTCGTACGTAGAAAGGTCTTTGGCCCACAGAAACTCCTTCTGGCGGAACATCACCAGGTTAGGGAAGAGGAAGAAAACCGACATCAGGATAGGCATCTGAAGCAGGAGAGGAATACAACCGCTGAGGGGATTCACACCCACCTGCTGGTACAGTTTCATGGTCTCCTGTTGTATTTTAACGGTATCGTCGCCCACTCTTTCCTTGATAGCGTTGATCTCCGGCGCCAGTACCCGCATTTTGGCCGAACTCATGTACGATTTGTAGATCAGGGGGGTCAGCACCAGCTTAATGATCAGTACCACCACCACGATCAGGAGACCGTAGTTCGACACAAAAGATTCTACCCAGGTAAAGAGGGGTACGAAAATATACCGGTTGATCGGCTTGACAATGTCATAGCCCAGGTTAAGGTTTTTCTGGAAGTCGTTTCCTACGGTTTTAAGGTCGGCCAGTTCGTTCGGACCGAAGTAATACGTAAACCGGGCCTGGTCTTTTACCAGGTCGGCATAGGCGATTTCGGCGCTCGCTTTACCGATCTTCACTATAGAAGAATCACGCTCGGGTGTTTCCAGGCTGAATTTCGCGGCATCGAAATACGCGTTTTCAAATACGATACCCGTGGTGAAGTATTTCTGGTAGAAGGTAAACCATTTTACTGGCAGTTTCGCGTTTTCGCTATCCCCGGAAACGCTGTTGGCGCCCACTTTCTCAAAGGTTTTTTCCTGGTCGTAGTAGTTGATCTGGGAAGCTCTCCGGTTTTCATTCAGGTCGTTTTCCAGCACCTGGATGTGGTTCTCCCAGTGGAATACGATGGGCGCATTGCGGATGACCCCATCCAGTCCCTGGGTTTTCACCTCATGCCCTATCTGGAAGCCTTCAGAAGAAAGCGTATAGGTTTTCTGGAGGCTTCCTCCCTCTATAGGCGCGGTAAATACCACGTTTTGGGTTTGTCCTTCCGCTACGGTACCGCTCACGGCTTCGGTGGCGAAGTTCAGGGAGCTGAGTTTTAAGGTGCCGGTTTGGGTCGGAATTTCGAAGTCGAGGTTCGAGCGGCTACCGTCAAACAGCACCATTTCCGTTTCGTTACCGGCAATAAAATCGCTATAGGTTTTGTAATTTTTAAGCGTTACCTGTTTGATCACCCCGCCTTTGCTGGAAAAAGTAACCCGGAGGTCTTTGTTTTCCAGTACGATTTCTTTTTCAGGAATTTCCTGTACCGTGCTGTCGGCTACATTCAGTTGACCCGGGAGCGTTTCTCCTTCCCGTGGAGCTTCCGTTACGGCTTCAGTAACCGGTTCCTGTACAGGGGTGGGTTTGTAAAAAAAAGAATACGCGGTGAACATGAGTACCATCAGCAGCAGGCCGATGATATAATTTTTGTCTATTTTATTTTCCATTCAGGAGATTTGGTTAAAATCCGCCGCAAATTTCGGAAAAAATATTCACTTTATTCAACCCAATTTGGATTAAGTGGACAGACAGGCGGATAAACGGCCTTAAGGAACGGGCAATGGCCGGAACATATTGTCCAGGATAATCCCCGTGGCGATGGCCGCATTCAGGGATTCTGCTCCGCCAAAACGGGGGATGGTCACCCGCCCGCGCAGATGCCCCGCCACCTCCCGCGAAATCCCGTGCGATTCAGCGCCAATGACGAGGCCCGTGCGCTCCTCAAAACCATGCCCGTGTACATTCACCCCCTCCAGGTCAGCCCCGTACACCGGGTAGGGGAACCCGCCCAGGAAAGCCGGCAGGTCAGTATAAAAAACGTTCACCCGCGTGAAAGAACCCATGGTAGAACGAATGACCTTGGGGTTGTAAAATTCTACCGTATCCAAACTGCACACCACATCCGCAATGCCGTACCAGTCGGCCAGGCGCACAATGGTACCCAGATTTCCCGGGTCACGGAGGCTGTCTAAAAATAAGGTCACCCGACCAAAATTTTGCGGCGCCTGCGCGCGTTTCTGTTTTACCACGGCGATGCCGGCCGCGTTGCTATTGAACGTTGACACCGCCGCTATCGCCGAAACAGGAGCGATCACCGCGTCTGAAAGCGTACGCCCGGCCGCGAATTCTTCCGTACAATAGAGCTTCACCACCTCGAAGTCGGAGGCCAGCAGCTCTTCCAGTCCTTTTTCGCCCTCAACCAAAAACTCACCGTATTCCGTACGGTATTTTTTATTATGAAGAGATTGAATGTATTTTTGTTGTTGTTTTGAAATCATATTAACCGGTTTGCCTTTGCAGAAGCCCTTTTTATATCTTATTTTTTTCGTAGCAGGGCTTACGCTGTTTTCCTGTAAAAATAATATACCCCCGCCTCAAAATAAGCTTTTATTGTGGAAAAACGAATTT
>CAYRGN010000052.1:0-6030 GCA_964423865.1 uncultured Lacihabitans sp.
GGCAAGGACAATTCGTAATTCGTAATTCGTAATTCGTAATTCGTAATTCGTAATTCGTAATTCGTAATTGAAACCTACAAAATCTCATATTCCGCATAAATCGGATAATGGTCGGAATATTTGTACTGATTCAGGGTCTTGAACGTCACAATGCGGAAGCCTTCCGGATCAAAGAACTGATTGTCTATTCTGAGGAAACTGAGGATTTTACGGTAGGTAAAACCAAAGCCCCGGCCGGCTTCTTCAAAGCCGTTGTGCAGAAGGCGGCGGAGTTTCCCGTAGGCATACCCGTAGGGAAGCTCATTCAGGTCTCCGGCGATGAGTACGGGATAAGGACTCCGGCTGATCCAGGTTTCCAGCACGCCTACCTCATTTCCCCGTTCTGAAAAGCCGTTTTTCAGTTGACTAATCACATTGCGGGTTTCTTGCCGGTTCAGCTTATGGCCCTCATCAAACATGCGGTTCACCCGGATACCCATAGATTTCAACTGGAAATTAATCACCCGGATAGTATCACCGTTCACCACGATATCCGTGGCCAGTAGCCCGTTATTGTTCGTGGGCCAGTACATTTCTTCTTTATGTACAATGGGATAACGACTGAACGTGGCCAGTCCGATAGCTCCTCTGCCCCGGTCGTTCCCTTTCTCCGAGTGCATATACACGTAATACCGGTTATCTTTTGCGGTTCTCCGGATGAGGTCCAGTTCAAACGTTTTTTCATCGTTATAGAATTCCTGGAAACATTTAATATCGGCGGTAAGCGTAACGGCCGTCGCTGAAATTCCTTTCAGCGCTTTCCCCGGCACCGTATTGGTATAGTCAGCGTACATGATATTGTAACTAAGGAGGGAAAAGTCTGCTTTAGCGGTCCCGGTTTCCGGCTGGCCGATCTTCAGGGTACGTTCTTTGATAGTCCAGGTCATGAGCAGCAAGGCCAGGGAAAGCAGGGCCTTTACGGAGCGTCCGAGGGTCCACACCACCACAAAAAAGAGGTTTCCCAATAATACCAGGGGAAAAGAGAGCATAAGAAAGCCACCCAGCCAATGCTGTATGTTCGCAGAAAACACCAACTGGTACACCAGCAGGGAGTACAAAGCAAACAGGATATTGATCAGAAAGAAAAACTTTCGTACAAAGTCAGCTATCGCGCGTAAAAACATCTCTCAGCATCATAGACTATCGTACAAATTAAGCAGGTTAAATGAATATTTTACACGGAGAGCTTAAAAAAATAAAATAAAAGGTGTATTTTTGCATGAAATTTACAAAAGAGCGGAGGGGGTGGGAACCTCCTTTTTTGATTAATACATGTTACTGAGAGAAACTGTTGCCCAACTGGTAGACGAACTGATCGCCGAAACCGACTGCTACGTGGTGGAGATTTCGGTGTCTGACTCGAAGATCAGGCGCAAAGTGGCGGTGTTCCTGGATTCGGACACAGGCATTACCATTGATCAGTGTACCGCGTTCAGTCGTATATTGGGCAATAGGCTTGAAGAGGTTATAGAAGAAGCGTTTACGCTGGAGGTATCCTCTCCGGGAGCCGACAGTCCTCTGAAATTTGAGCGCCAGTATGTAAAAAACATCGGGCGCAGCCTCCGGATCCTGAAAACGGATCAGACGGAAATAAAAGGAAAGTTAACAGAAGTAAATAACGGCGTGGTGGTGATTGAGCCCGAAGCCAAAAAGAAAGTAAAACCCGAAGCGGTGACCATTCCTCTCAGCGAGATCCGGGAAGCGAAAGTCATCATTTCATTCAAATAAAACGAAAAACACGTATGTCAAGTGGAGATTTAATTGAATCGTTTGCGGAGTTTGCACGAGAAAAGAACATAGACCGGCCTACCATGATCGCGATTCTGGAAGATGTACTCCGGACGATGATCCGTAAAGCTTACGGTGAAGATCATAACTTTGATATTATCCTGAACCCGGAAAGCGGTGACCTTGAAATGTGGCGGAAGAGAGAGATTGTGGACGATAACTCGGAAGACATCTGGGATCACGACAAAATTCCGCTGTCGGAAGCCCAAAAGATTGAGCCTGATTTTGAGATCGGCGAAGAGGTGGCAGAATCCGTGAAAATCGAAGACTTCGGCAGGAGGATCGTTCAGACCGCCCGCCAGACCCTGATACAGAAGGTGAAAGACCTGGAAAAGGAAATGCTGTATGATCAGTACAAAGACCAGGTGGGTGAGCTGGTGACGGTAGAGGTATACCAGATACTGAGCCGGGAGGTGATCTGCATGGATGAGGAGGGCAACGAGCTGTCTTTACCCAAAGGCGAGCAGATCCCGAAAGACCGGTTCAAGAAAGGTTCCAGCCTCCGGGCCATCATTCATAAGGTGGAAATCCATAACGGAAATCCCAAGCTTACCCTCTCCAGAACCTCCCCGGTTTTCCTGGAAAGATTGTTTGAGCTGGAGATTCCCGAGATCCAGGATGGAATTATTTCTATCCGTAAAATTGTTAGAGAACCGGGAGAAAGGGCTAAAGTGGCCGTGGAGTCATTTGATGACAGAATTGACCCTGTCGGAGCATGTGTGGGGATGAAGGGGTCCCGTATTCACTCGATCGTGCGTGAGCTGGAGAATGAAAATATTGATGTGATCCAATGGACAGACAATATCAACCTGCTGATATCCAGAGCGCTTAGCCCTGCGAAAATCAGCAACGTCAGATTAGATGAAGCCTCTGAAAGGGTGTCGGTATTTTTGAAACCTGACCAGGTTTCTCTGGCTATCGGTAAAGGCGGACTGAACATCAAGCTGGCCAGTAAACTTATAGGACTGGAAATAGATGTTTTCAGAGATATTGACGGTGTTGTTGAAGAGGAAGACGTGGACCTGATGGAATTCTCGGATGAAATAGAAGAGTGGATACTTCTCGAATTCCGGAAGATCGGTCTGGATACCGCTAAATCGGTTCTGAATGTACCGAAAGATGACCTTGTGAGGAGAACGCCGCTGGAAGAAGAGACCATCAGTGAAGTATTCGAGATCCTGAAAAGGGAATTTGAGTAAGAAAACACGGGCTGAGTCCGCACAAAAAACGATAACTATTTAAAATTATTCAGAAAAATATATGGCAGAAGAAAAAATGATGCGACTTAGCCAGGCAGCTAAAAGACTGAATGTGGGTATAGCCAAAGTAATTGAGATTTTAGGCTCTGCAGGGCATCGTATTGACAATAATCCTAACGCCAAACTTGCATTTGACCAGCTGGAGATACTGGCCCGGGAACTGGATTCTCCCGAGCTTTTAGGTGACGCCCCTGCTCCGGCAAGTGAGCCACGGGAGCCCGAAAAAGGCGACTCCGACATCCTGTATTTCCGGGAAGAACCCAAAGTGGAGCCCGCGCCGGAGCCCGAAGTGGTGAAGATAGAAACCACCCTTAGCGGCCCTAAAGTGCTGGGAAAAATTGACCTTAATGCCCGCGGAGAGGTTAAAATTCAGCCCGTAGAGGAAGAAAAGCCGGTGGCAGAAGAACCTGCCGCAAAACCTGAAGTGGTGTCCGAACCTGTAGTAGAAGAAGCGCCCCAGGTAGAAGAACCGGTGGTGGCTCCTGAACCCGAGGTGAAAGCTCCGGAAGTAAAAGCGGAAGAGCCGGTGGCGGCTCCGGAACCGCCCGAGGTGAAAGCCCCGGTAGTGAAACCGGAAGTACCGAAAAAGCCGGAACCTCCCAAGGAATCGGAACTGATCAAAGCCCAGGGCGATAAGCTGCAAGGCCTGGTGGTATTGGGTAAAATTCAACTGCCGGTGGAGAAAAAGCCCTCCAAAGAAGATCAAAAACAAAAACGGAAGAGAAAGCGTGTTATCGTAGGCGGAGAAAAAGTGGGAGACACCTCATCGAAATCCACTTTTGAGAACTTCAAAGCGAAAGGCGATCAACCTGCCCGCCCGGCTACTGCTCCTTCGAAAGACAATAAATTTACGAACGACAAACCTTCTTCCAAAGGAGGAGGAGGTAAGAAAGATAAGCGGGAAAGAAGGGAATTTGTCTCCGACAGCGCGGTGAAAGACAGCCTGAAGAGTACGCTTTCCCGGATGCAGACCAAAGGAAACGACTTTGGTGCCAAGTACCGGAAAGAAAAACGCCGGAGCCGGGCGGAAGCCCAGGACGCCCAGGATCAACGCGACCTGGAGGAAAGCGGCATCCTGAGAGTAACGGAATATGTTTCCGCCTCTGAACTGGCTTCCCTGATGAACGTGTCGGTGAACGAAGTCATTGCTACCTGTATGCGGATGGGCGTGTTTGCGTCTATCAACCAGCGCCTCGACGCCGAAACCATACAGATGATAGCGCTGGAATTTAATTATGAGGTAGAATTCATATCGGCAGAAGAAGAAGTTTCTTTTGATGCCCACCAGGAAGCAGACGCGGAGGAAGACCTGGAACCGCGGGCGCCTATCGTGACCATCATGGGACACGTAGACCACGGTAAAACCTCCCTGCTCGACTATATCCGGAGAGCGAAAGTGGCTTCGGGCGAGGCCGGCGGAATTACACAGCACATTGGTGCGTATTCCGTAAGCATCAAAGAAGGGCCAAACAAAGGGAAATCGATTACCTTCCTGGATACGCCTGGTCACGAAGCCTTTACAGCCATGCGGGCAAGGGGCGCCAAGGTGACCGACGTGGTGATTATTGTAATCTCGGCAGACGACAGCGTGATGCCCCAGACGCGGGAGGCCATTAACCATGCCCAGAACGCAGGCGTACCTATTGTATTCGCCCTGAACAAAATCGACAAACCGAATGCGAATCCCGATAAGATACGGGAAGACCTTTCCAAAGAAAATATCCTGGTAGAAAGCTGGGGCGGTAAATTCCAGGAGCAGGAAGTATCTGCAAAATCCGGGATCGGGGTGGATGACCTCCTCGACAAAGTATTGCTGGAGGCCGAATTGCTGGAACTGAAGGCCAATCCGAACCGGAATTCTTCAGGTACGGTTATTGAAGCCTCCCTTGACAAAGGCCGGGGGTATGTATCGACCATCCTGGTAGAAAACGGAACGCTGAAAGTGGGCGATATCCTGCTGGCAGGCCAGTACTTCGGGCGGGTGAGAGCCATGGTAGACGATATCGGCGAACGCATCAAGGAAGCAGGACCTTCCATTCCGGTGCAAATACTCGGTCTGCCGGGCGCCCCCCAGGCGGGAGACAAGTTCAACGTGATGGATACCGAGCGTGAAGCGCGGGAGATTGCCAACAAACGGGAACAGCTGAACCGGGAAATGAGCATTCGTGCCAAGAAACATATTACCCTGGACGAGATCGGCAGGAGAAAAGCCATCGGTACTTTCAAGGAACTCAACGTTATCATCAAGGGAGACGTAGACGGCTCGGTAGAAGCCCTGGCCGACTCCCTGCTGAAACTGTCGACCGCCGAGGTACAGGTCAACATTATCCACAAAGGCGTAGGTCAGATCTCCGAATCCGACGTAACCCTGGCTTCGGCCGCGGATGCCATTGTGGTGGGCTTCCAGGTGAGACCTTCCAACAACGCAAAGCGTATTGCGGAGAACGAGCAAATCGAAATCCGTTTGTACTCCATCATCTACGACGCCATCGGTGAAATCAAAGATGCCATGGAAGGACTCCTCGCGCCGAAAGAAGAAGAAGTGGTGACCGGTAACATTGAGGTACGTGAAATCTTCAAAATCAGCAAAGTGGGTACCATTGCGGGTAGCTATGTAACCGACGGTTACGTGAAGCGGAACAACAAAGTACGTGTCGTCCGTGAAGGTATCGTACTCCACGAGGGCGACATCTCCCAGCTGAAACGCTTCAAAGACGACGTAGCAGAGGTTAAAGCCGGCTACGAATGCGGTATCAGCATCCACAAATTCAATGATATCCAGATAGGTGACATCATTGAGAGCTTCGAGATACGTGAGCTGAAGCGGACGCTGTGAGGAGGAGTAGTGAGTTATGAGTAGTGAGTTATGAGTAGTGAGTAGTGAGTAGTGAGTAGTGAGTAGTGAGTTGGATGGACCAAAATATCCCGTAGGGATTACATATCG
>CAYRGN010000052.1:6130-23067 GCA_964423865.1 uncultured Lacihabitans sp.
TTGGATGGACCAAAATATCCCGTAGGGATTACATATCGGTAGAGTAGTAGTGAGTTCCGAGTAGTGAGTAGTGAGTTGGATGGACCAAAATATCCCGTAGGGATTACATATCGGTAGAGTAGTAGTGAGTAGTGAGTAGTGAGTCCTCGTAATTCGTAATTCGTAATTGATATCTCGTAATTCGTAATTGATATCTCGAGTAGTGAGCTATGAGTTGTTGGGAGACGCACCATTTAGCGTTCTCTTCAGGTTCATAGCTCATTGCTTTTTCCTCCCACCTGAAACAACTTAAAATACCGCTTTTTGGTAAGCCACTTATCTCGTATATTTATCCCATGAATATTACCGATGCTGCGGCAGAGGCCTACTGCCTTACCCATACTTCTCCGGAATCTGAAGCGCTGGCGAAAATCAATCGCGATACGCACGCCAACCTTCTGAAGCCGCGGATGCTTTCGGGCCATTTTCAGGGCCGGCTGCTGTCGCTTATTTCCAAACTTGTACGCCCCCGGAATATCCTGGAAATCGGGACGTATACAGGGTATTCTGCGCTCTGCCTGGCGGAGGGTTTGCAGGCAGGCGGGAAGCTGTATACGCTGGAGGCGGATGAAGAGCTGGAAGACAGAATACGCCGAAATGTGGAGATGGCAGGGAAAACCGCTTCTATTGAAGTAATTATTGGACAGGCATTAGAGATAATTCCCACTTTAGATATTAACTTTGACCTGGTTTTTATTGATGCAGATAAATTGAATTATCTGAATTATTATCAACTGGTGATCGAAAAACTGAATGTGGGCGGCATTATCCTTACCGATAATGTGCTGTGGTCAGGGAAAGTGTACGACGAGTCAAAGCAAGACGCGACCACCCGGCTGCTCAGGGAGTTTAACGACTACCTGGCACATGATGACAGAACAGAAAAAGTGCTTTTACCTGTGCGAGACGGCTTGTTCGTTTCGCTGAAAATTAAATAGCTATCAGAAAACTGGCTCAGCAACCGACGGCCAGGCGCCATGAATAGATCGCAGCGTGGCGTCTGGCTGATAGTTTACTGCTGAAAGCGGTTCGCCGCGGGGCGGCCTCCCGCCCGGCTAAATTTTATACACATGAAAAAAATATTACTCTCCTGCCTATTCCTTTTTCCGGTGCTGCCGGGAGCTTCCCAGACTTTGCCCGAAACGCCGCTTAAAGTGGAATTCGCCCATGTGCAGATCCTGTTGAACTCGGATTCCCGCCTCAAGATCAATGCGGAGATCCAGCGCCTCCTGACGCCTCAAAGTACTTACCTGAATCAGAAGCTGGAAAGGATACAATTGTATTTCCCGATTATAGAGAAAATACTGGAGGAAGAGAATGTACCGGACGACATGAAGTACCTGGCCGTGCTGGAGAGCGACCTGAACGCTGACGCCGTCTCCCCTACCCAGGCGGTGGGCTACTGGCAATTCAAAGACTTCACCGCCCGCGAAATGGGCTTAACCCTGTCAGGAACCCAAGACGACCGTAAAAATCTGCATCTCTCCACCCGCGCCGCGGCCCAATACCTCCGTAAAAATAACCAGGTGTTTAAAAACTGGGTGTCAACCACCCTGGCCTATACGGTAGGCGCCGGAGGCGCCGCCAAATTCGTACCCGTAGACTGGTCGTTCGCCAGCGAAATCAAACTCGATAACACGCTTCACCCTTACCTGGTCAAAGCCATCGCCCATAAACTGGCGTTCAGCCACCGCCTCAAACAAATCCCGGCCACTACCCAGACCCTCGTGGAATACCCCGCCAAAGGAAAAAAAATCAGTGAGATCGCCGCAGAAACCAACCTGTCAGAAGACCAGATACGCCAATACAATTCCTGGCTGAAAACAGGCCACATCCCCACCGACAAAGACTATATAGTGCTGGTGAAAACCGATAAAAGCGCCGCCAGCCAGATTGCCGGAAAAGCAAAAGACCTGGCTACCACCAACTACATTTCCATAGGCTACCCCAAACTAAAACGCCAAACCCTGGTGGTGACTTCTACCGAACAACCCATATTCTATGAAATCAACAATAAAAAAGGGATCCTGGTACAAGCTGGCGACGAAGTAGCCTCAGTGGCCCGAAAAGGGAAAATCAGTATTTATAAGTTCTTGTCGCATAACGACATGACCGACCGCGACCGCATCAAAGAAGGAACGGTCTATTACCTACAGAAAAAACATAAAAAAGGACCTATACCCTACCATACCCTGTCTGAACAGCAAACCTTGTGGGACGTGGCCCACATGTACGGGTTCCGCCTCAAAAACCTGAAGAAATTCAACCGCATTACCGACAAGGAAGAGATCCGGGCGGGGAGAGTACTCTGGCTGAAAAAGAAACGCCCGGCCAAAGCCCCGGTGCAGTACAATAAAACCCTGGTGGCCCCGCCTGAAGTATTCACCACCGAACCCCAACCAAGCGAGCCTATAGCCGTACCCACCGTGTCGGAAAGCCCGGTGCAGAAAGACACCGCCTCCACCCGCTACATTACGCACCGGGTACTGGAAAATGAAACCCTGCTTTCCCTGGCTAAAAAATACAATACCACGGTAGAAAAACTCAGAGAACTGAACCGCATGGGTCCCTACGAAAATATAAAATACAATCAACGCCTGGTAGTACCCTACTCGAACGAGCCTGAAGACGACTGGGTAGAAGACGAAAAGAAAGAAGTACAACCGGTACTCATGTTGCCCAAAAAAGAAACAGTGACACCGCCTGTAGAAGTAAAACCGAAGCCGGTAGAAGCAATAGTGACTACTAATGAAGAAGAAGTTTTACCCGTGGAAAAACCCCTATCCTCCGGCCTCCAAAGACATGTCGTGAAACAGGGAGAAACCTTGTTTAGCCTCGCGCGCCTCTACGAAACTACGGTAGACGAACTGCGCAGCCTGAACGGGATGTCACCATCTGAAACCCTGAAATCAGGTACCCCCCTGATAGTACCCGGTAACGGAGGAGGCAGCACGGTAACGGAAAGTCCGGCCCCAGTTCGCACTACTACCCATACCGTGAAACAGGGAGAAACCCTGTTCAGCATCGCTAACCGGTACGGCTTAACCGTGAATGAACTGAAACAAATGAACGGAATCTCCGGCAATGCCATACAGGCCGGACAAAGACTACAGGTCACCGGCACTGCTCCGGCTGCCCCCACCGTTCAATACCATACGGTGAGATCGGGCGAAACCCTGTTCAGTATCTCCAACCGTTACGGCGTGACCGTAAACCAGCTGAAAGAGTGGAACAATATAAAAAGCAATAACCTCATCGCGGGGAAAAAGATAATTGTGAAGAAATGATCCTGATTGACGACACCTGCATAAGTGACGATATCGCCGAGAAGTTTTTCGTATGCAACCTGGAGAAATGCAAGGGAGCTTGCTGCGTGGAAGGCGACCTTGGCGCTCCGCTGGAAGAATCTGAATTGCCGGTACTGGAGGAAATCTACGAAAGTGTGAAGCCCTACCTGACCCCCGAAGGCATAGCCGCCATTGAGGAACAGGGAAAATACATCAAAGACTGGGAGGGCGACTATTCTACCACCACCATTAACGACAAGGAATGCGCCTACGCGTTTTACGATGAAAAGGGAATTCTCAAATGCGGGATAGAACAAGCCTGGCTGGACGGGAAAACCGACTTCAAAAAACCCATTTCCTGCCATCTTTATCCTATTCGGGTGACCAAATACGACCAATTTCAGGCATTGAATTACGACCGGTGGAGCATCTGTTCGGATGCCTGCACCTTCGGTGAACAACTGGGTGTGGAGGTCTACCGTTTCCTGAAAGAACCCCTGATCCGCGCATACGGAGAAGAATGGTACCGGCAGCTTACCGAGGAAATCGAAAATGGAAAGCTTTGAAGACGTATACGAAGTGGTGAAGCTGATTCCGGAGGGAAAGGTAAGCAGCTACGGCGCCATTGCCCGTTACCTGGGCACTTCGCCCCGTATAGTAGGCTGGGCTATGAATTCCGTGAAGGGAAGAACAGACATTCCGGCCCACCGGGTAGTCAACCGAAACGGTGTACTAACCGGAAAAGCACACTTTGATCCGCCTCAGAAAATGCAGGAACAGCTGGAACGCGAGGGCCTTTCTATTGCGGCAGACCAGGTGCTGAATGTACAGCAACACTGGTGGGACCCCTCCCTGGAACTGCTCTGAACAATTCTCTTTGAGGTGAATAAATATTTTTTCCTGAACGATTTTTCTTAAAATTATTCTGAAATATTATATCTTTGTACCAAATATTATTTCGATATCTCATATACTATAAAAATATATAATGGCATCAGTAAAACTTGATCAGATTGATCGGAAGTTATTGGAGATTCTCCAGAGTAACGGCAAGATCACCAACGCGCAACTTTCAAAGGAAATCGGTTTATCGCCTGCCCCTACTTTAGAACGGGTGAAAAAGCTTGAAAATGCCGGAATCATTGAAAGCTACCACGCGCAACTGGATCGTCAGAAAGTAGGTTTAGGCGTCATGACCTTTGTACAGGTTACCCTTTCCGGGCATAAGAAATCCATCACGGAAACCTTTGTCAAAATCATTGAGAAAGTTCCGGAAATTATTGAATGCCATCATGTTACTGGGTCCTGCGATTTCCTTCTGAAGGTGATTGCCAAAGATATCGCTTCCTACCAGACCCTCATCATGGAAACCATTAATGAGATTGAGGTGGTGGCCGGTACACAGACCATGGTGATCCTGTCTACGTTTAAAAGCAGTAAGGTTTTACCGGTTCCCTGATTTCTTTTTAGCCGCTTTCAGCATTTTGGTCATATTTTCCAGCTCCGTTTTGGCTTCGGTGTAGGTAGAAGATTTTTTGTCGGAATTTTTCAGAGCCTCACCGAGGTATTTTACCGCGCGCGGATAGTCTTTTTCCGCCAGGGCGATCTTTCCCAGGGCGAGGCCGGCGCTGGCGTAGTAGCCGGTTTCCTTGGAATCGTTTTCCAGGGCGAATTCCATGCTGCGCGCATAATAATGCTTCGCCTCGGCGTTGTTCCGGTATTTGTTCTGGTAGATATATCCCAGGATGTAGGCGCCGTAACGCCCGTCATTGGCGCCGTACCCGTACTTTTTCCCGTCTACGTTATGGAGCAGCTCTTTTGCGTATACTTCCGCGTCATTCAGCCGGCCGAGGGCGAAAGAATTTCGGGCTACAAAACGGTGAAAAAAGGAATTGTCGGGATACATGCTGTGCATCTGGGCCGACATCTGGAGTGATTTTCCCGCTTGCTTTTCCATAGCATAAATCTGCACAAGGAAATAACGGGCTTCCATACGGGAATAAAAGGCGTTATTGGCCACATTCTCCAGTTGTTTTATGCCCAGCTCCTTGTCACCTTTCCGGAAAAAAGTAAGCAAAGGCCGCAGTGATTTGTAGTTTTCGTGGATCCATTTCGAGTAGTAATTGTATACGCCGTCACCAAACAGCAGTTCGGGATTGATGTTTTCTTCCCCCCGGCTGTCGTCCAGGTATTTAATGGCTTTCTTGCCTGCCCAGGCCGACTTCACCCACTTTTCACGCTCGGCATACAGGCGCCCTTTGATGGCGTAAGAAGCACAAAGGAAAAACAGGGCCTCCTTGTGGTTTTTATTCTTTTTAAGGAGCTTCTCGGCCTTCTGTATGGCTTCGTCCATGTACAGGTGGCAGCCGTCATCGTAACGCGTCTGCTTGGTATCGGGTACAATCCGCCACCATTCGTTCAGGCCCAGGAGAAAATCACCGATGGGGTGTTCCGGAAACTCTACTTTCAGCCATTTGAATTCGCGCGCGGCTTCATCAAATCGAAAATTATACATGAGATTGAAAGCCTCGGTGGTACTGATCTGGATACCGCGATCCATCAGAATCCGGTTGATGTCTGGCCCACCATCGCCCCGCACATACGGTGCCGACTGTGCATGACCGGCGTGATACGCCATACTAAGAAGGAGGAAGAGAATTTGCTTTTTCAAAGGATGTTTGGGGTTCATAAGACAGCACAAAATTATATAACGAATACCAGTTTGTAAAATTTAGGAGACAGATGACTTTTTCGAAAGTAAATAGTACTTTTGTATAAAATTCCCTCCCCCTTATGATTGAAGTTCTGGACCTCCAATTTGAAGAGTACATTAGTGAAGATAAAATACAGGAAAGAGTAAGGGCTATTGCCGACGAACTGAACCTGAAATATTCCGGCAAAAACCCTCTTTTCCTGGGTATATTGAACGGTTCTTTTATGTTTATCGCGGATATGTTTAAGCACGTGCATATTCCATGCGAGGTCAGTTTCATCAAAATCAATTCATACCGCAACACCTCTTCTACTGAAAAAATAAGCGAGCTGATCGGCCTCAACCAATCGCTGGAAGGCAGGCACGTGGTGATCCTGGAGGATATTGTAGACACGGGGCGCACGCTTGACTATATCCTGAAAACCGTTAGCGCCCGCAACCCCGCTGCTGTGGAAGTAGCCACCCTGCTGCACAAACCGGCTGCGATGGTGGTTCCGGTTCAGATCGATTATGTAGGTTTTGAAATTGAAAACCAGTTTGTGCTGGGCTACGGCCTCGACTACAACGGGTACGGACGTAACCACAATTCGATATTAATTAAAGTCGATAAATGACCGGATGTGGAAACGCAGCGGTTCTCCCCTTTCCAGGCGATGGGCTGAGCGGGCGGTGACGGTGCCGTAGGCCGTATCAAGAAGGATATCGTAGTAACTTCCCTGGAAAACGGCTGCTTGTACCGTACCCTCCCATAGACCGTCTTCCGCGAAGTCTACATTTTCGGGCCTGAAAAGGCGACCCTCACTCCAGGTATTTACTTCTCCGGTCAGCTCGGCTACATAAAGGGTGCGGGGCGTGTAATAAATCTGCTCCGAGGTGCCGGTCTGCAGGATTTTTCCCTTCGCCATGATGACCAGGTGGTCTGCCATTCCGAAAGCGTCAAAAATATCATGGGTCACCATTGCACAGGCAATCTTCTCCTGTCGAATCACATCGAAAAGACTCCGCATGACCTGCTTCTTATGCAGCCGGTCGAGGTTGGCCATGGGTTCGTCAAGCAGCAGCGCCTGAGGTTCATCGGCCAGGGCCCGGGCGATCATGACCCTTTGAATCTCTCCACCGGAAAGTTCCCTGGGCTTTTTTTCCAGGAGGTGGCGGATACTGAGGGCACGGGAAAGCGTATTCACCCTCGCCTTCTGGTACACTTTTTCATAAAACCGCAGTTCATAAGCAATATTTTCGGCAATACTGATGTTCGGAAAGAGGGTATTTTGCTGAGTAACGAGTTTAATTTTCTCGTGGCCCGGCACCAGTTTTCGGGAAGGCGTGAGAATAGGCTCTCCTTGCAATAGAATCTGGCCGGATGCAGGCTCTTTCAGTCCGGCCATTAAGTGCAGTAATGTAGATTTTCCGGAACCGCTATGCCCGATAATACCCGTGATTTCTCCCGGCTTCAACCGAAGGGAAACCGGTTTTAACGAAAAGGTATCGCCGTAGGAGTAGGTGAGTTTTTGGGTTTGGAGCATGGGGAGGGAGTAGGGAGTTCGGAGTAGTGAGTAGTGAGTAGTGAGAGCAAGTGGCGTTTCTGTCAGGCTGAGCTCAGGGTGACACCGCCACCTTGGTTATGAACCCTTGTCATGCTGCCCTTCGACAGGCTCAGGGTGACAAAGCTATCTTGCTTAGACTGCCCTTCGACAGCTCGGGGTGACACAATTTACTACTAAAAAATAAGAGGTCTTTCGACCCCTTATTTTTTCTTACGGTGTACTTTGATCATATCCGCATCGGCAAGGATACGGCCGCAATGTTCACAGATAATGATTTTTTGCTTTTCCATAATGTCGGCCTGACGTTGTGGCGGAACCACGTTAAAACAGCCTCCGCAAGCGCCCCGGTCTACCGCTACTACGGCCAGTCCGTTTTTCGCTCCTGAACGAATCCGGTGGTAGGCTTTGAGCAGACGCTCATCTACTTTTTTAGCCTGTTTATCGGATTGGCGGTTTAACTTATCTTCTTCTTCCTGGCTTTCGTTGATCAGCTTGTCCAGTTCCGCGCGTTTTTGCTCCAGGATAGCTACCCGTTTCGCTTTGATTTCGTTGGTTTGTTCGATATCTGCGAGTTTCTGGGCGATCTTGAAATCGGCCTCCCGGATTCTTTTGTCCGACAGCTGAATCTCCAGCTCCTGAAGTTCCAGTTCTTTAGATATGGCGTCGAATTCGCGGTTGTTCCGCACATTCATTTGCTGATCTTTGTATTTCAGAATCAGTTTGTCCGCTTCTCTTTTATTCTCAATATGTTGCTCAATTTCGGCCCTGTACTCCTCAATCTCTCCCTCGTATTTCTTTACCCGGGTTTCAAAGCCTATCACTTCATCTTCCAGATCTTTCACCTCTTCGGGAAGGTCGCCACGAAGTTTTTTCAGTTGGTCCAGCCGGGAATCTATTTCCTGAAGTTCTAATAAACTTACCAGTTTATCTGCAATTGTAATTTCCATATAGTATTATAACCACTTTTTAGTAATAATAATTCACCGGATTGGTATCTACTTCCGACAAACAGGTTGCAAAATTAGTAATTTTTTTTGATATAATTTCTCCGAGCAGATCTTTTGTAAATACTTCACTTTCAAAATGTCCGATATCGGCGATCAGGATCCTTCCTTCGGCGTCAAAAAACTCGTGGTATTTATAATCCGCGGTCACGAAAGCGTCCGCGCCCGCCCCCACCGCCTTCCCCAACAGAAAACTCCCCACTCCACCGCACACCGCCACTTTCCGGATCATTTTCCCGACCGGCGTGAAACGAATAACCGACAGATTCATACGGTCTTTCAGGTAGGCGAGGAAGACTTCCTGGCGCATGGGTTCAGGTAAAATACCGATGGCGCCCGAGCCCGCATCCTGATTCAGATTCTCCAGCGCATGAAGATAATACGCCACCTCCTCGTAAGGATGCGCCGCCCGCATGGCCTGCAATACGGCCCTCTCCCGCGAAACCGGCAAAATCACCTCCACCCGGTTTTCCATGACCTCTTCCGGTACGCCTGTCTGCCCTATGGCGGGGCGCGCCTTCTCCTCCGGAAGAAAACTACCCGTACCCAAAGTACGGAAGCTGCAACCGGAATAATTCCCAATTTCGCCGGCCCCCGCCTTGTACAGGGCCTCCAGCACCCGGGAAGTGGCTTCGCCCTCCGGTACAAAAACCGTGAGCTTCAGCAAAGTACTTTTTTTCGGCTGGAGAATCCGAACCTCCTCCAGGCCCAGTCGCTCGGCAATCCGGTAATTGACCCCGTTCACTACATTATCCAGGTTGGTATGAATGGCGTAGACCGCCACATCGTGCTTTATAGCGGAAATGACCGTCCGCTCCACATAACTGCTGCCGTTCAGGCGTTTCAGTCCCCGGAAAATAACAGGATGGTGGGCTACAATGAGGTTACAGCCTTTCCTGACCGCCTCCATCACCACCTCTTCCGTGACATCGAGACTGACCAGCACCCCGGTAATCTTCGTTTCCGGATGCCCGATCAACAAACCGGAATTATCGTACTCTTCCTGGAGCTGAAGAGGCGCCCACTGCTCCAATACGGCGGTAAGTTCTCTGATTTTCATTGCTATCCACTGGTTTAAAAAATCGCTACAACCGACCAGACCAACATCACGAGGCAGATCATTCCAAGAATAAGGAGGAGTATGTCCATCGGTATATAATTAGTGCTTAGTTCCGAGTACCGAGTAAGTGGCTCCGTAATTCGTAATTTTTAATTCGTAATTGACTCTGTAACTCGGAACTAACTACTTCCTCCTACTCTCCAAAAATTCCGCGATGCGGTCGGTGGCGTCTGAGAGGGTAGTGTAATCCGGCAAAAATACGATCCGGAAATGTTCCTTGTCTATAAAATTAAAACCGGTTCCGGCCACCACCAATACTTTTTGCTCCGTGAGCAGATCAAAAGTAAACGCCACATCGTCTTCTATCGCAAACCTGCTGAGATCTATACGGGGAAACATGTACATCGATCCCTTGGGTTTTACACAGGAAACCCCGTCTATGGCCGACATTTTCTGGTATACCAGTTCTTTCTGTTCGTACAGTCGCCCGCCCGGCGCCACCATTTCCCGGATTACCGTATCGTCACGGAGCGCGGCCGGAATGGCGTACTGGGTGGGTACATTGGCGCAAAGGCGCATGGAAGCCAGGAGATTCATGCCCTCGAGGAAAGATTTCGACTTCTTTCCCGAAGGAATCACCCATCCGCCCCGGAAACCGCAGGCAAAATAGTTTTTCGACAGTCCCCCGAAGGTCATACAATGCACGTTGTCCGACAAGGTGGCTACGGGAATATGCTCCAGGCCATCGTACAATACCTTATCGTAGATCTCATCGGAAAACAACACCAGGTTATGTTTCTCCGCCAGGTGTACGATCCGCTGAAGCACTTCCTTCTTATAGACCGCCCCGGTGGGGTTATTCGGATTAATGATGACCAGGGCCTTGGTGCGGGGCGTAATCTTTTTTTCCATATCCTCCACATCCGGGTTCCAGTCGTCGGCTTCATCGCAGACATAATGCACCGCCTTTCCCCCGCCAAATCCCACAGCGGCGGTCCAAAGGGGATAATCCGGCGCCGGCACGAGTACCTCGTCTCCGGGATTCAGAAGCGCCTGCATACAGAGGATGATCAGCTCACTGACCCCGTTTCCCACAAATATTTCTTCGGGACGAATCCCGGTAAATCCCTTTTGGGTGTAGTGGTCGCAAATGGTCTCCCTGACTTCCATAACCCCCAGGTGATGGGAGTATCCCTCGGCCTTTTTCAGCTGCTCTTTCAGTGTCTCCATCACGCCTTCCGGTACATCAAACCCAAAAGGCGCGGGGTTCCCGATGTTCAGTTTCAGGACGGAATGCCCCTGTTTCTCAAGTTCCAGGGCCTTGTCATAGATCGGACCACGGATGGCGTAGGAAAGGTTAGCCAGCCTTTCACTTTTCAGAATTTCCATTGTATTGCAATTGTAATGAAGTATATCGTAAAGCCGGTCAGAGTTTTTTCAGGAAACGCTCTACATTTTCCTGCACTCTCTTCAGTATATTTTCCGACGGTCTTTTCCTGAATTTCTCACCGGTAAATTTCTCGTACAGCTCAATGTAGCGGTTGGAGATTTCTTCGGTTTTCTCATCGGTCATTTCGGGTACCTGCTGCCCTTCTTTTCCCTGGAAGCCGTTTTCAATCAGCCATTCCCGTACAAACTCTTTGGAGAGCTGCTTCTGGGCACGACCGGCCGCCTGGTTTTCCTCGTATTTATCCAGGTAAAAATACCGGGAAGAGTCCGGAGTATGGATCTCATCGATGAGGTAGATGGTACTCCCCACATGGCCGAACTCGTATTTGGTATCTACCAGGATCAGGCCGTTTTCCCGGGCCATCTGTGTTCCTTTTTCAAAGAGCGCCAGGGCATATTTTTCCAGCTGGAGGTATTGATCTACAGGTACCAGACCGCTGCTGATGATTTCTTCCCGGGAAATGTCCTCATCATGGCCTTCGTGGGCTTTGGTGGTAGGCGTTATGATGGGCGACGGCAGGCGGTCGTTTTCTTTCAATCCGTCTGGCAAAGAAACGCCGCAGACTTTTCGTTTTCCGTCGCGGTATTCTCTCCAGGCGTGTCCTGCCAGGTAGCCGCGCACCACCATTTCCACCGGAAAAGTGTCGCATTTTACGCCCAGAGCGGCATTAGGATCGGGTACGGCGATCAGCCAGTTCGGCACGATATCGCGGGTGGCTTCGAGGTTACGGGCCGCAATCTGGTTCAGCACCTGTCCTTTATAGGGAATAGCCCGGGGAAGCACCACGTCAAAGGCGGAAATACGGTCGGTAGCGACCATCAGCACATATTTACCCAGGCCGTACACGTCCCGTACTTTGCCCCGGTAAAAAGAGGTTTGATTTTTAAATTGGAAATCGGTTTCGTTAATGGTATTCATGATGGGACTAAAATCGCAGTAATAAATGCAAAATTACCAATCTTTTTCAATTTTCTGACTACTATTTTTTGCGGGTATCAATCCTTTTCTTTCGGAGATGCGCAGGTTATCCAGTAGCTGGAGGGCGCGTTCACGGGAGATATTCTCGGAAACATAGTGATCCAGCTCCTGTTCACGTTCATCGGAGGTGATGACTTCGGTGTTCCTTTCTTCTTCCAGGGGCTGGGGCGGAGCGGCACGGTGATAGAGGCGGGAGATCAGTTCGTAATTGAACCGGGCTTCCTCCAGTTCTCTATTGCGTTCAATGGCCGAACGGAAAAAATCGAGCGCCTGCGCCGTATCTTGGCGCATCAGGGCCAGTATGCCGAGCTGATTGCGGGAAACAGACGACTGGACGGCGTCACTAAGGTCACGGGAGAGTTCGTAGTTAACGCGGGCGGCGGCGGTGTCGCCCACTGCAAAATAGGCATGCGCGGCATCCATGCGCAAATGCACGTCAATCACCCGGTGCACCTCCTCCAGGCGCTCGAAAACCGCAATGGCGCCCGGAAAATCTCCGGCGGACATCTTCCCGTTAAAATCTTCGATATACCGGTTCCGCTGCTCTATATTGGTATAGAACTGGGGGTTCAGCAGGAAAAAGATAATATAATAAAAGAAGAACTGCATTTATATCTTCAGCACTTTTACGGTAATCAGGAAATCTACACCGACCAGCACCAACGCCAGCAGCAGGAAAAACACATATTTGTTGTACGTCACACTCTGGCGGTTCAGATCGTCGGAAGACGTCACCACCTGGGCGATGCGGTCGGCCAGGGCGGGCAGATCGTTCTGGCGGCTATTCAGGATAAAATACTCCCCTCCCGTAGCCTTTGCGAAGGCGTTGATCCGGTTCACGTCCAGGCTGGTGACCACCTCTTTCCCTTCCTCGTCTTCTTTAAACCCCCGCATGGCGGGAATACGCCCTCCCGCCAGCGTACCCACTCCTACAAAAAAGAGGCGGATGTTATTTCGCTTCACCAGGTCGGCTTCCCGCTGATCAAGGGGATAATGCGTTTCCCCGTCGGTGATAATCACACCCACTTTGCCCCGGTTCTGCACTCCTGTACCCAGTTTTTCGTTCAGAAGCGCCAGCACCGGGTTCAGATCGGTAGACCCCCTGCCCAATAGAGAGGTTCTCAGGCTACGGAAAGAGTTCCGGATATTCTCCTGGTCAAAGGTCAGGGGCGTCAGCACATAGGCTTCTGAATGGAAGACCATTATTCCGGTACGGTCGGTTTTGAAACGCTCCATCAGGGCCGACATCTCACTTCTGGCCTTGTCGAGTCGAGACGGTTCCACGTCGTTGGCATTCATGGATTCGGAAAGATCAAACGCCACAAAAATATCTCTTCCCGAAGCCCGCGCCTCGGTTTCGGTGACCCCGAAGTTCGGCCCGAGGAGGGCGAGCGACATGAGCCCAAGGTAAAGCGAACGCACCAGGAATTTGAATATCGATGACGTAGCCGTGCTTTTCAGCTTATGCGCGGCGGAGAATACCCGGTAGAAATAAAACAGGTACATCAGTACAAAACTGACCATGAAAAAATATTCTACCCTTGTAAACTCCCTACTGAAATTCATTTTTTCATGGAAATCAGGTTAGCAATCAGGCGGTACGCGCCCGGCACCCCCGCCGGCAGCTGGCGGAAGAACGACAAGCCTGTGAACACAAAATTCCCCTTGCCATACCGTGTATACAGCAATGCGCCTTCCAGCTCCGTTTCTCCTTTGTCTTTCATGGCCAGCACGCTGGTGTAGTGATCCGACCAGCTTTCTGCGAAATACAGCCCCCTTTCCTGGATCCACCCTTCAAAGTCGGTGGGGGTAATACGGTTAGGGTAGTTCAGCACGGGGTCTCCCGGGCGAAGGAAACGCACGTCCGCGTCTTCTTCGGTGACCCTTCCCCGTCCAATGCTCATGGGATACGGGCCCAGTTCGCTGGTTTTTATTCGCCCGTAAAACGCCTGCGTCTGGTATTGCACCAGCAGGTTCCCTCCGTTTTCCACATAGGCGAGCAGCAGTTTCTGGGAATTGGAGAGCCAGTCTTTGGTATTGTAAGCCCTGACCCCGATGATGATGGCATCGAACTGGCTCAGATCTCCCTTGATACTGTTTTCATCCAGGAAAGTCACCTCATAACCTATCTGCTGAAGAGAGGCGGCCACTTCGTCGCCCGCGCCCATGACATACCCCACTTTTTTCCCCGCAATTTTCACGTCGAGATGGATGGCTTTCGCTACGGATTCCGGGAATATGTTGAGTTCGGGAATATGCTCGTAAGCGATATGCCGGTACGCGTGGTGGTACCTGCCGCGAGCGTTCACTGCCACGGCCTGCAGGGTGACTTCCGGGGTATTCACCCCGGGCGTAACCGTAAAATACACGGGTTTTTCCTGGTCTTTCTCCGTAAATTCTACCTCTACGGAAGCCGGTGAAGACGTCCAGCCTTGCGGCAAGGTCAAAGACACGGTGGCCCGGTTAGACGCCAGGTTATTTTTGGCGATTACGCCTACTGTTTTCGGTTTTCCCTCCGTAAACAGGAATACCGGCTGTTCAAAATTGAGCATAATTTCAGGCCGGATTTCCACGTATTTGTAAATTTCACCCCGCGAAGGTTCGGTGTATTTGTATTTTATGGGGTGGCGGTACGCGACGGTCTCTCCCAGGATATCCAGGGTATACTCTGCCCACAGCGGGTCGGGGGCCATGGGCCGATTCCGGAATTGTTCATCCGACACCCGATATTTCCCGATTTCCTTGTGTTCTTTCAGCCAGTAGGGCTGGGTAATTTCCGCGGCGGTTGGAATCATCATCTCCCACACCAATTCGGTGTTCTTATTGTTGCGGAGCGGCACATTCAGCAGGGTATCTCGGGAAGACACCCCGCTGATTTTCAATTCTTTCAATACCACGGCAAGATCGGTGCGGTTCACCGCTGCCGAAAACAGTTTCAGAGACTGCCCCGGCGAAACGCTATTGGTAGAAGCGCTGACTTCCAGGTAGATCCCGGCGCAGGCAAAAATGAGTTTCCGGCATTCTTCCAGCTTTTCATATTTATAAACCGACTCGGGCAGGGAGGCGATAAAACCGTAGATTTTCACCAGATCGGGCACCGAGGCCTCGGGGTTGGTGAAGCTGTATTTCCGGATCACGTCTTCCATCAGCAAGGCGATCTTGTGCCCCCCGTCTACTCTTCTCCAACTCAGGTCTATGCCGTCAAAAATATCATGGCGGGCAGGTTCTCCTTTGATATGCACGAGGTAATCCGATCGTTCACCGCGGGTGGGTGCGCTCCCGAAACCCTGGCTCCGGTGCTTGCTGCGGGCCCGGGCGGCAATTTCCGTATAGGCTTCTCCAAGAATGGGGTTATAATCGCCCAGCGCTGCTTCCACGTAACTTTCCCCATCGGGCGTGGTATTGGTAAACCCTCTCCCGAAGGTATTCCAAACCAGGCGCTTGGGCTGCCATACTTCTACTTCTTTCAGTTGTTCCGGAAAGCGTTTGGGGTCGCCGGCGGCATCAAAAGCTTCTTTGGCCAGCACAGCCGAGGCGGAATGGTGGCCGTGGCCGGCGCGGGCGTCCGGCGGAAAACGGTTAATCATTACATCCGGACGGAATTTGCGTACCCGGTACACCAGGTCTTCCAATATCTTTTCTTTCCCCCAAAGCAGCAGGGCCTCATCGGTCGACTTGGAAAAGCCGAAATCTACCGCCCGGGAAAAATACTGTTCCCCACCGTCAATCTTCCGGGCTTCGAGCAACTCATGGGTACGAATCAGCCCCACGTACTCGTCCTGTTCCGGACCGATAAGGTTCTGTCCCCCGTCACCACGCGTCATCGCGTAATAAGCAGTCCGCACCTTCTTTTCTTTCGACAACCAGGTGATCAGCAGGGTATTTTCATCGTCGGGGTGAGCCGCGATGTACATGGCATTACCGAGGGTGGACAGGCGCTGAAGACCCAGGTAAATTTCGCTGCTGCTCAAAGGTTGGGGCTGGGCCTGTCCTGCCAGCGTCTGCAACAGGAGGAACACGCATAAAAAAATCTTTTTCATTTATATCTTAATAATAGGATCAATGATTGGAGTGTAAAAATAGCAATAAGATTCAGGTTCAAGAAGTTTATCCGGATATTTAGTCCTTAACATGGGCTCACAGACCAATCTTTCCAAAAATTACTTTTTATTCTCTCCCACATCGTATAAATTTGCACGATTTTATCAAAAGATATAACCATTTTATTATGAATTCAATTGTTTACTTAGTGCCTTTGTTCGGACTGTTGGGCCTGATTTACACGGCTCTGAAGTTCAACTGGGTATCGCGGCAGGATGCCGGAGAAGAGAATATGAAACGACTTTCCGGCTACATTGCCGACGGTGCTATCGCGTTTCTTAAAGCAGAATGGAAGGTTCTGGCCATGTTTGCCCTCCCCACCGCCGTAGTTTTATTCTTCCTGGGCAACGATAAAGGTACGCCTGAACACCCTATCCACTCTTCACCCCTGATTGCGGTTTCTTTCCTTCTGGGTGCGATTTTCTCCGCCCTGGCCGGGTATATCGGTATGAAAGTGGCCACCAAAGCGAATGTGAGAACCGCCCAGGCAGCCAAAACCTCCCTGGCGAAAGCCCTGAAAGTTTCTTTTACCGGTGGTGCCGTAATGGGCATGGGTGTGGCTGGTCTGGCCGTACTGGGCTTCGGCGGACTGTTCATTGTTTTTTATAATTATTTTGCCGCGGGCCTCGGGCTTACCTCCGTAGAAATGAAAAAGGCCATTGAAGTGCTGGCCGGCTTCTCCCTGGGAGCGGAATCGATTGCATTGTTTGCCCGCGTGGGCGGCGGTATTTATACCAAAGCCGCTGACGTAGGCGCTGACC
>CAYRGN010000053.1:0-22712 GCA_964423865.1 uncultured Lacihabitans sp.
TACTCACTACTCACTACTCACTACTCACTACTCACTACTCACTACTCACTACTCAATAAACAATGAATAACCTCAAAGACAAAATCGGGATACGGGCCATCAACATCCTCTCCGTAGCCGTGGTACTGCTGGTGATGGTGATGCTGGGCATCCGGGAGAAGCCTTATATCGGAGAGTGGACGAAACAGCTCACTTTTGTGAATGCGATCATTAACTCCATGACCGCGGCAGCCCTGCTTCTCGGCTTATTTTTTATCCGCCGGAAGAATATCCGGGCACATAAAGCCTGTATGACCACCGGATTCCTTTTAGGCGGGTTATTCCTGGTGTTTTATGTACTGTATCACATCAGCAATGAAGAAACCCGGTTTGGTGGGGAGGGAGCTGTGCGTTATTTTTATTTCTTTATCCTGATTACGCACGTTCTGGCCTCCTTTGTTGTTTTACCTTTGGTATTGCGTGCCTATTATTACGGATGGAAGCGGTTAGACGACCGGCACCGGAAAATAGTGCGGTACGCGTACCCGATCTGGTTATATGTTTCGGTAACGGGTGTGATCGCTTACCTGATGATCCGACCCTATTACATTTTCTGAAAGGCATGAAAAAAGTACTCTTCCTCATTCTATTCCTTTTATTCATTTCTCTCGGCGATACCTTTGCCCAGTGCGCCATGTGCCGGGCCACGGTAGGCTCCAGCTTTAGCGACGGCAGAACCACCATAGGAACCGGCCTTAACCTGGGTATTCTTTACCTCCTGGTGATGCCTTACCTGATTGTGGGTACAGGTATTTTTTTCTATATCCGTGCGGCAAAACAGAGGCTGAGAGAGCAGGGATCTTCTATCACATCCGGCTCATGAAGTAGCCAAACATCAGCGTTTTTGTAAATGTCTGGCTCCTGATAGGATCAGTAGGGGCTTTTTGCTGCATCTCCTGCCAGGCTTCCCGTAACCGATCGGTATCCAATACCTCGGCCACACCAGGATGGCTACAGATCTGATCCAACACTTCTTTCACCCCCTTAGCATCATTCCTCATTCTGTAGTACAGATCCGACGCCTGAAGGCCTTTCTTCTTGCAATAGAGTACATCATCGGGCAGATAACCCCGCATCATGGTTTTTAAAACATGCCTGCTCTCCATGGTATGGTCAAAAAATGCATCATTCGGAATTGAAAGGCAGTATTCTATCACGTTGACATCCCCGGTGGGGTCCCGAAGCTCCACCCCGAACTCATTGCCCAGCAGATGCCCCAGCTGGCAACGGAGGTTTGCTCCCACATCCAGAATATGCAACATGCCCGCCGCGGCATCCGGATAATATCGTTTCATGCCTTGCCTGTTTTTCCGGATCTCTCTCTCTACACCCCAATGCGCCAATACTTCCTTACGCACAAAGCTGTTTCTGACATAATTTAAATGCACGGCCTGCCCCCCGCTAAAGTAAGCCGGGAAATAGCGCAACATCCAGGGTTTGAGCGCCTTCTTCAGCATCTTTTTGGGAGATTTCCGAGTGGCCGGGTGATGCCACGGCAGCAGGTAATCTACCCCGGAATAAGAAATGGTAGCGTTGCCCATTTCTCCCGAAAGCAGGGTTCCGTAGCCCTGACGGGCCACTTCCCGGGGCAGATCGATCAGCCAGAAAGCATTACCGGCTCCGTGAAAATAGGTTTCCAGCCTTTCCACGGCAGCCTTAAAACCTTCTACCGGACTGACATGCGCCGAATCAAGTAAAACCGGCGTGATATTGCCTGCATGCCGGGCGGTAGACAGTATATTCGGGCTCTCATCCCACAGCCTCCGGCCGGAAAATTCCTGACGCATTTCCTCTATAAAATGCGGAACATGGCTGAAAGTGGTCAGTTTCTTCCCTTCCTGCTTCAGAAGAAACGCCGCCAGGGCCGATACCGAGCCGGAGTCTAGCCCGCCGCTCAGCATGGAAGCCACCGGCTTATGGCTTCGCAGCCTTACCTTCACCGCCTGCATAAAAATACCCCGCAGCTCCTCCGCATAATCGCGGGGGTCTTTGTACTTCCTCACCTGAATGTTTTCCGGAAACCAGTACCTCGACAAAGCCGGGCGGCCGTCTTTAAAACTCAACGTATGCGCCGGAGGCACAGTATGCAAATCTTCGTACGCCTGCATCCCGCTTTCCGGAGTTTGCCATATCAAGAGCCCTCCCAGAAAATGTCCCATATTGATCCGCTTCCGGAAGCTATCTAACGCAAAAATACTCTTCGCAGAGGAAGAAAACACCAGTCTTTCTCCGTCATGATAGTAGTAAATGGCGGTGTACCCGTGCGGATCCCGCGCCAGGAAAAGCTCCTGCCCATCGTAAACGGCAAAAGACCAGTCGCCCTGCAGGTATTGCACACACCCCTTTCCCCATTTTTGCCAGGCATATTGAATCAGTTGTCCGTCTGTAAGTTTAGCATGAAGGTGAATTCCACACTGCCGGGCTATGTTCTCGCGGTTATCCAGCCTGGCTTCAGAGGTTATCAAAATCTGCTCTTCCGGCAGGTACGCCGGTTGGTCCTCGAAGAGGGCCTCCGGCGTATTATAGGTCAGCAAATGACCGAATCCCGCGGTCTCCCGGCTCTCGGCCCGGAATTTTTCATGCGGAATATCGCGCATCGCTTCATACATGGTTTGCAAAAGAGGGGGAATCTCCTCGCTCCGGGGGCTGATAACTCCAAAAATAAGGCTCATCTGTTACAAGGGTATATTCAGAAACAGGTACTTTTATACGGTAATATCCGAAACACTTCGGATAATTTCATTTTCAATGGCTTTGCTCAATGCGTCATAACTGTTCACCCCCATGGGTCGGCTGGCCTTCCACCCCGGTATACTCCCCGCCAGGGATGTGGTATAATGAAAAAGTTCCTTATCTTTTTTCATGCCCCGAATAAAGCGGATCACATACGTATTTTCATTCAGATACTTCCAGGTTTCACTGGGTGAGAGTTCAGCTATACGAATATCGTCCCCCCCCCCTCAACTTCCAGGAAAACGATCCCCCTTACCCTTACCTGATCGCTTGTAAAGGAGTTTCCAAAAGTATAGGCAAACTTATCCATTCCGGGTCGTACCCTTTTTTTATTCGCCTCCGAAAACACATCCTGCATTTCCGCTACCTCAGCCCATAGCCTGGTTTCGGGATAAGACGCCCAGGCGTAGCATCTTCCGCTTTCCATCTTCAAAAGAGCCGTATCATCTGTAAAAAGCGGATAGCCCGGCGGGGCCAGCATGAGCGCCGTTGAAGATTTACCTGCTCCTGACGGGCCCGCTATCAAAAGAACTTCCCGCGGGTTAATGAAAATGCCGGATACATGCATCAGTATGAGGTTACGTTGCAGAAGTGCAACGGGTATACAGCCACTGTAAATAAAAAGCGGCACTTCCTGCGTATCGGGGGTTTCCGCCTGCACGATCACCCGGTTTCCCTCTGTAATGTAGTAGCGGGCCACGCCGGGCACTATGGTCAGGCATTCATGTTCATTAAAAACGCTAAAGTGCGACTGGCCCTGTATAGGGCCCCTTAGCCCCGAAGGAACCTCTCCCCATTGTATATAAATGGCATTTTCAGCGGCCTCTCCTCTCACCAGTGCCGGTAGTTCAAGCTCGGAAACCACCGATTGCCCGTAGATCCGGTAGGTATAATGCATTGACAGCTATTTTTTATTTTCAGGTATTCAGCTCCCGGCAAAAATACTCAGAAAACCCAGAATTCCTCTAAGCCGAATCGGTTTTTTTGCGGCCCTTCCTGTATGTTCGCCTTTCAGAAAATAGTTTCGCCTTTTCTCAAAATTCATAATTTTCTTGCGTTATTAAGATTAAAAAAGTACTTTTATCCTTGTAACAATTTTTTCCTATGAATGCAAAAGCGAATTTAACTTTGGAAGGAACCAAGAAAGCATGGGTTCGGCCTGTACTGAAGGAGTTGTCAGTTAATAACGAGGTTGGGGGGTATATGGACGGTATCAATGATTCTTCCACTCCCGATTAACACCTCCCTGAAAAGCGACGGTCTGGGCAGGCGTTACCAAACAAGATTTCGGCCCCCGTATACTATACATTCGTTTTCCTGATACCAGCTGTTAGCTATTAGCTTTCAGCTTTCAGCCCTCTAAACTATATATTCCGTTTTTTCTGACTTCCATAGGCCTCTGACCGTTTAGCAAATAATTTCGTCTTTTAGCAAAATTCATAATTTTCTTGCATTAGAAGATCAAAAAAAGTATTTTTATCCCTATAAAAATTTCGATATGAAAGCAAATTTAATTCTGGCAGAAGCCAAGAAAACGTGGGTTCGGCCTGCACTGAAGGAGTTGTCGGTTAATCTCGGTGGGGGTTCGGGCGCTGACGGTGGTATTTGGTCTTCCGAACCCGGGTAAACAGGAAAAAACGCCTGCCCGGCCAAAAGTGAAATGCGATGGTCTGGGCAGGCGTACAGAACCAGCATTCGGCCCGTGTATACTCTATATTCGTTTTTCCTGACTTTCGCGGGGAGGCGTCTGACCGTTTATCAAAATTTATGATTTTCTTGCGTTCGAAGATTAAAAAAGTATTTTTATCTCTAAAACAATTTCCGATATGAAAGCGAATTTAACTTTGGAAGGAACCAAGAAAGCGTGGATTCGGCCCGAACTGAAAGAGTTGTCGGTTAATAACGAGTTTGGGGGGTATATGGACGGTATCAATGATTCTTCCACTCCCGATTAACACCTCCCTGAAAAGCGGCGGTCTGGGCAGTCGTTACCAAACAAGGATTCGGTCCCTGTATACTCTACATTCTTTTTCCGGACTTTCGTACTGACCAGCTGTCAGCTATTAGCTTTCAGCTTTCAGCCCTCTAAACTACATATTCCGTTTTTTCTGACCTCCACGGGCATCTGACCGTTTAGCAAATAATTTCGTCTTTTAGCAAAATTCACAATTTTCTTGCGTTCTAAAGATTAAAAAAGTAATTTTATCCTTAAAACAAACAATTTTTCGATATGAAAGCAAATTTAACTTTGGAAGGAACCAAGAAAGCGGGGGTTCGAGCATGGATGGTTTGGGCCAAGATGTTTCCGGGGCCTAAACACCTCCCCGAAAAAACACCTGCCCAACCAAAAGCAAAATGCGATGGTCTGGGCAGGCGTTACCAATTGGCCATCAACCGACTAGGAAGCCATGGTCATGTTTCGTCTAAAGCCCTTTCCGTATTGAATCTCCAGAAGGGAAGACTCCGGTTTTATCCAGTTTTTTTTGGGTAATGCCGACTCTTTCTGAGCCGCTCTTTCAAGCCCCTGTTGTTCTTTCTTTATGTTCATAGGTCTTCTGTTTTTACAAATATAAAAGATAATCTGCTCGCTTTTTAAAAATGTTCCCAAAAACTAAGGCGCCTGGTAGTGTACATTCGAAAATATACTTTGCACGGTGTACTCCTCCGGATTACAAAAACCCGTTACAAAATGGTCGTTTACCCGTGTCCAGGCGTGTCCTTCCATTGCTCCGGTATCCGGGTTTTTTCTAAACCCGATAAAAATTTCATACGGCATCCGGTAATAACGACATACCACCATGGCCTGATACGCCTGGTGGCGGCACACATTCTCCCATGGCGCCTTCCTGCTGACGGTAAAAATGGCCCAGCAAATATCCCGGATGAGCTCCTCATTTACGTGAAGTGAGGTCATCTGATCTTTGTTAAAGCGCGCCCGCTTCCTGAAAAAACGCATTAGCAGAAACGTATAAAACGACAATACGAAAACGCTAAAGAGCAAGATTTTCCGACGGGGACTTAAACGCAGGAAACGCCTTATTTTCCGTCCCACATTTTTCGGTAATGCTTCCATATCCATTCTGCTGCTGCTTCAGGCGATGTTTCCAGGGTATCCACGCGTATATCGGGATCCACCGGAGCTTCATAAGGAGCGGATATGCCCGTAAACTCCCTGATCTCATTCCGCAGGGCCCTTTCGTAAAGGCCTTTGGGGTCTCGTTCCACACAAGTCGCCAGGGGGGTATCTACGTAGATCTCCACGAAATTCCGACAAAGGCCCTTTACCTCCTGCCGCACTTCTTCGTAGGGGGAAATGAGGGCTACAATCACCAGATGGCCCTGCGCTTCCAGTAAAGCGGCCAGCCGCCCTACCCTCAGGTTATGGGCCTTCCGGTCGGCCTCACCAAAGCCCGTCGGTCCGCTAACCGCCCGGATCTCGTCGCCGTCCAGTAGCACCGGCAATACAGATTTCCGCGTACAAAAAGCCTGCAATTCCCGGGCTATCGTAGTCTTACCGGCGCCGCTAAGCCCGGTAAACCATAAAACCGCTCCCCCTTTCATGGGGTTTCCAACAGGAAATTCCGCTCCCGCATTTGCCGGATGGTGCTTTCCACTTCCGCCGTACATTCCTGTTCAGAGACCGAATATTCATTGCACAAGGAGTGTACAATGCTGCTGACCGACTGCCCCTCTTCCACATATCGGAGAATCTTAAAGAAGGTCTCGTTTAAAGAAATATACGCGTTATTTTCCACGTCATAGAGTACGCCCTCTTCGCCCAACTGCGTGAACAGTACTTTTTCAGAATTTAATTTGTATGTCATATTGTACCTGTTTATATTCATCTTACGCTGTAACGACACACTGGCCTTTACCAATAGCCGAAATGCCGCATCATGGGTTCATTGGCTTCCCGTATTTGCTTTACCTGTCCGGAGGTGAGCTCTTCTTTCCACCGGCCCACTTCCCCTTTGAAGAAAAAAAGAGAATTCACCACCCCCTTTTCCCGAAAGCCGTGTTCCGCTTCCTTTTTTTGAAGATTTTCGAATTTACATTCCTCTATCGCCCGTCCTATCCGCTCTTTACTAGCCGGTATTCCTAAAGCAACAATCGCTTTCGTAAAAGTTTCCAGCGGCCGGGTTTTCATATCTTCATACCGTACAAAATGCACGGGGAAACCCGGCCGGGTCAACCAGCTTTCCGCATGCATGCTCCAGGTGCCCAAAGGCTGATAAAGTTGACTATAGGACGAATTTCTCAGAGAAATAAAAGCCCCTTCCGGATTAACGATAAATTTTTGTATTACCTTTTCTACGGATAAACCGGTATGGTTCGCCAGGGATAAGGCTACGTCAAGCGGGTTTCTCACCAGGTAAATGGCCTGCTTCACCGACGCTTCCGGAATACGGGGGAGGTTATCGGTTTGCGACAGCGTAAACGCATCGTGTATTTTGACGTAAAGCGTCTTCCGGCTTTCGGCCGAGAGATATGTATACGTCTCCCGCTGAAAGGTCTCCACCTCTCGTGCACTCAGGTAATCCGTACTTATATCCAGAACAGTCTCTATGGTCACCTTATCCGAAAAAATTTGGTCGGTCTCCATCCGGTTGATGTCCAGGGGCCCTTCTTTGAGCAAGACCGACAAAAAGGCCCGAAACCAGGTATTGCCTGATTTCGGATAAGAAGCGAGCCAAACGATATTCTTATTTGCGCTCTTCTCCATACCCCTCTGGTTCGAATGCGGTGATCTTCCGGATAATCTCCCCTTCTATGGCTGCGGCAAAAGCTTCAAAGGTAGACTGCCCCTGGGGCCTTACCGCTTTCCACATCGTGAGGCTGTTGACCACAGATATCAGGGTATTAAACTGCAGAACGGATCTTTCCATCCCCTTTATCCAATGGTTCCGATAAATATTACTCCCCAATAGCTGCATAGCATGTGAGGCCTTAATGGTTTCTACTGCAATATCTTTTCCCGCCTCTTCGAGAAAAACGATTCCGGTTACTTCTACCGGATCACAAACAAATGAATCGTGAAAATGAAACCCGTATTTCTCTACCTCCACCTTATACCGGATCACGTGTTTGTCTTCTTCCCGGTACACACTTTGTTTCGTCACTGAATTCTGCCACAACCGTGCCATGGGGTAAGAGGCATAGGCATAACATTTCCCGTTCTCTACCCGAAGTACCGCAGTGTCATCCGTAAAAGTGGGATATCCTTTCTCCGCCAGCATGACGGCCGTAGTAGACTTGCCGGTACGGGAAGGGGCGGCAAAGAGCAGCACTTTCCCGGGAGCTACCCATACGCCTGAAACATGAAAAGGGATAAGGTTTCGCTGAAAAAGCACAGCGGCGAGGCAATTGGAATAAAAATACAGTAAAATACTGCTCCAGTCGTCGCTTTCCGGTTGAATGGTAATTTCCGTTCCGTCTTTTACGTAATACCGGGCGGTGCCTGAAACGGAATAAATAAACTCCCGGCCATTAAACGTAGTAAAGGGCTTGGTTTCCCTGGCCGGGTCTAAAGTACCGGCGGGTACATCGCCCAAGCGAATTTTCACCATAGCATCCTCCGGCGGATTCTTGTCCGGCATCAAAGCCGGTAATTCGATTTCAGAGCTTACGGACAACCCGAAAGCGAGGTAGTTATAGGTCATTGGTTAATATTGACTTCCTGTCTGCTGAACACAAAAGTAAGGATCAGGAAGAAAAATCCAAATAAAAAAGGGAACAACCTGTGTCCCCTTTTTTAAATATCCGTATTTTTTTATTTCAGAATAAATTCGGTTCTTGAGCCTGAGGGAATACCGGCCGAGTTTACATACTCGTTGTTCGGATCTTCATCGGCAGCGCCTTCGTAAGCAAGTCTTGATTTATCTATACATTTCTTGCTCAACAGGTAGTTGTATACCGCGGCTGATCTGGAAGTAGCCAGTTTCAGGTTACCGGCATCTGCGGCGCCGTCGTTATAGGTGCGGATGGTGAGCTTCGCGTCTTTACAACTTTTGATTACGTCACATATCTTTTGAAGATAGGCGTTAGACACGGCTTTGATGCGGCTGGTTCCGGGATGGAATTCGATGCTTTGCGCCGCATAGCTCAGGATATCCAACTCATCTTTGGTGATGGCGCAACCGCTGTCTGATTTAAAGCCTTTCAGCATCGGTACACCGTCTTTGTAATCGTCCGGACAACCGCGATTAGTGGTCAGACCTGCCAGGTTCGGACATTTATCCGCTACATCCGGCACACCGTCACCGTCTGCATCGGGACAACCCTCTGCCGCGGCTGATCCTATACGGTTAAGGCAGTTATCCTGGCCATCCGCTACGCCGTCGCCGTCGCGGTCAGGGCACCCGTTTAGTTCTGCTGTACCTGCGGAGTAAGGACAAGCGTCGTCTTTGTCTGCGACCCAGTCGCCGTCTGAGTCAGGACAACCGTTGGCTGTTCCGGCCTGATCGGGACACGCGTCATCTTTATCTGCTACGCCGTCACCGTCACGGTCGGCACATCCCCGAAGAGCGGGCAGCCCGGCTACGTCAGGACAAAGATCGTCTTTATCCGCTACGCCGTCACCGTCTGAGTCAGGACATCCCTGAAGACCGTGAGAACCGGCCACGTCAGGACACAGGTCAAATTTATCGATGATGCCGTCACCGTCGCGGTCAGGACATCCCTGGAATTTGGGAAGGCCGATCTCGTCGGGACACATATCGCATTTATCTACTACGCCGTCACCGTCGCTGTCTTTGTCACCGAAGCGATAAGAGGCCAGGACGTTGAGGAGGAAATAACCGTCTTTCCGGTCGGGGTTAGCCGCGAGCGACAAACCGTCGAGATAATCGGAAGTAGAGAAACGGTATCCCGCTTCCAACCCTACTGTCCACCGGTCAGACGTATTGTATTTTACACCGGCTCCTATCGGGACTACTACTCCCACACGGTTACCGAACTTATCCATGCGTTCGCGGTCTTGCGCAAGCAGTGAAGCGACAACCGGGAAAGTGGCGCCTGCTTCCTGGGTGACGGTAGGATTGGAGTATACTGCCCCCAGCCCGGCAAATAAGTACGGGGAAAGGCCGTTTTTCAGGAATCCGTCACAGGTGAACCTGCGTTCACGGAGCGGATAGTACTCTCCGAGAAGGGCGGCCTCCACAAAAGGGGAGGAATTAAATCGTAATCTTCTGTAGTCCCATTGTGCGGTCGGACTGTCTAAGTCTCTTCCTGCCAGACGGCCCATCAGGATCTGGGGCCTTAGTGAAAAGAAATCGTTCAAATGCTTCCTGGCGAAAACCCCGCCCATAAAACTGTTTTGCGAAGCGTATGCCCAGCTATAATGCATGTCACCGAAGTATTGGTTAACGCCCGCTGTAACCCCAATTTCCCAAGGATATGGCTTACATACCTGGCAAGAGTCTTGTGCATTTACGGCAAATGTACCGAAAGCAAAGAAAGTTAGAATTAAACCTCTTAACTTGTTCATTTGTTTGTAAGTAATTATGAATATTGTGAATTAAAATTAATTTAAAATATTAACTTTTCCGCTATATTTTCTCTTAAGTTCCGTACAAAAGTAGAACAAAAATGGCTTTTATTAAAATTATTTACTCAGTTATTGTTCAAATTTGTTCTTCCGCCAAAAAGAGTAAAAACGCATATTCCAGCGCCATTGTTTTCAAAGAAGCAAACCTTCCGGAGGCTCCGCCATGGCCCGAAGTCATGTCGGTATGCAGCAGCAAAAGGTGGTCTCCCCGCCCCAGTTCCCTGATCCTGGCGACCCATTTGGCGGGTTCCCAATACTGCACCTGGCTGTCGTGCAGACCGGTGGTCACCAGGGTATTCGGATATTCCTTTTCCTCCACATTATCATAAGGAGAGTACGATAACATATATTCGTACGCGGCTTTGTCTTTGGGGTTTCCCCACTCTTCAAACTCTCCCGTGGTGAGGGGGATGGACTCGTCAAGCATGGTGGTGACCACATCCACAAAAGGCACGGCCGCCACCACGCCCCGGTAGAGTTCGGGCGCGTCATTCATCACCGCGCCCATAAGCAGGCCGCCGGCGCTTCCGCCCATGGCAAAGAGTTTATCCGGGGCCGAGTACCCCAGCTCCGTTAACGCGCGGGAACAGTCAATGAAATCATTAAAGGTATTTTTCTTCCGGAACATCCTCCCGTCTTCGTACCAGTGCCGCCCCATCTCCAGCCCCCCGCGGATATGCGCTATGGCGAAAACGAAGCCCCGGTCGAGCAGGCTGAGACGACTGGGACTGAAAGCGGCGTCCATAGTAGCCCCGTACGACCCGTAGGCATATTGAAGCAAAGGAGCGGTTCCATTTATCGGGGTTTCTTTGCGGTATACCAGAGACACGGGTATCCGGGCGCCATCTCGGGCGGTCACAAAAATCCGTTCAGACCGGTAACGGTGCTTGTCAAAACCGCCCAAAACTTCCTGTTCTTTCCTCAGCACTTTTTCCCGGCTTTCCATATTGTAGTCGAAAACCGACCTGGGCGTAGTTAAAGACGTATAACCGAAACGCAATACTTCCGTATCAAACTCCGGATTTACACTGATAAAAGCGGTATACGCCGGCTCTCCGAAATCCAGGTAATGCTCTTCGCCTGTGTGCTGGTTCATAATTCTAAGGTGAATCAGCCCTTCCTTCCTTTCCTGTACCACCAGAAAATTACGGAACACCTCCAAGCCTTCGAGGAAAACGTCTTCCCGGTGGGGAATCACCTCCCGCCACTGCCCGGGATCGTGCGCCAGGGCTTCCTCCACTTCCATTAACCGGAAGTTTTCGGCCCCGTTGCGGTTGGTGCGGATATAAAAACGATCTTCGAAATGTTCCACGGAATATTCGTGCCGGTTTCCCCGCTCCAGGAAAGTCACGGGTCTTGCCGCGCTGTCTGCCGCCCGGATCAGTTGAAATTCACTGGCTACGCCGATATGTTCAGAAGCGATGGCAATGTATTTCCTGGATTTCATCCGGAAAATACCCATATAATACTGGTTGTCTTTCTCTTCATACACCAGTTCATCCTGAGCAGGATCGGTTCCCAATACGTGGCGATACACTTTATTTCCGAGTAAGGTTTCCTGATCTTTGGAAACGTAATACAACGTGCGGTTATCGGCCGCCCAGGCATAATTTCCTCCTTCCGTATCCGGGATTTCATCCGGCAGCACCTCGCCGGTATCCAGGTTTTTCACTTTCAGGGTATAGTTTCGCCGCCCGGTGGTGTCTACTGCAAAAATAAGGAGACGCTCATCGTCTGAAATCTCCATCCCTCCGATATGAAAATAGGCGGTTCCTGCGGCCATTGCGTTTCCGTCTAAGAGTATATTTTCTTCCTCTCCGCCCACTTTTTTCCTGCAATAGATGGGATACTCTCCCCCCGTCACAAAACGGGTATAATAGAGATACGACCCCTCGCGGTAAGGCACGGATTCGTCATCTTCTTTGATACGCCCCTTCATTTCCGTGAACAATTCTTCCCGAAGCCCATTTAAAGGCTCCATTACCTTTTCAAGATAGGCGTTTTCGGCGTTCAGGTAATCGGTAACTTCGGGATTCTCCCTTTCTCTCAGCCAGTAATAGGGATCGGTCCGGGTATGTCCGTGTACGGTAATCTGATGTGGTTTCTGGGGTGCGCGGGGTGATTTTTCGGAGGTATTAAGCGTCATATAAACCGGGTTTCATTTTTTCGCTAAAAATATATTTGAATAAAAATATGTGTATCTTTAAGCACAATTTTTATACAAAGATATAAATTCATCAGTATAACATGAAGTTCCCTGTTATCATTCTACTTACTGCCGTTTTCGCGTTTACGGTAAAAAATGACGATCTCCGCCCGGTTTTTGAACGGATTAATACGGATGTACTCCGAAACGGCATGGCGTATACCTCTTTGGGAGAAGCCACCGAAACCATCGGCCACCGCCTCACGGGGAGTCCGAACGGTAAAAAAGCGGAAGAATACGCCCTGAACCTGCTGAAAAGCTACGGCTATACCGACGTCCGGTTCCAGGAATTCAACGTAGAGGCCTGGGCGAGGGATACGGTCAGCCTGACCCTGGTACCGAAGAACAGCGATAATTTCGTAGATTACGAAGTGGTGGCCCTGGCTCATTCGCCGGTATCTTCCCATATTACGGCGAAAATAGTGGATGTAGGCGATGGGCTGGAAAGCGATTTTGAAGCGGTGAAAGAGGAAGTCAAAGACAAAGTAGCCCTGTTTAATATCAATATCCGGGACGAGAAAAACAAAGGAAAGAAAAACCTGCACCGCTCGGAAAAAACTGCCCTGGCCATTCAATACGGCGCGAAAGGGGTGATCATTGCCAACGCGGTAGAAGGCGGAGTTTTACTTACGGGAACGGCCTCGGTAACGGGAGAGCTTATTCCTATACCGGCCGTTTGCGTGTCGGTGGAATCCGGGAAAAGTATACGGAAATGGATCCGGGAGGAAAAGGATATCCTGGCGGTGATTGATATGATGAATTTCAGCCGGCCCATTAAAGCCCGGAATGTCATAGCCACGCTTCCCGGCACTTCTAAAAAGCACAGGAACGAAAAGATCGTGATTGGAGGCCATCTGGATTCCTGGGATCTGGCCACGGGGGCGATGGACAACGGAGTAGGGTCTTTTTCGATTATGGATATCGCGCGGGTATTCAAAAGCCTTCACCTGAAAACCAAACGGCCGATTGAGTTCGTGCTGTTTATGGGAGAAGAACAGGGACTGCTGGGGTCTAAATATATGGTAAGTGAGCTGGAAAGAACGGGAGAAATTCAAAAAGTGGGCCTGATGATGAATATGGACATGACCAACAATGTCCGCGGGTTTAACGCAGGCGGGAATGATCTCCTGAAGAAGAGAATGGAGGAAATCGGGCAGGTGATCCGCCAGGTAGACAGCACCTATGCCAATGCGGTGGGCAACGGCGCGGGGCTTCACAGCGACCACCAGCCTTTTATGCTGAGCGGTATCCCCATTTGTTCTCCCTCGGGTTCTTTTCCTTTAAAAGCCTACGGATGTTACCATGCAAACTGCGACCGTTTCGACCTGATTGATCAAGGCCATATTAACAATAATGTGCGGTTTACGGCGATGATGCTTTATGCCCTGGCCAACGAGGATGCTCTTCCGGTAAAGCGACTGAACAGTACGGAAACCCGGGATTTCCTGATCCGGCATAACCTGAAAAACGAGCTGATTATCGGTAAGGAGTGGAAATGGGAAGAATAGGGGTGTTAGGTGTTAGACATTAGCTGTTAGATGTTAGACGGTGCAGCGCGTATTCATTGGGCGTGGCTAGTCTATGGGCGATACTTTGTTGGGGTGCGTCAATTTTCTGATAGTGGTGCGCCACCCGGCCGAATGCTCATCGCTATTTCAGAAAATTATAAAATTGGGAAACTTTTTAATGACACACAAATCATAAATTCCTGATTACAGGCAATTTCCCTATATTTTTTGCAAACTTTTTGAATTTCTATTATTATTTTCTGATTAAATTATATTAACTTCACCCAACTAAACTCTTTACTCAGTGGATATTCAGATACAAGAAACTTACACCCAAAAATACAGTAGCGAGGAAGCGTTCGCCGCTGCGTTAGACTACTTCAAGGGCGATGATCTGGCCGCGCGGGTGTGGCTTACAAAGTACGCGCTCAAAGACTCGGACGGTAACATTTACGAGAAGTCTCCGGAGGACATGCACAAACGGATAGCCTCCGAAATAGCGCGAATTGAAGCGAAGTATCCTAATCCCATGAGTTATGAGAAAATCCACGACCTGATCCGGGAGTTCCGGTATATAGTACCCCAGGGAAGCCCAATGACCGGCATTGGAAACCCTTTCCAGATCGCTTCTCTTTCCAATTGTTTCGTGATTGGAAACAGCGGCGACAGCGGCGATTCGTACGGGGGCATCATGAAAATAGACCAGGAACAGGTGCAGCTGATGAAACGGCGGGGAGGCGTGGGCCATGACCTTTCGCATATCCGTCCCAAAGGTTCGCCGGTAAAGAATTCGGCGCTTACTTCTACCGGACTTGTACCGTTTATGGAGCGTTATTCCAACTCTACGCGGGAAGTGGCCCAGGACGGCCGCAGGGGCGCCCTTATGCTCTCGGTTTCCATCAATCACCCTGACGCGGAGAACTTTATTGATGCGAAACTGGAAGCGGGAAAGATCACGGGGGCCAATGTTTCGGTACGGATAGACGATGAGTTTATGCGCGCTGTAAAGGAGAAAAAAAGCTATATCCAGAAATACCCGATTTTCAGCAGCCAGCCGCTGAGCTGGAGAGAAATCGAAGCAGACAGATTATGGAAAAAAATCATCCATAACGCCTGGAAATCCGCTGAGCCCGGTATCCTTTTCTGGGATACCATCCTCCGGGAGTCATTGCCCGACTGCTACGCAGACCTGGGTTACAAAACGGTTTCCACCAACCCCTGCGGGGAAATCCCACTCTGTCCCTACGACTCCTGTCGCCTGCTGGCCATCAATCTGTTTTCTTATGTGGCAGACCCGTTCACTCCCAAAGCGCGCTTCGACTTTGAGCTGTTTAAAAAACATGTGAACGCGGCCCAGCGTATGATGGACAATATCATTGACCTGGAGCTGGAAAAGGTGGACGCTATCCTTGAAAAAATAGACCTGGATCCGGAAAACGAGGAAATCAAACGAATAGAAAAGAATTTGTGGCTGGAAATCCGGAACAAAGCCCGGGAAGGCCGGAGAACGGGCGTGGGCATTACCGCCGAGGGCGATATGCTGGCCGCCCTGGGAATACGGTACGGTAGTGAAGAGGGCATCGCCTTCTCCACAGAGGTGCAGCAGGCCCTGGCGCTGGCCGCCTACCGGGCCTCGGTGGAAATGGCGAAAGAGCGGGGCGCGTTCCTGATCTTCGATGCGGAAAGAGAAAAAAACAACCCTTTCCTCCTCCGGATAAAAGGAGCGGATCCTGCCTTGTATCACGATCTCCAGGAATACGGCCGCCGGAATATCGCCTTGCTGACCATTGCTCCTACGGGCAGTACCTCCATTATGACCCAGACCACATCCGGCATTGAACCTGTGTTTATGCCCGTGTATAAAAGGCGGAGGAAAGTAAATCCGAACGACAAGAATGCCCGGGTGGATTTTGTGGATGAAGTGGGAGATTCCTGGGAGGAGTACGTGGTCTTTCACCACAAGTTCAGAACCTGGATGGAAGTGAACGGCATGGATACTTCCCGTAATTTCTCCGACCAGGAGATCAATGAACTTATTGAGAAGTCGCCCTATTATAAAGCCACCTCTAACGATGTGGACTGGGTCAACAAAGTGAAAATGCAGGGGCAGATTCAGCAATGGGTGGATCATTCTATTTCCGTCACCATCAATATTCCGAACGAAGCTTCGGAAGAACTGGTAGACGAACTGTATATTACCGCCTGGGAAGCAGGATGCAAGGGGGTTACGGTATACCGCGACGGTTCCCGCTCGGGCGTTTTGGTGAGTGCCAGCGAACCGAAAAAAGAAGAAGAGAAGACCATTTCCCCCTTCCCTCTGAAGCGCCCTCAGGTGCTGGAAGCCGATGTAGTCCGGTTCCAGAACAAAAAAGAAAAATGGATCGCTTTTATCGGGAAAATCGATGACCGGCCTTATGAGATTTTTACCGGCCTTGCGGATGATGAAGACGGCATCCTCCTCCCCCGCTGGGTAAATGACGGACTGATTATCAAAAACCGGGACGAGGACGGCAACTCCCGTTACGACTTCCAGTTCGCCAATCAAAGAGGCTATAAGACCACTATCGAGGGCCTTTCCCATAAATTTGATCCCGTTTTCTGGAACTATGCCAAGCTCTTTTCGGGCGTATTGCGCCACGGTATGCCTACCGAAAATGTGGTGGAACTCATCAATTCTCTACAGTTGGACAGCGAATCTATCAACACCTGGAAAAACGGGGTGGTACGGGCGCTCAAGAAATTTGTGCCGGACGAAACCGAGGTCAAAGGCCAAAAATGCCAGAACTGTAATTCTACCAACCTGATGTACCAGGAGGGCTGCCTCACCTGCAAAGACTGCGGCAGTTCGAAATGCGGTTAAAGCAAAAGGAAGATGTTTAAAAAAGACGATGCCGGGGTAAACTCCCGATACAGGGCCTAAACTTTTTTAAACATCTTCCTTACATTTTCAGTTAAACCCTGTATATTCGGGTTTTTAAAAGTTTCTATCCATGCCACACAAGAAAACGAATAAGCACGACAGCTTTTTTAAAAGCCTTCTTTCCCAAAAAGATATGGCAATGTCTTTTTTCGAAGAGTATCTCCCTGCTCCAATATCCGGAATGCTGGACCTCGGCACACTTGCACTCCAGAACACTTCCTACCTTTCCGGGCATTTGAAGACCGCATTTTCCGATGTCGTCTGGCGGGTTTCTACAAAAGACCATACGCCCATTCACATTTCCCTCCTTTTGGAGCATAAAAGCTATCCGGATAATTTCGTGGCTTTTCAGTTGTTGGAATATCTGGCGCTCGCATACCGAAAACAAGCGAAACCAGGTAAAGATCCGGAGGTTATCATCCCTATTTTATACTATCACGGTAACCGTAAATGGAGCTACAAATCACTTCCCGAACACTTCAGTATCTATCCGAATTTTCTCAGAAACTTCATCCCTCACTTTGAAAGTCTTTTTATTAATCTCCGGGAAATGCCGCAGGTTCAGATACAAAATCTCAAAAATGGGATGCTACGAAGTGCCATTATGCTTCAAAAGCACTATTTTGACCCTCAGGAACTTAACAGAAATATCCGAAACATAGTCGAAAGTCTTCATCCCTACTTGGATTCGAACTCAAGTGATCTTATCTTTGTTTATATGATACAAAATTCAAATATAGATCGTAAAAAATTAATACAGGTTGTGGAAGACCTGCCACCCACTTTAAACGCCAGAGTTATGAGTATTTATGACGAACTAATCCAGGAAGGGATTGAAAAGGGAATCGAAAGAGGAATTGAGAGAGGAATCGAAAAGGGTCGGACAGAAACGCTAGAGAAATTTGTAAAAAAGCTTCTTACAGAGTTTGGGTTTACAGATGAACAAGCAGCCCTTGCCGCCGAAACCTCTACGGAAACTGTACAAGCTATCCGAAAGAAGATACTCTGACCACACCTTAAATCGCGTACTTTTACAATTACAAATATGTTATCCACAACTAATGGCGCCGCGGTATACGGTGTAAGCGCCACCCTCATAACCGTAGAAATCAGTATTTTAAAAGGTGGATTTGGCCTGAGTGTGGTAGGTTTACCCGACAATGCCGTGCGCGAAAGCCTTCAGCGTATTGACGCAGCTCTCAAAAACGGGGGCTACCACCAGTCGAGGTACAAAACCATTGTCAACCTGGCTCCTGCCGATATTCGCAAAGAGGGTTCTTCGTATGACCTCCCCATTGCCGTATGCCTTCTATCTTCCGGAGGAAATATGGTGTATGAAAAAAACCTGAAAGACTACGTAATCCTGGGTGAACTGTCTCTTGACGGGCGCCTTCGCCCTATCAAAGGCGTACTGCCTATTGCTATTGAGGCCCGGGCAAAAAAACTAAAAGGCTTTATTCTTCCCAAAGAAAATGCGCTGGAGGCTTCGATTGTAAATAACCTGGATGTCATTGGCGTGGAAACCCTCCAAGAAGCCGTTGATTTTTTAACGGGCGATGCCGACATCCCTCCGACGGTGACCGACACCCGCGACCTCTTTTACCATACGGTCAATGAATACGAGGCAGATTTCTCCCATGTTCAGGGCCAGGAAAATATCAAGCGTGCCCTGGAAATCGCCGCCGCGGGCGGGCACAACGCCATTATGATCGGGCCGCCCGGAGCGGGCAAAACCATGCTGGCCAAACGCCTGCCCGGCATTCTCCCTCCGCTTACCCTGGCTGAAGCTCTGGAAACCACCAAGATTCACTCGGTAGCCGGAAAGCTCAGCAAATCTTCTTCCCTGATTTCAAGAAGACCTTTCCGTAACCCTCACCATACCGTTTCAGATGCCGCCCTGGTAGGGGGCGGGAGCTTCCCTCAGCCCGGTGAAATCTCCCTGGCCCATAACGGTGTACTGTTCCTGGACGAACTTCCGGAGTTTAAACGTACTGTGCTGGAGGTCATGCGCCAACCCCTGGAAGAGCGAAAAGTGGTGATCTCCCGAACCCGACTGGCAGTAGAATTTCCCGCCAGTTTCATGCTCATTGCCAGCATGAACCCTTGTCCCTGCGGTTACTACAACCACCCTGAAAAAGACTGTTCCTGTCCACCGGGGGCGGTAGAAAAATACCTCAACAGGGTCTCGGGCCCCCTCCTCGACCGCATCGATCTGCACGTGGAAGTTACCCCCGTCAACTTTGAGCAAATCTCCAGCACCCGGAAAAACGAAACCTCTGACGTGATCCGCGAGCGGGTAGTCAACGCCCGGCAGATCCAGATTGAGCGCTACAAAGATCTCCCGGGCATTCATTGCAACGCCATGATGCCCTCCGAGATGGTCAAAAACATCTGTGAAATTGGGGATGCGGGCCGGCTACTGCTGAAGAGAGCCATGGAAAAGGTGGGCTTATCCGCCCGGGCCTACGACCGGATCCTGAAGGTATCCCGCACCATCGCCGACCTGGCCGGTTCAGAAGAAATCCGGATCGAGCATCTGGCCGAGGCGATACAATACCGGAGTCTGGATAGGGAGAACTGGGCGGGGTGAGAGGGAATAGACAATTGATTATCTTTACACGTAACTTATCTAAAAATGAGCACCATAAAAATATTTGAACAAAAACAAGTCCGCACCCATTGGGACGAGGAGCAGGAAAAATGGTATTTTTCTATAGTAGATATTGTGGGGGTTTTAACAGAGCAACCCACACATCAAGGCGCAAGGAACTACTGGAAAGTACTAAAAAAACAGGCTTTTAAAAGAAGGTAACGAATCGGTTACAAATTGTAACCGGTTGAAAATGCTCGCCGAAGATGGGAAAATGCGGGAGACCGATGTAGCTGATACCTAACAACTTTATAGTAAAGTCTTATCTATTTGCGAAACAACCCATAACGCCCTATGAACAATACTACTACAGACACCCTATCTGCCTTTTTATCTTTTGTAAACTCACCCTGGATACAAGGTTTAATAATCGAAATTTTAGGAGGAATAATCTTTCTATTCGTAATACTTGTCCTGTTAAGACCTAGTTTCGAAATTAGCTCTGAAATAGCAAAGTATGAAGAGCGGAATCGAAGTTGCTACGCCATTAAAATAGTCAACAAATCAATCTTTCAAGCATTTGATATTTATGCACAAGTATCATCCCTATCCTATTCTCCCGCCCAGCCCTCAGGCACCAACAAAACTCTTCAACCTGTGGCTTTGACTCTCTCTAATATTCCACATCTACCTAATCGATTCAATAAAGAAAATGACCATGCCGTATGGTTTAGAACTTTTGAGAACATCGAAACTATCCTCAATGACCCAAACGCCTGTATTCAAATTAAAGTAACTATGAAGCATGGTTTAACCGGATTGAGTCGAATAAAGTTTGTTACATATACAGCAAGCTCTTTAATTAAGTCAGGACGTTTTGAGTCCGGGAATAGTTTAAAAATTTGTTAATGCTTTGTGTATTTGCTACCTTTTTAGTATTTTTATATTAAAATTAGATATGAAGTTAGTTTAATATCTGACACCAAAACATTTCAACTATGCGTTATGACATTATTGCAGGGTAAATTCCCGGGAAGAGTTCATTGTAGTAATGAGCTCTTTTTTGTTTAAAACCACTTCATATCTGCATTAATTTTAAAATACTTTTCCTCTCCGGAACAACAATCCTCTACTACAAAAGACACGTAACCTAAAAAATCTCGGAAGAAATCCGGATCGAGCATCTGGCCGAGGCGATACAATACCGGAGTCTGGATAGGGAGAACTGGGCGGGGTGAGAGGGATAAACCTATTATTCCGAAAGTATTACTGGCTTTTTTTGTTTTCAGTTGCTTTTTTTATCTTTATAAAAATATTACGATAAACTTGTTCAGAATATGACAGTAATCACAATACATCCGAAATCAAAAAGGGAAACTTCTCTTTTTAAGGACTTAGCCAGAATGCTGAATACGCCGTATGAAATCAAGAAGGGAAAGGCAGATATATTGAGCAAGAACTCTTCTGGAGATTCAGTATTTGCTGAATTCTCAGGTATCTGGAGTAAAGATGAAGCCGGAGAAATTGCGAAAATTATTGAAGATACCTGCGAAAACATCAACCCCGATGACTGGAAATGAGATTGTACTCGATACCAATGTAATCATTGAATTGTTTAAGGGTAACCCTAAGATCCTGGCTAAACTGAAAGGGTTTCAGCTTATTAACATTTCATCCATAGTTTTGGGAGAACTAATGTTAGGTGCTTATCGGTCGTCAGATCCCCATAGGCATTTAGCCCAGATTAATAAGTTTCTACGAAGATGCCATGTAATCGCTGTGACTGTAGAAACAGCAGACGAATATGCTCAGATAAAATCTCACCTCTTATCTAAAGGGAAGCCTATCCCTGAAAATGATATATGGATAGCAGCAGTAACCAAATATCATAATTTAACACTCATCTCAGCGGATAAACACTTTGCCGAAGTGAATATGTTAAGAGTTGAAAATTGGGAAGCAGGAATAGCCAATTAATAATTCGAGCATATTATTCCTGCCAATAAAGTATTATTCCTGATAATAAGACTTTTCATTATCACTTCTCAATTTTGAAGCGAAACTCGATATCAACCCTTAAATCTTTTGAAACATGGACAATCAACCTCAAACAAACCAGAACCCACCGCCTGCCCAGACCGTAATCATTATGGGTTCAAATAAGAAAAGTATGGGTCTTGCAATAATCTTGGCCTTATTCTTTGGCCCTCTTGGTCTACTCTATTCTTCTGTAACCGGAGGCATTGTAATGCTTGTCGTTAGTGGCATTGTCGCTTTTTTCACCTTAGGATTCGGCTTATTACTAACATTCCCGATATGTGTCATTTGGGCTGCCATTGCCGTCAATGATGCGAATAAAAGTACCTCTTAAAAATGCAGATAATAAGAAAATATTGATTATTCTATTAGTAAAGTGCTTAAGGGAAGACTCAAATCATTTACTCTCCAGCAACTTTTCTACAATCTTTTGGAGGCGTTCAATTTCAGCATTCTTAGAGGCTATAATCTCTTCATATAACTCTTTGTATCTATCCGGAGAGTCGGAAAAGAATTCGTTCACATATCCCGCTTGATTACCGCGATTATGCTGTATATGTATTACCACTGGCTGTTGATTCACCAAGTCAGTAGTACTCACATCAAGAACCTTGGCGATTTTATCAAGCATTTCAGTGGTAATATCAATCTTATTACCCTCATATTGAGAGTAAGTACTTTGAGAAATATTGAGCTCGTCTGCCACATTTTCCTGAGACAGCCCCCTCATTTCTCTCACCATTCTGATTTTTGCTCCGTACATAGTATCAAAGATATAAAGAAAATGTCTATCAAGCATATTTTATTAGAATGACGAATAAGGTTTTTTATTATCCTCTCACATTTTAGCGCAGAATTAGTTTTTCATACGCTGTCCTGACCGACTTGGAGGAGAGTCGGATCAAGCATCTGACGGAAGCGATCCAGTACAGGATTTTGGATCGGGAGAATTAGACGGGGGAGAGATATCCTATTAATAATTCGAACATATTATTCCTGCCAATAAAGTATTATTCCTGATAATAAGACTTTTCATTATTGCTTCTCAATTTTGAAGCGAAACTCGATATCAACCCTTAGAGCATGTTTAAAAATTGAAAAGGGTATCAGAAGCCTTAACTTGTGAGTGACTA
>CAYRGN010000054.1:0-22191 GCA_964423865.1 uncultured Lacihabitans sp.
ACTCACAAGTTAAGGCTTCTGATACCCTTTTCAATTTTTAAACATGCTCTTAGATACACTAAAAGTTGCTGAAAAGAAAATACAATACTTAAAGTCGAAAAAATGAGAATTATATCAGAAGAAGCAATAAAAAGGCGTAGTTATTGGGTTGAAGAAATCCGAAAACTAAGCGGGAACTTTGGCGATGATTACGAGAAATTAGCCAAAGAATTAACCGAAGAAGTTGAAAAAGGCGGAGTTTCTGTATTGATTGACCATTTAAGGCTTTGTGGCAGTATTCCTGAATCATATAATCACGATTCAAGCGAAGAAAAATTATACTCTAAATATACAGACTGTTTGCTTTCTCTGACTTATCAAGCATTAGGATTAAGAAGTTTAGTAATCAAAGAACGAGCAGATGTTGCCGATGTAGAAGCGTTCGGAAAAGATTACAGTTTTGTTGCTGATGCTAAAGCATTTCGATTGAGCAGAACTGCAAAAAATCAAAAAGATTTTAAAGTACAGGCAATGCACCGTTGGAAACACGGAAAACCAAACGCAATGGTTGTCTGTCCTATTTATCAACTTCCACGAGCTTCAAGCCAGATTTATCAAAGTGCTACAAGTAGCGATGTGTGTATTTTTACCTATTCGCATTTGGCTCTATTGCTTTCCTATTCTCAAATTGAAGGAACAGAAAAAGCACAAGAGCTTTTGTATAAAGTTTTCAAGACCGTTCCATTATTACCATTGTCAAAAAGTGCAACAGATTATTGGTTAGGAATCAATAAAACACTTCTTGAATTTTCTGATACCATAGAAGAATTATGGCAAAAAGAAAAACAGGCATCTTTAGAATCCATTGAAGTTGCCAAGCAGGAGGATTTAACATATTTAGCACAACAACGTGAAAAAATAATGCGAATGAGCCACCAAGAAGCTTTGAACGAATTGATAAAAGTGCATAAGATTGACAGCAAAATCAAAATTATCAATTCAATTAAGGATAACGGCTTATTTGCCATAAAATAAATTTGATATGCAGAAATACTTAAACTCAATAATCGAGGGAAATTGTGTCGAAGTAATGAAAAACTTTGATGATGAAGTAATTGACTTAACCGTTACTTCGCCACCTTATGACGATTTGAGAAATTATAAAGGCTATGTTTTTCCGTTTGAAGAAATAGCCCAAGAACTTTATAGAATTACCAAACAAGGCGGTGTTGTAGTTTGGGTTGTTGCCGATGCGACAATCAATGCAACCGAAACAGGAACAAGTTTTAAGCAAGCTCTTTATTTCAAAGAAATAGGCTTCAATTTGCACGATACAATGATTTTTCGCAAAAAAAATCCCATTCCGCAGATTTACAGAAAACGATATAATAACGAGTTTGAATATATGTTTGTTTTCAGCAAAGGAGTTGTAAATACGCACAATTCGATTATGGTAGATTGTATGCACGCAGGTTTGGAACTAAACGGAACAACCTATAAAAACTATTCAAAAAACGAGCAGACAAGAGAAAAATTGGCAAAGCCTGTAAAAGACAAAAAAATTAAAGGAAACATTTGGGAGTATGTTGTAGGAAAAAGACAGGAAGACCAAGAAGCAAAAGGACACCCTGCACCATTTCCTTGCGAATTGGTAAGAGACCATATAAAATCGTGGACAAATCAAGGTGATGTAGTTTTTGACCCGATGAGCGGAAGCGGAACAACAGCAAGAGTTGCCGTAGAAATGGGAAGAAATTACATTGGAATTGACATAAGTCCAGAATATTGCGAAATAGCAAGAGAAAGAATAAAACTAATCGAATCGCAACCTGCATTATTTGTTGTTGAAGAACAGGAAATGGAATACAGTAAAAAATTGTAACTAAAGTGAGTGCCAAAGAACATTATAAACCAATTAACGGGTAGTAAAATGACATACCAAGACAATCAATTTATAACCGCACAGGATTTGTCATTTGTTGGCGTGTTACACGATATTAAAAAATCGCATAAAGCATTACAACCCGTTTTTGAGTGTTTTACCAATGCTTTGGAAGCAATAAAAATCAAGCAAAAGTCAAATACTGATTATAAAGGCGAAATTCTAATAAAAGTAAATGCTACTGAAACTACTGTACAAAGTACGGAGTTTAGCAGTTTGTCCATAACAGACAACGGAATTGGTTTTAACGATGAAGAATTTAAACGCTTCAATACATTCAAATTAACCGACAAAGGATTTAAAAATTTAGGTTCGGGAAGAATACAATATGTGCATTATTTCGACAATACAACTGTAAAAAGTGTTTTTGAAAAAGACGGAAAGTATTTTGAACGTGAATTTGTCGTTTCAAAAAAGGAAAACTTTTTAAAAGAAAATGCCATCGTAAAACACAGACATTGTAAAGAAACTGACGCTTCAAGTACAGAAACAACAGTTTCTTTGAGTGGTTTATTAGAAAACAGTGGAGTTTACAATGATTTGAACGAACAAACACTAAAAGAAAAGTTACTTGAAAGATATATCCATTATTTCTGTTACAACAAAGGGAAATTGCCAAAAATAAAGATTGAATTTTATGTACAATCTGAACTAAAAAGTGAATCCACTATTTCACAAACGGACATTCCAAATATAGACAAAACACAATCTATAAAACTTCAATATTCTAAAAAAGGAAATAGCGGAATCGAAAAAATTGACAAGACAGAAGATTTTACAATTGATGCTTTTAAAATTTCAAAGAGCATTTTACGAGAGAATAAACTCAATTTGGTTTCAAAAGGAGAAGTTATTGAAGAATCAGAAGTAAACCTCGAAAGTCTTGCAGGGAATGACAATGTAAAAGGAAACAAATATTTGTTCTTAATTTCGAGTAATTATATTGATGAAAGAGACACTAATTTAAGAGGAGTTTTGAACATTCCAAGCAAAGATTTTTTTGAAAAAGACCTGTTTGCTAATCAGGAAGAAATACTAATTGAAGATATTCAGGACGAAGTAAATAAAACCATTGATACGATGTACCCTGAAATTGAAGAAGTAAAGCAAAAACACCAAGAAGATTTTGCAAAACTGAAAGAAATGTTTTTGTTGGACGATGAAACCGCTAAAAACATTAATATTTCTATTAACGATAGTCAAAGTGATATTCTCAAAAAATTCTATGAAGCAGAAGCAAAGAAATCAGCTTCAATAGATGCTGAAATTAAGGAGTCAATAGATAATTTGGACAAACTTGATACCCGTAACCCAAATTATGAACAAGAATTAGAAAAAGAGATTAACCGCTTGGTTAAAGTTATACCGTTGCAAAACAAAAGGACTTTAACGCATTATGTAGCAAGACGAAAATTAGTATTGGACTTATTGGATAAAATTTTAGCCCAACAATTAGAAGTTCAACAACAAAAAGAAAATTATGATGAAGCATTGATACACAACTTGCTGTTTCAAAAAGGTTCAACAAATACCGCAAACAGCGATTTATGGATAATCAACGAAGATTTTATTTACTTCAAAGGAAGTTCAGAAAAACAGTTGAGCAAATTAGAAATTGACGGAGAAAAAGTTTTTAAAGATAAATTTTCAGAGGAAGAAGAACGTTATTTGACTTCATTAGGAGAAAACAGAAAAATCAAAAGACCAGATGTATTACTTTTTCCCGAAGAAGGAAAGTGTATCATCATTGAGTTTAAAGCACCGCACGTAAACGCTTCTGACCATTTAACACAAATTGATACTTATGCAAATTTAATTCGGAATTATACCGAAGATAAATTTCAGATTACAACTTTTTACGGTTATTTATTGGGAGAAAGTATTGAAGCAAGAGATGTAAGAGGAGCAGTAAGTACGTTTGAAGAATCATATCAGTTCGATTACTTATTCAGACCGTCAGCAAAAGTTGTAGGCTTTGACGACAGAAAAGACGGTTCAATTTATACAGAAGTAATCAAATATTCTACCTTGCTTGAAAGAGCTAAACAACGGAATAAAATATTTGTGGATAAACTGAAATAAACTTTTCGCTTTTTGCGTGAGGGATAGAAGCGGAAATCCTTTTGTGAGGAACGAACAAAAGATTGCAGCGGATAGCCCGACCCGCTTGCATTTTTTTGCGTGGGTTGTTGTGTGTTGGCAAAAATGCAAAGGGGCACGCCCAAATAATAAAAACAGCATTGAAACACATCATCAATATATAATTGGCTTAATGTGCTTTGCTTGCCTTCGGCTACTCTTAAAATTTTTGTTCTCATTGAAGATTGATTTTAAAGGTTAGAAATAAAAGCCCCTCGCAATGCTTGGGGCTTTCGTTTGTGAGTGCTTAAAACGCATCTTCAATTTTCAGGCAGTTGCCCGAAGCAAAAGAATAATATTCGCCATTCACTTCCTGAAAGAACTCGATACCGATACATTGGATAACCGTTACATCAGTTCCGAGTGTAGGCGAACCGCCAAGCGTTGCCGTCAGTGTACTACCTGCATACGCAGTATTCAACGGAATGTAAGCCGAATAAGCAATTTCGTTTAGCTCATTGTTTACGTTGTCCGCAGGGTCATACGTTCCTGTTGTGGCGTTGTACACAAAATCCGAAACCACCGCCAAAGCATTGATTAAACGGAAGTGAGTAGCCCCAGACGGAGCAGAAACCAAATCAGCAGGGTTAAACGGAGCAATGATAAAATCCGCACTATCTCTATCTACGGTATGGGTTACATCGTAGGGAGCATTAAAAACCCCATTGATAGAAAGTCTTTTGTCAAACTCAAAGCCTAACAAATACGTCCTTTGGGTAGAGATTTCAACCTTTCTGTAACCCCTTGCCTCTGTACCGTCCTCTAAATTGATTTTCTTCATTACAGAAGTCAAACGCCCTGTAACTTGACTATCTGCCATTTTTGACATCAATGCAGATAAAGCGTTACGAATGGATTTGCCAGCTCTTGCACACCCCCCAAACTCGTTCATATTCTCACGAGTACGTTCAAATTCGGGGGCGGTCTTTACCTGTTCTGCGGTAGGACCGCCCACCATACCCGCAAAAAATCCCTGTTGTCCTTTGATTTTGAAGTGTCGGACATCGCCTATCGTTCCGACATACTTCATTAAGCCTTTTTGTCTTGCCATTGTCTTAAATTTTATGAGTTAATAAATACGTTGCGTACGCATTTACAAAGTTCTATCTAACTCATTTTATGGACAATACACAAGGTGGTAAAAGGTAATGCAATACGGTGCTAACGCACCGAAAACACTATAATTTAGAAATCACGACAGCAATCTGTTTAAGAAATCGGAGGAAGAAGCAACATAAAAAAATCAGAAAAGCATACAGCCCGACAGCTTCAAAATGTTTACTTTTATACAGGAAATAAATGTTTAATAAAAAAGGTTCAAAAAGTTGTACTTATGTTGTACGTCAAAAACAAAAGTAAGCTAAAACCCTTTATTTACAGGCGTTTCCAAACTTATTACCTATAATTTATTGTTATAGCCGTTTTAAAATCAATTTCGCGCCCCACAAAAGATAAAAACAATGAAAAATGCGAATACCCTGCCCAATTCACTTATGAGTTAGGTGCGCTATCGAAACAAGATGCAATTTGGATCACCCAAGCAGCAATCTAGATCACTCCACACCTAAAATTTTCTTTCGGTACGCAACTGTGCATAGCCACGATAACCTCACCAAGTGTTTCACTTCAATCTGTAAATGCATACTCCACCGTAATGGGCCTGGTGTTACCTACATTTGACAAGACCATGGGTTGCTCACTCCTGAAGTTCTTTGGATAGTATTCGGGGACTGATACCCGCTTCTCTTGACAGCTCATTAAGATAATACACCAAAGAGCGGGTTTGACCGCCGGAAATAACTCCTGCACTCAAACCCGCTCTTTATTGGAAACTCGGTTTCCCCGCTTATTTGGCTGCGGCGAACCGCTTGGCTACTTCGTTCCAGTTGACTACGTTCCAGAAGGCATCGATATAATCCGGACGCTTGTTTTGGTACTTCAGGTAATAGGCATGTTCCCACACGTCAATGCCCAGGATAGGCGTACCTTTTACTTCGGCGATGTCCATCAGGGGATTGTCCTGGTTAGGAGTAGAAGTTACCGCTACAGAACCGTCGGCCTTTACAATCAACCAAGCCCAGCCTGACCCGAAACGTGAACCGCCCGCGGCTTTGAACTGGGCTTTGAACTCATCTACCGAACCGAAAGCAGCCTCGATAGCGGCTTTCAGATCGCCCGACAGCTCCCCGCCTTTACCGGCAGGGGCCAGGATGTTCCAGAAAAGTTCATGGTTATAATGCCCGCCGCCGTTATTTCTTACCGCCGGAGAGGCTTTGCTGATATTGGCTAAGATCTCTTCGATGCTTTGCTTGTCTGAATCCGTACCCGCAATAGCGGCGTTCAGGTTGGTCACGTACGCGTTGTGGTGGCGATCATGGTGAATCTCCATGGTTTGCGCGTCAAAAAAAGGCTCCAACGCATCATTGGCGTAAGGAAGCGGTGCTAATGTAAAGGCCATAACTTGTTTATTTTAATAAATTGAAATCTTTCTATACTATAGAACATTGGCGTGGCGCATTCCGTTCCCCCCTCTCCGGTGAAAAACCGGCCGGAATCACGCTCGGAGGCGCTTGAAAAACCTCTTCATGAGCTTTTCGGACGCTTCAGGCAACACCCCGGAGATCACCTGGGTTTTCGGGTGCAGCACCGGGGGCGTCCAGCCGGAAAAACCCTTCCTGGCATCCGCGGCGCCATACACCACCGTACCGATCTGCGACCAGGCCAGGGCGCCAGCGCACATGATACAGGGCTCTAATGTAACGTACAAAGTACAGTCTTTGAGATATTTTGCCCCTAAAAAGTTAGAGGCAGCCGTCAGGGCCAGGATCTCCGCATGGGCCGTCACATCCGTCAGTTGTTCGGTCTGGTTACGCCCTTTTCCGATAATCTTCCGGCCATCTGCCACCACCAGAGCCCCTACGGGTATTTCCCCGTCGTCAAACGCTTCTTCGGCCAGAGCAAGCGCTTTCTGCATGAAATATTCATGCGTAAAGACCGGGTAAGCATTTTTTTTCAAAACCGGAAAAACTTAAAAACACAGGCTGGCGGCTCCCAGCAGACCGGCGTCATTGGCCAGGGTAGCCCGGCGGATATCCAGGGTCTTCACATAATAAGGAGTAAGCCAGTATTTCAGCTGACGCTGGATGGCCGGCAAGATATACTCAAACGAAGCCGAAAGCCCTCCGCCAATCAGTACCGTAGTGATGTCCAGGATACGGATCATGCTCACCAGGCCGTCGCCCAAAAGAGAACCTACCTTATCAAAAATCTGCAGGGCCAGCTCATCTCCTTCTGACGCCGCGGCCACCAGGCCCGTAGTAGAAATAGAACCGTCTGCCGGCAAACGGGTTTCGCCTTGGTAGGCCGCCCGCATGGCATTGGCCATGTCCAGCAATTCATTCTTACCGATGATCCTCTCCAGCACCTTGCCGTTCTCCGAAGGCATGTGACCCGGCTCCATGGCGTTTCCGCCTCCGCCCTTGAATACCAGCTTATCGATGATGGCGGCGCCGCCCACACCGGTACCCAGGGTTACAAAAATATAATCTTCGGGCAACTTCTCCTCTCCGAAATAATACTCGCCCAGTGCCGCAGCATTGGCATCATTCTCCAGAAAAAAATCATGCTCCGGAAAACGCTCTTTCAGCACCGGAATGATATTTATACCATTGGTTTCCGGGATAGCCGTGATCTCAATCAGGGTATTCCGGTCTCTCGAAATCAGGCCCGGCACACCGATACCCACTTTCTTCACCTCGGGGTTTTCTTTCAACTGAAGTACGATGGCATCGCCCAGGCGTTCCACAAAACGACCGGAAGCCCGCCACGAACTCGTCTCATGACTATAAAAGTTCTTGATATTTCCTGTTTCGGAATCCACGATTCCCATTTTTACATTCGTTCCGCCAATATCTATTCCGAGGTATTCTGTCACCATTATTCAATTATTACAGTAGGACACAAATATATATTAAAAAAAATTAAAAACTATTGAATACGATCTCTTCAATTAATCCCAGCACCTCAATTTTCCCCTTCTTCTTTTCGGAAGAGGTCACGAAATACTCCGGCAGAATCTGCCATTCCAAGCTCAGCGCCTCGGTAAAAGCGGTGATATTCCGTTGTCCTTCCAGCGCTTTCACCTTATCTTCCTTCGTGAAAATTATTTTGATGGCAATGCCATTCTCGCCCAGTTTACGGATAAACTCCAGGTCGCTTTTCTGGGGACTTACCCGGATATCCACCAGCACAAAAACGTACAGCAGATTCTTGCGGTCCAGGATATACTCCCACGTCATCTTTTCCCATTTCGCCTTTTCCGACAGGGGTACTTTCGCATACCCGTAGCCCGGAAGGTCTACCAGGTACCACGCATTATCTACCAGGTAGTGGTTGATCAACTGGGTTTTACCGGGGGTAGACGAGGTTTTGGCCAGGTTTTTTACTCCCGTCAGCATATTAATCAGGGAAGACTTCCCTACATTAGACCGCCCGATAAAGGCAATTTCCGGCAGGTTATCCGGCGGACACTGCTCTATTTTGGTGGAACTTTTAGCAAAAACGGCGCTTTTTATCTGATACATACGGAGGTTTATTTACAGTTCGGACATACGCCCTGAACCAGGATATTGACTTCTTCTTTCCGGTAACCTGCCGGCAGGCTGATCTCCGGGATCAGGTGTTTTTCCAGGCAGGTGGTTTCCTGGCAGACCTCGCATTTAAAATGGAGGTGGTCGTGGCGGTGGTGACCCGGGTGGCACTGGTCCTTACACAAAGCGTACTTCACTCCGCCTTTGTCGTCCAGTATCTTATGGATAATACCTTTTTCCACAAAGGTTTTCAACGTCCGGTACACGGTTACCCGATCAATATCTTCGCCCAGTTCCCCTTCCATGTCGCTTTGGGAAATGGCGGTGGTTTTTTCCCGGAAATGCTCCAGGATCACCTGGCGGGTTTCGGTGATCCTCAGCCCGCTGCTTTTCAGTATTTCATTCAGCTCATTCATACCCGTTCTTTCGAGTTTAAAAGGGCATTAAACTGCATTTTTACCAGCTGCGCATAAATACCCTCTGAATCAGATAACAAATTTTCATGCGTTCCGGATTCCACAATACGTCCATCTTCCAACACATAGATGCGGTCTACATGCTGAATGGTAGCCAGGCGGTGGGCAATAATAATGGAGGTACGGTTCTTCATCAGTTCCCGGAGGGCCTGCTGTATCAGATGCTCGGAGTGGGAATCCAGGGCGCTGGTGGCTTCGTCCAGGATCAGCACGGCCGGATCTTTCAGAATGGCTCTCGCAATGGCGATCCTCTGCTTCTGTCCGCCGGAAAGTTTTATACCCCGTTCTCCCACCCGGGTCTCCAGGCCTTCCGGAAAACGGTCAATGAATTCCAGGGCATTGGCTTTTCGGGCCGCGTCCCGGATTTCCGTTTCCGTAGCTCCCGGTTTCCCGTAGGCAATGTTTTCCCGGATAGAACCGCCGAAAAGCAGCACTTCCTGGGGAACAATGGCGATATTATCCCTCAGTTCGGTAATATTAAGTTCCGCGATATTTCGCCCGTCCATCTCAATTTCTCCTGTTTCCAGGGAATAATAACGCATCAATAACTGTACAATGGTAGATTTGCCCGCACCCGAATGCCCTACCAAAGCCACTTTTTGCCCCGCCGGGATAGAAAAGTCAATACCTTTCAACACCGTCACGTCTTTCCGGGAAGGATAGGCAAAACTTATGTTCCGGAAGCCGATATCTCCCCGGTATCTTTTCGATTCCGGGAGGGTGTCCATGTCTACTTCCACGGGTTCTTCCAATATCTCAAAAATCCGCTCGGAAGCTCCGACAGACCGCTGCACGGAGGCATAAATTTCGCCCAACCCGGCCAGAGACCCGGCAATAAACAGGGATTGCAGCAGGAAAGCCACCAGGTCGGCCAAAACCAGCTGCTCTTCCAGCACCAGGTTGCCACCGAACCAGATCACCAGACAAACTCCGCCAAAGAGGCCTACAATGAAAAAAGAAATGAACACGCCCCGGTAGCGGGCCAGCCGTACGGAAAGTTTCACCACTTCTTCTATGAGCGAAGAATACCGGTTATACTCCAGTTTTTCATTGGTGTAGGCTTTTACGGTAGAAATAGACTGAAAGCTTTCGTCTACCACAATATTGGCCTCGGCCAGGCGGGCCTGCACCTGGCGGGCAAGACGGCGCACAAAACGGCCAAAAAACAAGGCCGCCACTACCGTCACCGGGAACGTGGCCAGCATAAACAGGGTCAGTTGCCAGGAAACATAGAACAGGTAGGCCAGGCCCAGCACCAGGGTAGCCACCTGCCTGAAAAATTCGGCTACGGTGGTGGTGAGTACATTCTGCACCGCGGCCACGTCAGAAGACAGGCGGCTGATCAGGTCGCCTACCCGGTTGTTTTCAAAAAAAGGAATGGGGGTGGTGATGATCTTTTTGTACAGGAGCTTACGGATATCGGCAGTCGCTTTTTCACTCACTATGGCAAAAAACAACACCCTGAAATACGAAAAAATCCCCTGAGCAAGCAGCACAATTCCGAAAACCGCCGCCACCTGGTTTAGTGCAAACCGTGATTTTCCTTCCAGCACCCGGGTCATTTCTCCTACCAGTACAGGAAAAGAGAGGGTAGACAGCGTGGAAAAGATCAGCATAACCATGCCCACCAGGTACAAGGCTTTGTAAGGCTTCAAAAAGCGAAACAGCTTTAAGGCCTCTTTCCATCCTTTCAGACTAAATCCGGGCTTTTTCCCCGGAGACGAATTGTCCATATTATTTATCTTTTTGACCGCGGTACTTTGACCCCCTCAGGATAGCTCCCGCGTCATTATTCTCCATTAATTCGGGAAGACTTACCCCGGGATTATGCATCCGGTAGAGTTCCACAATTCTCCATCCCATCCATTGACCCACGCGGCCGGGACAATCGCCGCTGATCTCGCCCACATAAGGCCTTTCTCCGAAGTACTTGGCATTCACCGCCGGGTTTTCGCTGTTCAGCAATTCCCGATCAATAATATGCGCCCAGATCACCTCTTGGTACTCGTACGCATTCTGCATTTCCCGGTTGGTGTACCCGATAATCAGGGAGTCTTCCACATGAGGCAGTACCGCCCGGCTGAATTCGAGAGACTTCCCGAAAAAAATCATATCTTCCGTAAAAGAATCACGGGTAAAATCCATCTTGTTGAACCGGTTAGATAAAAACCGGATCACGTTAGGCACCACATACGCGGGGGTATAACGGGGCAGAATATAATCGGGCTGATCGGGGCGGTAAAGCGCCTGAGGACCGATGAACGATTCAAGAGAGATAATCACCAGGGAATCCGTGACCACGATATCGTTCCGCAGCCCACTAAAACCGGCCACCATACGCGGCGGAACAAAGTCGGGGTACAATTTCGTAATTTCATCAAAAGCCCGTCCAAAACTTTCTTCCAGGGCCGCGAGGTCGCCGAAGGTTTCCTCCGTCTGTTCGTACAATTTCCGGGCGTCTTCATGCTGTACCATGTGAAACACATCGCCCAGGAAAGCGGTATCTTCCGGAGCAGCGCCCAACAGCAAATCGGCGATTCCCGGCCTGCCGGCCAGCAGGTTTTTCAGCTCTTCCTGCGATGAAACCCCCATCAGCTCCCGGTCGAACCGCTCAATGGTTACTGCGGTAACCGGACTGTCCGAACCTTTTCCGCATCCGAACAGGGCAGCGGAAAGAAGAAAAATAAGTATCCTTTTGTACATTTCAGTATTGATTCCGGTCCTTTTCCGAAATAAATCACAAATTTAAGAATTTAATGCCTTACTTCCGTTCCTTACTCCGCCGTCTGCATATAGAACGTTCAAAATGCCTGTGCGCTCACACCTCATTCATTCTTTTTCCCTTCAGGTGAGAAAAAGACAGATGCTTGGGTTCTCCGATCACTTGTCTTCCGTATATACCGGTATGCCCGGAACATAAATAGGCCACCACACAAGCCAGGGCCACATACACCCCGCAGGCGCTACCAAAAAGTTCGATGGCCATGATACTGCAGGCGATGGGCGTGTTGGTGGCCCCCGCGAAAACTGCCACAAAGCCCATGCCGGCCAGCAGAGCCACAGGCAGGGGAATAAAATACGCCAGGGCGCTACCCAAAGCGGCGCCGATAAAGAACAGGGGCGTCACCTCTCCTCCCTTGAAGCCGGCCCCGAGGGTAATGATGGTCAAAATCATTTTCAGGGCAAAATCATAGCCCGGCAGGGGCTGCTCAAAAGCGCTGAGAATAGTAGGAATACCCAGGCCAATGTATTTTGTGGTACCCAACGCCCACACGGCCCCGGCTACTATCACTCCCCCCACCACGGGCCGGAGCGGCGGATACGCGATCTTTGCCTTAAAAAGAGAACCCGTCTTGTGCAAGCCTTTACTGAAAGCGGCTGCGCATAGTCCGAAAATTATACCCGCCACTACGGCGTAGAGCAGGGGAAGAAACGACAGATCCGGCACCAGACCAATGGCATAATGCGTATGTGTGGCCGGCCAGAGGCGGGTGATCTGATCGGCAATTACCGCGGTCATCAACGCGGGAAAGATGGCGTTATACCGGATGCGGCCCGTTCTGAAAAACTCCAGCCCGAAAAGCGCCCCGGCCAGGGGCGTGCCGAACACCGATCCGAAACCGCCGGCCACGGCCGATACAATCAGCACACTGCGGTCAGCGCCTGAAAGCCGTAAGGGCAATCTATAGGCTATGGCGCCCGCCATTTGTACGGCGGTACCCTCCCGGCCTGCCGATCCGCCGAAAAAATGCGTCACCACAGTACCAATATACACCAACGGAGCCATCCGGAACGGAATCACCTTTTCCGGCCGGTGAATGGTATCGATCAGGAGGTTATTTCCGGCCTCCGCACCCTTCCCGAAATGATGATATAACCACCCGATCGCAAACCCGGCCACAGGCAAAAAGGCGATAACCCACACCCGGTTTTCCCGGAAGTCCGTGGCCCAATCAAGAGAAATCAGGAAAACCGCTGACGCACTACCGATACAAGCGCCGATAAGCAGAGAAATCAGCATCCATTTCAACATATAAGGGAAAGCAGGGTATTTCCGAAAAAAAACGGAGGCCCATTGGGAACGGAAAGATCGGGGTTTAGACATATTTTACCTGATTAAACGGTTGAATCAGGCGTCATCAGCTTACAAGAAGCGGTTGGGGAAGGAAGAACACCATTTCCTTTTTTATATGCCTCAAAGATAGTAAATTTATTTCTTTTTTGATTTACGAACGGCAATGTTTTGCCCTGAACGTACTAACAACTAAAATAACCATGACCGGCTTTAAAGCAGAAATCGAAAACAATATCCTCCCGTTCTGGCTGCACCGGATGCGCGACGAACACCAGGGCGGCTACTACGGAAAAATGACAGGAACGAACCGACTTGTTCCGGAAGCCAACAAAGGGCTGGTGCTGAACGCCCGCCTGCTCTGGACCTTCTCCGCCGCCTACCGGATACTGAAAAAGGAGGAATACCGGCTGGCGGCCGACCGGGCTTTCGAATACCTGACTACCCGTTTTTACGACCGGAACCACGCCGGATTCTACTGGGAACTGGACTACCGTGGCCAGGTTTTTAACCGCAAGAAACAAACCTACGCCCAGGCGTTCGCCCTCTATGGCCTTTCGGAATACTACCGGGCCACACAGCAGGAAAAAGCCCTGGAGCTGGCACAGGAAACCTTTGCCGTGATGGAAAAATATGCCGACCCAAAGTACGGAGGGTATTTTGAGGCGTTCTCGGCCAATTGGCAACCCCTCGAAGACATGCGCCTGAGCGAAAAGGACTTCAACGAAAAAAAGTCGATGAACACCCATCTGCATGTACTGGAAGCCTACACCAGCCTGCTAAGGGTGTGGCCAAACCCGGAGCTGAAAACCGCTCACCGCGCCTTACTGAAGATTTTCATGCAACACATCGTAGAGGCAAAAACCGCGCGATTTCACCTTTTTTTCGGGGAAGACTGGACGCCCAGGTCGACCCTCATATCGTACGGACATGACATTGAGGGTTCATGGCTACTCCTGGAAGCCGCGCAAGTATCCGGGGAATTTCTCCAGGAAATACAAGCCTTAAGTATCCGGATGGCCCGGGCCGCTTTAGACGGACTTCAGCCCGACGGCAGTACGGTATACGAAAAGGAAGACGGTCATACCGACATGGAAAGGCATTGGTGGGTACAGGCCGAAGCGGTAGTAGGCTATAGCTATGCCTGGAAAAATTCGGGTGACCCCCTTTACAAAACCGCCGCCGAAAAGGCCTGGAACTATATCCTCGAAAATATCGTAGATACCCGAAACGGAGAATGGTATTGGAGCAGGCTTCCTGACGGCACAGTCAATACAAAGGAAGACAAAGCGGGGTTTTGGAAGTGCCCTTACCACAACGGAAGAATGTGCCTGGAAATGATGGAACATTTCGGTGAAGAATAAAGACTTCGGCTAACGCAATTAGAGATTTTTTTGTACCTTACACCCTAACTTGCGTGCAGTAAGTCAGAGACGATTACGACAATGAGTGTAGAAACCGAACAAGTGACTACGGAATACTATTCCGAACAGGAGAAAAAGGAGATCGCCAAGCGGTACCGAAAGATCCTGAAAGCAGCCCGCGCCCTCCTGAAAGACGGAGATGCGAAAATGATCCGCAAAGCGCTTTCTGTCAGTATGGACGCGCACAAGGAAATGCGGCGTAAATCAGGGGAACCGTATATCTACCACCCCCTCGAAGTGGCACTGATCTGCGTGGAGGAAATCGGCCTGGGACCTACCTCCATTGTGTGCGCGCTATTGCATGATGTGGTGGAAGACACCAGCATTACCCTCAAAGAAATAGAAAAGGGCTTTGGCCCGAAAGTAGCCCAGATCATTGACGGGCTCACCAAAATCGGTGAAAGTTTTGAACAGACCCAGTCGGCCCAGGCGGAGAATTTCCGCAAAATGCTGCTGACGCTGTCTCACGACGTGCGCGTGATCCTGATTAAGCTGGCCGACCGCCTGCACAATATGCGGACCCTCGACAGCATGGCGAAGAACTCCCAGCTGAAAATTTCGAACGAAACCATCTATATTTACGCCCCCCTGGCCCACCGCCTCGGGCTGTACCAGATCAAATCGGAGCTGGAAGACCTCTACCTCAAATACACGCATCCCGAAGAATTCAAAGACATTACCGCCAGGCTCAGTTCCAGCAAAGCCTCCCGAAAACGGCTGATTGATAATTTCATGAAGCCCATCAAGAAAAGGCTGGAGGAAGCCGCGCTCGACTTCTACATTAAAGGGCGCCCCAAACATATTTATTCCATCTGGAAGAAACTTCAGAATACGAACATCCCGTTTGAAGGCATTTATGACCTTTTTGCTATCCGGATTATCCTGAAAGGAATTCCCATTGAAGAAAAAGACAAAGAAAAAGCCGCCTGCTGGCAGGCATACTCCATTGTGACCGACGAATACCGGCCCAATCCTGACCGCCTGAAGGACTGGATTTCCACCCCCCGATCTAACGGGTATGAATCACTGCACACTACGGTGATGAGTAACGCGGGCGTTTGGGTAGAGGTGCAGATCCGTACGGAAAGAATGGACGAAATTGCGGAGAAAGGCTACGCCGCCCACTGGAAATACAAAGGCAATAATACCTCACTCGACAAGCCTCTGGACCAATGGATCAACCAGGTGCGTGACACCCTGGAAAGCGGAGACTCATCCGCCATTGAGTTTATAGAAGACTTCCAGAGCAACCTGTTCAACGAAGAAATCTTCATCTTTACCCCCAAAGGCGACCTGAAGGTACTGCGAAAAGGAGCCACCGTGCTCGATTTCGCCTTCGATATCCATACCGAAATAGGCAAAAAATGTACCGCCGGCAAGGTAAACGGCACCCTGATGCCCATCAGCCATGTGCTGCAAAGCGGCGACCAGGTGGAAATCCTCACCACCAAAAACCAGAAACCCTCTGAAGACTGGCTGCGTTTTGTGGTGACATCGAAAGCCAAGGCCCGCATCAAAGATCTCCTGAAAGAGTTCAACAAAGGGTATGTCAGCGAAGGCAAGGAAATCATTGCCCGGAAACTGAAAAACCTGGGCATGGAGAACAACCTGGAAACCATTAACCAGCTGAGGGCGTATTTCAATAAAAAAGACTACAACGACCTCTTTTACGCTTTCGGGAAAGGGCATAACCTGCCGGATGAAATCAGTAAATTTAAAAAGGAAAAAGAGGCCCTGGCCAACCGCCAGAAAAAGATAGAACTCGACGAAAAAGCATTCAAAGACGCCAAATCGTTTGAACGGGAATTTAAAAAAGTGCAGGGGAACGACACCCTGCTGATCGGCGACGACATGCAGCAGATCGACTACGTACTGGCCCGTTGCTGCAACCCCATCCCCGGAGATAATGTTTTTGGCTTCCTCACCATCAACGAAGGCATCAAAATCCACCGGAACAGTTGTCCCAACGCCCATCAACTGCTGTCTAACTATGGCAACCGGGTCATCAAAGCCCGCTGGGCCAGCCAGATCGAAAAATCGTACCTGGTCACCATCAAGCTGAACGGCATAGACCGGGTAGGACTGATCCAGGACATTTCCAAAGTGATTTCCAATGAACTCCATATTAACATGCGGGGTATTTCCGTTGAAACTTTTGATGGTATATTTGAGGGAAAAATTAAAGTGTACGTTTTTGACACCAAACACCTGGATGAACTTCTTCAGCGCCTTGAGTTGATTGAAGGAGTCAGCAACGTTTCCAGAGACGAAACCCTGTAAGGCAAATGAATAAAGTTATTTTTTTATTTTTCATTGCGGTGCTTCCCCTGTCTGCCCAGGAGGCGGCTGATACGCTGACGGCCAAAAGAAAGATCTTTACGTCTGCCGCTTACCTGAAAGGCGTGAAACTGAATAATTCCATGCTCTTTGATCTCTACTCCCGGTCAAAAGCCTATGACGCGGAAAAACGGCTGAAAGATTCCCGGATCATAATTCCGGTGGGTGCGGGCGTGTCTCTGGCCGGACTGGCCCTGAGCGCCGGGGCACTGGTGGGTACCCAACATACCGAGATAATCAATAACGTGGAGTATACCTATTTCAAAAGGCCCGTGGTGCAGGTACTGGGAGGCATAGGCCTGCTGGCCGCCGGAATATGCCTGATGGAGTTCGGGAACGACAAGCGAATGCAATCGATTGCACTATACAACAAAAAGAAAAAATTTGACGCGCTCCAAGCACAAGTAGGACTCACCTCAGACGGTGCCCTGGGCCTGAAATTATCTTTCTGAACGGAGTTCCCCTCCGGCCGAAACGGATATTTAGATCAATTCTAAGTACTTAATTATTAATTTTGTAAGATCATACCTAAAAATTCATGATCGCTGAAAGAAGTAATATTCAGGCTGTAAAACAGATATTTACCGCATACCTGGAAAACAAACAACTCCGGAAGACCCCGGAACGCTACGCTATTCTCGAAGAGATCTATAGCCGCGACGATCATTTCGACGTGGAGGATCTCTATATTTCCATGAAAAACAAAAAATACCAGGTCAGCCGGGCCACCGTTTACAACACGCTTGACCTGCTGGTAGAATGCGACCTGGTGGCCAAACACCAGTTCGGGAAAAATCTGGCCCAATACGAAAAATCATACGGATTTAAGCAACATGACCACTTAATTTGCCTAGATTGCAACAAAGTTTTGGAATTTTGTGATCCGAGGGTGCAGTCTATCCAGAATATGGTAGGAGATCACCTGAACTTCAATGTTTTACATCATTCCCTAATTTTTTACGGTTCCTGCCGTAATTCAGATTGTGAAAACAAAATTGGCAAATAAATTAAATAACTAAGATGATTGATATTCTGCTAGGCCTTCAATGGGGAGATGAAGGTAAAGGGAAGATTGTGGATGTTCTGGCGCCCCAGTATAAAGTAGTAGCCCGCTTCCAGGGTGGTCCTAACGCAGGCCATACCCTTGAGTTTGAAGGAAAAAAACACGTTTTACACCAGATTCCTTCCGGTATTTTCCGTCCCGACAGCATCAATATTATCGGTAACGGGGTAGTTCTGGATCCCATTATATTCAGGAAAGAAATTGAGGCCCTGGCGCCTTACGGGATAGATTTCAGCAAAACTCTGTTTATCTCTAAAAAAACAGCGATCATTATTCCGACCCACCGTCTGCTGGACGCGGCCTCTGAAAAGGCCAAGGCGGATGCCAAAATCGGCTCTACCCTGAAGGGTATCGGACCGGCCTATTCCGACAAGGTTTCCCGGCAGGGACTGAGACTGGGCGATATTGTTTCTCCGAATTTCAAAAGCAAATACCAAAAACTGGTAGAAGCGCACAAAAACATGCTCGACTTCTACGGGTATGAATATGACCTCTCCGCCGCGGAAGAGGAGTTCTTCAGCGCCCTGGAGTTTATCCGGGGTTTTAACCTGGTAGAAAGCGAATACCTGATCAATAAAAAACTGGGTGAACCCGGCACAAGGGTACTGGCAGAAGGCGCCCAGGGTTCTCTGCTCGATATTGACTTCGGCTCTTATCCTTTTGTAACCAGTTCGAATACCACAGCCGCGGGCGTTTGCTCCGGTCTGGGCGTATCTCCTTCCCGCATTAACGAAGTGTACGGCATATTCAAAGCCTATTGTACCCGGGTGGGTTCCGGCCCTTTCCCTACGGAACTGCTGGATGAAACCGGCGAAAGAATGCGCCAGGAAGGACGTGAGTTCGGAAGCACGACCGGCCGCCCGAGGAGATGCGGCTGGGTAGACCTGCCCACGCTGAAATACTCCATCATGCTGAACGGCGTAACCCAGCTGGTGATGATGAAAGTAGACGTATTAAGCATCTTTGACGAGATCAACGTTTGCACCCATTATGAACTTCCTGACGGCACCATAACCGACGAGTTGCCGTATGACATGACCGACCTGCCCATCAAACCGGTGTACACTACCCTACCCGGCTGGAAGCAGTCGCTTGACGGCATTACCGACTTTGAAAAGATGCCTGCCGCACTGAAAGAATATACGGCCTACCTGGAAAAGGAACTTAACACTCCCCTGACCTTTGTGTCTACCGGTCCGGACCGAAACGCGACCCTGACCCGCAAACCGGAGTTATGAACCGCGACTTAGCTTCTTTTGTGTTTACGGGAGAAACCCTCTTTCATCTTCCGGTGGAGGAAGCTAAGCCGCCGGCGCCCAAAAAGATTCCCGCAAAAAGCACGCTGGTGCTGGTGGACGTCCTGGCGGACACCGAGCGGGAGTTCCTGGAAAAAGTGATGGCATCGGTGGGCGTTGCCGCCCCTGACATGGAGATCCTGGTACGGAAACAGTTTCCGGAATATGATTTGTCTGCCCTGGAGAAAGTAAGCCGGATCGTGGCTTTCGGTGATTTTTCCGAAGTATTACATACGGCTGAAAAACCGGCAAAATATACCCCGGCGCTTCATTCCAATAAAAAATTCCTGGTGGCTGATCCCCTGAATACCGTTAGCCTGAACCTCGCTAACGAGAAAAGAAACTTATGGATGGCCCTGAAAGAAATGTTCGGTCTGAGCTGATTATCTTTTTTATTCCCGTTACATATTGCTAATTTTGCAGTTTCCGTTATAATGGAGCAACTATGTTAAGGAATTTCTTTTTTATACTGGTCGTACTTTCCGCCGCTGCCTGTGCGAGAAAGTCCACTCCCTCCGGAAGCAATACTTCAGGGCTGTTATCCCACTATTCGGAAGATATCAGTCACCTGCTTCCCAAGTACGAAGAAGCCAGCCGGGAGACCGTGGAAACGGAAGAACCCATTGCCCCGACTCAGACGGTTTTTGCCGACGATAACGAGAAAGTAGACGCCGCGCTTGAAAAAATCATTGAACAGAATAAGACCTACCAGAACCAGGGGTACCGGATACAGGTTTTTTCGGGAAATTCCCGGGCGGATTTTGAGAACGCGAAAAGTTACATGCTCCGGAACTTCCCTCACCTGGAAATCTACGAATCGTACAGTCAACCCACCTACCGAATCCGGGTAGGGGATTTCCTTTACTACCAGGATGCCGAAAAATACAGCGGCTTACTTCGGCAGAGGTTTGGTACGACACGCATTGTAAGTGAAAAAATAAATATTAAAAAAGCACTGAATTCGAAGTGAAAAAAGCATTAATCACCGGTGTAACCGGACAAGACGGGGCATACCTTGCCGAATTTCTCCTTGAAAAAGGATACGAAGTACATGGCATTAAAAGAAGAGCATCTTTATTCAATACCGACAGGATAGATCACCTCTACCAAGACCTGCACGAGGGCAATGTTAATTTTGTCCTCCATTACGGGGATCTGAGCGATTCTACCAATATCATCCGGATTATCCAGGAGGTGCAGCCCGATGAAATCTATAACCTGGGGGCCATGTCTCACGTAAAAGTGAGTTTTGATGAGCCGGAATATACCGCCCAGGTAGACGGCATTGGTACCTTGCGGATACTGGAAGCCGTGCGCCTGCTGGGCCTGACCGGGAAAACCCGGATTTACCAGGCTTCCACCTCTGAATTATACGGCCTGGTACAGGAAGTTCCCCAGTCGGAAACCACCCCGTTTTACCCCCGTTCGCCCTACGCCGTAGCCAAACTGTACGCCTACTGGATTACCGTTAACTACCGCGAAGCCTATAACATGTACGCGTGCAACGGCATCTTGTTCAACCACGAGTCGCCGCTTCGGGGAGAAACGTTTGTAACGAGGAAAATTACCCGTGCGGTGGCCCAGATTGCACTGGGACAGGAAGACTGCCTTTACCTGGGTAACCTGGACGCCAAGCGCGACTGGGGACACGCCCGCGACTACGTAGAAGCCATGTGGCTGATTTTGCAGCAGGAACAGGCGGAAGACTTCGTGATTGCTACCGGCATTACCACCACCGTTCGCGACTTTGTTAAGATGGCCTTTGAAAAAATAGGCATCACCCTGGAGTTCAAAGGAGAAGCCGAGAAGGAAGAAGCGTTTGTGCTTTCCAGCACGCATCCGGAATACGCCCTTCCCGTAGGTAAAAAAGTACTGGCCGTAGACCCCGTATATTACCGGCCTACCGAGGTGGAACTGCTCATTGGTGACCCCACCAAATCAAAAACCCGCCTGAACTGGCAGCCCAAATACGACCTGGCCGGCCTGGTAGACGAAATGGTCGCTGCTGACCTCCGGTATTTCAGTAACCGGCCCGCTTACAACAAAGCCGGCCTGAAAGTATTATAACCCAATTGTGCATTGTCAATTTCTATGATTTATCCTATTATAGCATACGGCGCCTCGGTCTTACGAAAAAAATGCGAAGACATTACCACGGGAGAGCTGGACGTAAAGCAGGTTTCCGACAATATGTTTGAAACTATGTATGCGGCCTCCGGCGTGGGCCTCGCCGGCCCCCAGGTGAATCTCCCGTACAGGATTTTTGTGGTAGACGGTGAAGTAATTAACAGCAGTGCAGAAAGTGAAGAAGACATTGACCCTGACCTGGTAGGTTTCCGGAAAACTTTCATCAACGCCCGGATTCTGGAAGAAACCGGCGAACCCTGGCCCTACGAAGAGGGCTGCCTCAGTATCCCGGGTGTGCGGGCCGATGTGTACCGCAAACCCGTGATCACCGTACGTTATTTCGATACCGACTGGGTAGAGCATACCGAGACGTTTAAAGGAATGGCCGCCCGCATTATCCAGCACGAGTATGATCACATTGAAGGCGTACTTTTTACCGACTACCTGGCTCCCCTGAAAAAACAGATGCTGAAAAAGAAGCTGGGCATGATTCAGAAGGGGATTGTGGATACCGACTACAAAATGAAGTTTCTTTGATGAGCGATCAGAAGTCAGCCATCAGAGGGGTGAATAAGTTGGTTCGTCCGCCAAACGGCTGAAAGCTGATAGCTACTAGCTAATTTCTAACAGCTAAAAATGTACACCCATGAAATCTCCATGAGCCTTCAGCTATCAGCTATCAGAAAACCGGCGCACCAACCGGCCAATGTATAAGCGAAGCGTCGCCCGGCTGACTGCTGATAGCTGA
>CAYRGN010000055.1:0-21909 GCA_964423865.1 uncultured Lacihabitans sp.
TGTTTCATGGTTTTTGACTGAATATCTACTTTACCTAACTTATTATTTCTGTCAGAAACAATAACCGAATTATTGATCAGCCTTGAATGAAAGTACTTTCCGGGATTATCATTGGTAAATATTACGGGAGCCTTTTGCTCCTCATGGGTTTCTATAGTGATTCGTTGGGCGTAAATCAGATTCATACATCCGAATACCATGAAGCATTTTAAAACTATTGTACGATACATAAATTCATATTCTATTATTAACAAATTGATTTAGGTGCTTGTATCCTCCTTGCAAACCATCAGGCTCAGGGCGGAATCTTTATTACAGGATTATTAATAATACTCAAAGCTATAGTCTTTATAGGCCACCCATTCGGAGCTGCCCTGTTCTAATTTCAAAATCGTTTTTTTAATGGGAAATCCGGTCTCATTATTTTGCCCGCTGCTTTTAAATGTTAATGAGCCTGACAAACCGAAGGAGACGGTTTCCTGCCCCTTCACTTGATAAAAAATGAGTAAAAAAAGATATAGTCCGATCTTAGTAAAATGTGCCGCCATTATGGAGTTTTGTAGTCCTTATTTTTGGGCAAAAAAGATGCCTGATAGGCAAATCAGACGAAAAAAAGGGAAAATTGGGTTAAAACACCCTCTCGCACCCCCGTGTTTACACCATTACAACCAGGGTTTTTTCACCCTCCTTAGCCAACATGATGGTTATTTTCAAAAATGTGGCCGCATTACAAGACCACTCTGTAAAGTTATTGATAAAGGAGGTAACCTTTCGATTTCCGGTCTTTGATTACCCGTTTAACGGCAGAAATACCCTATGTACCCATGCCCTATAAACTCAAGCAAAAACGGCTTCAAAGCCAAAGAGAATATTATGATACTTCAGACGGTAAAAAGAGCCCCGCGAAAAAACGGCGCTTCATACTGGGTAGGGGTTGCTCCGTTCATGACCCAGGTAGGTCTCGGGGCTACAACCACTTCACTTGTCTTTGGCGAACAACTGCTTTATTTTTCCCAGAGGCTTCATCCAGAGGGTATACCACCGGGGTTTCAGGTCATTGATTTTCCAGGCACGGCGGTCTTCGCGGTTGGCCCTTATCCGGTGCTTTAAGGAGGCGCTGCTGGTGCCACCCACCCGCATGGTCATGAGGGTAGCCGGAACGTGCTGACTACTCAACTTATTTTTGTACAACATTCTCAACATCAGCTCATAGTCGCCCGCGCAGGTAAATTCCGTTTTGTAGAGACCGTATTTTTCGTAGGCCGACTTTTTGAGATAAAAGGCAATGTGGGGTGGCATCCATCCTTTTAACCAGTTCTCCCTGTCGTACTCCCGGTCTTTCCAAAACCGCACAACCCTGGTGGTATCTTCGGGATCCACAAAACGGACATCCCCGTAGGCCGAGTCGGTATTGTTCCGGCGGAACGCCTCCGCTACGCTGGTCAGTACTTCACTGTCCGGGTAGAAATCATCGGCCCCGATAATGCCGATCACTTCGCCCTGGGCCAGACCCACTCCTTTGTTCATGGCGTCGTAAATCCCTTCGTCTTTTTCAGAGATGTAACGAAGCCGGTCTTTGTACTTTTCCAGGATCGAAACCGTACCGTCTTTTGAACCGCCGTCTACCACGATGTACTCAAAATCAGGATACGACTGCCCCAGAACACTTTCAATGGTTTGTTCTATGGTTTTTGCCGCATTAAAGCAGACCGTTACGATACTTATCTTCATGCGTATGTGTTTGAGCTGTGAGCCTTGAGCTATCAGCTATCAGCTATCAGCCGGGTTAAGCAATTACAAATTTTATGGTTCAAAATTACAATTCGTTTGCTCAAGTTCCTTCTGTTTGCCGGTTTTTCGCGGCGGGCCTTGCCCACCTACTGTTGGATTTATGCGCAGGAAGGTCTATTTTTGATCCATACTAACCGCGTTTCTCAAAAAAATCATGAGGGCGACGGAAATAGCAACAAATGGGCCGGTTATTTAATGTGTATAAAATATTGCTTTCAGCAGTCAGCCGGGCGGAAGGCCGCCCCGCGACGCTTCGCTTATACATTGGTCGGTTGGTGTGCCGGTTTTCTGATAGCTGAATGCTCATGGCTATTTAGTATTATTATATAAAGGAAGTGTTATGACCCGATACGAATTTCTGAAATCGTGCGGTTTCACCGGCGGAGCGCTCTTCGCTCTTCTTTCCTGTGTATCTGAAGAAGACAGTTATGTAGCGGCGCTCACCCAAAATCCGGACGGAACGTTCACCAATCCGGACGGAACGCCGGTGGGCGGCACTACGGGAACGGGGCCGGACGAAAATTTTCTGATCAGTACGGAAGAGCTGGAAAATATCCATTTTTTGTACCGGGTAGACCTGAGCAATCCTTTATACGCCCGTCTGTTGACGCGAAACAATTATATAGTATTGGGGAATACCTTTGTATTGGCGCTTTCACGAGAAGGGAAATACATTGCCGCCACCCTGGTGTGCTCGCATGAAAACAACCGTACGGTGACGTACCGGTCGGGGGAATGGTATTGTACTACCCACGGCGCCCGTTATTCCATGACGGGTTCCGGACTTAACGAATACGGCGCCAAGGGGATCAAGGTCTACAAAACCGCCTCTGACGGCCAAACCATTGTGATCTATGAATAGTATTATCACTTTTCTTTTGCCCCTCTTTCTGGTGGGAAACGGCTGGGGAAGCGACCTGGAAAAAGCTTTGACGCGGGCGGGCGACTCGCACAAGCTGGTAATCCTGAATTTTTCGGGGTCGGACTGGTGCGCCCCATGCATCCTCTTAAAAAAGGAGGTTTTTGAATCTGCCGAATTCAAAACGATGGCCGACAGGCACCTGGAGCTGGTGCGGGCCGACTTTCCCCGCCAAAAGAAAAATCAACTTCCTCCAGATCAGGTAAAATACAACGAAACCCTGGCAGAAAAATACAATTCTTCGGGCAAGTTTCCGCTGACCCTCCTGCTTTCTCCTGATGGGAAGGTGCTGCAAAGCTGGGAGGGCTACCCCAAAGACCTGACTACGGGAAAAATGATCCAAACCATTCAATCGCATCTCTGAATGTTCTGGTCCCGAAAACTAAAACTCATGGGAAACCGCTTTGTCATCAGCATAGAAGATGACTCGGAGGAACAGGCCGGTGTGAAGATCGACCGGGCCATTGAGGAGATTTCCCGGATAGAGCAGGTTTTCACTACCTTTTCTGAACACAGCGTCACCCACCGGGTCAATGCCCATGCCGGTATACAGCCGGTAGAAGTACCCGAAGAGTTTTTTTCCCTGGTACAGAGAGCCGGGAAAATTTCGGAGCTGACACAGGGCGCCTTTGATTTGTCTTACGGCTCTATGGATAAAAGATTATGGAATTTTGACCAGACCCTGACGGCCCTGCCTACCGCGGAGGCGATGAATAACCTGAGGCTGATTAACTACCGGAATATCATTCTGGACGAAGGCCGCCAAACCGTGTTCCTGAAAGAAAAAGGCATGCGGATAGGTTTTGGGGGAATAGGCAAGGGGTATGCGGCCGACCAAGCCAGCCAGGTGCTGAAAGATCTGGGCGTGCAAAACGGGGTAGTGAACGCCAGCGGCGACCTGAAGACCTGGGGAACCTGGAACGGGAAACCCTGGACCATCTCCGTGGCCGACCCTGATGCGCCGGCTTTTCCCTTCTCGGAGCTGGAAGTGGGGGAAATGGCCGTGGCCACCTCGGGTACCTACGAGAAATTCACCGTGATTGATGGAAAAAGGTATTCTCACACCATTAATCCGCGTACCGGCCTACCCGTGTCAGGCATCAAGAGTGTCACCGTGGTTTGTCCGCACGCCGAGCTGGCAGACGCCCTCACTACGCCCCTGGCCATTCTCGGAACTCAAAAATCATTGCAGCTGATCAACCAAATGCAATCGATTGCGTGCATTATAATTGACGATGAAAACCGTATCTTTACTTCGAAGAATTTACGGGAGCTGTGAGCTATCAGCATTCAGCTATCAGCTATCAGCTATCAGATGTTAGAAATTAGATGCGGGCGCCGCTGCGCTTAGAAATTAGAAATTAGAAAACTGGTGTGCTAAGTGGCTCAAAGCTCATAGCTGATAGCTGAAAGCTCACAGCTCACAGCTCAAACAAATACATTATGAAACTTTTTGCACTCTTTATTCTCCTCTTTGCCTGCTCTTGCGTACCGGTGAAAGAATACCAGAAAAGCAAGATCAATGACGCCGAAATGTCGCTCTCTAACCGCCATGTAGAGAAGTTTGAAGGCAGTTTTTACTTGTACCGCGAGGGGGCCGGGGGCGCCAACGGCGGAAAAAGCGGGGGCGGCTGCGGGTGTAATTAGGGATTAGATGTTAGAGGCAACCCGGCTCAAAGCTCATTGCTAAAAGCTCACAGCTCATTGCTCACAGCTCATTGCTCACAGCTCATTGCTCATAGCTCATAGCTAAAACACATAGAAATGAAAAAACTCGTACTTACGGCCGGTCTTCTGGCTTTTTGCTGGTCTTCTGCCCTGAAAGCCCAAACGCTTTCCGACAGCACCGCTGCGCGTAAACTCACCTTTGAAGAAGCGAACCTGGTGTCTTCTTACTACCATCAGAACGGCCATAACGCAGCCGTTACGGGAGGTACAGGATCGGAAAAATTAACCGATGTGGGGGCGGGCTTTAACGTGACCTTTTCCCTGCTCGATGCGAAAAACCGAAAGAATACCTTCGTTCTCGATGCCTCTGTGGAAAAATACACGTCGGCTTCGTCTGACCAGATAGACCCTACTACGGTATCTTCGGCCTCCCATACCGATGAACACTTCTACCCTTCTCTGCTGTGGGCCCGGAAGAATGAGAAAACGGGGCGCACCTTTGGGTTTAACGTGGCCTATTCTACAGAATTCGACTATAAATCATACGGAGGCGGCTTTCTTTTTACCAAGACGGCGCCAGACAACAACGCGGAATTTACCGCCAAACTGAATCTCTTTTGGGATGCCTGGAAAGTGATTTTGCCCGTAGAATTGCGACCGGAAGGCTACCCTACCGGCGCCCGCGGAGACTCCGAGGGCATTCCGTATAAACCCCGCAATTCCTATAACCTCAGCCTCGCGTATTCCAGGGTCATCAACCCTGATCTACAGGTCATGTTCATGCTGGATCCCTCTTACCAGGAAGGCCTGCTCAGCACACCGTTCCACCGGGTGTATTTTGACGATACCTCCCTGAGGGTAGAAAAGCTCCCGGGAAAACGACTGAAATTACCGGCCAGTATCCGGGCCAATTACTTCGCGGGCGACCGCCTCGTACTGCGGAGCTTTTACCGCTTTTATACCGACGACTGGGGCATCACCGCCCATACGGCCAGTCTTGAAACCGCCTGGAAAGTGAACCCTTTCTTCTCGGTCACGCCCCACTACCGATTTAACTCCCAAAGCGCTATGGCGTATTTTGCGCCCTATGGCGAACATTCTCCCGAGGCGGAGTTTTATTCAAGCGACTTTGATTTGTCCAAGTTTTCGAGTCATTTCGGCGGACTGGGCTTCCGTTTTTCTACACCGGGGGGTATACTGGGAATAAGCAGCTGGAAATCAATGGAGTTAAGATACGGCTATTATCGCCGTTCTACCGGACTGGCGGCCCATATCCTTTCTGTTTCCGCCCAGCTGAAATGAGTCATTAAAACCTTAGCATTGGTCGCTTTAAAATCGGGTTTGGTCTATCTCACAAGATCTTAAATAAACCTGCCTGCTTATTTTGTGTCAAATTTCTTGGAAATTAAGCGATCAAACTCATTATGTCTCGGAAAATTCATATTCTTATTGCCCTGTTAATAAGTACTTCAACCTTTGCTCAATGGGGACCTCCGGGCGGAGGGGGCCGGAACCAGGAGAGGGTTCCACCAAACCGCCAGCAAAACACGGAGCTGAACCTCAACACCGCCTCGAAAGGAAATTCGAAAATCAGCGGACACATCGTAGATGAGGAGCTGACTACCGCCGTAGAATTCGCCAGCGTGGCTCTCCTGGACGCTGCCACAGGAAAAGCCCTTGACGGTACCATGGCAGACGACAAAGGAAAATTTGAATTGAAGCGGGTAGCCGAAGGCACCTACCACATCAGCGTTTCTTTTGTGGGGTACGAAACCCAGAAGATAGAAGGCATCAAAGTGGAGAAAGGCAAAGACGTGGAGCTGGGCGTGATTAAACTGAAATCCAGCAGCATCGCCCTGGAAAGTGTGGTCATCACGGGCGAAAAACCCATTATCGAGGAGAAAGTAGACCGCCTGGTGTACAATGCCGAACGGGATATGAGTGCCGCAGGCGGTGACGCCTCCGATGTACTGAAAAACGTACCCATGTTAAGTGTAGACCTGGACGGAAACGTTTCCCTGAGAGGGAGCGAAAACATCCAGGTACTGATCAACAACAAGCCTTCTACCATTGTGGCTTCCAGCATTGCAGACGCCCTGAAAATGATTCCCTCGGAACTGATTAAATCGGTAGAGGTCATCACCTCCCCTTCCGCCCGCTACGACGCGGAAGGAACAGCCGGTATCATCAATATTATCACCAAAAAATCAACCCTCCAGGGGCTAAACCTGAACGTCAACGGCGGCGCAGGTAACCGGGCCTCTAACCTGGGACTGAACGGAAACTACCGTACCGGGAAACTGGGCATTTCTTTCGGAGGATTCGGAAGAATGCATTATAACAAGTCAAAAGGCGAAAGTTTTAACGAAAACCTGGTGACCGGCCTAAGAACCGACCAATTCTCTTCAGGCAAAACCAACGGCATGTTCGGTCGCTACAATATCGGCTTTGATTACGATCTCGGAAATAACCAAACCCTTTACGGTGGCGTGGCCATCGGAAGAAGAGCCTTTAACCGTTTTAACGATCAGAACTTTAATTACTTCGGAAGAGACTCTCTCTCGGGTGCCCAAACCCTCCTGAGAAATGAACTGCGTGACCAGGAAGCCCTGAACCAGGGACTTTCCATTGATTATACCCTTGATTACGTGAAAATCTTTGAATCGGGCGCCGAGTGGTCGGTGTCGGCCATGTACAGCCAGAGCAAGGATAAATCCGACAGCTATATCAATTACCTGAACGGAAACAGCATTTATAAGAAGCAATGGAACGACAACGACAACCTGAACAGCGAACTGGGATTCCAGACTGATTTCCTGAAGCCTATCGGGAAAAACCAGCAGCTGGAAGTAGGCGCCAAGAGCATCACCCGCGCTATTGACAGCAAGTACCTCTACCTGCTTTCCGAGTCTTCGCTCAACCAGGACCGCGACGATTTCAGTAACCTGCCGGAAGATCCGCGAAATCCGGGTGGCGGACTGAAATACAACCAGAGTATTTATTCGGCTTACGCGGCTTATACCTACGCATTGGCCAACAAACTGACCCTGAAAGCGGGCGGGCGTTTTGAATACACTACCCTAAACGCTACCCAGACCATTAACCAAGTGGGGTCAGACAGTCCTGTGTTACAATATTTCAAAGACGAATACCCCGTATTTGTTCCCAGCATCAACCTGTCGAAACCTTTCGGCACCTACACCACCAAATTGTCGTATAACTACCGGATCCAGAGACCCGGATTAAGACAGGTGAACCCGAACATCAACATTGCAGATCCTTTGAACATCAGCATGGGTACCACAGACCTGGTACCTGAAAAAACACACAATGTAGAACTGAGCGTGAGCAAGTCGATCGGCCAGCGTACCTACCTTACCCTCTCTACTTTCGGGCGTTATTCGGGCAACAACATCACCCGGGTAAGTATGACGGCAGACGGAGCCGCGGCGCGGTACCCCCAGATTCCCGAGTTACAAAACCTGGATCCTTCGGCCATTGTAACCACTTTTGAAAATGTGGGAAAAGAGACTACGGTAGGTGGAAACTTCTTCGGTAATATCGGTGTGACCCGCAACTGGTCATTCACTACCAATTTTGACCTGTATTATGTAAATATTGCCGGGAAAGAATTTAAAGGCGACCGCATGGTAGACCGCAACACCGACGGAGTGGTAGTTAGCGCCCGCTTGTCTACCAACCTGAAACTGACGCCGAAATGGTCATTGCAGGCCAACGGAGGCTGGAGAGGCAAGCGTGTTTCCCTACAGGGAGAGAGCGCGGCCGTGCCCAATTACGCCTTGGCCGTAAGATACGAAATCAACAAGGATGCCAGCATTGGCCTGGGTGCGGATAACTTCTTTGGAGGAATTACGATGAAGAACAACTCGGCTACCAGCCAGTTTATCTCCAGCAGCACCAATTACATGTACAACCAGAATATCCGCCTTACGTTCTCGTATAAGATCGGGAATATGCGTCTTGTGCAGTCTAAGAAAAGAGGCATCACCAACGACGACAGCAAAGGGGGCGACGACGATTAAGCACCGGATTGAATCTATTAAAAAAGGGGAGGTTCTAATGAGCCTCCCCTTTTTTAATGTAACTTTTTCTCTATACCTGCATGATATCGGCTTCTTTTGCCGCCATCATCTGGTCTGTCTTTTCAATGAATTGGTTGGTGAGTTTCTGCACCTGTTCTTCCCCGCCTTTGATGGCATCTTCTGACACACCGTCGTTTTTCAGCTTCTTCAGGTCCTCGTTCATTTCCTGTCGCACTTTGCGTATGTTCACCTTGGCAATTTCTATTTCGCCCTTGACGCGTTTCACCAGTTCACGGCGGCGTTCTTCGGTCAGAGGAGGCACATTCAGGCGGATGGTTTCGCCGTCGTTAGCCGGATTCAGTCCCACATTGGAATTGATAATGGCTCTTTCGATGTCGGAGATAATCTTTTTTTCGAAAGGTTTGATCTGGATGGTGCGGGCATCGGGCGTGGTTACGGAAGAGATCTGAGTAAGCGGTGACATCACCCCGTAATACTCTACCATCACGCCTTCCAGCATATTCACACTGGCCTTTCCGGCCCTGATCTTGGTTAACTCTATTTGTGTGTGTTTCAGGGCCCGGTCCATACCATCCTGAGCCAGGTCAAGAATTAAATCAATTTCTTCCATGTTTTTTAGCTGTTATATATCAATTTACTATTGTCCCGATGGCCTCCCCTTTGATCACTTTCAGCAGGTTACCCGGCTGATTCATATCAAAGACAATGATGGGGAGTTTATTTTCTTTACATAACGTAAAAGCGGTCATGTCCATTACTTTCAGCCCCCGGGCGATGACCTCGTCAAACCCTATAGTGTCAAATTTTACGGCTTCCGGATTTTTGCGGGGATCGTCACTATACACCCCGTCTACACTAGTACCTTTCAGCAAGATTTCCGCCCCGATTTCAATGGCCCTCAGCGCTCCGCCCGAATCGGTAGAGAAATACGGGTTTCCGGTTCCGGCCCCGAAAATCACGACCCTGCCTTTTTCCAGGTGGCGTATGGCCCTTCTCCGGATAAACGGCTCGGCCACTTGTTCCATTTTGATGGCCGACAGCAACCGGGTTTTGATTCCTTCGGCTTCCATGGCACTCTGAATGGCCATGCCGTTGATTACGGTAGCCAGCATACCCATATAATCTCCCTGAGAGCGGTCGATACCCGATTTGGTGGCGGCCCCTCTGAAAATGTTTCCCCCTCCGATCACAATGGCCACTTCACAACCGGCTGCTACTACAGCGGCCACCTCCTTCGCGTAATTTTCTAAAATATCGGGATTAATGATCTGGCTTTTATCTCCGCCATTCAGCGCTTCTCCGCTTAATTTAAGAAGGATTCTTTTGTATCTGAGAGACATGAAACTTTATTTTTTGACAAAGATAATTTCAAAATCGCCAAATAAAAAGGCTAAACCTTCTTGTTCAGGATAAAAATGCTGAAGAGAATCACCCCCATTCCGGAAAGATGGGCTACCCCTACCTTTTCCCCGTCGGCAATTCCCGCGATAAGGGCCACCACAGGAATGAGGTAGGTAACGGAAGAAGCGAAAATAGGCGTGGTAATCTTGAGCAGGTAATTGTAGAGAATGGCGGCGAGGCCCGAGTTCACCACCCCCAGTACCAGGAAATAGAGTATAAAACGTTCATTTCCGGCCAGGAAAATTTTTTCGAAGAAATCTGTAAAAAGCAGCACCGCCAAAGCCGGAAGCCCCATCATGCCCACCGAGAAAGAGCTGATCACAATGGGCCTGACCTCGGTGAGGTGGTAGCTCAGGATATTGGTGTTGATGCCGTACATCAGCGTAGCCAGTAAAACGAGGGCCGCATAGGGGTTGCTCCAGTCAAAGGAGAGTTCCGCTCCGCTGGTAATCAGGACGATACTTCCCAGAAAACCGAGGAAAATGCCGATAAACTGGTAGCGGTAAATATGCTTGCGAAAGAAAAACCATCCTATCAGGAGTACAAAAATGGGCGTGGTGGCGTTTAAGGTACCCGAAAGCGAACTGCTGATGCGGCTGCCGGCCACCCCGAAAATCACGGCGGGCAAAAGATAACCGAGAAGGCCGGAGAGGCCAATAGAAACGGCCTTATCAGCAGGGAAATCACCCCGGTTCCGGATGGCCCAGGGAAGCAGGAACATCGAAGCCACGAAGATACGGCCCGCGCCTATTTCCAGTCCGGAAAAACCCACCGTCAACTTCTTGATGAACAGAAAAGACAGGCCCCAGGCAATGGCCAGGATAACCAAGATTAGTAAGGATTGCTTTTTAAGAGACATGCATTTTTTCGAAATGTAGGAGATTTTCTTTTCTCCCGGCTGAAATCGCCGGAAAAAGAAAATAAAAATTCAACAGGATCTTGGAATTGTACCCGATTCACAAGCGGGCCAGGATCCAATCGGAAACGTAGCGAAAAACTTCTTCTTTTTCAGGTTCATTATGCAGCTCATGAAAAAATCCTTTCCACGATTTAAACGTGACATCTCCGCTGTGGAATTTTGCCGTAAACTTTTCACTGGCCGCGGGATTGGTGAGGATATCCCGGTCGCCGTGCATCACCAGGAGGGAAACCGCCAGTGCGTCGCGCTCCAGGTTCACCAGCCATTCACCCCACTCCAGCACCCCAATACCCACTTCCGCAGAAATCACGTCGTGTACGAGGGGGTCGGCCTGGTAAGCGTTGATCACCGCGGCATCACGGGAGATCCCGTTGATGTCCAGCCCGTTCCGCTGCGTCATGGCAGGGAACAGCTTCCTTCCCAGTTTACCTATTGTACGCCGGCTTTTCGAAACTTCGAAACCGGGCTCAATGGCCGGAGCGGAGGCGATCACCCCTGCTACACGCGGATTCCGCCTGAACAGGTAATTCAGCACTATTCCTCCCCCCATGCTGTGTCCGTATATAAACAGGGGCTGGCCCAGCTGCCCGATCATGCCGACCAGGAAATCCACCTGCCAGAGATAGTCTTCCATTTTGGGCGTATGGCCTTTGGGGCCTTCGGTACGACCGTGTCCGAAAAGATCTACCGCGTATACATGAATTCCTTTCTCCACAAAATAAGCGGACAAGTGCGCATACCGCCCACTGTGTTCCCCCATACCGTGAATAAGTATCAGGTTCGCTACTGCCGGAGTGTCGGCCGTCCATTGACGAAAAAACATCTTTCGCCCGTCAAAAGCTTCCAGAAAAAAATTCTTCTCAGTCATACCACAGAAAGCAGGTCTTCAGGAGTTATTTACCCTAAAACCGTTTCGCCAGATTGATTCATCATTCAAATGTAAGCCTTTTCCCGGTTTGTAGGCCAATTCCCTCCGTTTATTTATCGCTTGCAAGATCCATAAGTTTCTCCCCGATAAATTCGGCAAAAGACACTTTAATGCGTAATTTCGCCCACTCAAAACCGGTAAAATATGAAGTACCTATGGGGTGTAGACCTGGGTGGAACCAAAATTGAAGGAATCGTTATTCAAGCGGACACGAACGCCATTCTGGCCCGTGAAAGGGTACCTACGGAGGCCGATCAGGGATATGCGCATATCCTGGGCCAGATTTCCCGGCTGATAGAGATTCTTCAAGAAAAAACGGGAAAAACGCCGGAAGCCCTAGGTTTCAGTACTCCCGGAACGGTGGATCCCGCGACGCAGACCATGAAAAACTGCAATACCACTGCGATGAATGGCCAAAACCTGAAAAAAGACCTCGAAGAACACTTCGGCATACGCATAGAACTGGCCAATGACGCGAATTGTTTCGCCCTGGCAGAAGCCACGGAAGGGGCAGCCAAAGGACTGAACGCCCAGGTGGTGTTCGGCGTAATCCTGGGAACCGGCGTAGGCGGGGGGGTGGTGGTCAACGGCAAGGTCATTCACGGCACCCACGGTATAGGGGGCGAATGGGGCCACAATACGTTTGACCCGGAAGGGGAAGACTGTTATTGCGGCCGGAAAGGATGCAACGAAACCGTATTTGCGGGACCGGCCCTTGAAAAGTATTACGAAAAACTTTCGGGACAAAGACTGCCTCTTAAAGAAGTGTACCGACGGCATGTGGAAGGGCAGGATCCTTTCGCTACACAAACCGTAGATTTCCTGACCGAATCTTTCGCCCAAGCGGTAAGTTATATCGTGAATGTGCTGGACCCTGACGTGATTGTGTTTGGGGGCGGGGTGAGCCATATCGAAGAAATCTATACCGACGGACCGGAAAAGCTCAAAAAACATATCTTTAATAACCGAAAGGTAGACACCCTCTTCCTGAAACCGAAACTGGGCGACAGCGCCGGGGTTTTCGGTGCGGTGCAACTGGTGCGGTAACTGCCCATAACCGGTCTTAACAATTGTATTTTACACTCATAGCTCACGGCTCATAGCTCATAGCTCATAGCTCATAGCTCATAGCTCATAACTAAAACAAACAAAAATGGCAACGTGGTTTCAAGCGAAAATTAAATTTGTACAGGAAGACGAAAAAGGGGTAGCCCGCAACATCGGACAGGTCTACCTGTTTGACGCGGTATCGTATACCGACGCAGAGGCGCGGGCGTATCAGCACCTGGCGGCGGAAGTACCCGACTTCCAGCTGACCGGACTCACCAAAATGAAGTTGAACGAGGTGTATTTCGAAGAAAACAGTGCGGAAACCTGGTTCAAATGCAAGGTCTCCTATATTGTCTTTGACGAAAAAAGCCAAAAGGATAAGAAAGTACCGTACGCCTTTCTTTTGAATGCGCATACAGTCAAAGACGCCTACACTATCCTGGAAGGCAAGCTGGGAAGCGTACAGGATTACATTATTACCGACATCGGCGCTACCAAAATCCTGGATGTGATTCCGTACGAGGAAGAAAACCTGGAAGAACCCCAACCCGTGATCACCCCAAGCATGCGGCCTCTCACGGAAGTATTGGGGGATGAGAGCTATGAGCTGTGAGCTATCAGCTATCAGCTATTAGACATTAGATGTTAGATGTTAGATGTTAGATATTAGATGCTAGATATTAGATGCTAGATATTAGATGCTAGATATTAGATATTAGATGCTAGATATTAGATGCGGGCGCCGCTGCGCTTAGATGTTATAAGGTGTGGTAGTAGCTCATAGCTCACTGCTGAAAGCTGATAGCTGATTGCTGAAAGCTCATAGCTGAAAGCCAAAAAAACCCCCGAACTTGCGATTCGGGGGCTTTATTTATGCGATGGTGCTTAGAACATCTTCGCTCTGTTATCTACGATTTCTGCTTTAGACCGGAGTATCTCCTCCCCGATCATGCCGCTCATGCCCATGCTTCTCTGCTGAATCTGGGTTTTGTACTGGCTGTAGTCGGCGATTTGAGGCGCCCCTGTCTTCGCCGTATTTTCCATAATAAATACGCCGGAGTCACCGGTAAATACCTTACTGCGGGTATTGGCTTTCAGACCGAATAGTTTACCTACGGCGGTCGGGTCAAAACCCGCACTGTTCAGCATACCGGTTTGCAGGGTGATGTCTTCCACTTCTTCTACCAGGGCGCCCGCGCCGTATTTCACCGCAATCTCCGACAGTTCACCGGTGGCGTCTCCTAACTTTTTGCTTATGAGCTCCGCCTTTTTATCGTTTCTGAGACGGGCTGAAATCAGGTCTTTGAAGTCTTCGGCCTTAGGACTGTCTTTATCGGTGGCTGATTTTAAGCCGGCTACTACGTAGTTATCTTCCAGCACAAAAATCCGGTCAGCTACCTGGCCTACTTTGGCCTCTTTTCCGTATGCCCACTGGCTCAATTCCTTGGCGTTTCTCAGGGTATTCACATACGAACTTCCCGGCTGCACGTTATCGGCAGTGAAGAGGGTGAGGGAATTATCCTTTTTTACCGCTTCTTCCAGGTCCTTGATAGTTTTGGCACCGGCCATCAGCTCTGAAGCCTTCTGGAAAACCTCGTTAGAGCCCTCCTCTCCTACGTGGAGATCTTTGGTAATGGTAGCCAGCTTGTATTTTACGTTGGATTTGGGTTCGGTTACCTTCACGATATGATACCCGAAATCTGTGGTGACCAGGTTAGGCAGAATGCCGGTTCCTGAAAAACCGAATATGGCGTCTTCAAAACTTTTGATCATGGTTCCGTCGTTTTTGAAAGGACCCAAATCGCCGCCGCTCTGGGCTGTGGCATCGCTGCCGTATTGACGAGCCAGCAGTCCGAAATCTATACCCGACTTGGCCTGGGCCAGTACCTCCAGGGCCTGGGTACGGGCTTCGTTCCGCTGCTCCTGGGTCATGGTGGTGTCGGCACGGAACAGGATATGGCTGGCCCGCGCGGTATAATGCTCATCGGTTTCGGTACCCATGTATTTGTGGATGGAGTAAGAGGTTCCTTCTTTAAAAGGACCTACCAGCCCGCCCTCAATGGTATTATTTAACGCTTCTTTCAGTTCAGGACTGATCTCAGCGGCTTCACGCACGCCACTGGTTCTGATGTCGGTATGCTCATTGGCATACGCCAGGGGATCTTCGGCCGCGGCCATTCCTTTGGCCAGTTCGCGGAGGTCGTTCATCAGGGCTACGCTGTCTTCACGGGTAGGAAGCAGGCTGAAAGTGACATACACCAGGCTGCGGCTGTCGTAAGGATTGAATTCCTCCTTATTCTTGCTGTAATAGCTCTTGAGTTCACTGTCCGAAATTTTCACGGTAGAATCGGCCATAGAGTAGAAAGGTACGTAAAGGTACTTCCCGCTGGCTTTTTCCGTAGTATTGACATATTCTGCCTGGGCTTCGGCTTTGGTGATGTAGGTAGCGCTGTTCAGGAGATTGGCGTATTTTTCCCGCATCCGGATATCTTTCAGTTCGCGCTTGAAGTTATCCCACATGGCTCTTTGTTCGGCCGGCATATTGTTATTGGCATAGGCGGCGATAAAGTTGGCGTGCGTGGCGGCATCAAAATTACCGGCCTGATCGCTGAACTGTTGTCTTACAAAAGTATGGATATTCTTAGGCCCCTGCACCATTTCTCTTAGCTCATCATCGGAAACGGTAATACCCAGTTTTTGAAATTCTTCCGCGTACACATAGTTAAAAATCAACTTTTCCCAAACCTGCTCCCGGATCTGCGCCTGCTCCTGTTCGGTAGCGGAACGGCCCACTGACCCCTCAAACTGCATGCGTTGGGCTTCTGTCAGATTGGCAAATTGTTGAAAATCGACCGTTGTACCGTTGATTTCTCCTACGGTATTGTTGTTACTTCCGAAAAGGCCGCCGCCTCCGGAACCTGCTACGAAATCTCCTCCCACGATAAAAAGGATAAGCGCGATCGCAATTACCACGACGGCCACTCCTGACTTCTCTCTGATTTTGTTAACTATTGCCATTATATTTTCTAAAAATGCTGCTTATATGCCAGGTAATATACCTAAAATAGATTTTTGAGGTGCAAAAATAGAAATATTCCAATTGATTATCAAAGTTTTCAAGTTTGATATTTTGAAATCTTTTTAAAACCGGAGCTCAGCCCGCTTTATATGCCCGGAATTTCTTTCAAAAATGCGCCGATTCCGGGTCGGTGAGGATAAACGGCTTTCCCCCCTTCCAAATACACACCGTCAGCCGGATCATTGGAAATGAGCAGGGCGCCGTCCATATCCACGTAATCGAGGAGAGGCAAAAGCTGGGCGATAGCCGATATGCCGATGCTGGATTCGGTCATGCAGCCCATCATCACCTTCATCCCGTGCTTCCGGGCTTCTGAAATCATCCGTAAGCCGGGCGTAATTCCTCCGCATTTGGCCAGTTTCACATTGATTCCCGAAAAAGCACCCACGCATTTCGGCACATCTTCTTCGGTAATGCAACTCTCGTCGGCTATCACGGGCAGGGCCGTATGGCGCATCACCTCTTTCATTCCTTCGTAATCTCCTGGTTTCAGGGGTTGCTCAATAAATTCTACTCCCAGGGCTTTCATTTCCAGGGAAAAGCGGATGGTTTGTTCTACCGTCCACCCCGTATTGGCATCTACCCGGAATACCGCGTCGGTTTCTTTCCGGAGCGCCTTTACAATCTCCATGTCGTGGTCGGTTCCCAGTTTGATTTTATATACCGGAAAGTCAAATTCTTTCATCTTCCGGACCATCTCGGGAATCTCATCCATTCCTATGGTATAATTGGAATAGGGAATACGGGAAATATCGAGGTCCAACATCCCGTAAACGGTTTTCCCGTGGCGCTTTGCCCACAGGTCATAGGCCGCGATATCGATAGCACACTGTAGAAAACGGTTCTGCCCGATAAGGGGATCAAGGTATTCCCACAACTCTTCGGGGTGCCGCCACAAGAAGTCTTCAATGACCGGCCGGTGCGCTTCCATCAGCTGGCGCATATCGGCCGGTGTAACACCGTAATACGGCACGGGGGTAGCTTCTCCGTAGCCCCGCAAAGGGCCGTCTTCCAGTTCCACGATAAACGTAGGCGTTTCCGTTCTTACCCCGTGGGTAATGCGAAAAGGGTACCTGCTTTTCAGGTGAATGATGTACGATTTTATATCCATTCCACTTCAAACAAATCTCCGAGGTGCCTTTTCAGCTTTTCTCCCGTTTCCTCCATGGAAATTTCCCTCCCCAGTTCTTGCTGTAGGGAAGTCACCGCTTTGTCTTCTATTCCGCAGGGCACTATGTTCCCGAAGTAACTGAGGTCGGTATTGACATTCATGGCCAGTCCGTGCATGGTCACCCACCGGCTTGACTTCACACCAATGGCGCATATTTTCCGGGGCATGCCCTGGGTGATCCATACGCCGGTAAGGCCGGGGATACGCCCGGCTTCTATCCCGTATTCCGCGCACGTGCGGATGACGGCTTCCTCCAAAAAACGCACATACCGATGGATATCGGTGAAGAAATTGTCGAGGTCAAGTATGGGATAAGCCACCAGCTGTCCCGGACCGTGATAGGTGATATCTCCGCCCCGGTTGATTTTATAGAATGTGGCCTCTTTACGGTCCAGTTCTTCGTTATTGACCAGCAAATGGTCCATGCTCCCGCTTTTTCCCAGGGTAAATACGTGGGGGTGCTGGCAAAAAATAAGGTAATTCGGGGTAGGTTCTTCGGTTTTCTGATCCCGGTTCCGTAACTTTATGTCTACAACTTGTTTAAAGAGTTCTTCCTGGTAATCCCAGGCCTCCTTGTAGTCTGTGAGTCCCAGGTCAGTGAACTTCACCTGTTTATTTTTCATTCAACTGTAAAAGAAATAACAAATATGAGCGAAAAACTCGACAAAGGAAAGCAAGGCGAGGAGTATGCTTCGGATTTCCTGGCAAGAAAGGGCTACACCCTCCTTGAACGCAACTACACTTCTCTCAATTCTGAGATTGATCTTATTGTACAAAAAGATGATTTACTGGTTTTTGTGGAAGTGAGAATCAAGGCGAATGCCGACTACGGTTTCCCGGAAAGCACCCTCACCCGGACCAAAATGAACGCCATTAAACGGGGTGCGGCCCGTTACCTGTGGAACAAGCCCAAGCCGGCGCGGGTACGTTTTGATATGATTTCCATCGTGGAAAAGCCTGTTTTTGAGATTGTACATTTTGAGGATGCGTTTTTTTGACGATATTTCGGCATACGGGCTTTGCATGCCACGCCCCCGCGTAGTATATTCGGGCATTGATATGAAAGATTTGAATACGCCCTGGCGCCTCACCGCCTCCACCATTTACCGGAAGCCCTCTGACTCCAAGATACTGGGATCTGCCGACCTGGACGTCACCGACCTGGAAACCTATATTTCGGCGCTTCGAAAGCAGGGCACGAAAGTAACCCTGACGCATTTTTTTACCCTGGCTACCGGCAGGGCCATAGCAGAGCAGATCCCGGAATTCAACACCTACCTGAAAAGGGGACGCATCTACCCCTTTCGTGACCTGACGGCTTCGGTAAGCCTGAGAATGCCTTCGGGGGAGATGAGTTCGATCAAAATCACGGATCCGGAAAAGAAAAATTACAGGGAAGCGGTGACGGAGTTGGGCGCGGGCATTGAAGAAGCGGTCCGGGGCGAAGAATCGAAAGCGAACCGGATGAAAGGGGCGCTGGGCAATATCCCCTGGCCGTTCCGGAAGTGGGTATACGGACTGATCCGCTTCATCCTGATCGACCTCGGGTTGTCGATTCCAGCCCTGGGGTTGTCGGCCCAGTCTTTTGGTACGTATATTATTTCTAACGTGGGCACCCTGGGACTTGACGGCGGGTACCCGGCCCTCATGCCCACGGGCAATATCAGCCTGGTGCTTATCCTGGGGCGGGTCAGAGAGATGCCGTGGGTACACGAAGGGAAGATCGTGCCAAGGCGTATTATCAAGATATCGGCGGCCCTGGACCACCGGGTGGTGGATGCCGCCCACGGCGGAAAGCTATTCAACTACCTTCGGAAAGCGGTGAGAAACCCGGAAATGTTCGAATAGGAACCTACCCTCTCAGTTGCTTCAGGGCATGATTGGAGAACACAAACTCGTCGAGTTCCTTGAGGTCGGTTTCCAGGATACTTTTGCTGTCACCCTCCCAGATTTTCTTTCCTTCGTAAAGAAATAAGATATTCTGTCCGATAGAAAGCACCGAGTTCATGTCGTGGGTAATCACCACGGTGGTGGTACCGTATTCCTGGGTAATTTCCTGGATCAGTTCATCAATTTTAATGGACGTCAGGGGGTCAAGTCCGCTGTTCGGCTCGTCGCAGAAGAGGTATTTGGGGTTCAGCACGATGGCCCGGGCGATGCCCACCCTTTTTTTCATTCCCCCCGAAATTTCGGAAGGCATGCGGTTGCCTGCCGCTTCCAGTCCTACCCGTTTAAGGCAGAACTCCACGCGGTCGCGCTTCTCCGCCTCACTTTGACTGGTTAGCATGTCCAGGGGAAACTTCACATTCTGGTACACGGTCTGGGAGTCAAAAAGGGCTCCCCCCTGGAAAAGCACGCCCATTTCCCGACGCACGTCGATTCTTTCTTTCTCCTTTTTGTACAGGAATTCCCGGCCGTCGTAGAGTACCTCACCGGTATCCGGCGTGACCAGGTCCAGCATACATTTCAGCAGCACACTCTTTCCGGTACCGCTGGCGCCGATCACGAGGCTGGTTTCCCCGTCGCGGAAAATGCCCGACACGTTGTCCAGCACTTTTCGGCCGTTAAAACTCTTACTTATATTTTTAATTTCAATCATGTCAGCAGTTCGGCTAGGAGGTAATCGGCAATCAGGATGGCGATACAGCTATTGGTTACGGCCGTGGTAGACACTTTGCCCACTTCCAGGGCGCCGCCCCGGGTATAAAATCCTTTGTATGCGGAGATGGTGGCGATCAGGATGCCAAAAACCGCCGATTTAATAATGGGAATCACCATATTAAAAGGAATAAAGGAAAAGCGGATCCCGTAAATATACTGTTCAGGAGTGATGATGCCGGTGGCGGTACCGGCAATGTAGCCGCCCACAATGCCGATGAAGCCCGACAAAACAGACAGGATAGGAAACATCACAAAGGCGGCCATTACTTTGGGCAGTACCAGGTAAGAGGCGGCATTGATGCCCATCACTTCCAGGGCCTCCACCTGTTCGGTGATGCGCATGGTACCCAGTTCGGAGGCGATATTGGAACCCACTTTCCCGGCAAGAATCACGCACATGAAGGTAGAAGAAAGCTCCAGGAGCATCATATCGCGCACGATATTACTGACGATATAGGTGGGGATAATGGGGCTTACCAGGTTGGCGTTAATCTGCACGCAGGTTACGGCCCCGATAAAAAACGCTACTATACAAACAATCAGAAGCGAGTCGATACCGATCATCATGCATTCGTCGATAAACCGCTTCCAGTACACCTTCAGGCTCTCACGTCGCGTGAAAAGTTCATATAGAAACAGGAGGAATTTCCCGAATTTTCTAAACATGTCACTTTATTATTTGGATACAAAGGTAAGCATGTATGGAATGAGATGATTCTGTAATCTCTTGAAAATTTATACCGGGTTTCCCGTATTTTTGCCAAAACGTACGTGAATATGCGAAAATTGGTTGCGATTACGGGAGGTTCCCGCGGAATAGGGAGGGCCATTACGGAGAAGTTTTTCCGGGAAGGGTACGAGGTGGCGGTGTGTGCGAGAGGTCTTGGGGCCCTGGAGGCGCTGAGGGTGGAGTTGAACGCGGGCGCTGTGCATATTTTCCCTGCCGATCTCTCCCGGAAGGAAGACGCGGAGGCCTTTGGCGATTTTGTACTTTCCCTGAACCGCCCGCTTGCGGCGTTGGTCAATAACGCGGGTGTTTTTCTGCCGGGAAGCCTCCTGGAAGAAAACGAAGAGAACCTACCGATACAGCTGAACACCAACCTGCTGAGCGCCTATTACCTGACCCGCAAGCTGATTGCCCGCCTGAAAGAATCGGCATCCGCCCATATTTTCAATATGTGTTCCATCGCCAGCCTTTCGGCTTACCCTCACAGCGGCTCGTACGCGGTTTCCAAGTTTGGGCTTCTGGGTTTCAGTAAGAGCTTGCGGGAAGAATTGAAGCCCACCGGGGTCAAAGTAACGGCCGTGATGCCGGGGGCCACGCTGACCGACAGCTGGGCGGGTACCGATCTGCCGGCGTCGCGTTTTATCCAGCCCGAAGACGTAGCCGAAGCCGTGTGGAGTGCGTTCAGCCTCTCCCCTTCCGCGGTGATGGAAGAAATAATTATCCGGCCCCAACAAGGTGATCTGTAAGGAGTTTCCAGGCCAAACGGTCATCAATCTCCCAATATTTTCAAGAAATTTATTGTATTTTCAAAAATTCCCCCTACCTTTGTAGTCCAATATCGCGGGATGGAGCAGTTGGCAGCTCGTCGGGCTCATAACCCGAAGGTCACAGGTTCGAGTCCTGTTCCCGCTACACTGAAAATGAGGCAATTAGCGAAAGTTGATTGCCTCTTTTCTTTTACTGCTAAAACATAGCTAAAACATTTTGGTAGATCAGTGTACCTGATTTCGAGGTATTCCTCATCATCAATAATTTCAGATAACAGTTTGTTTCGTGCTACTGACAACCTTGCATTCAGTTTATCTATTTCCTGTGCAATCTGTTTCTTTTTGTCAAACGGATTTTTCACGAATTTCTTGTAGTTGTCCAACAGCAGTCTTTTCACTATTTGGGCAGAACCGTTTAACGCAAACTGTCGCATACTCTTTTCAAAAATATCGTTGGCTAATTCGGCTTTTTGACGGAAGCCACAAGAGGAAACGCAATGATAATAGTAATATCGATTTGTTCTTCCTTTGGAAGCACTCCCTGTAAGGTTACGACCACATTCGGGACATACTAAGAAACCTCTTAAAGGTAGGTTTTCATCTGAAAGTATTTTGGTATTGGGACGTTCTATCCTTTTGTTTCCGTCCAATATCAGTTGCACCCTATCAAAGAGTTCTTTGGATATAAGCGGTTCGTGCTGACCTTGTACCAAATGTGCTTCTTCGTCCTTGAATTTGGCAATGAATATCTTACCATAGTACAG
>CAYRGN010000056.1:0-21029 GCA_964423865.1 uncultured Lacihabitans sp.
GGTATAAAACGCTACACTCTTCATAATCAAGAAAATTATGCAAAGTTAGCTAAAAAAAATAACCCCGACGCAAAGCATCGGGGCATTTTACAGGGCTAGTCTCAATATACTTCAACATTTACACTTTTTACGGTCTTGATGATCCTTGCCGCTACTTTATACGGATCAGCAGACGAATTAGGCCGCCGGTCTTCCAGCCATCCTTTCCATCCGCGCTCTACGGTAGCGATCGGAATCCGGATGGAGGCCCCACGGTCAGACACTCCGAAAGAGAAGGAATGAATGGAGGCCGTCTCATGTTTACCGGTTAGTCTCAAATGGTTATCGGCCCCGTAAACTTCAATATGTTCTTTCACAAATGGACGGAACGATTCGCAGATTTTTTCGTATACCGATTTATCTCCACAGGTTCTCAATACGCTGTTCGAGAAGTTGGCATGCATACCCGAACCGTTCCAGTCGAGTTCACCCAAAGGCTTGCAATGCCAGTTAATGGAAATATCATATTTCTCTCCTATTCTTTCCAGTAAATACCGGGCCACCCAAATCTGATCACCGGCTTCTTTGGCTCCCTTCGCGAAAATCTGGAACTCCCATTGGCCCGCGGCTACTTCAGCGTTAATTCCTTCAATGTTCAAGCCCGCATCAATACAGGCATCCAGGTGCTCTTCTACAATGTCTCTGCCGTATGCATTCCGGGAACCTACCGAACAGTAATATGGACCCTGCGGACGGGGATAGCCCCCTTTCGGAAAGCCGAGGGGAGCATTGGTTTCATTATCCCAAAGGAAATATTCCTGCTCAAAACCAAACCAGAAATCATTATCGTCATCGTCAATGGTAGCACGGCCGTTGGACTCGTGCGGGGCGCCGTCGCTCGACAAAACCTCGCACATCACCAGGTAACCGTCGCGGCGCTGGGGATCTTTGCATAAAAATACAGGTTTCAAAATACAGTCGGAAGAACCGCCCGGCGCCTGCTCTGTAGAAGAACCGTCAAATGACCACATTTCACAATCTTCCAAGCGACCCGAAAAGTTACTTTCGATCTTGGTTTTACTCCTTAAACTTTGAGTAGGCTTGTATCCGTCCAGCCAGATGTACTCCAATTTTGACTTTGCCATAATGTATCCGAATATTGGTGCTGTTGTTAAAATTATATTGCAAAACTATTCCTTGCAGCAAAACTTTATTCGTATATATTACAAAAAATCAAACTTTTATTTAATTTTATTTATATAATGCAATTTATTATTTGAATATTAAATAAATATTATTTTAGAAAATTCTGAAACAGCATTAAAGAAGTAAATTATGAATTAAATCAAAATTTTATATTGCAATAGAATCAATAACAGTATTAAATTCTGAAATATTACTATTTAAAGATTTTTTTGAGATATTCCGCAAAGGAGGTTGTATGGATGAAATAGCGGTTAGCTGTTAGAAATTAGAAGTTAGAGTAGCTTCTCCAGAACCCTATCCAGCGGCAACGCATTCAACGTCATTTCTATGGGAAGGCCGGCCTTACGGGCGATCTTCACCCCGTATTGAATATCCAAAAGCCCTTCTGTACTGTGCGCATCGGGGTTTATACTGATCATTACCCCTTTTTCCAGGCAGTATGGTATCCAGGTCCAGTCGAGATCGAGGCGGTAAGGACTAGCATTTAATTCCATGATTACCCCGTTGGCGGCACAGGCGTCAATCACTTTCCGGTAATCAATGGGATAACCGGTTCTTCGAAGCAGCAGACGGCCCGTGGGGTGGCCCAGGATACGGGTATAGGGGTTTTCAATGGCCCGGATCAGGCGGTGCGTCGCTTTTTCAATATCCATAGTGAGTACCGAATGTACAGAAGCCACGATATAATCAAAGGTTTTCAGTACTTCCGTATCGTAATCCAGACTGCCGTCTGGCAAAATATCGGATTCTATACCTTTCAAAATCCGGAATTCCCCTTTAAAAGCGGCATTCAGTTCATCAATTTCCCGGTGCTGGCGATATACCGTTTCCGGCCATAATCCGCGGGCGTAGGAAGCCGTCTGGCTGTGATCTGCTATTCCGAAGTACTCCCAACCGAGGTCACGGCACGCCTGAGCCATTTCCACCAGCGTGTGTTTTCCATCGGAATACGTAGAATGATTATGTACCGCCCCCCGGATCGCCTCCCAGGTAATGATCGTCTCAGGAGAGACGGAGCGGGAAAACTCTTCCTGTCCGTTTCGCATTTCCGGGATAATATACGGCACGCCAAAATCTTCATAGGCGTGTCGTTCGGAGGCAAAACCGTTTTTACCGAGAAAACTCAAAAAGGTTTCACCGTTTCCGTTCTGGTACCCCAGGTGCGCTTCGACTGCGCTTTTAATAATGCTTTTGGAAATAAAATCGCGGGTGGACGTTTTTTCGATGACCACCGGAATTTCCGTCTCCAGGTAATGGCCACGCCAGGTGCCGGGAGACGACTCCTTCAGGTTTTGCTGAAAGCGGTCTTCCGGCAGTTTTATCCCCCCAAAACCATCTTTTACCACCAGGAAAGCCAGCTCCGACACTACATTCTCGTAACGCGCCAATTCTCCTGTGGCATAGGCCTCCGGATAAACCTTCCGGATTTCCTCCAGCGCCTGTGCGCTCAGCAGCAGGGCCTGGTCCAGGCGAAGTTTCCCTCTCATGCTCTCCAGAAAGGCGATCGACTCCAGTATGGACTCCTGGGTGCGTACGCCAAAACCTTTTACCTGCGCTATGGTGCCCTGTTCACAGGCCGCTTTCAACTCCGCTAAACTTTCAATATTCAGGTCTTTCCACAAGGCCTTTACCTTCTTAATGCCCAGTCCCTTTACCTGCATCACTTCGAAAAGTCCGGGTGGCGTACGGGCAGTCAGTTCTTCCAGTTCTTTCAGGGTACCCGTTTCCAGGATTTCAAGAACGGCTTTCTGAATCACTTTTCCATAGCCCCTGATCTGCCCGATCTGGGCCGGGGTCATGCCTGCTATCTGCTGATCGAGACGTTCTACGGTAAATACGGAATCTACGTAGGCTTTTGCCCTGGCAGGGTCTACGTCGTGCAGGTCCAGAAGTTTTCCATCGAGCTGAAGAATATCCGCGATATCGGAATTGGTGAGTTGATTTTCCATATAACACAAAGTTATAAAACAAAAAAAGATATCCTACACGGATACCTTCCTTTGCCTAATACGTTTATACGACTTTTACTGAGCAGTGTCTGCTGCTGCCGGAAGCGACAGAGCCGGAACCGTAGTAGTGGTGGTAGCCTGCTCCACGTTGACATCACTGTCGGTGGCCTGTTGGATACCCGTAGACTTGATGAAGATCAGTGTGCCTAAAGATCCGATCAGGATAAAAGTGAAAAATCCCCAGGTAAGCCGTTCTACAATATCTCCTGTTTTCTGAACACCAAACATCTGGGCACCGCCGCTACCTCCAAACTCAGCGGAAAGCCCACCTCCTTTCGGGTTTTGAATCAACACCACAATGGTGAGAAGAATAGCCGCTATAATTAATAATACAACAATAGTAGTTACCATAGATTTTCTAAATTTCGAGCCGCAAAGATAGCAATTTTAAACTATCCTGTATAAAATGTAATTAATTTTTTAATATGTTCTTTCCGGAGGGTAGCGCTTCAGGTATTTTTTAATCGCTTTTTTCTGAAAACTCAGGCGAGCTGCACGGCTCAAACGCTCCCCGGTAAAAGACAAAACAGGCAGTTCAGCCGCGTTCCGGTCTACCTCTTCCAGCAATAGCGCATTTTTCCGGATAATCTCTCTTCCCTTTTCCCAATACTCCGCATAGGTTTCCAAAACCGAGTAGCGGGTGAGCAAGACGAAAGGCAATTCAAAATCCGGGTTATTGGCGCAGATAAAAACCAGCCCGCGCATGTCTTCCTCACTGGTAAAATCCCCGTTCTCTATGATCTGGTTAAAATCGTTTACCATTTTGCCACGGTATCTCCAAAAATATTCAGCACCAATTGATCCAGGATCTTGGGCACCAGGCTGGGTTCTGCCTCGGTGAGGGTCTGGTTCTGGGGGTAATCGAGGTAAAAAGAGAAGTCCTTCTCAAAATTATCTGCTTCATTGAATTTGTTCGAAAAAACCACCTCCACCACTACCGTGAGTCGGTTCATGGCCGCCTTGTCTCCGCTGGCAGAAGAGGCCACGCCGTCTGTCCGGTAATCTACAATAGAACCTTCAATCTGGATATCCCCTCCCTGGGCCATCTGCTTTAATTTGGTATTCCTTTGGTAATACTCTTTCAGTTTTTCCGTCAATTCCTGGGAAATGGTGGCGTAACTGGAAGGCGCCGATAAGGTAATATCCTGGATAGAAAATGACTTTACATCTGAGGAAAGCGTACTTTTACCGGTGAAGGAGTACACCCCGCACCCGGTGAGCAGGTAGGCCAGAAGTGACAGGATACTAAGGTTTTTCATCGACAATATCGTATTGTTTGATTTTTCTGTAGAGGGTTCTTTCCGAAATTCCTAAACTCTGGGCGGCATATTTCCGCTTAAAATTATTCTTCTTCAGCGCTTTAATGATCATCTCTTTCTCGTTTTTTTCCAGGGAAAGCGAGTCTTCGTCCGTTTCGTGCGCGATATCTTCAATGTCCTCACTGTTCCGCTGCACATCGTCAATTTTAAGCGTACTGGTACTGAGAGGAGAGTACAGGTTGTCTTCCTCATGGACGTACAGGGCAGGAACTTCCCGGCTTACTTCGTGGAAAAAATCGGGACTTACCACATCTTTGTCTACCGTATTGCCTGACATCAGGGAATACACCAGTTTTTTCAGGTCGGTCACGTCTTTTTTCATATCGAAAAGCACCTTATACAGGAGCTCCCGTTCGGAAAAATCCTGGGCGTCCCGGCTGTTCAGCAGTGCAGGTAAACCCGCGGCCTGTTCTTTCGGAAGGTATTTCGTCAAAACTGTCCCGTTAATCAGACGTTCAGGCTCCAGGAGAGTGATCTGTTCGGCTATATTTTTCAGTTGCCGTATATTTCCCGGAAAACGAAAAGACCGGAGCATCACCCGGGCGTCTTCCAGCAATTCTGCGGGCTGAATCCGGTTTCTTTCGGCAAAATCCATCGTGAATTTCAGGAAAAGCAGTTCTATATCAAATCCACGGTCGCGAAGTGGGGGTACCTTAATGGGTACGGTGTTTAGACGGTAATACAGGTCTTCCCGGAATTTCCCGTTCTCCACCGCCGCCATCAGGTCTACATTGGTGGCCGCTACTACCCGCACATCGGTTTTTCTGACAGTAGAAGACCCCACCGGGATGTATTCCCCGTTTTCGAGTACCCGTAGAAGACGCGCCTGGGTACCTACCGGCATCTCCCCTATTTCATCCAGGAAAATGGTGCCGTGGTTGGTGGTCTCAAAATATCCTTTCCGGTCATCTACCGCTCCTGTAAACGACCCTTTGAGGTGGCCGAAAAGTTCAGAGTCAATCGTTCCTTCCGGAATGGCGCCGCAGTTAATGGCAATAAAAGGCCCGCGCTTCCGGTTGCTCAGGCCGTGGATGATTTTCGAAAAAGATTCCTTTCCGCTACCGCTTTCCCCGTTAATCAGCACGGTGAGGTCGGTGGGCGCCACCTGTATGGCCACGCTCAACGCATAATTAAGGGCCGGGGCGTTGCCTATGATCCCAAACCGGTTTTTTACATCCTGTATTTCACGGGTGTTCTCCATGCTCAGTCTACAATTTCCCCTTTAAGTGTCGCGGCGCTGCAGGAAGTAACCATTACATTGACGTATTGCCCTTTTCCGTAGTGTTTCCGCGGGAAAACCACCATTTTGTTCTGGTCGTTGCGTCCGCAAAGGTCGTCGGCAGACCGCTTGGACTCCCCTTCGATCAGGATACGGTACACTTTCCCTACCGCTTCCTGGTTTCGGGCCAGGGAATGTTCCTGCTGTTTGGCGATAATCTCGTTCAGGCGGCGTTTCTTGATCTCCTCCGGCACATCGTCTTTTAATTTTTTAGCTGCCGGTGTACCCGGTCTTTCCGAATAAAAGAACATATACCCGTAATCAAAGCGCACGTAATCCATCAGGGAAAGCGTATCCCGGTGATCTTCTTCGGTTTCGGTACAGAAACCGGCGATCAGGTCATGCGAAATGCCGCAGTCCTCGCCGATAATCTCCCGGATGCGGTCGATTTTACCCAGGTACCATTCCCGGTCGTACGTACGGTTCATCAATTCGAGTATGCGGGAACTTCCACTTTGCGCGGGCAAATGGATATAATTGCAGATATTGTCATACTTTTTGATGGTGTACAAGACGTCGTCTGTAATGTCTTTGGGGTGAGAGGTGGAGAACCTGACCCTCAGTTCCGGACTGATCAGGGCCACTTTTTCCAGCAGCTGGGCAAAGTTGAACGATTCTTCCTCTTTTTTCCAGTTATACGAGTCTACATTCTGGCCCAGCAGGGTCACTTCCCGGTATCCCTGAGCAAAAAGCTCCCGGGCTTCTTTCTCTACCGAATGCGGGTCGCGGCTGCGTTCCCGTCCACGCGTATACGGCACTACACAGAAGCTACACATGTTGTTGCACCCCCGCATAATGGAGATAAATGCCGACACCCCGTTGGAATCGAGGCGTATGGGTGTAATATCCGCGTAAGTTTCCTCCCGGGAAAGGAATACGTTTACCGCCCGATGCCCCTCGTCAACCTCTTGCAGGAGGTTGGGCAGATCGCGGTAGGCGTCTGGACCCACCACGAGGTCTACTACCTTCTCTTCTTCCAGGAATTTCGTTTTCAGGCGCTCGGCCATGCAGCCGAGTACCCCGATTTTCAGGCTCGGATTACGCCGTTTATTGGAATTCAGTATACTGAGGCGGTTGCGTACCCGCTGTTCGGCATTATCGCGGATAGCGCAGGTATTCAGCAGAATGAGATCGGCTTCCACCACATCCGAAGTGGTAGAATACCCGTTATTCCGAAGAATAGACGCCACTACTTCGCTGTCGGCGAAATTCATCTGACAACCGTAACTCTCAATATACAGTTTCTTTGTTCCGTTTACAAATTCATTGACCGTAATTCGGGCTTCTTCCACCTCTTCTGTCAACTCGCTCATCTTCTATTTAATTAAACATGCAAAAGTACGCATTTCTGCCATATTGTCAGAAATATCCGGGTATATTGTTAACACATTTTCCCGTCAATTTGTCTCTTTTCTTGAAAAAAAAGCACTTGCAGCACATCACGAATGTTTTTTTTGTAATTTGAACCCCTATTCAACCTATCTGTCAGACCCATGATTAAAAAAATCGTGCCGGTGCTCTTATGTACCGCATCTCTCGCTATGGGGCAATCGCCCCTGGTCTCCGGTCCGCCCGGAAAAGCAGGAATTTCAGAAGAAAGGCTCAGTCGGATCGACACCCTGCTCAACGGGGCGGTCCGGCGCGGGGAGATCCCGGGCGCCGTAGCCCTCATCGCCCGTCAGGGAAAAATCGTATACCTGAAAGCCTTTGGCAACGCCTCCCCGGGGCGGGAACAAAAAACAGACGATATCTTCCGGATCGCGTCACAAACCAAAGCCATTACCGCTACGGCCCTCATGATGCTGTGGGAAGAAGGTCGATTTCGCCTGGACGACCCGGTATCCCGGTATATTCCCGAATTTCAAGGGGCAGGACTCCTGCATACCTTTAACGAGAAGGACTCCACGTTTACCACCCAACCGGCTGCCGGACCCATTACAGTGCGGCACCTGCTGACCCACACCTCGGGCATAGGCTACGGGGTGATTGACGATAGCACCTTCCGGAAAATTTACCGCAAAGCCGGCATCAGGGAGCTGTTTACCACCGACCCTCTGAGTACGGGGGAAAACATCCGCCGCCTGGCGAAAATGCCCCTTCACTTTAATCCGGGGGAAAAGTACAAATACAGCGCAGGGCTTGATGTGGCCGGCTACCTGGTGGAGGTACTGTCCGGAAAACCCCTCGATGTTTTTTTCCGGGAGCGGATTTTTTCCCCATTGGAGATGAACGACACTTATTTTTACCTGCCCGATAGCAAAGCGGGCCGACTGACCGATGTGCAGACCAACAAGAACGGTGACTGGGCGGTATTTAACGACAACCCTTACTACGATGCGATGTACCCGGTGCGCGGCGGAAAAACCCTCTTCTCCGGAGGCGCCGGCCTGGTTTCTACCGCTACCGACTACGCCCGTTTCCTCCAAATGTACTTGAACAAAGGCACCTATAACGGCAAACGCCTGCTTAGCCGCCTGACGGTAGACGTCATCATGGCCAACCAGGTGGGCGACCTCTGGGGAGGCGCCACGGGCAACGAACATCTTGGACTGGCCTTTTCTGTGGTGACACCCAAGGGGGTAGGCACGGGCGGCCTGGGCAGCGAAGGCACATTTGCCTGGGGAGGGTATTTCAACACCCAGTATTTTGCCGATCCGAAAGAAGAAGTCATAGGCGTGCTGATGAAACAAACCCAGGAAATAAAAGGAGAGCAGACCTCCTGGAAATTCCGGCAGCTGGTTTTTCAGACGATAAACGACTGATTAAAAACCCTTGGAAAAGCCCTCCAGGCATAGATAAAATGTTCCCAAATGATGAAAAGTGGACCGCATTTAGCGGAAGGCACCTAGCTAAAAAAACGTATGAAAAAAACACTCTCCCTTCTGATCCTAGCGATCTTGACCCTTATTTCCTGCTCGGAAAGCCGGAAAATCAAACTGCTGGTATTCAGCAAAACCACGGGTTTCCGTCACGACTCCATTGAGCCGGGTATAGAAGCCCTTCAAAAAATGGCGGAAGAAAAAGGTTTTACGGCCGACTTCACCGAAGATGCATCTGCCTTTACCGAAAAAAATCTGGCCCAGTACAGTACGGTGGTGTTCCTCAACACCACAGGCGATATTCTCGACGCCCGGCAGCAGGAGGCCTTTGAACGTTATATCCAGGCCGGCGGCGGTTATGTGGGCATACACTCGGCCACGGATACGGAATACGACTGGCCCTGGTACGGGGAGCTTGCCGGCGCCTGGTTCCTGGACCACCCCAATGACCCGAGCAACGTGCAAAAAGGAAAATTCACCGTGGTAGATAAAGACCATTGGGCTACTGAAGGAATGCCCGAACATTTTGAACACACGGATGAGTTCTATAATTTCAAAAACCTTTCGAAACATATCCATCCTCTGCTTACCATTGATGAAACTTCGTATATCGGCGGGAAAAACCCCGATTTTCATCCTATGAGCTGGTACCATGAATTTGACGGCGGGCGCGCTTTCTACACGGCACTGGGCCATACCAAAGAATCTTTCCAGGATCCGCTGTTCTTGAACCACCTGTGGGGCGGTATCCAATATGCTTCGGGGGGAGAAAAGCCGAAAGCGGTAGATTTCTCAAAATCCAGGCCGGAGGAGAACCGGTTTACCAAGGTGGTTCTGGCCGATAAGCTCGATGAACCCATGGAGCTTTCGGTGCTGGACAACGACCGTATCCTCTTTATTCAGCGCAAAGGGGAGATCCGCCTGTTTAACAATAAAACGGGAGAACTGAAAGAAGTGACCAAATTGCCCGTCAGTACCAAATACACCAATAAAGCGGGAGAAGTGAGGGAAGCCGAAGACGGCCTCCTGGGTCTGGGCAAAGACCCCAATTTTGCGAAGAACCACTGGATCTACCTTTTTTATTCCGATCCGGAGAAGTCGGCCAATGTGTTGTCGCGCTTTGAGTTCCGCGACGACCAGCTGGTGATGGAATCGAAAAAAGAGCTGCTGGAAGTAGCCGTGCAAAGGGAGGAATGCTGCCATACTGCGGGTTCTATTGCCTGGGACAAAGACGGCAACCTTTACCTGTCTACCGGTGACAACACCAACCCCCACGGATCTGACGGATACAGCCCGAGCGATGAACGCCCGGGGCGGGAGTCGTGGGACGCCCAGCGGTCATCGGGCAATACCAATGACCTGAGGGGAAAAATCCTGAGGATCAAACCCCAGGACGACGGCACGTATACGATACCCGAGGGGAACCTTTTTCCGGAAGGAACGGCGGGAACGCGCCCGGAAATCTACAGCATGGGCCACCGGAACCCTTTCCGTATCTCCGTGGATCAGCATACCGGCTATCTCTACTGGGGAGATGTGGGGCCTGATGCCCGCGACCCCAAAGAAGACCGTGGACCTGCCGGTCACGATGAAGTAGGCCAGGCCAAAGGACCGGGCAATTTCGGATGGCCACACTTTGTAGGCGATAACAAGGCCTACAACAAGTACGATTTCGAAAAAGAAGTTTCCGGTCCGAAATGGGATGCAGAAGCCCCGATCAATACCTCGAAAAACAATACCGGGCTGGAGAAACTTCCCCCGGCTCAGAAAGCCTTCGTGTGGTACCCCTACGGTTCTTCTCCAGACTTCCCCCTCATGGGGAACGGAGGCCGCAACGCCATGGCCGGCCCTGTATATTACGAAGCCGATTTTAAAAAGGCGGAACGGAAATTCCCTTCCTACTATGATCAGAAGCTATTTATTTACGAATGGATGCGGGGCTTCATCATGTCAGTTACCCTCGATAAAAACGGAGATTTTGTACGCATGGAAAGATTCCTGCCCAATCAAACCTTCAACAACCCCATGGACATGGAGTTTGCTCCTAACGGCGACCTCTATATGCTGGAATACGGTACCGGTTGGTTTGTGCAGAACGACAACGCCCGCCTGATCCGCCTGGAATATAACGGCGGCAACCGAAAACCAGAGGTGGTAGCCAGCGCCAGCGTACCCGGCGGGGCCGTTCCTCTCCAGGTAGAACTCTCTGGAGAAGGCAGCCATGACCTGGATGACGACGCCCTCACCTATCACTGGATCATTACCTCCGATAACGGCTTCAAAGAAGAGATCAAAGGGGAAAAGGGAAGCCTGACCCTCGACAAGCCCGGGCTGTACAAAGCCGTGCTGACGCTTACTGACGGCAAAGGAGGTGAGGCCTCTTCTACCGTGGAAATTGCCGCCGGAAATGACCTCCCGGTGGTAGACCTTTCTTTGGGCGGACACAATACCAGCTTCTACCGCGCCGGGGGGAGCTTCCCTTATACGGTACAGGTTACCGATAAGGAAGACGGCGCTCTCGGCAATGGAATTGCCGCCGATCAGGTGGTGTTTACTGCAGATTACCTGGCAGAAGGTTTTGACAAAGTGACCATCGCCCAGGGACATAAAACGGCCGATGAAGCGGTGATTATGGCTAGCAGAGGACGAAAACTGATTGAAGGATCGGATTGTAAATCCTGCCATGATGTAGACAAAAAGTCGATTGGACCCACCTACCGGTCTGTTTCTGCCAAATACGAGAAGCGTTCCGACGCACTGGGATACCTTAGCCAGAAAATCATTGACGGGGGAAGCGGTGTATGGGGAGAAGTGGCCATGGCTGCCCACCCTAACCTGCCGAAACAGGATGCGGAAGAAATGGCCCGCTACATCCTGAACATTACCAAAGAAAAAGCGGCGGGCCACCTGCCCCTTCAGGGTACCTACACTACCACCCTGCCCAAGGGCGATGCCGGCAAAGGATCCTTTATTTTCCGGGCGGCTTATGCCGACCAGGGCGCCAACGGCTTGCCTTCCGTGCGATCAGAACGCACCCTGGTGCTGCGAAATGCCGTGCTGGATATTCATGCCTTTGACCTGGAAACCGACATCATGAAAATGACCTTCAACGATATGAAGCTGCTGATGCCTCAGAAATCGGGAGCGCATGTGGCTTTGTATGACATAGACCTGAACGGTGTTTCGGGAATGGTGGTGTATGCCCTGGCGCCGGAAGCCCAGGTCAATGCCGTAGGTGGAAAAGTGGAACTTCGACTGGGAAGCCCTACCGGCACGCTCATCGGTGAATCGGCACTGATCAAACCTACGCCCGCGCTTACCCAAACCCCTAATGTGCTGAACATTCCGGTGCGTGTGGATCCTGCTGATCTTCAAAAGAACCAGAATCTCTACCTGGTCTTTGTCCATCCGGAAATTAAAGACAAAACTTTGATGGTGGTGGTCGGCGCCGAAGTGAAATTGGGCAAATAAAAGAAAAAGGGGGCAGCGAATTCGCTGCCCCCTTTTTCTTTTATTTCAAACTCGAAAGATATTCAATGACGTCCCTTAACTCATGTCGGCTCATCAGGTCTTTCATAGGCGGCATGGCGGAGGGGTAATTCTCCCGGTGAGTGATGCGGGATACCGGTACCCTCAGGGGTTCGGCCTCTGAGGTTCTCAGTACCAGTTCGGCCGCACTTTCCTTTTCCAGGATTCCGGTAACTTCCTGTCCGCCCGCAAGCGTCAATTTTACCGTACCAAAACCAGGGGCCAGGCGGGCGCTGGGTTCCAGCAAGGCTTGCAACAACTGCTTCCTTTCCAGTACATTGCCTATATTACTAAGATCAGGGCCTACGGAAGCGCCGTCTGTGGTACCCATAGAGTGGCAGCGTACACACTGCCCGGTCTCGTTCTGCTTAAAGTATTGTTCTCCTCTCCAACGGTTACCGCCATACAGCACATCGGCGTACTCTTCGAAAATATCGCCTTTAGGCAACACCTGCTTCAGCGCCTCAGCCAGGGCGGTTGAACCCGAAGCGTCAATGGCATCCGAAAGGTCAAGCCTCAGGCCGTCCGGAAAATCTTTGTTTCTTACCTTCTGAATCAAAGACCGGAAAAGGTTCTCTGTTTTTTCCAGGGGCATTTCGCCCAGGCTCTTCATCATTCTTTGCTGTTCTCCCTGCTCTCCTTTGCTAATCACCTGGTTCACCATGGCGCTTAACAGCTCCGGCGAAATATCCAGTTTGTTCAGCATACCCAAAGCCGTTCCGCGCAGGCCTCTGTCCTGGCTCTTCAGTGCATCGTTAATCAGATCTCCTACTTTTGTGTAGTTGAGGTCTGCCAGGGCGGTAAGAATACCCGAACGAATCTGGGGATCCTGATTTTTTCGGTAAATGGCCTCCAGTTTTTCATTAAAATCGGTCACTTTGAACTCTTTCAGCACATTCAGGGAAGCATTGACGATGGCGGGGTCGTCACTCGACAAAAATCCATCCATTTCGGGAACCAGCAAGGCTTTCACCTTCGCCGCATCCCGGGTTACGGGACCTCTGTAGCGACCGTCTACCCTATCCAGTACCGAAGGTTCCGCCCATACGGCCATGGTGGCCAGGGCCTCTCCTCTCAGTACGCCGGGCGCTTCTGGGTCTTTGGCATAAGCCACCAGGTCATTCAGTTGCTGGTCTTCGCCTACCCTGAGCGCAGCGTTAATGGCCCGGCGCATGATGACTTCCGAATGGATCTCATGGCGCTTCACGAGGGCCGCAAGGGCCGGCAGAGCCTTGGGAGCCGAAAGATCATCGTTAATGGCGCGGGCGGCTTCCGCTACAATATACAGGTCGCTGTCGTTTAGTGAACGGGCCAGCTCCGGATCCTGCCATTTCCGCATCACCAACACCGCGGCCAGGCGTACGGCCCTCTCCGGATTAGTGACCATGGCATACACTGCGGGACGGTCTTCTATGCGCGAGAGCGCCAGAGTAGCCGCGTGGCGGATAAACAAATCGGTGTCGTTATTTCTTTTCAACAAATCAATCAATCCCGTTACGGCCTCCTGGTGCCCTATTCTACCCAGGGCCTGAGCCGCATAAAACTGCACGCGGGGATGGGCATGCGTCAGGAAAGGCACCAGGCTTTTCCCTGCCGCCTTGTGCCGCACATCGCCCAGCACTTTTGCGGCCTGGGCTACGATTTCGGGGTCGCTGTCGGTCAACAAACCGGTCAGCACTTTCGCATCTCCTTTCTTCGCGGCCAGAAGCTGCCCCATTCCCCAGATGGCATGTACCCGGGCCAGCTGGTTTTCCGTTTGCCGGGCGGCCTTGGTCAGCAGGCTGCTGCCTTCCGAACGGGACGCCAGCTCAAACTGGGCCTTCTGGCGGATCCGCTGGTCTTCGAAAAACAACAGTTCGTACAGTTCTTTGCCGCTTTTCTTTTCGTAGTCGGCCGCCATCAGCGTCTGGGTCTTTTTGCGGATCTCGCTGAATTCGTTCGTAGTCGCATCAATTTTCCATACCCTTCCGTAGTTTTTGGTGCCCCATCCGTTCACCCAGTCGGCAGCGTAAAGGGCGCCGTCTGTACCGAACCGTATACCGGTAGCCAAAATACCGTTCACCATATCGGTTTCCGAATTAAAATCGAAGCTGGCGCCTTTGGGTTTCAGGTCGAACGACCAGATATGCGCGCCTGAAGGAGTACCGGTAAATTCCACCAGGAAAAACTTATTCAGCCAGTCTTTGCCCAGGGCCGTACCCGGATTAAACTGCATACCGGTAGGTCCGTTATGATAGTTCCGGATCGGCGGGAGGAAATAAGCGGCCTGCTCATCGTGGCGGGGCAGGTACATGCCCTCGTCCATCCACACCTTATATCGGTTGTTTTTCGGATCGGTATATTTCCCGAACTGCCAGTTGATTCTCCAGCCGGAGTCTGAACCGTCTACCAGGTGTACCAGGCGTTCCGATTCTCCCGGATGGTCTCCGTCGTTATCTGAGCTGATCAGGTTTCCGTACTGGTCAAACACAAATTCGTGGGTATTCCGGTGGCCGTGCGAAAACACTTCAAAATCGGAGCCGTCCGGGTTACAGCGTACAATCACCCCTTCGTTGGGAAAGAAATGGTGGTTTCCGGCTTTGTCAATTACATTCATTCCCGGATCACCAATACCCCAATAGATTTTACCGTCAGGCCCTTCCACCAGTCCTGACATGCCGTGGCCACTAAAACCTACGTGTACGTGCCATCCATGAGATATCGATGTCTTCTTGTCGTAATACCCGTCTCCGTTCGTGTCTTCCAGTCGCCAGAGATCCGGACCCAGCCCTACAAAAGCATCTTTTCTCCGCACCAGAATGGCACCGGCCACGTCGGTAATCTCATCGTGAAAGTCGCTTAACACGCGGGTGGAGCGGTCGGCCCGCCCGTCGCCGTTCGTGTCTTCCAGTTTCCATATTTCCTCTTTTTCCACGGCCAGGTCGCGCCAGTCGTGGGAGCCGTCACCGTTCAGGTCTTCCAGCCAGTTATTCTTTTCCGACTCTTTCGGGTCAAAAAACCGCTTCAGGAAAGCCCGGCGGTCTTCCACACTCTGCCAGCTGATAGATTCCGTCATCCAGTCGCGGTGTCCGCGGATATCAAATTCCGAATTTTTCTGGCGGTTGGTTCGGGTCAGGTAAATATTGTTGTAATCGTCTATACTCATAGACACCGGGTCGGGTGCGAGGGAGTCCGTAGCCCATAAGCTGATTTTCAAGCCGTCGGCCAGCTTGTAAGGGGTTTCCGATTCTACTTGTGCCGCGTAGGCTGCATCGTCTTCGGCTACGGTTTTCACAATGATTTCCGGTTGGTTATCCGTAGAATTGCAGGCATAAAGGCCCATCATCAGGCTCGTGATGACCAGGATGTTTTTTTTCATTTGCATAAGTTTAATATGAGCTATGCGCAGGCATGCTCCGGGCTGTTAAAGATGTCGCAAAATAGTTTATGCGTAAGTTTTACACAAATAAAAGTCTACCTTTCGAAGGTTTGAGCATACAAAAAGCGGTACAGTCCATTGTGTTTATGGAGAGAAAGTCCACCTGAAAGTAAGTAAGAGGCGGGCCGGTCTCAGCATAAGCGACTGATAAAATTCGGAAAATTCGGAGACCGTCGCGTTTTCAAAGCGGTTTTTGTTCAGGATATTCTGCCAGGAAGCCTCCACTTCGATCTTTTTTTGAATATACCGGTAACCCATATCCCAAAATCCCGTTTCCAGGTTTCCCGTAGTCATTTTAAACGCGTAATATTCTCCTTTGGTCCAGAAAAAATGCTTTTTAGCCAGGGGATACCGGATATCCACTGTATGCTTCTGCTGGAAGAGCCTCGCGCTGGCAGTACCTTCCGGGCGGCTAAGCGTACGGGTGAATTCATGATCCGCCTTCACATTGACTTTTTTAGCCGGTAATATACCCCAACCGATACGGGCGTTTAAGGAATTATTCAGAAGGTCTGTGAAGCGGTCGTTCATCCTGATTATTCCCGTTTGGCGGGTCCAACCACCGCTAAGGTTCAGCGTAGCATCTTTACCGGGCACAATATACCGGAGAACACCGTTGATACCGGTGTGGTGCATAGGGTTCTTCTGAAGAAAGGCCACCGTGGTGATACTCCCGTTTTCCTGTAGGATACCGGATGTCATGATATTTCTCTCCGTGTGGGCATACCGGGTGGTCAGCCAGGCACTGATGTACTTAAAAGGATTGTTGTATTTTATCACCGCCGATACCACGTACTGAAGGTCTTCCGCCAGAGGCACATCTCTCTGGTTCAGCGTACGGTAATCTTTCAAGATAAACCCGGTATACATGCTTTCCATGGATCCGAAACGGTATCTTCGGCTAAGGTTGGTCTGAAACTCCCAGTTTTTCCGGGTGATATATTGCATAAAAAAAGCGGGTTCAAAGGGAAAACGTTTCACATCCCGCCGTATACCGTACAGGTCATCACGGATCTGAAATGAACGGTAAGACCAGGGAAGAGTCAGTTTAAGTCGCAAGTACTGCCCGTTTTTTTCAATCTGCTGTTCGGTCAATACGTTGTATTGCGTCCAGTGAAGGTCATTTTGGTAGAGGCTTGTACTGTTGGCTAGAAGGTCGCTTTCCATCCGGTGGCGGTGAAACTGCCCCCCTGTTTTCAGGGTATAATCCAGCCCTGCAATTTTACGGTAACCTTGCACTATCAGGTCGGTATCCAGTTTTTTGTCGTTAATTTCCTGGAGTGCCTGACGCGCGTTTTCAGCAAAAGAAAATCCATAACCGCTGTTGAAGATCCGGAGTGACTGGGGGTTATCTTTATACGAAACGGTGGAAGAGATCCGGATCAGTTGCGGGCCCGCCTTCAGGAAACGTGAGAAATCATTACGGAAGTTACTCAGGCGGTTTCGGGCTTCCTGATCCAGGAAAGCGCCGCTGGTCAGAAGGTCACCCCGCCCGTTTTTATTCTCCAGGGTCATCCGGGTTTTATTGGCAAAATACTTACCCGTGGAGTTTTCAGACAGCTCCGCCTCCAGCCGAAACTGGCTGTTGCTTTGGCGTGTCTTGTTCTCTTCTGCAAGCACGATGGTGCCTTCATACAGGTTATAAGCGATTTCGCTCACGCTTTCACGCTTCAGCTGATCGTACATATAGCCTGCGTTCAATCGCAGCTGCAGGTCTTTTTTGAGCCGGTTGAGGTTATTCACCGTGGCATAAGCCGACTCATTGAAGCGGTAACGGTCAGCGTCTATGGCCGGCAGGCTGACCTGTACGATATCGCTTCTCGTAACCCGCACCTGCTCTTCCAGTAAATCAGCCAGGGAATTATGCTGTGCTCCGTCTATAGTAATGTCTTTACCGGTATTATTGGCTTTAAATCCCCCTATAAATTGTTTTTGAGGCGAAAAGACCATCGGCAGGAACTCCGCCAGGCCCATGAGCGGAGAAGCCCCTGCCCCCGTCACTACAGGAATGGTGGTGGTGTATTTGTTTTTCAGCCGGATATTCAGCGAAGTCCGGTAGCTTTGCTGTACGCCATCCAGCATCCGCACCGACTGATGGTTTTCCAGCACCTCCACCCGGTCTACTTTTTCAGCCGGGAGATTATTATTTGCCAGGCCGTAACGCCCGCCCAGCAGGTCCAGCCCTTCTATATAGTATTTTTCAATGGGATTGCCCTGATAGGTGATCCGGCCGGTGGAGCTGACCTCCAGGCCGGGTATTCTTTTCATGACATCGGCCAGGGTGCGGTCTCCCGCCCGGGTTAAAAAATCCACTCCGTAACTGAGCGTATCGTTCTTGCGGCTGACGGGGGGCCTCACCCGTATTTCTTCGAGCTGACGGGAAGAGGGGCGGAGGATAAAGTTGTAGATCCGCTTTTCCGGCACCACCGCCCGGCTTTGTCCCGCATAGGCCATAGCCTGAGCAAAAAGTTGCAGGGAGTCCATGCTTGCCCGGTACGTTATTTTAAAATATCCGCGTGTGTCTGTTCTTGCAAATGCCAGCACCGGCCCCTCTTTTTTTAGAATAACGCTTACACCAGCCAAAGGCTCCTTTTGTTCATTGGTCACCCGCCCTTCCAGTATATGCTGGGCAAAAGCGGGCCGGCACAGCCATATCACAGAAACAAGCAGGATGATTCTCACTGGTTTCTTTCCAGGGGGTTATTGTTGGCTCTGGCTCTTTTTCTTAAATTCTCAATGGCTTCAGGATCACTAAAAAAACCTGAAACAAGAGGGTCTGTCAGCGGGTCCTGGCGAAGATTACGTTTTAGCTCACTAACCTCTTTAAAGGTGGAAGAAATTGCATTTTTAGCCATTGGAGGCCAGATACTACCCGCTTTACTCACCTCTTTCAGCGTAAAAGTATAGTGATCCTGCGTGTCATACAGTTTCACAATAAGCCCGGGCAATCCATGAAATATATAGGGGCCATCTGATACCGGTATCTCTGTAGTGAACCAGGCAATATAGCTCCGACCGTTGTGATCTATCATAGCTTTTTGACTCCAAAAACCGGCTATACTGTCCTGCTCCGCCTGAATCTGCCATTGGTCGGGATCAAAATCCATTTCGTAGGCATAAGGTTTCCGCATAATTTGCTCTTCTACTTTCAATGTACTTTGTGCTTTGAAAATGCGGTATTTAAAAACCGGTATATTTTTTTTTACCTCGCCACCGTGTAATATTCCACGGGACTTCATGTTTTTTTCAACTTCTACTATATAATTTTCATAGTTATGGTTAATCATACTCTGAAAACAAGACTCTGCTCCCTTTATCTGCAGTATCATGTCTTCTCTTTTAGTCCTTTCCGGTTTAAGACTATCTTCTTTCCAGACCATCTCGTAGATAAAATCTATTTTTTCGGACTGGGCATAAACCCGTATAACTGAGAAAAAAACAATAGTCGTAATTATTATTTTTTTTGATATCATATGTTAAAATATTAAAACTCTCTGGTCTGAAAAGTAATCTTAAAAGACCAAAGAGTAATAAATTACTTAGCGAGTTTTTATGGTTCAAACGGAGGTGTACACCATGCTCCTTCCATTAATCCTACTAACTCAGTAATCTCAGCTGCTGTATAAGATTCATCAAAACAAGTTTCCCGGGGAGATTCCCAACAGGTTAAATGAACGGGGATGCAGTTTGCAAAGATTGACACCAATGCATCATCCTCACAATACACATTTTGTAATCCATCAGATTTCTCTATTGATTCAGAAGCAAAAGCGCCGAACATAGTAAAACATGAAAAAATCAGGGAGAGGAAAAATACTTTTTTCATTCGTTAAAAATTTAGGTTGGAAATATAAGTAAGTACGAATATATTGAAAATTTATTGAAGACAAACCATGAGTCTATCTTTTTCATGTTAAAACATCCGGTTTTGGTTGACTCTTTTTATTCATTCATTGGTCACCTTCCCCTCAAAAACACTTTGAGTAAAACCAAGGCGGCATAAAAACAGGCAAACAAGCAGGGTGATTCTCACTGGTTTCTTTCCAGGGGATTATTATCGGCTTGGGCCAATCTTCTCACAGTTTCTATGTCTTTGGGATCACCAAAAAAACCGGCTTTAAGCGGGTCGGTCATCGGATCCTGGCGAAGGGTACGTTTTATTTTGCTGATTTCCCCGAAAGTAGCAGAAATCGCGTTTTTAGTTAGAGGGGGCCAGATGCTTGCGGTTTTACTCACTTCTTTCAGCGTGAAAATATAGTGATCCTGGGTATCCTGCAGTTTTACAATAAGCCCTGGTAACCCGTAAAATATATACGGGCCGTCAGCAACCGGTATTTCCGTAGTAAACCAGGCAATGTAGCTCCGGCCGTTGTGCTCTACCGTGGCTTTCTGGCTCCAGAAGCCGGCTACGCTATCCTGCTCGGCCTGAATTTGCCATTGTCCGGGGTCAAAATCCATTTCATAAGTATACGGTTTTCGCATAATCCGCTCTTCTACTTTCAGCGTATGGGAGGCTTTAAAAATTCGATAGTCGAAAGTAGGATTTATTTTTTGAGCCATTTCAGTGGTTACGCCCTTATGTGATTTAACTGCACTTTCGAAATCCCCCATATTATTTTCAAAGTCATGCTTTAACATACTTTGAAAGCAAGATTCCTCTCCCTTCACCTGCAATATCATGTCTTCCTTTTTGATTTTGTCCAGCTTCAGGCTGTCTGATTTCCAGACCAACTCATAGATAAAATCTATTTTTTCGACCTGCGCATACGTTGAGGTGGTCGAAAAAAAGACGACAAAAACAGTCAGTACTTTTCTAAGTATCATTTGATTCAGAAATAAAATTCACCGCATAATGGGATACGAATATATTTTAATAATCTATAAAAAGAAAATTTTAGTTCTCATTTTTCTCACATGAAATAGCCATGAACATTCAGCTATCAGAAAACCGGCAACCGGCGGCTAGGCGCCCCCCAATGAATAAGCGAAGCGTCGCGGGGCGGCCTTCCGCCCGGCTGACCGCTGATAGCTGAAGGCTAAATTTTTACCACCTGAAGTATCGAAAAATAAAAAAGGGCACCCTTCCGGATGCCCTTTTCTTATCTGCCTTAAAGACAGCTCATTTTACTTTCTCAACGATGGCTTTGAACGCATCAGGATGATTCATTGCCAGGTCGGCCAATACTTTTCTGTTCAGCTCAATACCTGCTTTCTGCAACTTGTTGATGAATACGGAGTAGGATAAACCGTAAGGTCTCACCCCCGCGTTAATCCGTACGATCCACAGGCTGCGGAAGTTTCTTTTCTTTTGTTTACGGCCGATATAGGCGTAAACCAAACCTTTTTCGACAGCGTTTTTGGCGACTGTCCAAACATTTTTTCTTCTTCCGAAGTAGCCCTTGGCCAGCTTCAGAACTTTTTTGCGGCGTGCTCTCGACGCTACATGATTGACACTACGTGGCATAAATTTTT
>CAYRGN010000057.1:0-20246 GCA_964423865.1 uncultured Lacihabitans sp.
CTGAGTCAAGAACAGCAGCAGCAGAATCAACAGCAGCAGCAGCTTCTTCTACAGTAGCAGTTGCTTCTTCTTCAGCAGTTTCAGCAGTTTTAGTACAAGCGGTAAAGGCTACCATAGTAGCGATAAATAACAGACCAAATACTTTTTTCATTTTTAGAGATTGTTTTTGTTAAACACTAAGCAAATTTAAGATCTTTTTAAGGAGAGAAACAAGCTTTCTTAAAGAAAACTTAAAATTTTTTTATTTGAATCGAAAAAAAATGCAATGAATACTCTATAAAGTACAATAAAAAAGGACTTCCTTTGGGGAAATCCTTTAAGTATTATCTAAGGAGTATGACTCAGAACAGGGCCCGGAACAGGCCGGGGGCCACGCCCAATAGCAGGGTACAGAGGGTAACGCCATACAATACCAGTTTCTGTATGGGGGCCACCTGAACAGCGGGTTCATCGGTAGCGCGGAAGGCGGCTACCACAGGTTTCAGATAGTAATACAGGGCGATACCAGACATGAACACGGCCAGGATAAGCACCCAGAGATAGCCCTGGCTGATGGCGTCTGTGAAGACAAAAAACTTGCTCCAGAAGCCGGAGGTCAGGGGGATTCCCCCGAGGGAAAGCATGGCCACAAGCAATACCACACCCAGGTCTGGATTTCTTCGGAACAGGCCGTGGAAAACGTCTACGTTTTCGTTCGGGCGCCCATCACGTAGCGAAGTACGCGATACCACGATCAGTACCCCCAGTGCGGCGATAGTGGCCAGGGTATAACTGGCGGAATAATAGGCCAGGTTAGCAAAGGTTTTGGCGTTGATACCGGTCAAAGCCATCAGCATAAAACCCGCCTGGGAAATGCTGGAAAAGGCCAGCAGACGTTTAAAGTTGTCCTGAACCACGGCCGTGACGTTCCCGAGAATAAGGCTGAGGGCAATGACCACGAGTAGGATTTTCGACCAGAAGACATATTCGTACGGAAAGCCTGTGACCAGTAAACGGTAGAGGGAAAAGATCACTGCCGTTTTGACCACGGTAGCCATAAAAGCCGTAAAGAGGGTAGGCGCACCCTGGTACACGTCGGCGGTCCAGAAATGAAAAGGCGCCCCGGAAATCTTGAACAGAAGCCCGATCAGCAGAAATACGATACCTGTATAAAAGAAGATTTTGGAGGGAAGTGCGGCACGGGCGAGGGTGGTACCCGCGCTGATGTCAAATGACCCGGTAGCGCCGTAAATCAGGGCCACCCCAAACAACAGGATTCCTGTGGCGAAAGAACCCATCAGGAAGTATTTTAAGGCGGCTTCGTTCCCTCTCAGGTTGCTCTTATCGCTGCCTGTAAGCACATACAGCGCTATGGAAAGGATTTCCAGCCCCAGAAAAAGCATCAGCATGTTATTAAAAGACGCCATGATCAGGGCGCCTACCACGCTGAATTGCATCAGGGCGTAATATTCGGCCGGGTGGGCGTGTTCGTCTTCAAATTCACCCGAGCTGAAAATGACCAGGAAGAGGGCAGACAAGATAATCACCGACCCTACAATGATGTTGGGATTGGTGACCTCAATCATATTGTTAAAGTACGTTCCCGGGGCGTTCCAGTCTATAAAGTTAACGGCCAGGCCCACCAGCAGGAACACGACCGTTCCGGGCAGAATCGATTTTGATTGGGGGTTGTTGATCCCCAAAAATAGTGTAAGTAACCCCGTAAATGATAATATGATGATTGGATACATATCGGATGACTTATTTTATCAGCGTATTGGCAAAACTACCGCTCAGTTCCAACAGGCAGTTAGGGAATACCCCGGTAATGATAATGACTAAAGCTATAGGAACCAGGACAATCAGCTCTTTGAAGCCGATATCTTCGATGTTCTCCGTAAACGAAGTCACCGGTCCGTACATGGTTTTCTGATAGAATCTCAGCAGGTATACCGCCGCCAGGATAATGCAGCTGACCGCGATTATTCCCGCGATATAATGAAAATCGAACACGGCCCGCAGCATCAGGAATTCGCCCACGAAACCGTTGGTAAGGGGTAAGCCCACGCTTCCCAGCAGAATAATCATGAAGAGAATAGCCAGTTTGGGCGCGCGCTGCGACATGCCGCCGAGGTCGGCCAGGGAGCGGCTTCCTGTTTTGTCGTAAATGATTTTAGCCACGTAAAACAACCCTACCGCAGTAAACGCGTGCGCGATCATCTGGAAAACCGACCCCTGTATACCCGAATGCGAAAGGGTGAGGGCCGCGGCGGCCATCAGGCCCATGTGCGCAAAGGAAGAATACGCGATCAGACGCTTAATATGGAATTGCTGAATAGCAATAATGGAACCGTAGATCAGGCCGGCCACACACAGGTAAATGACCAGCGTGGAAAACGTGGCGGTACCCGCCGGTACCAGGGGTAGCAGGATACGGAGAATACCGTAAATCCCCATTTTAGACAATAATGCCGCCAGCAGCATGGTGGCCGGTGTAGGCGACTGGCTGTAGGCATCGGGTAACCAGGCATGGAAAGGGAAGAGTGGAGACTTGATGGCAAAAGCGATAAAGAAGCCCCAGAAAAGCAGGTGGGTCAGGGCGGGTTTCAGTCCCACAGAAGCCCGGGCCAGTTCTCCCAGGTCAGAAGTCTGGGCAAAAAGATACAACACCACAAAACTCACCAGCATCAGCAAGCTGCCCAGTACCGTATAAATAAACATCTTCAGGGTGATGCGGTCTATGCCTTTCCCGCTCCAAAGGTTGGCCATAAGATAGACCGGAACCAGGGCGATTTCAAAGAAAAAATAAAAGACAAAAGCGTCTTTTGCCGCGAAGACCCCGATCAGGGCGGCTTCCGTCAGGAAAATAAGGCCCAGAAAACGCGATATCTTTTCGTAATTCAGGTCTTTGACGGCCAGAAGAATGAGTCCCGAAATCACCACGGTAAGTCCGGTCATCAGCAGGGAAAGCCCGTCGAGGCCCAGGTGGAAGGTCACTTTAAATTCGCTCAGCCAGCTCCGGGAATAGTCAAGGGCGGCCGGATCATGGCGGAAAACATACGCCGCGTAAATGAAAAGGACCAACTGGGCAATACTTGCCAGTACGGTGACAGTTTTGGCCCGCTCATCGTTTTTATTTCCTACCAGGAAAATCCCGGCAAGCAAAGGCAGTAAAAATAGGAGAAGTATCAACATGTCTTATTTACTGATAGATTTTAAAGAAGTCCAGACTTCCGTACCCATACTAAAGCCAAGAAAGATAATAATACCGATCGTGATCAGCCATACGTAGGTTCCGACGTTCCCGGTTTGCAGTTTGCGTAAAACACCCGCCGTTTCATTGACGCTTCCGCTGACACCGTTGAGCAGGCCGCCGATCACCCGGTTATCCAGGAAATGGTGCAGCCAGGTAGAAAAACGCATGACCGGCCTTACGAACAGGGCGTCGTACAGTTCGTCAATATAAAATTTGTCATAAATGATTTTCTGAAGACCGCTGATTCCCTCATCCGCGCGGGGAACCGTTCCCTTTTTGCCGTAGATGCTGTATGCTAAAAGAATAGCGACTGCGGCGGCGCCTACCGAAACCCCCATCAGAATCCATTCGGTACTGTGGCTCAGGTGCAGCTGTCCGAAACCTTCCATGACTGTACGTGAGCCTTCGTATAGCGGACTAAGGAACTCGTTCAGGTAGTGCGGCGCGTGAAAGACCACCGGCATGCCGATAAAACCGGCTATTACGGATAAACCGGCCAGTACAATCAGGGGAATGGTCATGTTAGAAGGAGATTCGTGCAGGTGTTTTTCCTGTTCGGCAGTTCCTCTGAAATTTCCTGTAAACGTCACGAAAAACAGGCGGAACATGTAGAAGGCGGTCAGGAAAGAACCTGCTACCGCCAGGGCCCACATGAGTTTATTGTGTTCAAAGGTATGCGCCAGGATTTCATCTTTCGAGAAAAAGCCCGCGAAGGGCGGTATACCGCTGATGGCGACGGTGCCGATAAGGAAAGTAATGGCGGTGATTTTGATTTTCCCCCATAAACCTCCCATATTCCGGATGTCCTGGTCATTGCTCATGGCATGAATCACGCTGCCGGCACCCAGGAAAAGCAGGGCTTTAAAGAAGGCGTGGGTAATGACATGGAAAAGGCCGGAACTGTAGGCCATTACCCCCAGGCCGATGAACATATAACCCAGCTGGCTGACGGTAGAGTAGGCCAGCACTTTCTTGATATCGTTTTGAAACAGGCCGATCACCGCGCCCAGTAGGGCCGTGGCGAGTCCGACCCAGGCCACCACCTCCAGGGTGAAAGGCGAAAGGGTATACAACACGTTGGAACGTACAATCATGTAAATTCCGGAGGTAACCATGGTAGCGGCGTGAATCAGAGCCGATACGGGGGTGGGGCCCGCCATGGCATCGGGGAGCCAGGTAAACAGGGGAATCTGGGCCGACTTACCCATGGCTCCCACAAAAAGCGCCAGGGTGATGGCCGTAATTACCGTGTCTCCTACCGGGAAAGCGGTGGCTTTGCTAAAGACTTCCCCGTATTCTATAGTGCCAAAGGTACTGATCAGAAGGAAAATACCAAGGAGGAATCCCATGTCACCCACCCGGTTCATAATAAAGGCTTTCCGGGCGGCGTCCGCATAATTGCTGTTTTTGTTCCAGAAACCGATCAGCAGGTAAGAACATAAGCCTACGCCTTCCCATCCTATGAACATCATCAGGTAATTGCCTCCCAGCACCAGGATGATCATGGAGAAGAGAAAAAGGTTTAAATAGGCGAAAAACTTCCCGAAACCCGGATCATGGCTCATGTAACCGGCGGAATATCCGTGAATAAGGGTACCTACACCGGTGATCACAAAAAGCATAATCAGGGAGAGCTGGTCAACCTGGAAAGTAAAGCCAATGTTCAGGCTGCCTACGGTGATCCAGTCAAAGAGTTTGACCAGTATGGGGTCACCGTTGAATTGCATATACGTGAAAAACACACACAGAAAAGACAGGAAAGAGGCTCCGGTGCCAATCAGGTGAACACTTTTTTTCGGTATGGTACGAAACCCGAGGCCGTTAATCAGGAATCCGGCAAACGGTATAAGCGGGATAAGCGTAATCAGTAATGATAAGGTCATAATACAAATGCTTTAGCCTCTTAATTTATTGAACAAGCCAATGTCAATGGTTCGGATATTCCGGTAAATCATCACAATGATGGCGAGGCCTACGGCTACTTCGGCGGCGGCTACGGCCATAATGAAAAATACGAATATCTGGCCGCTGGAGTCTGACGTGTAAGCCGAAAACCCGATCAGCAGAAGATTGACCGCATTCAGCATAAGCTCTATAGACATCAGGATGATGATGGCATTGCGGCGAATCAGCACCCCCACTACCCCTATGGTAAAGAGAATAGTGGCCAGCTGCACAATATTGATGAGCGGAATCTGTCGGAAAATTTCCGGTATGTTTTCTAAACTGCCTTCGAACATGATGTAAAGATTATCTCAACTTGCAAAAATAGTATTTTACTTTTTCATTTTCAATTTAATTTCGGTCAGCTTACGCTTGGTATCCAGGGGAAATTCCGAGTTCATGATCCAGTCGTAATACTGAGGTTCACGGGCGAGTACATCCTCCACTTTTCGCCCCGCGTTTTTCCCGAAATTGAAGACGATCTCCCCGCTCTTGTTGAGGGTCATGCGTTGCGCGAAGTCTACCAGGGTATTGGAAGTTAATTTATGCAGCTCGTCCATGTCGTTTTTTACCGGTGCGTATTCATTGCCGGTATCGTCTTTGATGGTGACGCCGTCATACCTCACCACCTGCGCGCACAGTACTTCGAGAGTAGCGAGGGTGTCGGCCTCCGCGCTGTGCGCGTTTTCAAGGGTTTTCTGGCAGTAGAACCGGTAGGCGGCCGAAAGGGTACGGGGTTCCATCAAATGAAAAATGCGTTGCACATCAATCAGTTTCCGGTTTTTGATGTCGAAAAGAGACGTATCAATCCGCAGAAACTCTTCCACCAGCATGGGTACGTCAAAACGGTTGCTGTTAAACCCGGCCAGGTCGCACCCTTCCAGGAACTGGGCCATGGAACGGGCCAATTGCTTAAAGGTAGGCTCATTGGCCACATCATCGTCGTAAATCCCGTGAATAAGACTGGATTCCAGGGGGATAGGAATAGTAGGGTTAACTTTTTTGGTACGGATTTCCACGGTTCCGTCCAGGTTAGCCTTGGCAATACTAATTTCCACTATCCGGTCCCGGGTAATATTAACGCCGGTGGTTTCCAGGTCAATAAATGCCAGGGGCTTTTTTAGTTTCAGGGTATGATGGGTCATGATTATCCTTTAGCGAAGGCAAAAATACAGAATCATTTGGTTTATGGCCTAATGGCGCACGATTTTGGCGGGCCAATTTTGTATTTATTTCCTATAAATAACTAATAATTAGCTTAATATAGCTTATTTTTATTAATTACGAATAAGGTGCTACAGAGCGGGGAACTTCCGTTTACAGGATGATGCGAAAAGTAGAACCTTTGCCTACTTCTGAGCGGAAAACGTAAAGTTTGCCGTCGTGGTAGGTTTCGATAATGCGCCGGGCCAGGGTGAGTCCGAGGCCCCAGCCTCTTTTTTTGGTGGAGTAACCGGCATTGAAAATGTTCCGTTGCACAGCCATGGTCATGCCTTTGCCGGTATCGGTAATGTCTACACAGATTTTCTTATTGGGAAGGCGGTCAAGGGTAATGTGCAGTTCTCCCACCCCCACCATGGCATCTACCGCGTTTTTGCAGATGTTTTCCACTACCCATTCAATGAGGTGACGGTTGACATCGCGGTAATACGGTTCGGTAAGATGATTGGTAACGGTCCACTGGATCTTGGTAGAAATCCTCTTTTTGAGGTATTCGGCCGTATTTTCCACCAGGTCTCCGATGTTTTCCGACCGCTTGGTGGGTACGGAACCGATGTTGGAAAAACGGGCGGTAATGGTTTCCAGGCGGTGTACGTCTTTCATCATTTCATGACCGATGTTCTGGTCAAAGTCGGGGTAGGTTTTCAATACTTCTATCCAGCCCATAAGGCCGGAAATAGGGGTGCCCAGCTGGTGAGCGGTTTCTTTGGCCAGGCCCACCCATACCCGGTTTTGCTCTGCCCGGCGCGAAGAGGAATACGAAATATAGGCCAGTCCGCCGAAAAGAAAAAGCGTACTCAATATAATATAGGGGAAGAAACGCAGGGTTTTGAGGGTGGAAGAATTGGCATAGTACACAAAATCCTGCACCCCGGCCACCTGATACGGGATGGGTTCATTCTGTGCTTGCATCTCCACGATCTTCTTTTTTAGAAATTCGACCTTTTGCTCGTCCGTCCAGGACCGGTCGGGGTCTTCGAGTTCGGGAATATTCACGTACCTGTTCGGGATACCGCCATAGGATAAAATGACAGGTACTGTGGTGTTGGCCTGGATAACTTCTACAATAAAAGTATAGTCGCACTCCTGTCCACTTTGTTCTATCAGGAAGGCCATGGCCTTGGCGTAGAGGTCCACGTAGGCTTTTTCCCGTTCTTCCAGGGCTTTGCTGATCTGGTTAAAGTAGAAAAGTACGCCCATCACGAAGCACAGGAGTACGGACAGGATAATCAGCCTGCGGATAGACAGGTTTTTATAGACATCAAAGAAAATCTGTTTCTGCTTCATTCCACATAAGAGGTTAGCGGGCTCACAAATATAAACGATAAGCCCGGGACTTCTGGTACAGGAGACCCTGCTTAGCGGAAGGAAAGCCGTTTAAAAACGGTAAACCAGGGCGTTGCAGTGCATGCCTGCGCCAACGGAAGCGAAAACCACGGTCATGCCCGGTGTTATGCGGTAGCCCTCCAGGTTGCCTTTCAGTATAAGATCCAACATGGTGGGAATGGTGGCCACGGAGGTATTCCCGGTAAAATGGATGGTCACGGGAATTTTTCCTTCAAAAGAAAGTCCTTCCATACCGTACATCCGGGCGAGGTTATGGGCGAAAGCATTCAGCATTTTGCCGTTGGCCTGGTGAAACAGGAACATGTCTACGTCGGAAGCGTTCAATCCGGCTTTGTCGAGGGCCTTTTTGATGACCTGGGGTACCCAGACGGTAGCGTATTTGTAGACGTCTTTGCCGTTCATTTTGAAAAGGGTAGGGTCATTCCATTCCCGGTTGTAGGAGCGGTCAAGGTAAATGCAGGCGATGTCTTCTTGTGCATGAGAGAATGTAGCGTAGGAGACAATGCCGGCCGGTTCGTCATCGGAAGCGCTTACAATGGTGGCGCCGCATCCGTCGGCCAGGATCATGGAGTCGAGGTCGTAAGGGTCCACAAGACGGGAGGCTACCTCAATCCCCACCACCAGCACGTGGGTGGCGTCGCCCGCCTGAATGGCCTGGTGCGCCTGGATGATGCCTTGTACCCAGCCCGGACAGCCGAAGAGGATATCGTAGGCGAAACAATGGTGGTTGGTAATGCCGAGGCGGTGTTTGAGCAGGGCGGCCATGTTCGGTACGGTATGAAAACCCTGGCGGCCTTCGAGCATGTTTCCTGCATTATGACCCACAATGATGCCGTCAATTTTATTCCGGTCGTGTCCCCAGGAGGTGAGGGCATTTTCACAGGCCTGGGCCATCAGGGGTACCGAATCGCCGGTTTCGGGGATATAGCCCCTTTCTTTGATGCCGGTGATTTGTTCAAGTTTGGCGACAATCTCCTCCACGGGTTTGTTCATGGGGGTGCCGTCTTCGTTCAGAAAAGTACGGTCAAGGAAATAACTGTTGGGTATTCTCCTTTCAGGCATGGCGGAGCCTGTGGCTGCAATCGACGTTTTCAAATGTATTCAGGTATATTGGTGGGTAAAAATAAGGATATTTTACAGATTCCAAAAGAAAATGCATCGGAAGGGACTTTCCGGGATACCTGATCTCAGGGACCGCACCGGTAGAAAACAGGTCGGGTGATTGTGGATATTTCGGGATGAGGTCTGGTAGGTGACCATCCCGCCGTTATTCGTTTAGAAGAGCGGTAAGTACCGCTATGGCGCCGTCTATTCTTGCTGGTGCAGTCGGGCTGCTGTCGGGGTCTTTCAGGTTATATACGGGTAAAATATGTTGGTGTCGGGTAAAATAGGCTTTGTTCAGGCTGATCCAGCGCTGCTTCAGGGTTTCGGCCAGGTCGGTTTTTCCGGCTTTCCGGAGGGCCAGGATGGTCAGGTAATTCATTTCTGCGGATCCATACGCGGCAGAAAGGTCATCTACTACCCCGTTTTCCGTAAGGAAATGCTGTTCGATTTTTGCTACTACGCCCGCGGTCTGGCCCGCGTCACTCAGTCCGGTCAGTACCGGGAAAATCGCGGCGAGGGTTTCCGCATCGGAGGGTTTCCCGACCACAAAGTCGTAATCGTAATAAAATTGTCGGGCGGGGTCATACAGGTAGTGGTCGTACATTTCCTTGCGGATTTTTCCCAGGGCGGCATAGCTTTCGGCGTATTCCGGGCGTTTTTTAGCGGTAAAGGAGGTGGCCAGTACCTGTTCAAAATGATAGAGGGCGGCGTTAAGGTCTACAGGCAGGAAACGGTCGGGGTTTTGTCTTCCCTCTGCGAAGAAGCGGGACGAACCCTCCCATTCCGTACTTTTCAGGAGAGAAATGCAGGCATTGGCCTTTCCTTCGGAATAGAAGCGATTCAATGTTTTGTTGTTTTCCAGCACCACCACCGACTTATACGCACCGGATGACGGCAGGTCGTGGTCGCCTGCGGCCATGCGGGCCTGGTAGTCGCGGGCCATCAGGTTGCCGAACCAGGGCAACAGTTGGGGTTGTTGCTCTGCTACGGCTTCGGCCATGAGGGAAAGCAGGGGGAAACCGGAGAAGCCCAGGTAATAGGAACGGTTGCCGTACGGTACATAGCCGTAGTCTTGTATAAACTGAAAGGCGTTGGTGGCCATGCCGGCCGCCAGGGAATCTTCACCCAGGCTCTGAAAAGCTTTGACCGCAAAAAAGCTGCGGTAGGCGTTGTATTCCGGGAACATGCCTCCGCCCGACAGGTAACGCATACGGGTGGGTATCAGGGAGCCGCCGTCGTCTTTCGGCCGGGTCAGCAATTCTTGGAAGGTGTGGGTGATGTAGGTTTCGAAGTCGAGGTCTGACGGGGTATAGGCCGTAGTATAGTCGGGTAGGGTGAAATGTTCGGCCACAAACGCAGAGAGGTCAAATCCCGGTGCTGTTTTGGCTTGGAGGTAGCGTTCCAGCACTTTTTCGGCTTTGCCCCGGGGAACGGCGTCCCAGAACGTTTTGGGCGATGCAAAGAGGTGGGCGGCTTGGATGTCTTTGTACAGATCGCCCCAGAGAGTTTCCGGGTCACGGTATTCCTTTTTGGTGACTGATCCACACGAAATAGCAACAAACGCGATAATATTCGCCAGAAATAACGTGAAATATGAAGTGTTAATTTTTTTCATAGGTACGAAGTTTAGCTATCAGCCGTCAGCTATCAGCTTTTAGGACGGGGACTGGTTTTGGCTTGTGGGTGGCAGGCGGTGGGAGGTGTTTCTTCCGATGTGTGAAAAGTAGGGGGAGTGTCATCCGGGGAGAGCTGGGCGCCGGGCGTCGCTTTCTTCTTTTTCCAGGGGGGAGTGGTCTGCCGCGCCATATCGACCAGTAACAGAATTACGATCAATAAAAAGACGATAAAAACGATTTTGAAAATCTTATTGTTCTTCAATTTATTTCTAATTTTTTACCGTCAATTCTCTTTATAAAGTGGCCCAGATTCCCGGAGATTTCGCTCCATTCGAAGCCTTCAAACCGGAGGTGAATGACAGTAGCCTTTCGCAGGTGCCCGCCGGTGTCGTCACGGGTCAGGTAATCGGTGAAATAGGATACGTCGGGGTTATGTCCTACGATCATGGCATGCTGGATGTGGGCAGGAATTCCGTTCAGTACTTCCAGGTATCCGCGGGGGCCGGTGCCGTAGAGTACGTCCCGAACCTCTATTTTTTCGGTGTTAAAACGAATTTGCTCCGCAATATAGGTAGCGGTGGAGAGGGCGCGGGCGGCTCCGCTGGAGTAAATGGCCTCTATAACGGGGAAATATTCCGAAAGATAGCGTCCTACCTTCGCGGCTTCCATGACCCCTTTGGAGATCAGTTCCCGGTCGTAATCGCGTACCACGGTGAGGTTGCCGTTTTCTTCGGCGGTGGCGTGACGTACAATGAAGAGGTCTTTTGTCAGCTGAAGGCTCATGACTATTTATTTGGGTGCCTGTTTGCGTACAATACGGTTGAGCAGGCCGGGGAAAAATCGTTTGAGATATACCCCCGCCACTTCTTTTCCCCCAATATACATTTCTTCCCGGTTAAGGAGAATACCCCGGATGATTTTGTCGGCGCACTCTTCCGCCGATATGCCCTGGTTCTGGTTTTCGTCCATTTTACCGTGCTTTCCACCGTCCGCGGCGAAGGCGTTAATAGAGATAGCGGTTTTAATATAGCCGGGGCATACCAGCATGACCTTGATGTTCCGCTCGTACACCTCGGAGCGCAGTGCATCATAAAAACCGTGAAGGGCGTGTTTGGAGCCGCAGTATCCCGCGCGCATGGGAGAACCGAGCTTGCCGGATATGCTGCTGGTGACCAGCAGGTGGCCGGAGTTTTGGCGTATCATAACGGGCAGAACCGCCTTGGTGAGGGCCACTACCGAAAGGTAATTCAGGTTCATCAGGCGTTCAAACACTTCCATTTTGGTGTCTACCACGCTGGAGCGCTGAGATACCCCCGCATTATTAAAGAGGATGTCTATGCGGCCGAATTTTTGAAGCACGGTCTCTACGGCCGCCGGGATCCCCTCCAGGTTTTCCATGTCGATGGGCAGTACCAGCACTTCCTCATCGCTGAGGCCTGTGGTTGCTTTAACCCTTTCGAGTTCTTCTTTCCGCCGGGCAGACAGTACCAGTTTCGCTCCCTCTTTCGCAGCGGCCAGGGCCGTGGCTTCGCCGATACCCGATGAAGCCCCGGTAATCCAGAAAACAGATCCTTTTATTTCACTCATATATACATTTCAATAAACCTATGTGCAAAGGTAAAATAAAAGTGGATATCTAAAAAGGGTGCGGTTCTCAACCGTACCCTCCCCGGAATTTATAGGAGCTGGAAACCTTGTCGATGGCCAGGATGTAGGCGGCCAAGCGCAGGGAGACCTTGTATTTTTCAGAGGTTTCGTAGACGTTGTTAAAAGCGTCTTTCATCACGCGGTCGCTTCTCCTGTTGATCCGGTCGAGGGGCCATTTATAGCCCATGCGGTTTTGTACCCATTCGAAATACGATACGGTGACGCCTCCCGCATTGGCCAGGATATCGGGCACCACCATAATGCCTTTGTCGTGGATAATGTCATCGGCCGTGGCGGAAGTAGGGCCATTGGCGCCTTCCACAATAAGTTTCGCCTGTATTTTGGATGCGTTGTGGCGGGTGATCACGTCTTCTTTCGCGGCGGGTACCAGCAGGTCTACAGGCAGGAAGAGGAGTTCTTCGGCCGGTATTTTTTCGGCGCCGTCAAAACCTTCCAGGATGCCGTTATGCTGATTGCGGTATTCTATGGCCTTGTCGAGGTCTATTCCTTTATCGTTATAGTAGGCGCCGGATACGTCGCTGATACCGGTGACGGTAACCCCTTTTTCTTTCAGGAGAAGTGCGGCATTTGAACCCACATTGCCGAAGCCCTGCACGGCGGCGGTGGCCCGGTAGGGATTTAGTTTTATCTTCTCCATGGCCGAAATGGCCGAAACGGTCACGCCCCGTCCGGTGGCTTCGGTGCGCCCGAGGGAACCGCCCAGTACCAGGGGTTTTCCTGTAACCACCGCTTGGGTGGTCATGCCTTTGGCTTTGGAATACTCGTCCATCAGCCAGGCCATTTCTCTTGGACCCGTACCCATGTCGGGTGCCGGGATATCCTTGTCCGGACCGAAGATATCAAGCATGCCCAGGGTATACGCGCGCACCAGGCGCTCAATTTCTCCTGCCGACATTTCGCGGGGATTGCAGGCGATGCCTCCTTTGGCGCCTCCGTAGGGGATATCCACCACCGCGCATTTCCAGGTCATCCAGGCCGCCAGGGCCCGCACTTCGTCGAGGGTCACCCCGGGGTCTAGTCGTACACCGCCTTTGCCCGGACCAAGAATGGTGGAGTGAATCACGCGGTATCCCTCAAAAACTTTGATTTTCCCGTTGTCCATGGTCACGGGCAGACCCACAATCACCTGACGGGCAGGAACCTTCAGGATATCATACATTTCATCAGGCAGGCCGAGAATCCGTATGGCGGCATTAAACCGCGACATCATGGAATCCAGGGGATTTTCACTGGCCGGAACAGGCGCCGGTTCTATGTAACTCATTGAAGACTATTTTTGCTACAAACATACGCAATTTAATCAATCCCTCAAACATGCTATTTTTTCTCAAAAAAATACTATGGAAATTGAGCAAAATGCCTACTTTTTATTTGGTAGGAGAGGCTGCTCAACAAAGGAAAGTGCTGTTTTTCCCTGAAGAAGAGAAAATAATTTTTTAGGGGAGAGAGAGGCAGGGGTTTCAGGATTCGCGAAGGACTCGTACAATGTGTTCTACGGTATGTTCATCGGCTTCGTAAAACCAGATATTGTGGGGCTGAAGGCACAAGACAGGGGCAAATTTGCAGCGGTCTGTACATTCCGTACGAAAAATCTCCACATCGGTGTGTACGCGGCGCCTGATTTCATTTTTCAGGAGTTTCCTGAAGTCTTTGTGCCGGCCGCATTTGCTGCCGTGGCAGACAAAGAGGGAGACGTCGGGGAAAGCGGGCTCTTTCATCGGGATGTATTTTAGCTATCGGCTTTCAGAAATCAACTTTCGGCCGCAGCAGGGCGGGAAACTACTGGCCGTTTGCGGCAGTATCCCCGGCGATGCGGGCCTGTCAACCAAAGGTACTTACTTTTTCTGACAGCTGTGGCATACTCCGTAAAAAACCAGGGAGTGGTCTTTGATTTCAATATCGCTGTAGCGGGATGCGGTATTCTGAATCAACAGGAGGCGGGGATCACAGAATTCAATCACCTTATTGCATTTCGTGCAGATAATATGGCTGTGCTGCCTCCTTCCGAAGGCTTTTTCATAGCGCGCAGCATTATTGTTGCCGAAGTTATGGCGTATCACCAGCCCAATCTCGGTCAACAATTCCACCACATTATATACTGTGGCTTTACTGACATTGAAATTCTGTTGTAGCATGGAGTCAAAGAGGTCTTCAATCTCGAAATGATCCTCGCGTTTATAGATCTCTTCCAGTATCCTGTAACGTTCCTGCGTTTTCCGTAAGCCCAGCTCTTCAATTTTAGAATCCAGCACCTGCCGGGCCTGATCGTAAAGGGTGGGTTCTTTTTGTGCCTCTTTAACCATGAGATAATTTTGCGGGACTGTTTCCCCTGTTTTAACTTAGAACAATTTTAAATAGGGAATAGTTTCGAAGGAAACAAAGGGTCCTGTAAAGAGAAAACAGCCCGGCTATACCAGGCTGTTTTCTGTGGGGTCGAAGATATCAACCTTTTTTAACCAATTTGTATTCAATGACCGGTTTCCCTCTTTCTCCGCCGTCAGTGCCGATACCCGCGCTTACAAACTTCAGCTTGTATACGTTGCCTTCCGGATCTTTGATCACGTAGAACTTGCCTTGGGTGATTCCTACCACAGCGCCCGAAGTGGCTCTCCATTTGCTGCCGATGGCGTCACGGGTTTTGGCGAAGGTGGTGGAGGTGATATGGCTTTCGGCATAATTGTCATAGCTTACGGTAGACGTTTCTACTATGGCCGCTTCAGCTCCGCCTATGTAGTTGAGCAGGATGAAATCCTGGAACCAGTAAGGTGTATTCAGGCCGGAGTCATAGGTACTGTAACCGTACTGTATGTCCCAGTCGTTGGCTTTGGGTTCCACGTTACTCACCAGGCCGGTAGAGAAGGAAAGGAAGCTGAGGTTAAAGTCCGTGTCTTTGCTGATCTCCACGGTTTTGACATCGGTTTCACCAATGCGGGCGTATTGTACCTTGTATCCTGAGCCGTTACGGTCTACTTTTACTTTGTACCATTGGCTTTTGGGTGTATTGCTTCCTTCAAAGGCCACCAGGTATACTTTGTTTTCAGAAGAAGTAGCGGAAACTTCCGCGAAAACGGTTTTGCTCAGGTCGCCGTCCCAGCTGTCTACCAGGGGCAGGGTGGCAGGGTCGGTGATACGTGCGCCGGAGATGTAAATATCTGCCGTGGTGGCGGTATCGGCCAGAGACACCTGGGTGATATCCGATTTGGTGGTTACTGCCGCCGTGGTTTGCAGGGAGTGGTTCAGCACCACACGGAACTGGGAAGTATTGGTAAAGGCCAGGTTCCATGATGCGCGGGCGTTCAGGTGGGTGCTGTTTCCGCTCAGGTCTGCATATACGTTATTGGTATAGTTAGACGCATCGGTTTTTCCTTCCAGGGTGAGCTGGCTTCCGTTTGAAATAATACGGGAAAACGTAAGTTTCAGGTCTTTGGTCAACCCGATCAGCGTGGGGGAAGTTACCTGGCTGATGGTAAAGTTCACGGTTTCGGTTCCGGAAAGAAGGGCGCCTGCCACGGGAATCACTTTAATGCTTGCCGATGACTCTCCCTGAGGAATGGTCAGGGCGATGGTGTTGTTGCTGGCCGCCGGTTCGGTAGTGAAGTGGGTGCCGTATTCTACTCCAGAAGGCGTAAGCGATACGGTCACAGGAATAGCGGCATCGGCCGCCCGGGTAAGCGCGAGGTCAATGGTGACGTCTGTCCCGGTGAGTCCGGCTTCTGACGTTTTAAAGGCTACATAGTTATCCGGAAGGTCAATGGTATCGTCTTCACAGGAAGAGATAAATACAGTCAGTAACGAGAACAGAACTAATTTTATCGAGTTTTTCATATATAATTAATTATTAATTACTTGGTAATCTGGGCAGATATGCCCAGGAAATAGGATCGGCCGTACGACATGGGAATTGCTCCGCCGGTGGAGTGGGCTCCTCCGCTGTCTGTGTCTGTGTTGGACAGACGGGTTACACCAAACAGGTTTTTAATGCCGGCATTGAGTGTAAAGTATTGAAAGAAAACTTTGTTGAAAGTGAGGTCGGCCAGGGTAAAGCCTTCCATTTCCGTAGGCTTGGCAATGACTCCTGTAGCGGTAGTCTGTGCGATATACCGGGGCATTTTCCCGGAGTGTTTCAGGAAGAGACTGATTCCTGCAGCAATTTTAGGGAAATTATAGCGCAGGTTGGTATTGACTTCCGAAGTCCATAGGAATTCGGCCAGGTCTTCGCTTTCGGAGTAACTGTTGTACCGGCCTATCCGGGAAAAACCGAGGGTGGCATACAGGTTTTTCCAGTACAGTACATTGTTTAGCGTAATACCTGTGGTTTTATGCTTGTCGATATTGAGGTAGGTATTGATGCTGTTGTCTGCGGGATCAATACCAATGGAGATCAGGTTATCAAATACATTGTAAAAGGTACCTAAGGTGGTGTTCAGGCGCAGATCCTGTTGGTCAATGGCCTGGTACGAGAGGTACGCATTATAGCTGTCTGAGGTTTCGGCTTTGAGGTTTTCGTTCCCCCTGATCGAATGGCTGGCATCAAAGAACGTAAAGTAAAGTTCACGCAGGGCGGGGGAGCGGAAGCCCCGGGCGTAAGCAGCGCGGAGGTCCAGCCCTTTGCCCAGAGTGAATTTTGTATTGATGGAGGGAATCACCGGGGGCGCGTCATATACCGAGTTATGGATAAAGCGCAGGCCGGGTCTCAGGTTAATTCTGGAGCCTATTTTGATCTCCGAAGAAGTAAAATAGGCGTAATCGTTTATTTCAGGGCTTCCGTCAATACGTTCTCCGCTGGCGCTGTTGAGGTTTACCTCTACTCCGTGTTGCAGAGAAATGGTGGGGTTAAAGCGGTGCTGCCCGGTGAGACGGAAAAACCCGCTGGTGAATACGGATTCGTCCTGGTTGCCGCTGAGTGATAAGGTCCGGCGGTCGGTGACCAGGTCAATTTCTGTGGTTTGTGTGCTTCGGCTGTAGTCGGTGTAGGCGGCGGCAAGCGAAAGGCTGTGGCGCGGGTTCATCCGGTATTCCGATTGCAGCTGGTGAAACCACCGTTTGGTGATATAAAACTGGTCGGTGGCAGATTCGTGGCTGGTGTTGGTATTGGTGTAGGTGTTGCCAAGGCTTTTGAGGGTTTCTTTGGTGCCGTTAAAGCGGTACCAAAGAGAATAAGCATCGGTACGGTAACCTATCTGCGCATAGGGCAGGTATTGTTCTTTGGGCATCCACTCCATTTTCCGGCCGGTGGCGCTGCCCTGCCATCCTCCGAAAAAGTTCCGGGTGAGGCCTGCCGCAGCATCAAAGCGCTGGTTTTGCCAGGCGAGTCCGAGGGCCTGGTGATGGGTACCTTCTCCGGAGAAGGGGGAGTATTCGTTTCCGGCGGTTTCTTCCTGAACGCGGGCGGTGAGGGTGATAGGAGTGGTGGAGGGGTTCTTCCGGGTAATGATATTAATTACACCGGCGAGGGCGTCTGATCCGTAACTAACCGACATAGGGCCCTCTACGATCTCAATCTTTTCTACATTATTGATATCGATTTGTCCCAGGCTTTCGCGGGTGGAACCCCGGTCAATCACCGGAACGCCGTCAAGCAGGATCTTCACATTTTGCCCGGACATCCCCATGAGTTCCACATCGGCGGTGCCCAGGGTAAGGTCGTTGGAAAAACGCATGCCCAGTTCCGTACTGAGTATGCTTTGAAGGCTGGTGGCGCCGCGGAGGCGGATTTGCTCCTGGTTAATGATGCGTACGTTGTATACGGAGTTACGCACCGACTGTGGGCTGATCTGGCCGGTAACTACCAGTTCGTTCAGGGTGCGGGGGTCAGGTTCCAGGCGGATACTTCCGAAATCGTAATTCTGGCGTACACCCACTTCAATGCTTTTGGGCAGGTAGCCTATCATTTGGAAACGAATGGTTTGGTTTCCAGGCAAGGCGCGTAGGCTGAATTTCCCGCTGGCGTCTGTTACGGTAGACAGCCCCTGTTCTTGTAACTGTACGGTTACGCCGGATAACGCCTCCTTCCCTTCAGTAACCTGTCCGGTAAGTACAATAAACTCCTGCTGAGCGGAGGCAGAGAGTAAGGTAAAGAAGATCAGCAAAGAAGAAATGAGCGTTCGCATCCTGTAGGCCACAACTATTTTTATTTAAAACAATTCTAAATTGAGGCCCAAAGGTAGGAGACGCGATGCTTTTTGCAAAATTTATTTATAATAAGTTTAATTAAAGACAAGAAATGTAGAAATAGTGATTTTCAGGATAAAAATAATTCAATTTTCATTAAAGGAGTCGCTGATGGCTTTCCGGATGGCCTGGTGAGGGCGCAGGCCGTTACTTTTATACACCCTGGGCGTTTTGTCGCTTTCCCGTGTATACTTCAGGTGGTCTACCAGGCCGGCTTTGTAGTTTTTCAGTTCTTCGGGTGAGAGTCCGTCTTTGTGGGTTTGGCCGCTGTCGTAACCGCTGTTATAAAGACTAACGCGGGAAGATTCCATAGCCAGCTTTATTTTTTCTGAAAGCAGCAGGGCGTTTTCTTCAAGCTGGCGGAGTTCTTGTTTCAGCTCCCCGGTATCCGGCAGGATTTCCATTTTGCGGTCGTGCAGCGTTTTGAGGGAGGCGCTTTCGTACATGGGCCGGCTGGCTTCAGCCAGGCGGGTTCGAAGCTTTCGGAGGCGTCGGCTGGCCCGGTTGATGGCGGGGTTATGCCAGAACCAGCGTTTCCAGTAGCTGCTGAGGATGGGGAAGGCGATGCCGAAACAGATAGCGCCTGCTATGGCAAAGAGTACCCCGCTGAGTATAAAGGAGAGCAAAGCGCGGTTACTGGTGACCAGTTCTTTGTTCAGGGCTTCTACCTCTTTCATTTTGGACTCAATTTTTTGGGTGAGTATCGGGTCAGACACCACCTCAGTGCCCTGGATGAGAGGAGTGGCGGCCAGCTGGAGCGACTTGATCTCGGTGTTAATGGCGGCTTTCAGCTTATCTGCCTTGTAGGCTTCGTACCGGAACCAGCCCAGTACCGCGAGAGTGCTTATGGAGATCACCACCAGGCCGGTCTGGAAATAGCCGTGGATTTTCCTTGTCTTTTCCGTGGGGTTCTTTAGGTACGGTTCTTCTATGAGACGCTCATAGGCGGGTTTCAGCAGGAGGGTGACCCCGGCCAGGCCGCAGGCGAACGCCCAGGCTTCCATGTTGTTCCGGATATTAAGGGCATACGCCACGATCTCATGGCTGATGATGAGGTCGCCAAAGAGGAATACCACCCCTGCTGCGAAATATACAATGCCCGCGAGTAAAGGATAGTAGAGGGGATTTTGGGTTTTTTCCAGGCGGGTGTCTTCTATTTTTTGCTCCAGTCCGGTGATTTCTTTTTCGATTGCTCGCACTTCATGCTGCTGGCTTTCGTAACGATGCTGCACTTCCTGGCTGGCTTCCAGGATTTCGACCTTCCGACGGGTGCTGTCGTCAATGGCTTGTCGTACCCCCAGAATATGTTCGTCTAGCTGCCGCTTATTTTCGGTAAGCCAGTTCAGGGAGACATCGCTCGAAACAAAATCTTCGTAATTGGATTTGTCCAGGTTTTCCAGCCCGTTTTCCAGTCCTTTTTTAAAATCCTCGTTCATTTTATTCAGTTGGTTTTGAGCTATGAGCTATGAGCTATGAGCTATGAGTAGTGAGTAATGAGTAGTGAGTGGTGAGCTTTTGTTTATAGCTCACGGCTACCTTATTATTTTAGAAATCTGTGCTCCGCTGAGCCGGTCTTTATAGTCTTTCGCAAGGTTATATTCGCTGATAAACAGGTTAACCGCAGCTTCTTTATCGGCAGTCAGGCGGTTGATCTGCGCTTCGGTTTCGTTGAGAGCGCTTACGATCTTCCATTTCTCCATCCTTATTTTCTCCATTTCTTTCTCCAGGGAGTCCATGGTCTGTAGCCAGTCGGTTCCCGCGGCATTTTTTTCCTGTTTAAGCTCCCGGTTCATTTGAAACAGGCGGGTCTCACGTTTCAGTTGGGCGATGGAGCCCAGCAAGAGCTTTCCCGCGATAAGAAACGCGAAAAAAGTAAAAATCAAAAATCCGGCTGATTTATACCAGGCCATTTCCGACACTACCTGCACCCAAACGAAGAG
>CAYRGN010000058.1:0-19459 GCA_964423865.1 uncultured Lacihabitans sp.
GAGCAAAGGACTGAAAATCCTTGTGTCGGCGGTTCGATTCCGTCCATCACCACCAAAAAAGGCAGTTATGACGAAAAGTTATAGCTGCCTTTTTGTTTGGGTCAAACATTTGACCATTTGGAGATATTCAGGAAAAATCCGGTTATAAAGTGTTTTATTCCGTAAGGTTCGAAGCAGATCAAGAAAATTTATCTATGTTTGAGAAAAAACCTTCGCCATGCGTCTGCGCCCCTGTGCTCTGTCAGTATTATTTGTTGTTGCCTTTTTACCTTTCGCCGGTAACAGCCAAAGCAACTTTGCTATCATTCCCAAGCTCTCTTCTATCCAAACCCATGAAGGTGTATACCGGTTCGCGGCGGATGTACAGGTACAGGTAAGTCCTGAATTTAAAGAGGTGGCCGATCTGCTTACTGAACATCCCGCTATCCGGAAAGTAACGATAGTAAAAACCAGTAAACCGGCTAACATAACTATCCTCAAAGCCTCTGCTAAAGATAATCTCAAAAAAACGGCCTGCTCCATCGCTATTCGCCCAAATGGCATAACGCTCAAAGCCTGGGGAAGAGAGCAGATCATATCTGCGGTATATACCCTCATCCAACTGGGGTATTTACAAAATGACCCGAGCCAGCTTGCAGCAGCGGATATTACAGATGAACCGCGGTTCTCCTACAGAGGTCTGCACCTGGATGTATCCCGGCACTTCATGCCTCTCTCTTTTATCCGGAAATACATTGACTTAATGGCGCTGTACAAATTCAATACCCTTCACTGGCATATCACTGACGGGGCAGGATGGCGTCTGGAAATAAAGAAGTACCCCGAACTTACCGAAAAAGCCGCCTGGCGCACCCACAGCACCTGGAAAGACTGGTGGAATAACGGGCGCCAATACGTAGAGCGCGGTTCACCCAATGCCAGCGGCGGCTTCTACACACAAGAAGAAGCCCGGCAACTGGTAGCCTATGCTGCCCGACGTGGCATTAACATCATTCCGGAAATTGAAATGCCCGGTCATTCGGAAGAGGTTTTAGCGGTTTATCCCCACCTGTCCTGCTCCGGCAAACCCTATACCCAAAGCGAATTCTGCATTGGCAACCCTGAAACCTTCGTTTTCCTGAAAAATGTGCTGAACGAAGTGATGGAGATTTTTCCTTCTCCCTATATCCATATCGGAGGCGACGAAGCCGATAAAAGACATTGGAAGACCTGCCCCAAAGACCAGGCCCTTATGCAACGGGAAGGGTTGAAGTCGGAAGAAGAACTCCAAAGCTATGCGATCCGGCAGATGGACCTCTACCTCCAGTCGAAGGGCCGCAAGCTGATCGGCTGGGATGAGATTCTGGAGGGCGGACTTACCCCCGGGGCCACCGTGATGAGCTGGAGAGGAGAAGCCGGCGGAATCAAAGCGGCTAACAGCGGACACGATGTGATTATGACACCGGGTTCTCACCTGTATTTTGATGCCTACCAAACCGATCCCCGCACCCAGCCGGAAGCTATCGGAGGTTATCTTCCTCTTGAAAAGGTATATAGTTATGATCCGGTTCCCGAAGCCATTGCCCCGGATAAGAAACACCATATTCTCGGCGCCCAGGCCAATATCTGGACCGAGTATGTGCCTACCACCGAACACGTGGAGTATATGGTGTTTCCACGGGCTTTGGCCTTGTCGGAAGTCAACTGGACCTCGCCGGAAGAGAAGAGCTGGCCCGACTTTCAAAATCGCCTCCAGGCACATTACAAGCTCCTGCAAGACTTCAATGTGCACTATTATCGTCCGTCGTATAATGTCACTTATTCCGTGGTGTATGACTCCCTGCTTCATAAAAACCGGGTGACACTGGCCACCGAACAGCGCACTCAACAAAATATACGCTACACCCTTGACGGCAGCGAACCCCTACTCGACTCACCGGCCTATACCGCTCCCTTTCTACTTGACCGGAGCGCCCGGGTAAAAGCCCGGTATTTCCTGGATGCGATCCCGATCGGCCCTCTTTTAACATTTGATACCGACCTCCACAAGGCCATCGGTAAACCGGTTATCTATCACAGCCGCTGGGACGGATACCCTGCCCAGCAAGAAAAGACCATGACCAATGGTATTCAAGGGGGCCTGACCTACCACGACGGACAATGGCAGGGGTTCACCCGGCCCATAGACCTGGTGGTTGACCTGCAGGAAGTACAGCCTATCCATACCGTGGCCATGAACTTTATGCAGATGACCGGCCCGGGCGTATACATGCCGGGGAAACTGGAAGTTTTCATTTCTGACGACGGAAAGAATTTCAAAGATATCGGCAGTGTGCTCAATGATATTTCAGACGAAGACCCCAAGCTCACTTTCAAACGTTTTGAACTGAAGCTTGGGGCTCCGGTAAAAGCCCGTTTTGTACAAATAAAAGCCAGCAACCCGAAACGGGGTTACCTGTTTACCGACGAAATCATTATCTATTAATCTTTCGGAGATTTCTCAAAAGAGATAAGATGTGTAAAAAACATCTTTCCCGGCCATAAATAGCTATCCCCCCATCCGTTTCTAACATAACATTTCCATAACCCCGTCTTAACATTCACATCATTTTTCAGCCGTTATTTTGTGGCCGAGAATAACATTTAATCACCATCATTTTATGAGAAAAAATCACCTCTTTAAGCTCTTGAGAGGCCGGCAATTTTTATATCTGCTTTCTTTAAGCTTTTTTATCTCGGCACCCCTGCATTTCGTAATGGCCCATGAAACAGAACTTGTAAACGCCGCCAATCCCGTATCCATTGCCGGTCAGGTAAAGAGCACAGATGGCGAACCCCTGCCGGGTGTGGTAGTAAAGAACCTGGCTACAGGAAAAGCAACCGTTACCGATGCCGACGGCAGGTATAATCTCGACGCTTCTTTTGGCAATGAGCTACAGTTTACCTATATAGGATTCCAGCCGCAGACCATCAAAGTGGAGAATAACTCCCTGAATGTGGTATTGCTTGCCGATAATCAGATTCTCAACGAAGTAGTGGTAACGGCCATCGGTATCAAACAGCAAAAAAGAAAGATCGGATATTCTACCCAGGAGATCAAAACCGATGTGCTGCAGGAATCAAAGACCATGAATATCGGTAATGCACTTACCGGGCAGATTGCCGGTCTTAACGTAACTAACCCTACGGGTATTTTCCAGGCTCCTTCGTTTAGCCTGAGAGGTAAATCCCCGCTTATCGTTATCGACGGTATTCCGGTAGAGACGGATTTCTTTGATGTCCCCAGCCAGAACGTGGAAAATATCAACGTACTGAAAGGTACGTCGGCCTCCGCTCTTTACGGTTCGAGAGGTAAAAACGGCGCTATACTGATCACTACCAAAAGTGCGGGAGCCGATAAACTGGAAGTAAATTTTACCACCACCAACATGGTTACTGCCGGCTGGACGGTGTATCCGAAAACCCAGACCGAATACGGTAGCGGTTCTAACGGAAAATATGAATTCTGGGACGGCGCCGATGGCGGTATTTCTGACGGTGACATGACCTGGGGGCCCAAGTTCGGAACAGGGCTGAAGTACAAACAATGGAACAGCCCGATTCGCAACATAGCTACCGGAGAAGTCATCGAATGGTACGGTGACGTGGCCGGAACTATTTATGACGATAAATCGAAATATGAGCGTGTACCTACCGATTGGGTAAGACATGATAATCTGAATGATTTCTTAAGAACAGGTCTGGTAACGGAAAACGCCCTTTCCCTGGCCTACAGAACAGATAAAGCCAACATCTTTGTTTCGGGTAAATATGCTTTCCAGCAGGGACAGGTTCCCAATACCCGGCTTACTTCAGGCGGCCTGAATATCAATTCCGTATACCGGTTTACAAAAGACCTCCACTTTAATCTGAACCTGGCATACAACAAGGTGGTTTCTCCCAACTATCCGAGATACGGTTATGGTCCTAAAAACCACATTTATACCATCCTTCTCTGGATGAGTGACGATGTGAACGGAAACGATCTCAGAAATCATTTCTACCGCTTTGGCGACGAAGGCTACCGACAGGCGAACTATAACTACGCATGGTATAATAACCCTTACTTTGCGGCTTATGAGCTGACGCAGAAGTTTGATCGTGATGTGATTCACGGACAAACCGGTCTGACCTGGCTGCTCAGTGACAAGTTTGTGGTAAAAGGAAGGGCCGCGGCTCGTCAGATAGCCACATTCGAAGACATGAAGAGCCCGAAATCGTACATGAACTACGGCGACTCAAGAAACGGAGATTACAAGATCTGGGACAGAAACCAGCTGAACTTTGATGCGGATATCTTAGCTACCTATACAGAAGAGATCTCCCAAAACTTCGGGTTTAACGTGAATGCCGGCTCTTCGGTGTTTACGAGAGATGTTCGTTCGCTATACCAGTCTACCGATGGTCTGGTGGTGCCTTTTGTTTACAGCTTAAACAATACCCAGGGACCGGTAAGAGCCACAAACGACCTGAACCAGAAGGCTATCCGAAGCGTATACGGATCGGTAAACTTCGATATTTTCGGTTCTACCTACCTGAACGTGTCGGGAAGAAACGACTGGTCTTCTACACTTGCGGCGAGCAATGCTTCTTATTTCTATCCGTCGGTATCTTTAAGTTCGGTGCTCTCCGACTACTTTACGCTTAGCCCTAAAGTAGATTACCTGAAAGTTTACACTTCATGGGCAAGGGTATCGAATGACCTGGCTCCGTATAACACCAGCGCTACCTTCGCGAAAGATGTTACTTACGGTTCCACACCGTCGGTATCGTATCCTTCCGGTATTGTAAACCCGAACATCCTGCCTGAAAGATCTACTTCATTGGAAGCCGGTCTGGCTTTTGCCCTGTTCAAAAATCGTATTGCCTTTGATTTCACCTACTACAATGTATTGGATGAAAACCAGATCATTGACCTGGCTATTTCCCAAGCTTCCGGTTTTAGCTCGCGCAAAGTCAACGGAAACGAATACCGGACAAACGGCTTCGAAGTGATGCTTTCCGGTACACCGCTCAAAAACAGTCAAATGACTTGGAACTCAGCCATCAACTGGTCAAGAAATGTGCAGAAGCTGACCGCCATTTACGGAGACCAGGAAAGGTACGGAAACTTTAAAGTAGGCGACAGAGCCGATAGCTATTATGCTACCGTTTGGCAAAGAAATGCCGAAGGACAGCTGATTCTGAACCCCAATACGGGTATGCCTGTCCAGGATCCGTTTCCTAAAAATATCGGTTACCTGAACCCCGACTGGCAGTTTGGTTTCCTGAACACTTTTAAGACAAAAGGCTTCACCATTAATGTGGATATAGACGGCGCCTTCGGCGGGATCATGAACTCCAATACAATTGAGAAAATGTGGTGGGCCGGTAAGCACCCGAACTCCACGCTACACCGCGATACCGAGTATGCTACAGGTGACTATGTATACGTGCCTGAAGGAGTGATTGTAACTTCAGGGCAAATCGTGAGGGATGTTTACGGAAACGTGGTTTCGGATAACAGAACTTACGAAGCGTATAACAAAACAGTGAGCTGGCAGACCTGGTCACAGCAGTATCCGTACCGCGCCAGAATTACCGAAGACGAAGATTCTTACTTTGCCAATACCTACTCCCGCTCTTTTGTGAAGCTAAGAAGAGTATCGATAGGTTATGACCTCAACAAAGTGTTTAAAATCAACAGGCTTAACGGATTAGACGCCACGATCTTCGGATATAACCTGGCCGTATGGAAGAAGATCCCTTACATCGATCCCGACTTTAAGCTGGGAAATGACGGTGACCTTCAGGACCCCTCCGCAAGATACATCGGTGCATCCTTAAACTTTAAATTCTGATAAACATGAAAAGAGCATATATAGTAGTTCTGAGTCTGATGGCTTTCTATCTTACTTCGTGTAGAGACCTCATCGAAATCAACGACAACCCGAACAATGCCACCACCACTCACCCGCAGGCATTGCTAACGAAGGTGGAGTGGGATGCGTTCCGTTCTTTCAGAGGAACAGGCCCGCTTTATATCCAGAAAATGCTGGTACAAACCGACGGCGAAAATGCCGGCCAGATTTTTAACTGGCAGCGCGGTGACTTCAGCGCGTATTCTAATCTCAGGAACGTCACCAAGATGATAGAGGAGGCCGAGAAAATCAATGATAAAACCTATGTGGCTTTGGGTAAGTTTTTCAAAGCGTATTACTTCTATAATTTAGCCCTGCAATTTGGCGATATCCCGTATTCAGAAGCCCTGAGAGGCGAAGAAAGTGAGATCTTTTCTCCTAAATATGATACCCAGAAAGATGTTTTTAAGGGTATTCTTGCCGAACTGAAAGAGGCCGGCGAGCTCCTGGAAGCCAACCCTGCCGTAATTTCGGGCGACATCATTTACGGCGGAAACAGCAGCAGCTGGGTAAGAGCGATAAATGCTTTCCGCTTAAAGGTGTTGATGACGCTTTCAAAGCATGAAAGCAACGCAGAGTTTAATGTAAAGTCTGAGTTTGCCTCCATTGTTAGCTCCAGGCCCCTGTTTACAAGCATCTCTGGTGATGACGCCCAGCTGGTGTTTCTGAACCAGGAAGGAAACCGCTATCCGGAGTTTAACTCGTCGAGCTATGGTTCGGGTATGTATATGGACTCTACCTTTATCCGGAGATTACAAGACCGAAAAGACCCTCGCCTTTTTGTTATCGCCACACAAACCCGCTTAGGAAAAGAAGAAGGAAAAGCGCTGGATGATTTCACCTCGTACGAAGGCGGCGACCCGATCGCCCCCTACGCCCGGGTGAACGACAAAGCCGTAGCCGGGAGGTTGTCAAAAGTATTGGAAAGATACACGCAGGATCCTACGGCAGAACCTTTGATCCTGATCGGTTATGCCGAGCAGCAATTCATCATCGCAGAGGCCATTATCCGGGGTTGGATTAGCGGCAATGCAGAAACCGCTTACGAAAACGGAATCCGCGCCGGGTTTAAGTTCTATGAAAACTACGCCAAAGGCATCGGCGGTTTTGTAGGGGAAGATAAAGTGACCGCTTACCTGGAGCAGCCCATCATTAAATTATCGGCCGTGAGCAGTACAGAGGCTAAATTAGAACGTATTATGGTACAGAAGTATCTCGGCTCTTTTCACCAGAACGGATTGAGCTCTTATATCGATTATTTGAGAACGGGCTATCCGGAATTCAGAAAAGGCACAGGCGTAAATACGGCTTACCGGTGGATGTATCCCCAGGCAGAATACAATACCAATGGAGCCCATGTTTCTGAAGCTATCCAAAGACAGTTTTCTGGTTCTGACAATATTCATTCTAAAACATGGTGGCTCCAATGATCCGACTAACCTTAACAATAATGCTGGCGCTTTTTAGCGCCGGCATTGCTTTTTCACAGGAACTGAAGTTCAAAGCTGACGGCAGCTTCAAAATCATTCAGTACACCGACCTGCACTATATAGCCGGGGCAGAGCCCTCTAAAAAATCGATCAGCACCATCAACTACACTTTGGATACCGAAAAACCGGATTTGGTGGTTTTCACCGGCGATATAGTGGTGAAAGCTCCTACCCGGCAAGGGTGGGATGAAGTGTTGAATACGGTGATATCGAGAAAAATTCCGTACATCGTTACCTTCGGAAATCACGACGACGAAGCCGAGATGACCCGTGAAGAAGTAGCCCGATACGTGGCTGCAAAGCCCTACCTGGTCAACTGCCGGGTAAAAACAAACGGAGTAGAAGGCTACCTGAACGCCGCCGTAGAAGTTAAGGGGAAAACCTCTGCGGTGATTTACGCCATGGACTCGCACGCCTATTCCAAAAACCCGAGGATGAAAGGTTACGGCTGGTTTCATCAAAACCAGATCGCCTGGTTTACCCGGGAAAGTGCAAAATTCAAAAAAGCCAGCCAGGATTCCGTTCTTACGGCGCTAGCCTTCTTCCATATCCCGTTACCCGAATACAAGCTGGCCTTCGATAACCAGAAAAATAAACGGCTGGGCGTGAGGTACGAAGATGAGTGCCCTCCGAATATCAACACGGGAATGTTCGCTGCCATGTTCGAAGCCGGAGATGTGCTGGGAATGTTTGTGGGCCATGACCATGTAAATGACTACCTGGTAGACTATTACGGCATCGCCCTGGCTTACGGATGCTGGACAGGCTCTGAGAATACCTACCAAAGAAACAAAAACGGCGCCCGCATCATCGAGCTTACCGAAGGCAAAAGAGCGTTTTATACCTACATTCGGGAAAGTGACGGTACCCTGCTTTACCCGCTGACGTATCCGTTTCCGGCGAGAAAGTAATTTATCTTGGAAAAGTACAAAAAAGGAAGTCCTTATATCGAATCAACCCAAAAATCACTTTTTCATCCTCCTGTAATTGCCCCAGAATGCAAAAATAAAAACCGCGGCAAAAATCAGACATTTTATCCGGTAGCCGCCAAGCCCGGTTTCCCAGAATAAAAAATGAAACGGGCCGGCAAGGTCCTCCATAAAGGTTTCGGCAAAACGGTAGAGGTTCAGGATACCAAATACCAGGAAAATATAAGGAAGAATCTTTTGCATACTTTGTCAGCGATTTTATATGTCAAAGATAGGCATAATTTCTTAACATGGATCAATGTTCGCTCACCTGCTTCGGCCCTAACTTTGCAAAAAAAGCGATAAAAATGGAATTAGGAATAGGAATGTTTGGCGATCTGGCCTTTGATAAAGTAACCGGAAAGCCCCAGGATGCAGGACAAAAACTCCGGGAAATCCTGGAAGAGGTAAAACTGGCGGATGAAGTGGGACTGGACGTTTTCGGCCTGGGTGAGCATCATCGCCCTGATTATGCGGTTTCTGCACCGGATATTGTGCTGGCCGCGGCCGCTTCTATAACCCGAAATATCAAGCTGATGAGTACCGTCACCGTGCTTAGTTCGGCTGAACCGGTGAACGTGTACCAGAATTACGCCACCATTGATCAGATATCCGGCGGGCGGGCGGAAATCGGTGTAGGGCGGGGAAGCTTTATTGAATCTTTCCCCCTTTTCGGCTACAATCTGAAAGATTACGAAACCCTTTTCGAAGAAAAGCTGGATCTGCTCCTGAAGATCAACCGCCAGGAAGTGGTGAACTGGTCGGGCAAACTCCGTGCGCCCATGGAGAATCAGAGCGTGTATCCCCGGGCGGTCAATAACGGGCAACTCCCCATCTGGATAGCCGTAGGCGGAACGCCGGAGTCGGTACTTCGCGCTGCCAAGCTCGGTTTACCCCTGATCCTGGCCATCATCGGCGGGGTACCCTCCCAGTTTAAACCCCTGATGGACTTTTACAAAGACCAATACCTGGCCCACGGCCACGATCCCGCCCAAATGCAGGTCGGGATTCATTCGCATACCTTTATCAGCGAGGAAGAACGTATTAACGATGCCTATTTTGAGAATTATGCCGCCCAGATGGACCGTATAGGCGCTGGCAGAGGATGGCCCCCGTTCAGTAAACATCAGTATAACGGTGGACGGTCAAAAGACGGCGCCTTGTTTATCGGGGACCCTGCCGCCGTGACCGACAAGATACTCCGGATGCACGAACTGTTCGGCCTGACCCGTTTCATCGCACACATGGACGTAGGCGCACCTGACCATTCCCTGATGATGAAGTCTATAGAATTGTTCGGCACACGTGTAGCGCCGGAAGTAAGGAAGGCGATAGGTAAGTAACAGGTTTCATATTACAGGAAAGAATAGTGTCCTGGGAGCCGGATAATGCGGGCTTCCCAGATGCTATTCCGCCTTTCTTGCATACCTTCCGGCGATCATTCCGATGATCAGGATCTGTAGGGCATGAAACAACATCAGCGGCAGCAGCAAGATGCCTACCGTGGCGGAGCTGCCCCATAATACTTTCGAAAAGACGGTTCCGTGTACCAGCGACTTCTTGGTACCGCAGAAAAGCGCGGTGATCCGGTCTTCCCGGTTAAAGCCCAGCTTGCCAGTAGCGAAAAAGATCAGTCCATAAATAAGACCAAAAAGAAGCAGTACCCAAAAGCATAGCATCCCCAGATCAGCAAGACGAATACTGCTGAAAATACCGCTTTCAAAAGAGTGTACAAAACTCTTGTAAATCACGACCAGGATAACGGCTTGGTCAAAGCGGGTAAACCAGGGCTTGAATTTCTGTACCGTTTCACCCAAACGCCTCTGAAACAGCAACCCCACGGTGACGGGCAACAGGATTTCAAACAGCAGGTTGAGGTATACGGATGACATATCGCTTTCTCCTCCTTGAAGGTAGAGACTCATCCACAAAGGGGTGACAAAAATCCCGATCAGGCCGGAAATACTGGCATTGAAGATGGCCGCGGGCAGATTTCCCCGGGCTATGGAAACCATCACCACCGAGGAAGAAACCGTGGAAGGCAATGCCGCCAGGAAGAAAAGACCCAGCCAGACCTCCTCCGAAGCCATAAGGGGTTTGAAGAGAAACGCCGCCAGGGGAAAAACCAGGAAAGTAAAGGCCTGAATCACCAGGTGAAGTCTGACATTACTCAGCCCTGAGCGTATTCCCGCCGGACTCAGCTTCACCCCATAAAAGAAAAAAACCAGGGAAATACCTATGCTGGCCAGTGTATCCAAAGGAAGCACGTGAGCCGGACCCGGAACGAACCAGGCCAGCGCCACCACCAGCAGCAGGAAAAGAATAAAAGGGTCGGTTTTCATTCACTAAACCTCTTGATTAGGAAACCTTAGCAGGATACGCCTGCCAGGCGCCCTTATTCAGGCACCCTTCGTCAGGCACCCTTGGTCAGGCACCCTTGGTCAGGCACCCTGCATCATCAGGGAGACGGTAGAAGAGAGCTTGCTTTTCAGTTCCTTCCGGTCCACGATAAAATCAAGGAAGCCGTGATCCAGTACAAATTCTGCTGTCTGGAAGCCCTTGGGAAGGTCTTTGCCTATGGTCTCTTTAATTACGCGCGGGCCCGCAAAACCGATCAGTGATCCGGGTTCTGCTATATTCAGATCACCCAGCATGGCAAATGATGCCGTAACACCGCCCGTGGTAGGGTCGGTCAGCAAGGAGATATACGGAAGTTTCGCTTCTTCGAGAAGGGCCAGTTTGGCCGAGGTTTTCGCCATCTGCATAAGGGAAAAACCCGCCTCCATCATACGCGCGCCACCCGATTTGGAGATCATCAGGAATGCATTTTTATGCTTTAAAGCATGATCAATACCCCGGGCTATTTTCTCCCCCACTACTGAACCCATGGATCCGCCAATAAAGCTGAAGTCCATGCACGAGATGGTAAAATCTACTCCGTTGATCTTGCCATAGGCGGTGCGGCAGGCATCTTTTAGTCCGGTCTTCTCCATGGTGGCATTAATCCGGGCCGGATAGGCTTTGGTATCTACAAAATGCAGGGGATCACCGGAGGTCATTTCTTTATCCAGTTCGCTGTATTTTCCCTCATCAAAAAGAAGGGTAAAATATGCTTCCGAACCTATTTTATCATGATAATTACACTGGGGACACGTATAGGCATTTTGCTGATGTTCACGGGTCTGAACCACACTCTTGCATTCCGGACATTGATACCATAAGCCGTCAGGGGTTTCCCGCTTCAACTCTGTTGGAGTACTGATTCCTTTTTCTGTTCTTCTAAACCACGACATAAAGTACGATAGGTAATGGGGAACAAATATAAAGCAAAAAACAGGTACGATTCAATTTTATATAAGATTCTTTCCCCCGCCGGGTGGGGAAGGTTTAATGAATCTGCCGGTCATTTTTAAAATAGGTATTGCTTTGCGCACCCAAATTTCGGGTCATCACACCAAAGCCCTGGCGAAGGCCCTGATCATAGTTACCGGAACCGGAATATGGAGATTAACAAATTTCAGCAGGAAAAAGATATGCGGGTATCTGTTTTTTTAGAGCCTTTTAAACCTTTGAACGGTAAACCGGGTCTAAGGTGTAAATATCTAACATTACATTACTCTCCATATTATGAAAACACTTCACATTTCATTTCTTTTACTTCTTTCTTGTTTTGCCACACAAGCCCAGGATCTGGCCGGGCGCAAAATTGTCCAGGGTTCTGTAGGCGTTACTATAAATTCCAGCGAAACCCAGACCCGGAGTAATTATAATGCTTCGCTGTTATACGGGAAAATCCGGGAAAATAATACCTCCCTCGCCTGGGGAGGCAGTTTTAGCGGTAACACCCAACACTACGAGTCTTCAAGTATAGACAACAAGTCTTTTCAGCTGGGCCCTGCCGTAGAATTCGGAAAGTTTATTCCTTTGGTTGAACGGTTTTACCTGGCGCCTACTTTAGGCGGAACGGCCCAGGTTGCTTTCGGCGATACAGAAGGCGTATCGGTAGGTGCTTATGCTTCTCCTCTGAGGTTTATGTATCATTTTTCAAATCACTTTATGCTCAGCACCAGCCTGGGGTCTGCCGGCATCAACTTTAGCCGGCTCAATAAGACCACGGTATTCTCCTTAAACGGATCGCTGACCAATAACGCCAGCTTCGGGGTATTCTATACTTTTAAGTAAGCCTTTTCGAGGTAATCGATCAGTAGTCTGACTCCGTAGCCCGTGGCCGATTTCATGGACCCGAAAGGAGAGTCGCCAAAGGCGGTTCCGGCGATGTCGAGATGAGCCCACGCGGGATGATCCCGGGTAAACTCTTCCAGGAATTTCGCGGCGTTGATGGCCCCGCCGGCCGGTGAACCGGCCAGGTTCTTGAGATCGGCAATATCCGATTTAAGCGCATCTTTGTAGTCGTCCCAGTGGGGCATCCGCCAGACTTTCTCCCCGGTGCGGAGTCCGGAAGCAAACAGATCTTCCGCCAGCCGGTCATCAGGCGAGATCAGCGCCGCCGCCTTATAGCCCAGCGACATGATGGCATTGCCCGTGAGCGTGGCCAGGTCGATCAATACATCTGTTTTATAACGATCGGTGATATAGCTCAGGGCGTCGGCCAGGATAAGCCGCCCTTCGGCGTCGGTATTGATCACCTCAATGGTTTTCCCTGAATACGATCCAATCACATCACCGGGTTTAATGGCGTAGCTGTCGATACAATTTTCCGTGATGGGAATAGCCCCCACCAGGTTTACTTTCAGCTTTAATTTCGCCGCCATTTCCAGGGTGCCCGCTACAGCCGCGGCCCCGCCCATATCCGACTTCATGTAACTCATGTTATCGCCGGGTTTCAGAGAAACCCCGCCCGTATCAAAGGTGACCCCTTTGCCCACAAGGCCAATGGTTCTCGTGGCTTCAGGGTGGCTGTACTTCAGGATACAAAACACCGGCGGGTTCTCCCGGCTGCCCCGACCTACGCCCAGAAGTGCGTGCATACCCAGGGCTTCGCAGGCCTCCGCGTCAAAACGCTCTACCTCAAAGCCACTCTCCTTTCCGGCCTCCGCAATCCAGTCTGCCAGCACCTGGGGTGTCTTGTAATTGCCCGGGGCATCGCCCCACTTCATGATACGCATCTGCGTATCGGCAAAAAATATACCTTTCAAAACCGCTTCTTCCTCTACAATACCCTCGAAAGAAAAGTCGGCCCCCTCATCGTACCAATCGGGTTTCCGGCTGCTGTTATCCTTCAATACCCCGATTTCATACCGCCCCAGGGCTATCCCCTGGCTGATTTCCGAAACATACTTTCTGACCTCCTCATCCATGAGCCTAACCACAACGGCTCCTTTCAAAGCGGCTTTCTGCTTATAAAAAAAGTCCCTGACCGGGCGAATCACCGAGAGTCTGTCATTTTTCTTACCGAGGCCCAGTACATCATACCGGTTTCCTTCCGTATCAATATAAAATACCTGCTCGCCCGTTTTGCCGGTGAAGTTTTCAAGATAGGCCGGAGAGGGTAATACGGAGGCGGTGTCTGCACCTTCAAAGACAGGAATAAAAAAGTTCATTGTAACGTGTTTTGATCAAAACACAAATATACGGCTGAACAGCAGAAAATACTTCAATTTATTACGCTGCTAAGGGTTGCCATCCCAAAATATTAGCTGTTTTCAGGCCCCTTCATCGCCAGCGGTTGAGGTAGGGCAGCCAGGTACTCTCAATATTTCCCGAGTAATCCCGCACAAACATCACAAAGGTGGGACGAAAGGGCTTTTGCCTCAGGGGCATGTCCGCCTCCTCGGGCAGACAGTCACCCTTCCTGGAATTGCAGTTCCGGCAGGCGGCCACCAGGTTATCCCAGCTGGTCTTGCCCCCGCGCGATTTGGGCAATACGTGATCCAGCGTAAGGTCTTTCACCGACCCGCAGTACTGGCACTGGTGATGGTCTCGTTTAAAAATATTCTGGCGGTTAAGTACAATGCTTTTGTACGGAACCCGCACGTAACTGTGCAACCGGATAATAGTGGGGAGGGAGTAAACAGCCGACACCGTTCGGAGGCATGCCGTGTCTGCTTCCGCGACCATCTCTGCCTTATTCAAATACACCAGTAAAAACGCCTTCGGAACAGTACATACGCTTATGGCACTGTAATCGGCATTCAGAACTAACACTTGCCGCCCCATGTAAAAAGTTTAGGATTGTTTTCTCGCAACCGAAATTAACAGGTATTTTTTATTTTACCAAAAAATAGCCCGATTTAACCCAATATTAATCCTTTGATATCCAAGAAGCTACTAAGCATTACTTCCCGCCGGAGGGGGCTACACCCCGGAAACAACGCGTATAAAACTGCGTAAATCCATACAAAAATGTCACGATTAGTTGTATTTTTGACCCCTGTTTTATTTTATCCGAAGCTATTCCGAATTTAACCGTTTCTATGAAGATTTCAACTCCAGGCCGAATCTGCCTTTTCGGAGAACACCAGGATTACCTGGGTCTGCCCGTTATCGCAGCTGCCATATCCCGCAGAATTAACGTTTCAGGAGAAAAACGGACGGATAACAAAATCCATATCCACATGCCGGATATTCGTTCGGAAGAAATCTTCTTCCTGGAATCCGATCTTCGCTATACCCGGGAGAGAGATTATTTCAAATCGGCGATCAACGTACTCCGTCGCCACGGTTACACCTTTACCCACGGGTTTGACGTGCATGTACAAGGGAATATTCCCATCAATTCCGGCACTTCCAGCTCCTCGGCCCTGCTGGTCTCCTGGATACATTTCCTCACCCACATGGCCGACACTAAACCCAAAGAAAGCGCTTCCGCCTTCGAAATTGGGAAATTCGCGGTAGAAGCCGAAGTGCTGGAGTTTGGAGAACCCGGCGGCATGATGGACCAGTATTCCACCGCCCTGGGAAATATCATGTACCTCGAAACCGTACCCGAACCCATGGCGCTTTCCTACCCGGCGAAACTCGGCACTTTTGTGCTGGGCGACTCCCAGGAACCCAAAGACACCCTGGGCATACTCAAGCACGTGAAGTTCGGAATGCTCGATATCATCCGCCAGCTCAAAGACCTGGAACCCGCCTTTGATCTCCATACTTTCCCGGCAGAAGACGCCGACCGCTTCGGGTCCCACCTGACCGAAGAGCAGTTTAAGCTCCTGAAAGGAAACCTTTCCGACCGCGATATTCTCCGGGAAGCCCGAACCATGTTTGCCGAAAACAGCATCGATGAAAACAGGATAGGGGAATTGCTGAATATCCACCAGGACAGCCTCCGAGATGCAAAAAAGGTTTCTACACCCAAAATTAACCGCATGGTAGAAGCCGCCCTGAAAGCCGGCGCCCTCGGTGCAAAAATCAACGGATCTGGCGGCGGAGGATGTATGTTTGCTTATGCACCACGTGACCCCGAAGCCGTGGCGGAAGCGATAGAGCGGGAGGGAGGCAAACCCTATATCATAGAAGTTGACGAAGGCACACGCGTAGAATAGCTTCACAGCGTACTCCGCCTGTATCTCCGGCAGCACACCACACCCGAACCGTATACACGGTGATCGCCCAGTCTTCCGTTTTGAGGGAGATATGGGGAGCTGGAGTAGCCCGGATTTTCTTATTTTCACTGCATACTCCCCGGATGATTTCCTTAACCTTATCCATGTCTGTCAAGTTCGGTACCTTAAAAATTACCTCCACCTCAGCTCCCCGTTTCCGGAAATATTGGTGATGGGGTTAGACGTGATGGGGTTGTTCGGGATGATGATGCGTTTGTTATCCGCTGCTCGTAAAACCGCACCGAAAACCCGGAATTATCCGGTTGACTGTCAGAAAATTATTTCAAACACTTCCTAAATAGGTTTAAAACTTCTATCTTTGCAATCCTTTTTAAGGAAAATACATTATCTAATTAAATTTCAGCAGAATAGCTCGGTCTGTTGATGTACACAGAGCACATTTTTATGGCAGACAAACAATTCCCTGCATTTGACTGGGACAAAGTAACCAAAAAAGGTATTGGTGCAGGCTATTCTCCTAACGAAAAAGCCGAACTGGAAAAACTTTACGGAGAAACATTCTCTCCGATTGAAGAAAAGGATGTGGTAGAAGCGCTGGTGGTAGGCGTAAGCGACCGCGAAGTACTCCTCAACATCGGATTTAAATCGGACGGTATCGTATCCCGTTCAGAGTTCCGCGACCTTCCTGAATTAAAGGTAGGCGACAAAGTAGAAGTTTTCATTGAGAAGCAGGAAGACGCTTTGGGTCAACTGGTGATCTCACGTAAGAAAGCAAGAATTCTGACCGCATGGTCGAAAATTGAAGAGGCGCTTGAAACCGATGTAATCGTAGACGCCCTGATCAAACGTCGCACCAAAGGTGGTCTGATTGTAGATATCTATGGAATTGAGGCCTTCCTGCCCGGTTCTCAGATCGACGTTAAGCCTATCCGCGACTTTGACGTATTTGTAGGAAAACGCATGGAAGTGAAAGTGGTGAAAATTAACCACTCAAACGATAACGTGGTGGTATCCCACAAAGTACTGATTGAAAAAGATCTTGAATCGCAAAGACAGCAGATTCTGACCAACCTGGAAAAAGGACAGGTACTTGAAGGGGTGGTGAAAAACATCACTAACTTCGGGGTGTTCATTGACCTGGGCGGTGTAGACGGTCTGTTGCACATTACAGATATTTCATGGGGCCGCGTGAACCATCCGAACGAAGTACTTAACCTCGACGATAAAATCAAGGTGGTGGTACTTGACTTCGACGATGAGAAAAAACGTATCTCCCTGGGTATGAAGCAGCTGGAAGCCCATCCTTGGGATTCCCTGGCACAAAACCTGGAAGTAGGTTCTAAAGTAACCGGTAAAATTGTGAATATCGCCGATTACGGTGCGTTCCTTGAACTGAAGCCGGGCGTAGAAGGCCTGATCCACGTTTCGGAAATGTCGTGGTCTCAGCACCTGAGAAACCCGTCTGACTTCCTACAGATCGGAGACGAAATCTCAGCGGTAGTACTGACCCTGGACAAAGACGAAAGAAAGATGTCTCTGGGTATCAAACAACTTACGGAAGATCCATGGACCAAGCAGGATCTGCTGGCCAAATACGCCATCGGAACCCGCCACACCGGTACCGTTAGAAACCTGACCAACTTCGGTCTGTTCCTGGAACTGGAAGAAGGTATCGACGGCCTGGTACACGTATCTGACCTGTCGTGGACCAAGAAAATCAAGCATCCTTCTGATTTCGTGAAGATTGGCGATACCCTGGAAGTAGTGGTTCTGGAACTGGATGTTGAAAACAGAAGACTGGCCCTTAGCCACAAACACATCGAAGAGAATCCATGGGATACCTTCGAAGAAGTGTTTGAAGTAGGTTCAGTACATGACGCCAGCATCATTGCCAAGTCGGATAAAACCGTTACGCTTGAGCTGCCTTACGGTATCGAGGGAATCACTACTGCGAAAGCCATTGTGAAAGAAGACGGATCTGTAGGTGAAGTAGGTGAAAAACTGAAATTCGAAGTAACCGAATTCAACAAGGAAGAGAAGAAAATCACACTTTCGCATACCAAAACCTGGGAAGCTCCTTCGGCACAAGAGCCTGAGAAGAAAAAAGGGGGAAAATCAGAGAAAGTGAAACTTCCTGAAGCGGAAAAATCAACCCTGGGCGATATCTCCGCTCTGGCCGCGTTGAAAGATCAGCTGGTAAACGAAGAAGCAGCCTCCAAGAAAAAGGCAGCCTCTAAGAAGAAAGCCGAAACGGAAGAGTAATTCCTCCCATACGGATATAAAAACGGCCCGCTGAAAAGTGGGCCGTTTTTTTGTGATGCTTCCATCAAGAACGGTTCTCGACTTCTGTCAGTTCGAGCTTCTGTCAGTTCGAGCGAAGTCGAGAACCAAGCGTAGTCGAGAACCAAGCGAAGTTGGAAACTGCCCCAAAACTGAATGATTTCCTGTAGGGCGCCCACAAAAAAGCCCGCCGGATCGGCGGGCTTTTTTGTTTAAACCACAGGTTAATAAATCTCCTTGCGCTGACCCTTCACCCGCTCATCGGTCAGGAATTCATCAAAGGTCATCAGCTTGTCGAGGCACCCTTTCGGTCCGAGTTCGATCACCCGGTTCGCCACCGAGTTGGTCAGCTGGTGGTCATGCGAAGTAAAGAGGATAATGCTGTCATAATCTTCCATCCCCTTGTTCAGGGCCTGGATGGACTCCAGGTCGAGGTGGTTGGTGGGTTCATCAAACAGCAGTACGTTAGAGTTGGAAAGCATCATTTTCGAGAACATACACCGCTGCTTTTCCCCTCCTGAAAGTACCGTACATTGCTTCAGAGCCTCTTCTCCCGAAAACAGCATTCTTCCCAGGAAACCGCGGATAAAGGTTTCGTCTTTCTCCGTAGAGTACTGGCGTAGCCAGTCTACCAGGTTCAGGCTGCTGTCGGTAAAATAGTCTGTGTTATCATTGGGCAGGTAGTCTTTTGTAATGGTCACCCCCCATTTAAAGGTGCCTGAAACCGCCTTTTTCTTTTCGGTTAACACATCAAATAAGGCGGTCACAGCCAGCCCGTCTTTGCTTAAAAATGCAATCTTATCGTCTTTGCTTACCTGGAAACTGAGGTCTTTGAACAGGTAGTCTCCTTCTTCATTTTTATAGCTCAGGTTTTCTACTACCAAAATCTGGTCGCCCACTTCGCGCTCGGGTTTAAAACCGATGAAAGGGTAGCGCCTGGAGGAGGGCTGAATGGCGGCGATATCCAGTTTTTCAATCATTTTCTGGCGTGCGGTAGCCTGCTTAGACTTGGCCACGTTAGCCGAAAACCGGCGTATAAACTCCTCCAGCTCTTTCTTCTTCTCTTCGGCCTTCTTGTTCTGGTCGGCCTTTTGTTTGGCAGCCAGCTGGCTCGACTCATACCAGAACGTATAGTTACCGCCATACAGGGTGATTTTCTTGAAGTCGAGGTCGGCAACGTAGGTACAAACGTTATCCAGGAAGTGCCGGTCATGGGAAACCACAATCACCGTATTCTTGAAGTTCATCAGGAAGTTTTCCAGCCAGAGGATGGATTCAAT
>CAYRGN010000059.1:0-19458 GCA_964423865.1 uncultured Lacihabitans sp.
ATGAGCCTGAGGGTAGGGTGGTTTTATTCCAGATTCCGGCTGCTCCCAAAGGTTTTCCGATTGCTTTCGACGGGCATTACTATGGCAGGGATGACGAAGAGCTTTCTCCGCTAAATCTGGAAGAGATTGAACGTATTCGGGCGCAGGCTACTACTGAAGACTGGAGTGCTGCTACCATTCCGGATGCTACTGTAAAGGATCTTGATGAAGAGGCAATTGCTTTAGCAAGAAAAAACTTTAAGAGTAAGTTCCCGGACAAGGCAGACGATGTGGACAAATGGGATAATATTACTTTCCTCAACAAAGCCAAGGTAACCATTAAGGGAAAAATAACCAGAACGGCCATTATCCTGTTAGGTAAAGACGAATCAGAGCATTTTTTAAGCCCGGCAGAAGTGAAGATTCGCTGGAAGTTGGTAGATGACCATAACAATGATGTTGATTACGAGATATTTGGACTTCCATTGATTCTTTCGGTTGAAAATGTATTTGCCAAAATACGGAATATCAAATATCGGTATATGCAGGAAGGAACGATATTTCCTGCAGAAGTGTCCAAATATGAGCCTTTCTCCATTCGGGAAGCCATCAATAACTGTATTGCTCACCAGGATTATACTCAACATGCTCGCATCAATGTCATCGAAATGGAAGACCAGTTGGTGTTTACTAATCATGGTTCGTTCATTCCCGGAAGTGTGGAAAAAGTGGTGATAGAAGATGCCCCGGAAGAGTTTTACAGGAACCGTTTTCTGGCGACGGCCATGTTCAATCTTAAAATGGTAGATACGGCAGGAGGCGGAATTAAAAAAATATTCAATTTTCAACGGGCTCGCTATTTTCCTTTGCCTGATTATGATTTGGCTGATCGTAAAGTAAAAGTGGCCATTTCCGGCAAAATATTGGATATGAACTATGCCCGGCTATTGGCTCAGTATAATGATCTTACCTTAGACGAAATAATGATGTTGGATAAAGTGCAGAAGAAAAAGCCTTTGACCACATCGGAGGAGAAACATCTGAAGACTAAGAGGTTAATTGAAGGTAGAAAACCTAATTACTTTATAGGAATTAAAGTAGCTCAAAAGACAGGTCAGAAAGCGGCATATTCTAAGAACAAAGCTTTTGATAAAAGTTATTATCTTGATTTCATAGAAAAGGCTATTAGAGAACATAAGAGTTTAGAGCGAAAAGACATAGATGAGCTTCTATGGAATAAGTTGCCGGAATGGATGGACGACAAGCAGAAAAAGAATAAGATAAACAATCTATTGTCAGAACTAAGAAGGACAGATAAGATAGAGAACAAAGGCACATACAAGATGCCCAAATGGGTTCTAATAAATGAAGTGTAATTAGAAGATTTATTAGAAGATTTATTAGAAGATTTATTAGAAGAAGGGAAAGAACTTACTCTTTATGCCAAAGGTAAAAGCGCAGGAGATGATGCTGGAAAATATATAAAGTTTCTTCAGAAAGTAATTTGTCTATAGTGAAGTTTCTCACAAACTTAAATGTTCGAGAAAATTGAAGCTATAGAGCCTCTGACCAGATTTCCGGTCAGAGACAGCTCTCCCTTAATGATTGCTAATTTTCAAAACGTTCATTCCCGATCGTGCCTGAAGACTTGGCAAAGCACAGATTTGTTTTCTACTTTTCGATGGCCGCCGCGGGATTTCCGAATACGGTTTGGCCGTCTTTTACATCTTCAATTACCACAGAACCGGCGCCAACTCGTGCGTTTTTGCCTATTTTGATGCCCGAGACAATTACTGCTCCGCTGCCTATAAAGGCACCCTTGCCAATTTCTGCATCGGCATTGATCACCGCTCCCGCACCTATTTCTGCGTATTCCCCTATCACCGCTGCGCTATCTACTATCGCTCCGGAGTGGATCACGGAGTGATTGCCTATCCTGGCTCCCGGGTTGATTATCGCTCCGGCAGCAACCAGTATTCCATGGCCCATTTCCGCCTCTTCTGAAACCATAGCTTTGGTATGTACCGCATTTACCGGCATGGTTTTTCTGTCGGTCAGAAGCTGTTTTACGGTTTTCTCCTTTGCTGTGCGGTGCTCTATGGCCACAAACACTTCGGTTTTGTTGCCGATAATGCCGAGATAGTTTTCATCGTTGATGTCGCCGAGTACCAGAACTTCGGATATTTCCGTGTTATGTAATTTTTTATCTTCGTCAAGGAAACCGTACACCAGTACATCGTTTCCTGAAAAAATATCCAGGGCCAGCTTGCCCAGTTTGCCTGCGCCCAGTATCAGTACGGGGTTTGTCATAATCTTAATGTAGTTTTTGCGTAAAGGTAACACCGTGCCACTCCGCCAGGTTCATTTTGCGGCTATTTTCGTGGCAGCGGAATTGAGGCGTTGTGCCGCCTGCACCAGCACGTCATCGTCTTTGGCAAAGCAGAACCTCAGCACATGATGATCCCGGCCGTCAGCATGAAATACCGAAGTAGGAATAGAGGCTACGCCAAGCTGTTCGGTCAGAATCTCGCTTACCGTGAGGTCAGACTGTGAGGTGAGGTGGCCGTAAGAAAGGTTCTGAAAGAAGGTTCCTTCTGAAACCAGAGGCTGAAAGATGTTATGATCTAACTCGCCCAGAAACAGGTCTCTTTTTTTCTGATAGAACGCCGAGAGTTCAAGATGGCTGCGGGTACTGGCCAGGTAGTCGGCCAAAGCGTATTGGGCCGGAGTGAAGACACAGAACGTGATATATTGATGTACTTTCCGCAGTTCGCGGGTGAGTTTTTCCGGTGCGAGGCAGTAGCCCGTTTTCCAGCCGGTAATGTGATAGGTTTTAGCGAAGGAGTTACAAATGAAAGTTCGCTCCCGCAGTATGGGACTTTCTGAAAGTGAAAGGTGCTGGTGCCCGTCAAAGAGGATATGTTCGTATACCTCATCACTGATGAGTAACAATTGGGGATGTTTCTTCACGATTTCTTCCAGAGCCAGAAGATCGGTGCGTTTCAGCACTTTCCCGCTAGGGTTATGCGGTGTATTGAGCAGAATTAATCGCGTTTTCCCTGTAATCTTGTCCTGTACTTCCTGCCAGTTGATCTCGAAATCGGGAAAGTTCATCTTGACAAATACCGGAACGCCGCCCTGCAATTGTACAGCGGGGAGGTAGAGGTCATAGGCAGGTTCAATGATCATGACTTCGTCTCCGGGCGAAACCACCGCAGCAATGGCCGAGAAAAGGGCCTCGGAAGCGCCTGCGGTTACGGTGATTTCGGTGTCGGCTTGGTAGCCGTATTTCAAGGAGAGCTGTTGTCTCAATTCCGGAATTCCTGCGGCAGGGGCATACTGGTTTTTGCCCTGTAGGGCGTGATAAGCCAGGCGCTCAGTGAGTGCGGGGTCGGGGTCAAAACTGGGAAAACCCTGGGACAGATTCAGTGCCCCGGCAGCGTTTGCCAGCGCCGTCATTTTGGTAAAGATGCTGGTTCCTACGGCAGGAAGTCGGGAGGTCATTTTCTGAGTTTACGGACTAAACTGAATAAGCGGTACCATTGGGAGTGGGAGAGGCGCACATTCGTGGCCGCAGCCACGTTCCGGATCCGGTCTTCTGTGGGTGAACCTATGATGGGCAGCATGCCCAGGTTCAGCAGCCACGCCACCGCTACCTGCTCCACGTTGGTGTTCAGCTCGCCGGCTATTTCTGCCAGGGCTTCCCGCAGTACTACGCGGTCAAGGGAGGTGCCCTCCAGGATATCTCCGCCGGCCAGGGGGGCCCACACCAGGGGCTTGCCGAATGACTCCTTGATTTCGTCCAGCCGCCCGTCAAAAATGGCCTCCGGATTAAGAAGGTTGAATTCCAGATGATTGGTGACTATGGGCATATCCAGCACTGATTTCAGCAGCCGGTACTGGGATGAGCTAAAATTGGCTACCCCCACATGTTTTACCACCCCCGAATGCACGAAGTAATCGAGCGTGCTGGCAATAGATTCTATTTCCGTGATATAGTCCAGGCCGTCGAGCAACAGAATATCCAGGTATTCCTTGCCTGATTTTTTCAGGAAAGTGCCCAGTTGGTCTACCAGGGAGCTCCGCGACTGATCAATGACCTCGATGCCGTCTGCCGTAGTTTCTTTGCCGAGACGGGCCAGTATCACCAGGTCTTTCCGGTCAAAATCATTTTCGGCAATGGTGTCAAAAAAGACTTTGTGGATACGGTCGTTTTTGGTAGAAGCCGAAAATTCAAACGTGTTGATGCCCAATCCGAGGCACATGGAAAAAATACGTTTCGCCTCTGTTTCATCAAAATCAGTCATTTCCTCCCAACGCCACAAAGAATACAGGGCTTTGGAGACTTTTGGTCCGGAGTCGCTCAGATATATTTTTTCCATCTTGATTCAAATTTGGTTTAAAAGTACAAAAAAAACGCCACGAATCGCAGCCGTGACGTTTTTCCACTCATTAAAGTTTTAGTCCATCGAATAAAATTGCAATATTTTCAGGGTGGAAATTAATCAGGTTTAATGATTGAGCAGGCACGTTACCCTGTTCTTTCGCTGGTCAAAATTGATCAATCTATTTATCCTATCAAAATGATAGAGTAATATTTTTTTCGATTTAGTAAAATAGTCATACCTTTTCCCTGAAAACTTACAAACATTTAGGGATGAAGGGGCGGGTATTCCGGGTTTGGGTCGGAGAGAAGCTGTTTAAGCACGAAAACTTTTCGTATTTTTGCGGTTATGGAGATACAAAATGATCTGCTCTTGCGGGCAGCGAAAGGAGAAAAGACCGAGCGCGTGCCGGTATGGGTGATGCGACAGGCGGGAAGAATATTGCCGGAGTACCGGGCGGTGCGGGCCAAGGCCGGAAGTTTCATTAAGTTGGCCACTACGCCCGAACTGGCGGCGGAGGTGACCCTGCAGCCCGTGGATATCCTGGGGGTAGACGCCGCCATTATCTTTTCGGATATCCTGGTGGTGCCGGAGGCAATGGGACTACCCTACGAGATGGTGGAGGCCAAGGGACCGTTTTTCCCGAAAACCATTCAGCAGCGGGCAGACGTAGATCAACTGAATACATTAGAGATTGAAGACCGGCTTTCTTATGTTTTTGAATCCCTCGACATCGTAAAAAAGGCCCTGAATGGTCGGGTGCCGCTGATAGGTTTTGCAGGGGCGCCGTTTACCATCTTCTGCTATATGATAGAAGGACAAGGGTCTAAAACATTCTCCAAAGCGAAAAAAATGCTCTACAGTGATCCGGAACTGGCGCACGCCCTCCTGGAGAAGATCACGGAGGTGACCATCAGTTACCTGAGGCTGAAAGTGGAGCACGGGGCCGATCTGGTTCAGGTGTTTGACTCCTGGGCGGGCGTACTCTCCCCGGCTCAGTATTCGGAATTTTCCATTCCTTATTTGTCGAAAATTGCAGATGCATTTCCGGATGTTCCGGTGACTTTGTTCCCGAAAGGCGCTTATTTTTCACGTAAAGAGCTCAATCTGCTCTCTTGCGATGTGGTAGGGTTAGACTGGAACATGGACAGCCGGGAGTCGCGGGAACTGATTCCGAACAAGACCTTGCAAGGCAATATGGACCCCTGTGTTTTGTACAGTGATTTCCGGAATATCGAAAAGCAGACCCGCGAAATGGTGAACAGCTTCGGGAAGGAACGCTATATCGCGAATCTCGGGCACGGGGTTTACCCGGATACCGATCCTGAGAAGGTAAAATGTTTTATTGAAACGGTGAAGAGCATGTAATTTTTTGCTGCCCCCACCGTTTCGATATAGATACGTAATATCCCTGTAAATGAGGTATATTTTATTTCTGCTTCTTCCGTTTACGGTTTTCGCCCAAAAGGCGGAGCCATTGGGTTCGGCTATCAATTCGGAATACAATGAGCTGCATCCCTTAATGAGTACCGACGGGAAAATCCTGTATTTTGTGCGGGCGGGGCATCCGTCTAACACCCGCGGTAAGGACAACTCCAACGATATCTGGTATTCGGAAAAGGCAGCCGACGGGCGCTGGGGAGTAGCGAAAAAAATGCCCCGTCAGCTGAACCGCGACCGGTATAACGACATCTTCCATATTTCGGCCGACGGCAGTACGGCGCTGATCCGGGGCGAATACCACAAAGGGGTATTGAACCCGGATAAGATGGGCGTATCGCTGATCCGGAAGAAAGGAAGTGTGTGGCAGTCGCCCGAGGCGGTCAATATTCCCGGCCTGAACCGTATGGTGAGGGGGAAGTTTCTCTCCGCTTGTATGAGCAATAACGGGAAAGTGATTCTGCTGGCCTTTAGTGAGAAGAAGAACGGGGAGGAAGACGATATTTATATTAGCCTGATGGACCGGACCGGCAACTGGACCGAGCCGAAAAGTATTGGGAAAGGCATCAATACCGATTTCTCGGAGCGTAGTCCTTACCTTTCCGCAGATAACTCCACTCTGTACTTTGCTTCCAACCGGAAAGGCGGGGAAGGGGGGTACGACATCTGGATGGCCCGGAGGCGGGGTACGGGATGGTTCTCCTGGACTCAACCGGTGAACCTGGGGCCTAACGTGAATTCGGAGAAAGATGAAATGTATTACACTATGGAGGCTTCGGGCGACTACGCCTATTTTGCGAGCAAGCATAATTCCATGGGGTTATACGATATTTTCAGGGTGAAACTCGAAGATATAGGCCCCGGCAAAGGGCCTGACGAAGCGGCCCTACAGGCTACGGTGGTGGGGAATGACTCTACCGGTCGGGCGGAAGACGCGCCGGTGGCACCGGTACGTGTAGCGGTAATCAGTGGCAAAGTGACCGATATTTCCACGGGTAAACCCATAGAGGCGCAAATTATTTACGAAGACCTGGAAAGCGGAGAAGAGCTGGGAATAGCCACATCGGATCCCCAGACAGGGGACTACAAGATTGTACTTCCTTACGGAAAGCGCTATGCCATCCGGCCGGAGTTGCAGAACTCTCTGGGCGTATCGCGGAGTATTGATCTGACTGTACCCGGCGAATACCGCGAAATAGCGGGCCAGAACCTCGAAGCCGCGCCTATCCGGGCGGGAACGGCGGTCACCCTCTATAATGTGTTTTTTGAATTTGCGAAAGCTACCCTGGAGCGGGAATCTTTCCTGGAATTGGACCGCATGATCGGCCTGCTTAACAAGAACCCGAACATGGCCATTGAGGTGCAGGGACATACGGATAACGTAGGTTCAGACGCGGCGAATATGCGCCTGTCTCAGCAAAGAGCCGATGCAGTAAAAGATTATTTTCTTTCGAAAGGGGTATCGCCCGACCGGGTGAAAAGTACCGGCTTTGGAGAAAGCAAGCCGGTGGCCTCCAATGAAACTACTGAAGGACAGGCCCGGAACCGCCGGGTAGAATTTGTGATTCTGAGGAAGTAAGCCTTTGGCTATTAGCGGTTAGAAATTAGAAGACAGATTTCAGTTCTAATATCTAATTTCTAACCTCTAATATCTAACTACTAATATCTAACTACTAATATCTAACAGCTTCTGTTTACACCGAAAAACTCTCACCACAGCCGCAGGTGCGGGTGGCATTGGGGTTTTTGAAATGAAATCCTTTGCCGTTCAGGCCGTCGCTGAAGTCCAACTCGGTGCCCAGCAGATAAAGGAGGCTTTTCTTGTCTACAAAAACTTTCACCCCTTTGTCTTCAAAAACGTGATCGGTAGGCTGCTGTTCAGCGTCAAAAGCCAGGTTATACATCAACCCGGAGCATCCGCCGCCTTCTACCGCCACACGAATACCGTGGGCATCGTTTTTTCCTTCTTTGCTGCGCAGTTCAACAATTTTATCTCTCGCTATATCGGAAACGGTTACCATCTTTTTAAAAAGCTTTATTGCTTATGTATAACGGAGGAAAGAACGGAAAAGTTTCTTACTCGTAAAGGAGGTACTTCTTCCGCATTTCCTTATACTGACTCAGCCCGGGTTCCCAGGTGGCACGGATCTCAGCAGCTGAGACACCGGTTTCGATCTGCTTCTTAAAGTCGTAAACCCCGGCCAGGAAGTTGATGTTTCCGATTTGCTTGCTCTGGGTCTGGTCAAAGAACTTGTCTTTGAGCGGATAGGCGTTATACAGTTCTATTATCCACTCTATGGGTATTCTGCCCGTTTTCCGGAATTCGTTGACATCCACGTTCCGGAAATCCATGCCGTAGCATACCTGATCCTGGTGCAGGGGAGTTTCGGCCATGCCTTTGATGCTGCGGGGTGTAAAGCTGAATTCGTATTTTCCTTTCAGGAGGGGGGCTCCCGTAACGGCGAAGGGCATCATGGTCCCCCGGCCTTCGCTCAGAATGGTGCCTTCAAATAAACAGGTGGCGGGATAGAGGAGAATGCTCTGCTGGGTATTCAGGTTGGGCGACGGTTTCACAGGAAGTACGTATTCCATGTCGTGGTTATAATTGGCCACCGGGATTACGGTAATATCGGCTTTTAGTCCGTTAGGAAGCCACCCTTCTCCGTTAATCATCCGGGCAAATTCGCCCATGGTCATTCCGTGTGCAATCGGTACCGGAAACTGCCCGATTCCCGATTTCAGCCGCATGTCGAGAATAGGGCCGTCGATCAGGTAACCGTTAGGGTTGGGGCGATCCAGAATCAACAGCGGTTTGCCGTTTTCAGCACAGGCCTCCATTACATCGCGCATGACGTTAATGTAGGTATAGAAGCGGCAGCCCACATCCTGCACGTCAAAAATCATCAGGTCTACGTCGGCCAGGTCTTCCGGGGCCGGCTTCCGTTTCTTGCCGTAAAGCGAAACAATTTTGATTCCGGTAGTTTCGTCGATTTCATCGCCCACTTTTATCCCGGCGCTGGCATTGCCCCGGAAACCGTGTTCAGGCCCAAAGGCTTTAATGATCTTTACACCCCGGTTAAGAAGGCTGTCTACCAGATGCTTGTCGCCAATGATGGTGGTGGGGTTGGCCAGTATGCCAATCCTTTTGCCTTCCAGGAGAGGGAGGTACCGGTCGGTTTGATCGGCCCCGGTGATGATGCCCGAGGTTTGGGCGTGAGAGCAGTGGGTCAGCACCAGTACAAGCGGCAGAAAAGCAGCCAGCAAAACATTTTTGAAAGACATAAGAGCCCTATTTTAAGATTTGTAAACAGCCGGTGTTCTACCACCGGAAACTGTAAAATTACGGAATATTTTGTTAAAATTGCTATAGCCTATGCGCCGCTTAGCTCGCAGCTCATAGCTCATAGCTCACGACTCAACTTTCACAAGCAAAAAATGACTTTTTCCAGAATAATTATTATTTTTGATAGATATCTGATTTTCTATGGAAGTACTGAGAGACTATTTTGCTACGATACCCACTTTGCACCGATCCATTATTCTGGTGGGCGGAATCGGCCTTTTCTGGATGATAGAATACTTCATTCCCCTCTTCAGACACCGGTATGAAAAGGTAAGACACGCCGGATTGAACATCTTTTTTACCCTGACCACGGTGGTGGTGAATTTTGCTTTGGCGTTTGTGCTGGTGAAGTCCAGCGACTGGGCCGTGGAGAACGGTTTCGGTATCCTGGCCTGGTTACCGGAGATGCCCCTGTGGTTGTACGCCGTGGTGGGCCTGCTACTGCTGGACCTTATCGGGGCCTACTTTATCCACTGGATGGAACACCGTGTGAAATGGATGTGGATGTTTCACCTGGTGCACCACAGCGACCTGCATGTAGATACTACCACGGCTAACCGCCACCATCCTGGAGAAAGTGTGTTTCGACTGGTTTTTACGGTGATTGCCGTGATGATCGCCGGCGCGCCCATGTGGCTGGTATTCATGTACCAGTCGCTTTCTGTGGTGCTTTCCCAGTTCAATCATGCCAATATTCGTATGCCCGTCAAACTCGACAAGGCCCTGAGTTGGGTGCTGGTGACCCCGGATATGCACCATGTGCATCACCATTATAGGCTGCCTTACACCGATTCTAACTACGGCAATATTTTTTCGGTGTGGGACAGGCTGTTTGGTACGTTCAGTTACCTGGAAAGAGACCGGCTGGTGTATGGCATAGATACCTGTATGAATCCCGAGGAGAATGAACATGTTCTCCCCCTACTGAAAGTGCCTTTCGAGCCTTACCGAAAACTTTAACCTAGCGGTGCAACCCTTACTGCTGTTGCAGCATCTTCTTTCCGAGGGTGCCGCTTATCCTTTTTACACAACCGTTTGTGTAATATAAGCTACTGGGTATTACATAATACTTCAATTTTACTTTCGAAAAAGCTATTACTATTAAAACAATGAAAACTCTAATCTTCATGGGGGCCATGCTGTGCGCATTGGTTTCCTTTGCTAAAGACTCCCGAAATGTTTCCGGTGCGGTAAGTGACGAAAAGGGCGAAGGCCTGTCGTTTGCCAATGTGTTTTTGTATCATTCGGCGGATAGCTCGCTTTATAAAGCAGCAGCGGCCGATTTAGAAGGGAAATTCCGTATGGAAGAAGTGGAAGACAGCCGGTATTTCCTGAAAGTTTCAGCGGTGGGGTATGCCGATTTTTACAGCCCGGCTTTTGTGGTCAATGCGCAGAACAGTAGTGTGTCATTTACCGGCATCGTTTTGAAGGAATCTTCCCAGATGTTGAATGCCGTGCAGGTAACTGCCAAAAAACCTTTTATTGAGCAGCAGATTGATAAAATGGTGGTGAACGTAGAAAACAGCATCAGCGGCAGCGGGAGTACCGCCCTGGAAGTGCTGGAGAAGGTTCCCGGCATTATTGTAGACCGGCAGAACGATCAGATCCGGATCCGGAACAAGTCAGGGGTGGTGGTGATGATAGACGGGAAAATCAATTATATGTCTTCAGAGGCTCTTTCCCAGTACCTCAACAATATGCCTTCTGACCAGATAGAGGCCATTGAGGTGATCACCAACCCTTCCTCCAAATACGATGCGGCAGGAAATTCCGGCATCATCAACATTCGTTTGAAAAAAAACAAAGCCCACGGTACAAACGGCACGCTGAGCTTATCGGCCGGCACCGGACTTCTTCCGAATTCCACTTCCGACCTTTACCGGGGGAGCGGCAATCTTTCCCTGAATCACCGGAATAAAAAATGGAACCTGTTTGGGAACGGGAATATCGGGCGAAATCGGTTTTACAGCGACAATACCATCTGGAGGGCCACGCAATTTGAGAATACCCGGTCTGAATTTGATCAATATTCTCAGCGGGCAGGCGGCGGAATGTTTTATGCGGTGAGGGGTGGTGCAGATTATTTCGTGAATGAAAAGACAACGGTAGGGGTTCAGGGCGATTATAACCAGTGGAACGGCGCTATGCGGAGCGACGGGCGCACCAATATCAAAGAAATTCAGGGCGGGGAGGCCATTGAAAGCTACCTTTTGCCAGGGTCAGACCGCAGCATGGACAATCAGAATTTTTCCGGTAATCTGAGCCTTCGTCACAGAAATCAGGGCAAAGAAGTCTCTTTTGATGCAGATTACAGTGGCTTCAGGAGCAGTGCAGACCAGGACTTTCTAAACACCTATTACAGTTTGCAAAATTCGCCCGACAGCAGTACGCAGCAGCGCATGAGTCAGCCCACGCGCATTGATATTTACTCCGCAAAACTGGATTTCGTTATTCCGGCACCCCATAAAATGAAATATGAATTTGGGGCAAAGAGCAGTTACGTGACCACGGATAACAACTTTACTTTTGAAAATTTTGAAGAAGGCGTATGGATCAATGACGGGGGTAAAACCAATCATTTCAAGTATACGGAGGTGGTGAATGCGCTCTATCTGAATACGGGGTATAAGTGGGAAAAATGGGCAATTCAGGGGGGATTACGCCTGGAGCATACTTTTTCAGACGGCCATTCCCTCACTTCTGCAGAACGCAATAAGCGAAATTACCTGAACCTGTTTCCCACCTTGTTTGTAAGCCAGACCATTAATGAGCAAAACAGCATTCGTTATTCGTATAGCAAGCGCATCGACAGGCCCAATTATGAGCAGTTGAATCCTTTCCTTTTTTTCCTGGATCCCTATACTTACGAACTGGGGAATCCGTTTTTGCAGCCTCAGTTCACGGATTCGTATGAGGTGACCTACACCTTCAAAGATACGTACTCTCTGGCGCTGGCTTATGCCGACACCCGGGGAATGATTTTTCAGGTGCTGGAGCAAGACGACGAGTCGCGTACTACTTTCCAGACCAACAGAAATCTTAAAGGGATGCGCAATTATTCGGCTAACCTGTCGCTCCCCGTGACCCCCTTTAAATGGTGGAATATGCAGAACAGCGTCAGTGTATATTATAATCTTTTCAAAGACGAAGACATGAGCGGTGCGGCCTTAAATGCCGGTAGGATAGCTTACAACCTGTACAGTGGGAATACGTTTACACTTAAAAGAAATTGGTCGGCCGAACTCAGTGCCTGGTACAATTCCCCCTCTTTGTACGGCTTTATTGAGATGACCCGCCCACAGTATGCCGTGAATCTGGGAATTCAGAAGTCTTTCCTCGACAAAAGGGCCAAATTGAAGCTCAGTGTGAGCGATGTGTTTCTCACCTCTTTCTTTGCGGCACGGATCAATTACTCGAATATGGATCTCAAGCTGGATAACCGCTGGAATGCAAGACGTGTAGCGTTAACTTTTACCTATAATTTCGGAAATCAGAACGTGAAGAGCCAACGCCGGAGTACCGGTAACGAAGAATTTAAACGCCGTGCAGGCGGAAATGAAGGCTAAGTAATGCGCTGTATAGTGAACTTCCCCGGGTTATGTTCTCCCGGGGAAGTTCCAAATTTTATGATTTTCGTCATACAATTGAAAATCAAAGGGTTCGGAATGCGGGGAAAGCCTGTTTTGTAGAATTTAGAATGCTTCTAAATTTAAATTTTAGCCCGCTTCTTAATAGATAAAGGGCTATTTTTGTATTCGTTTTTTGGAAGCAGTTTACGGAATGTCAGAAAAATTACAGTCGGTTTCTTTATCGTACAAACGCACTCCCTTTGAAATCAGGGAGAAATTGACGCTTTCGGAGCAGGAAATTAAGGATCTGCACCTGAAGTTAAAGGATGTTTTTGGCATTAAAGAAGCCCTGATTATTTCCACCTGTAACCGCACGGAAATTCATTATCGCTCGGAAAGAGAGCTTACTGACGACCTCGTTCGTCTGGTGGCATCGGCCAAAGGCAGTGATTCTACAGAATTCCGGGAATACTTTGATCAATGCACTTCGGAGCAGGAAGCTCTCACGTATTTGTTTGAGGTGTCTTTGGGCTTGCACTCCCAGGTGGTAGGCGACCAGCAGATCATTAACCAGATCAAGCAGGCGTATCAGTGGGCGGCGGATATGGACATGGCCGGCACTTTCCTGCACCGGGTATTGCACAGCATATTCTACGCCAACAAACGGGTGGTTCAGGAAACCGAATTCCATGACGGCGCGGCCTCTACTTCCTATGCCACCATTGACCTCATGCAGACCATTCTTCCGGCCATGAGCCATCCGAAGATTCTGGTGCTGGGTTTGGGTGAAATGGGCGAGGACGTGGCCAAAACACTTTTTGAGAAGGAAATCAGGAACGTGACGTTATGTAACCGTACATTCGATAAGGCGGAAGCGCTGGCGGGTGCGTATGGCTACGAAGCCATGTCTTATTTTGAGCTGATTAGTCGTATTGGAGAATTTGATATTATCATTTCTTCCCTGCGTTTAATGCAGCCTTTGATCACCAAAAACGTACTAAGCAAACGAACCGGCATTACCTATTGTTTTGATTTGTCGATTCCGCATAGCATCAGTCCGGACGTGGCCGAACTGCCCGGCGTGGTGTTTTATGGCCTGGACGAGATTCAGCAGATCACCGACGAGTCGATTGATAAGCGACTGGCTGCGGTACCTGCCGTGAAGCAGATCATTGGCGAGCTGGTCAACGATATTGATACCTGGTCTAAAGAATTGCAGGTTTCTCCTACCATCCACAAACTTAAAAATGCCCTGGAGCAAATCCGCCAGGAAGAAATGGCCCGTCACCTCAAGGGCCTGACCGCAGAAGAGGCCAAAAAGGTCGAAAAGATTACTTCCGGCATGATGCAGAAGATCATCAAAATGCCAGTACTCCAACTTAAAGCCGCCTGTAAGCGCGGCGAAGCCGAAGAGCTCATCGACTTCCTTACCGATCTGTTTGATCTGGAGAAAGGGAGCGTGAAGGCGTAAGGGTGTTTATGTCCTGAAAAGAACTTCACTAATCTTCATTTCTTCATGTTTAAATTGTAAGTTTTTTAACATGAAGAAGTGAAGGGAAATGAAGGGCTCAATACTAAATTTAAAACCTTAAGGGTTGTTCAGAAAGAACTACGCAATCAGAATCTCGGCCGGAATACCCAGGTTTTTATGAAGTGCGCGAATCATTTTGAGATTCAGTTTCCTTTTGCCATTCAGGACTTCTGAAATTCTGTTTTCGCCGCCAAAATATTCGGCTACCTCTTTTTGGGATAGGTTGAGCATGGCCATCCGCTCTCTGATAGCTTCCACGGGGGAGGGGGCTGGAATAGGAAAATGCTTCTTTTCGTATTCTATAGCCAGAATAGTAACGGCATTCAGGATTTCAAGTGCTCTTTGCCGAATGGCAGTATCTTCAATCCCGTCAGCGTCAATCAGGGCTTCAATGATTTCATGGGCCTCCTCAAAATCCTGCTCGGTAATAATGGGCCTGATTCGAATGTTATCTAAATCAATATCTAATGTTTTCATGATATTGCATTTTTTGAATTATACGTTATGAATGTCCTGTATCTTGTCATATTCGCTATGCGTGCCAACAAACCGGATAAATGCATATTGGAATTGATATTCAAATTTGACAATTAGCCTGTATTTGTTATTAGTAATGTCAAATACAATCCGATTATTTTTCAAAGTATCAGCATCTTTAAAGAACCTGGTTATTTCTGCGGGATATCTGAAGTTCATTTTTTCAATCACTTCGTACCAGGTCTCTAATGAAGCCCTTGAGTCAGGGTGTTTTTCCCAGAATCTTCTTAATGTGCCTTTGCTGTATATCTTCATAACGCAGATTTAGTTTTAAAGTTCCACTTTTGTGGAAGTTTTTTAGTGCAATGCAAAGTATAGATTTTCTGTGGATAAGTAAGTGGATACAAGGAAAAAGTACGTTTGATGGAGAATTAATTATCTGTAGATAAGAAATGGGTAGGATTCTTTCATCAGAATCGCTTTCAGGAGATTCTGACGGGATGTGTGAGGCTGTAAGGAGACTATAATGGGCTTATTCCTTCGTGGAACTTTCCTCCTTTTCGTCGTCAAAGAGGATGCGCACGGAAGGGGTGTAGGTATCGTCAAACTGACCGTCTTTGGTGGCCCAGAAGAAAGAGACCAGGAAGCCGCCGGCAATCAAAAGTGCTACGATTACAAGGAAAATAATGACGCTCATATCAGGTTTTTGAGTTTAGCAAATAGCCAGGTACACCCTACGGCAAACAGCACTACTGACATGGAACTGAGGGGCATGAATACCGCGGCGTAAAGAGGCGACAAATGCCCGCTCACGGCCAGTCCAATGCCCACCATGTTATACAGTACAGAAAGCGCAAAGGCCGCAATGACCACGTTCATGGCAATGCGGGAGAAGCCGATGAACTCATCGATACGGTGGAATTCACGGGCATCGAGAATGACGTCGCAGGCGGGCGAAAAGGCATTGACGTCTTCGCTGAGCGCTACGCCCACGTGGGCCTGGCGGAGGGCGCCGGCATCGTTGAGTCCGTCACCGATCATGAGGATCTTCCGCCCGTCTTCCTGCTTGTTTTTGATGAAGTCGAGCTTGTCCTGTGGCCGCATGCCGAAATGCATATTTCCCTCCTTAAAATAAGGCGCTACCAGGTCGCGGTCACGGTTGTTATCGCCGGAGATGAGGGCGAGAACATGCGGAACGGAAAGCTTTTGCAGTACCTTCTCCCATCCCTGGCGGAATTTGGATTGTACAGAAAACTGACCGCGGTAGACCCCGTCGATTTCCACCAATACCTGTCCCGATTCTTTGGGGGCGGTGGAGTGCCTAAGGAAGTCGGCGCTGCCCAGGCGAACGGTATGCCCGGCCACCTGTGCTTCCGTACCTTGCCCTTTTGTTTCCTGGAAACGGGTCACGGCTTGTGCCGTACCGAAAGGCTGAAGGTGCCCTGCGATGATCTTGCTCAGAGGATGCACAGAGGCGGAGGCCGCCGCTTCTACCCAGCTTTTCTCTTCGTTGGTAAGAGGCTCCCCGGAGAATTTCACACGACCGGATTTCCCTTCGGTGAGGGTGCCGGTCTTATCGAACGCAATGGTGTCTACCTCCGAGAGCAACTGTATGACATTTTGATTTTTGACAAAGAATCTGTTTTTGCCCAGGAGAGACATGGCCGTATTCATGGCGAAGGGCATGGCCAGAGTAAGGGCGCACGGACAAGCCACCATGAGTACAGCAGTCATGGTGACCCACACCAGATCCGGGTTATGGAAATGCCAGTAGAGGCCGGTGAGGGCCGCGATGCCAATGGCGGCGTAAGTGAAATACCGGCTGAAAAGATTGGCGAAATCAGAGGTTCTGGAGGCTTTGTCTTTGCGGAACGCCTCGTTATTCCAGAGTTCGGTCAGGTAACTGCGGGATACTTCTTTCTCCACCTGCAATTCTATTTTCGGTCCCAACTGCCGCCCGCCCGCATACACGTGCGCGCCTTTAACTACCTCCACCGGCGCCGATTCTCCGGTGACGAAAGCGTAATCGATGAGGGCATGATCCGACAAAAGACGGGAGTCGGCCGGAATGAGTTCCTGGTGGTGGATTTCGATGACATCCAGCGGACTGAGATCGGCCACGTTTTTAAAGCCTTGCGCTTTGGTTCGCACCGCCAGGGGGAAGTACGATTTATAATCGTGCTCAAACGACAGGTAATTGTAGGTAACCTGCTGCAACCATTTTCCTACGAGGAGGAAGAGCACCAGTCCCGCGAGGCTGTCCCAATACCCCGAAGTCTGATTGAACAGGGTTTCATACGTGCTGCGGAGAAACAGGGCCGTTATCCCCATGGCGATGGGGATGTCAACACTCAGGATACGGGTGGTACCTTTCCAGTTTTCTTTCAGGGAAAGCCAGGCCCCTTTCAGGAAATCTGACGCACCGAAAAAGTAAACCGGCAGGGCCAGGAAGAAGTTCAGGTAAAGGAAAAACTTCTGGTATCCCGCGTCAATATTGTTCTGAAGATCCAGCTTAAAATATTCGGGAAAACTAAGCAGCATGATGTTGCCAAAACAAAAGCCCGTGACCCCGATGCGAAGCAGGAGACGGTGTTGTTCCCGGTTGGATTTCGGCGTTTTGTCGGCGCTTTCCAGGTTGATCAGGGGGGCATAGCCCAGGGTAGCCAGTAGCTCTACTACTTCTTTGAGCGTAACCTTTGAAGGGTCGTACGACACAAAGAGTTGTTTCCGTATAAAATTGAGACGGGAAGAAATAACGCCTGATTGTACCTTACTGAAGTTTTCCAGCAGCCAGACACAGGAACTGCAATGTACGGAGGGAATAAAGAAAGTTACTTTGGCCAGGGAGTCGCTGCGGAAATCGAGCAACTGTTTTTCAATGGCGTGGTCGTCGAGGTAATCGTATTTTCCGGCCCAGTTCAATGATTTGAGGCTTACGCCCGCGTTCTCATTGAGGTCATAGTAGGTACAGAGGCCGTTTTCCTGCAAAATTTCATACACGGTTTTGCAGCCGGTACAACAGAACGGCTTATCGTCTGCGGTGATGATTTCTCCTTCACACGCGCCATCGCAGTGATAGCACAAAACTTTCTCTTCAACCAGGCTGCTCATACAGGATTTTGCTAAATAAGTGAAAGTTATGTGAATTTAATGCTGTTCCCGTTAAATTTATATGCAAAACTCCATTTTTTTAGGACGAGAGAAAATGATGAGCGCACCTGAAAAAATATGACGTTGGTCATGATTCGGGGTGTTTTCATGAGAAGCGGGGAGAGGCTTTTTCCGGGGGGCTTATTTTTTTATCCCCTGTATAATTTATAATGTATTGGTTTATAGTATATTATATTTTATTTTCAAAAAATAGGACGATGTTTTTGCGGAAGAGGAAGCCGCGGGGATGAATGATGAGTATCATTTTATAATTTTGAGTATTCAAATAATTTTGTGGAGTTTAAGGCTCCATGATCAAAAAGCGAACAATGAGTCAGAAGGATTTTTCAGATCTCTCGGAAGGTATTTTCAAGTATACTACCGAGGGGATCTTTGTAGTGGATGAGAGTGGAGAGATCATACGGGCCAACCCCAGCGCCGAAAAGATTTTTGGCTACGGGGTAAATGAGCTGGCCGGGAAGCGGATTGAAGACCTGATCCCTTCGCGGTACCGGGGAGCGCATGCCGGACACAGGCAACGTTTTCACGGGGAAGCCCGGGCCCGGTCTATGGGATTGGGAATGGACCTGTACGGACTCCGTAAAGACCGGTCGGAATTTCCGGTGGAGATCAGTCTCAGTCCGTATACCGACAAGAAGAGAAACTTTGTTATTGCGTTTGTGATCGATATAAGTATAAGAAAGGAATCCGAAATGAGACTAATCGCTTATAAGGACGAACTGGAGAAAGAAGTGGAAGAAAGAACACTTGATTTGCGGAATACGATTCAAAGCCTGGAGACCATCAAAAATGATCTGGACGAGGCCTTGAGGCGGGAGCAGGAACTCGGTTCCATGAAGAGCCGGTTCGTGTCTATTGCCTCGCATGAATTTCGTACGCCTCTGGCTACCATCATGTCTTCGCTTTCTCTGGTGGAAAAATACGGCAACCTGAACGAGATTGAGAAACGCGACCGCCATATTCAGCGCATTAAGGCAGCCGTGCGTAACCTTACGGAGATTCTGAACGACTTCCTGTCTTTGAACCGCCTGGAAGAAGGTAAGGTCATCATTTCCACCGAGCCTTTCCGGGTAGATATCCTGCTGGAGGAAGTGTATAACCAGATGATTCCTCTGATGAAGAAAAACCAGGTGATCCAGAGGGCGCACTCAGGCCCTATGACCTTCAGATCAGACCCCAAACTGATTACCAATATCCTGATTAACCTCTTGTCTAACGCCATTAAATTTTCAGGAAACGGAAAAATCATACAGGTGATGTCGTGTACAGACGAGGAACAGCTGGTGCTGAAAGTAAAAGACGAAGGAATAGGGATACCGGAGGCCGAACACAAGCGCGTGTTTGAGCGTTTTTACCGGATGAGCAACGCGGGGGAGATACAGGGAACCGGCTTGGGCTTGAGTATTGTGAGCCATTACGTATCTTTGTTGCAAGGGAACGTATCTTTTGAAAGTATAGAAAATGTGGGAACCGAATTTACCGTGACCATTCCGCGGAGTTAATTGTAGATGAAATAGCCATGAGCATTCAGCTATCAGCCGGGTGGCGCACCACTATCAGAAA
>CAYRGN010000060.1:0-8460 GCA_964423865.1 uncultured Lacihabitans sp.
CTTTCAGCCTTCAGCTATCAGCAGTCAGCCGGGCGACGCTTCGCTTATTCATAGGCCGGTTGGTGTGCCGGTTTTCTGATAGTGGTGCGCCACCCGGCTGATAGCTGAATGCTCATGGCTATTTCATGTTTATAAAATTTAGCCCCGCGGCGACCGCTCATAACTCACTACTCACTACTCACTACTCACTACTCACTACTCACTACTCACTACTCACTACTCATAGCTCATCCATGTTTTACAATTTCCTTCACAATGCCGCCCTGGGGTTCGCGTACGGTTTGGGTAAAGATAAACGCTTTGGGGTCTATCTCATACACCGTATCCCGGAGTCTTCTGATCTCCAGGCGAGTCACTACGGTAAAGATAATGTCTACTTCGGTACTTTTTTCAAAAGATTCCTTCATAAAGCCTCTTTCTCCCTTATAAATGGTGATACCACGGTCAAGTTCCATCACCAGCGCCTTTTTGATTTCCTCACTTTTGGCCGAAACAATGGTTACGCCGGTATAGGCCTCAATGCCTTCAATTACGTATTTGGTGGTTTGTCCGGCAATGATATAGGTCAGAATGGCATAAAGAGCGGTTTCCACTTTCATGAAGATGGCCGCAATAATGAAAATCACGATATTCATGCCCAGAATCACCTCGGTAATGGAAAAGCTGCTTTTTTTGGTGGTCATCAGCACCAGTACCTCCATGCCGTCAAATGTGCCTCCGCCGCGCATGCACAGGCCCACGGCGATTCCCATAAAAAAGCCACCGAACATGGCCACCAGCAGTTTGTCGTGGGTGAGTTCGGGAAATTGCACAAACTGCATGGTAAGGGCAATGAGAACCACAGTAAGTATGCTTCTGAGCGCGAAATTCCGCCCTACTTTGGAGAACGACAATACAATGAAGGGAATATTCAGGACGATCAGCACCAGGCCGAGGTCCCAGCCATAGATTTCATACAAGAGTATGGAGATGCCCGTCACACCTCCGTCAAGGAAGTGGTTAGGCACCAGGAAACTTTTCAGAGCAAAGCTGGCCGACAACACCCCCAGGATCAGGAAGATGAGGTCGGAAAGGGTAAATAAGCGGCCCTGATGCGGGGTTGACATAGTTGGTTCAGTTTAATTTAGATTGGATGATCTTTAGATTTTCGGCCTTTTTTCCGGCTCTTTTTTTCCGGGAAGTTTTCGTGAAATACCGGTGATTTTCCAGGAATTTTTCCTGGAGCATGTTCCACTCTCTTTCGTTTTTCACGGTGCCGGAGTCCGATAACTCCCGGTAAAGACGGTTTCCGACAGTAAAGAAATCATCTCTTCCCAAATAATCCAAATCTGCGTCGGCCAGAATTTCACCGGAAAGGGATTCAGGCTCCTGGGGCAGCCGGGTGGCCCGGATCATGGCCTGTACCTCTCCGATGGCTTTATGGGAGTAGCCGTAGCGGGGCAGGATTTCGGCTGCTATCGTACAGGAGTGCTCCTCATGTCCTTCCGCCGAAAACAGGAAACCTGCGTCATGAAGCAATGCGGCTGTTTTCAGGAGCTGGAGGTCTTTTCCCCGTACACCCTCTCTCCCGGCGATTTCTGTCACCCTCCGGATCACATCCCGTACGTGCTCCGCATTATGATAAGGCAGGTGCAATTCATTTCGGAGGCGCTCCATCACCGCTTTTTTGAGAGAGGCGTAATCCATAGCTTAATTACCGTATGCTTTTCAATTGCATTTTTCCCCGGGAAGGAGAGGTGATGGAAACGGCCTCTTCGCTCACTTCTATCTTTTTATCCACGGCCATCTGGATATGATACGCGGAATCGGAGGTGGTATAGCGCCAATAATCTTCGGAAAGGTAAATGCGGTTTCCGGCAATAGCCAACACACTGTAGCCTCTTCCGTTCCCGTCAAAAGGACCGAAGATGAGGGAGGTGAGGACCAAAGGCTCCTGGTTGGAACCGGTAGCCTGGACATTCTCGCCCTCTTCTACTACGTCCCATTCGTTAAAGCCGATTTTATCTCGAAGGCTCAGGGTCAGGGCCGGTATCTGCTCCGGGGCTACGCCGCGGGCGGCCAGGATGGCTTCCAGCGTGGTTTTGCGGCTTTCGGATAGCTCATCCGCTTTCGCTTTGCCATAAGGTGCGTAATCCGCGTTCAGGAGGCTGTCGTCTGTTGCCACCCCCGTACTGTCTGTAAGTACGGTAAGGTCATCAATGATGGTGTCGTTATCCTGACCGGAATGGCAACTTACCAACAGGAAGCAGATAAGGGATCCGGTAAATATCTCTTTCATTAGGGAAAATTAATTTCTCAAAAATAATCAGGGATATTCAATACACAATGCTGATGATGAGGGAAGATGACGAAAAAATGAGGTTTCGGATAATTCAGCCTGATTTCCAGGGGGAGATACTAACACTTTTCGTCATCTTCACAGGCCTCAGGGTATATTGGATTTAACAGCAATGGAGGGGAGGGTGGTCGGCCCTCAGGGCTTTCAGCACATTCTTACGCCGGCGTGACACCAGCACTTCCGTGCCGTCTGCCAGGTGTACTACGGACGCATTGTTTGATTTGCTGACACCATCAATGTAGGTAGGGTTCAGCAAAAAAGAGTTGCTAACGCGTAAAAAATGGCGCATGGACGGCATATTTTCGTGATGCTTTAAAGTGCGTGGAGATAGCCGTTTCTTTCCTCCCAACAGATGAAATTCCGTATAGTTCGCATCGGCTTTCAGGAAAATAATTTCATTCGGAGGAATAGGAATCTGTGCCATGGTTGTTTCAGAGATTTGATTAAAACTCATGACAAAGGTAGAGGGAAGAGAAAGACGCGGAAATACCCCATTTGGGGTATTTTTATCCTGAATTAAAGAATAAAAAAAGCTGCCTGAGATTTTCAGGCAGCTTAAAGATGGCCCCGGATGCATACAATCAGGTAGGTGACTGAGACCGGATTCCGAAACGACTCGGCAGTTTGGGTACGGTATAAACTGCTTTTTACGACTCGATAAACTGGGTGGTATTTACACCCGGAACCGCTACTGGGTAGAAACCGTCTGCGTTGGGTTGGGACTTGGGTTGCGCATCCCACGCATAACGGTCCGGCATCAGGCTGATCTCCGACTGTAGGGCTTTGTCCCACTTGATGACCTTCCCGGTATAGCAGGCGAGGCGTCCGATAATTCCCGTAAGCGTACTGTACGCCCCGTATTCGGCATTCGAAAACTTATATTCTCCTTTGGAAATGGCTCCAAACAACTCCTTGTGTTCTTGTTGGTAGGGGTTGGGGTTGCCTTTAGGATCGTGACGGTAAATGACGTTGCCTTTCCAGTCGTACAGGAGGGCCTGGCCGTTAGCGGAAAGGTAGGTGCGGCCTTTGGTGGCCTGGAAGGTTTCGTCTACCCGTGAGGCGGCTCCTTCAAAATGGGCGCACTGGCTGGAGATCACGGAGCCGTCGGCGTAGGTGAGCTCAATAGAGAAATTATCGTAGATTTCCCCGTATTCTTTCCCGGTGCGGTGGGCCCGGCTGCCGGTACCCTGTATAGAGACCGGGTACGCGTCTTTTACCCAGTTGGCTACATCCAGCTGGTGCACGTGCTGTTCTACAATATGGTCTCCGCAGAGCCAGTTAAAGTAGTACCAGTTCCGCATCTGGTATTCCATTTCGGTTTGCTGGGGCTGACGCGGTCTTACCCAAACGCCTCCGGAGTTCCAGTATACCTGGCCGGCTACCACATCGCCGATGGCGCCGTCCTGGATGCGTTGGATGGCCTCCCGGTAGTTGGTCTGGTATCTTCTTTGCAGGCCTACCACCACATTGAGTTTCTTTTGTTTGGCAATTTCCGCGGCGGCCAGTACTTTCCGTATTCCCGGGATATCTACTGCCACCGGTTTTTCCATGAAAATATGTTTGCCCTGGCGTACCGCCTCTTCAAAGTGAATGGGGCGGAAACCCGGAGAAGTGGCCAGAATCACCACATCCGCTTCTGCGATGGCGCTTTTGTAGCCTTCAAATCCTACATATTTGCGGCTGTCAGGCACATCTACCTTTTCTTTAAACGCTTCTTTGAGGGAAGTGTAGGCTTTGTCGAGGTTATCCCGGAAAGCGTCACACAGGGCCACGATCTGGAGGTTATAGCCTGACCTCATGGCGTCAAATGCGGCGCCCGTGCCGCGGCCGCCGCAGCCCACTACGGCCACACGGATTACGTCACTTCCACCGGCATACGCCTGCTGAAAAGGCAGGCTGTTGATTAATGCGGCCCCGGACAATACGGCGGAGGCCTTTAGAAATTCTCTACGTCCATTCATAGTTTAATAGTCTTTTATTGGTGCTTTATCGTAATACAAGGAAATTTCTTCTTTGGAGGGCGGCTGCACGGGGCGAACCAGCCGTATGCCCACAAAAGGGGCGTCGGGCAGCCACCAGTTGCTTTTGGGTACCTGGGGGTCGATCTGCTTCCAGGAGGGGTCGGAGTAGTCGCGGGCGGTGGGACTGAGATACCGGAGGTCGCTCATATACGAACCTCCCCTCACCGTGTGAGGGTATAGGCTTTCCGGTACGTTGACGGGGTCCTTAGCCGTGCTGCCCGACAGAGAGGCGTAAAAGTCCGGGCTGTACTGGTCGTACGTCCATTCCGCCACATTGCCCAGCAGATCGTAGATGCCGAATTTATTGGGCCGGAGAGTACCTACTTTCTGGGTAGTATTCTCGCTGTTATGGATATTCCAGGCATACTCCTCCAGGTTGCCCTCTTCCTGCCCCGCTTTCGCGGCAAACTCCCATTCGGCTTCGGTAGGAAGCCGGTAGAAGACCCCCGTACGGACATAGAGCCACTTGCAGAACTGGATGGCATTGTATTGGGTCATGGCCAGGGCCGGGTACCCCTGTTTTCCCATGCCAAAGGTCATGTCGAGGTAGGGTTTGCTGGGTCGACTCACCGCATCCACCCGCGAGAGGGCCTTGGCATCCGTGCTTTGCGTGAGCTCCAGGTCTTTGTATACAAACAGTTCAAAGAGGTCCCAGGTGACTTCGTGCGCACTCATCCAGAACGGACTGACCGCTACTGTATGTTCCGGTTTTTCATCGTCAAGGCCCTGGTTGTTGCCCATGGTAAATGTTCCTCCCGGCACAGCGGCCATGTCAAAAGAAAGGGGCGTACCCTCCACATTTTGCCGGTAAGGCGTAAAGTCTTGTTGAGCCGAAAGCGGTAAGCTGACCGCCAGGGAAAGACAAATCCCGAAACCTGAAATAAACTTCATTAATCTATTATTTTAACTATCAGCACTCAGTTTTTCTTATGGAACAGGGCCAGTCCGATGATGGTCACAAGTCCGTTCAACAAAAGATTTTCAAACCCGAATTTGTATCCTGTCGTATTTTGAATCACCTGCTCCAGCAGATAAGTGATGGCCGGAGCGGCCAGGCAGATGTACGGTACGGCTTTGTCTATCACACTTCTTTTAGTAAATATACCGTATGCGAAGAGTCCAAGGAGAGGTCCGTAGGTGTAACTGGCAATTTTGTAGATAGCCGTAATGAGATCGGTGCTGTTCAGGGCGTGAAAAATCAGGATTACCACCACAAATACCGCGGAGAACCCGATGTGTACCCGGTTCTTGATCCGGATCGTTTCTTCTTCGGTTTTGCTTTGTACGTTCATGAAATCTACCGAAAACGCGGTGGTCAGCGCAGTCAGCGCCGAGTCGGAACTGGCGTAGGTAGCGGCGGTGATTCCGACCAGGAACGTGATTCCCACCAGGGTGCCGGCCAGTCCGAATTCCGGTTGATTGAAGATATCCAGGGCCATCATAGGGTAAAAGTCATCGCTGTTGGACGGTACCTGTACCCCCGCTTTGTGGGCGTACATGAAAAGCATAGCGCCCAGGCTCAGGAAAAGGAGGTTTACCAATACCAGGGTGACCGTAAACCACATCATGTTTTTCTGGGCTTCGCCGATATTTTTGCAGGAAAGGTTTTTCTGCATCAGGTCCTGGTCCATTCCGGTCATCACAATGGTAATGAAAATTCCGCTGATAAACAGTTTGAAGAAATTCTGTTTGTCGCCCCAGCCCTCGTCAAAGTGAAATATGCGGGAATAGTCGGAGTCGGAAATTTGTCTCACCATTTCTCCTACGTCCCAGCCCATCTGTCCTTTGATCAGGAAAATGGTAGTGACCAGGGCGGCAATCAGAAAAAACGTTTGAAGTGTATCGGTAATCAGAATGGTCTTCACGCCTCCTTTGAAAGTATAGACCCAAATGAGCAGGATAGTAAAGACCACGGATAGTTCAAAGGGAATGCCGATGGGGGTAAAAATAGCCATTTGTAGTACACTTACCGCCACGTAGAGCCTTACCGCCGAACCGATGGTTCTGGAAATCAGGAAAATGGCGGAACCTGTCTTGTACGACCAGTAGCCGAAACGGGTATTAAAAAACTGGTAAATGGAAATAAGATTCAGGCGGTAATACAGGGGCATCAGTACGGTGCCGATAAAAAGATAGCCGAGTACAAACCCCAGTACCATCTGGAAATAGCCGAAAGATTCGGCCCCTACTTTCCCCGGCACGGAAACAAAGGTAACGCCCGAAATACTGGTTCCTATCATGCCAAAAGCCACCAGGTACCAGGGTGCGGCTTTGTTGGCCAGGAAAAAAGAACCTGAATCAGCATTGCGCGAAGTACGGACCGAAATGAGAATAAGTATGGCGAAATAAACGAAGAGTATGCCCAGGGCTAAATACGGACTCATAGATCAGGGTTTGATTACAGGAAACAAATATCTGAAAATATATTATACCCACCCGTAGTTTTCCCGAATTTTAAACAAAGTCACCGGAAACCGCCCCGCTGAAACTATTTTGACGTGTTTTTAGTTAAAATTAAGAAGATATTTTTCTATTTTTGGATTGAGTTAGAGAAGTAAACTATGAGACAAGCGCCGTCGCCGGAGGTATTTGTAGAAGAGGAAGTGATTCTGGATGATGTTAAATTATACTCTTTGGTGGTTTTTAATGATGATATCAATACGTTTGACCACGTGATCAATACCCTGATCGAATATTGCGATCATACCTACGAACAGGCCGAACAGTGCACCGTGATTATCCATTTCAAAGGGAAATGTGCGGTCAAAAACGGAGATTTTGAAGAATTGGCACCGATCCGCAAGGCCATTACCGGCAGGGGAATCTCTGCAGAAATATTACTGAAATAAGACCTTGAATTATCCGTCGAGAACCATAGAAGAAGCAGTGCAGGAAATAGCCAGGCTTCCCGGTATCGGAAAAAAATCTGCCCTGAGAATAGCGCTTCACCTGCTCAAAGCGGATACCTCATTGGCCTATGGCCTGAGCCGCTCCCTGGTGAACCTGATTGAAAAAACCGTGTATTGCCGGGAATGCTTTAATATTTCGGACAGCGAAGTTTGCCAGATCTGTAGTTCTCACCGCCGTGATAGCGGCATACTGGCCGTGGTGCAAGACACCCAGGATGTGCTGGCCATAGAAAATACAGGTCAGTTTACCGGGAAGTACCACGTGTTGGGGGGGGTGATTTCTCCCGTGCAGGGAATAGGCCCCAACCAACTGAATATTGACGCCCTGGTAAGCCGTATCGCCGCCGACTCCGAGGTGCGGGAAGTGATATTAGCCCTTAGCCCCACAATGGAAGGAGATACCACGGCGTTTTATATAAAGAAGAAGCTGAGCGGTTTTGACCTCAGGGTAAGTACCATCGCCAGGGGTATCCCGGTAGGGGGGGATTTGGAATACACCGACGAGATTACCCTGGGAAGGAGCATTCTCAGCCGGATAGATTTTTGATTCAGGTCAGTGCCTGTAAAGGGTAAAACAATATATTAATCGTTATGAAAAGAAAAAATTTTCTGGCTACGCTTGCCTTAGGGCTTGCCGCCACACGCACTTCCTGGGCAAAATTTGCCCCGGTGACTACAGAAGGTAAATTTACTTTGCCTGCATTGCCTTACGCTTTTAATGCTCTTGAGCCTCATATTGATGCGACCACCATGGAGATTCACCACTCCCGTCATCACAAGGCCTATGTCGATAACCTGAATAAGGCCCTGGCCGGTACCGATGTATCAGGACATACTTTGGAAGATATCATTAAAAATATTTCCAAATACGGTACGGCCGTGCGGAATAATGGAGGCGGCCACTGGAACCACTCTTTTTTCTGGGAAATACTCAGTCCTTCAAAAACTACTCCTTCCGGCAAGCTCCTGAAAAAAATTAACGATACGTTCGGCAGTGTGGAGAAGATGCAGGAGATCTTCAATTCGGCTGCGGCTACCCGTTTCGGTTCCGGCTGGGCCTGGCTGATTCTTCAGAAAGACGGCGTAATGAAAGTTATCTCAACACCGAACCAGGATAACCCCTACATGGATCTCGCCGAGGTACAGGGCTGCCCGATTATCGGCATCGATGTGTGGGAACACGCCTACTACC
>CAYRGN010000060.1:8470-16803 GCA_964423865.1 uncultured Lacihabitans sp.
GGCCGATTACGTTAACGCCTTCTGGAACCTGGTGAACTGGGATCAGGCCGAAAAGAATTACAATGCGGCGCTCAAGAAAAAATAAGCCGGCTAATTAAAATAGAAAATCGGGCGCTAAGGTACGAAGCACGTTGCCGGTCAGCCTTTTCATACGGCTTTTGAAGGAATTCTGGTTTCCGGAAAAGGCGAAGGCCGGAATGAGCGTTCCTTCCAGGCCGCCGTAGTGGGGTTCCCGGTGAAAGCGGTACACTACCTGCCGGTCGGTGGTCATGCGGGGTTTGATGAGATTATACATCAGCCCTTCCAGCATTTTCCCCTCACAGTCATTCAGAAAATGTTTTTGAGTGTCTACATTTTCCAGGAAAAACACGTTGGTGGCACCGAAAAGGCGAACATCGGCAGAGCGGCTGCACCAGTTCAGGCCCAGGCGGGCATATACGTCGTGGTCCTTGATGTCAATGTACAGATTTTTCCCTTTTTCCAGGATTTCCCGGCTACCGTAATCCAGGAAATACCGCATATTGAACACCGGGTAGCGGCCCGTTACTTTTAAAAAAGCCCGATGCTTTTGCAGGAAGACAGACCGTGCTATGGCCGCCGTAATTAATAGCACTTCGTTATATCCTTTTCCTTTGGAGATGTCGAAATCGGAAGAGGAAAAGGAGAGGAATTCGACTTGGGGCAGGAATTGCTCAGGCATAGCCGCCCGTATCCGGCTCAGGTCCCAACCGGAATTATCCGCGAAGACCAGGGTGTAATCAGGGCTTTTGCTCAGAAGTTTCCTGGCATAGAAACGAAGTGTCCGGATATACATTTCTTCTCGTTCATTTGGGCTGAAACGAGCCTGAGGCATACCGTGTGGGTCTACTGAGGAGGTTAACAGCAAAGGTAACTTTTGCATCGGGGTTGAAACAGTGCGGTAAAATTAATAGAAAGAAGAGTTTTTTGCACGTAAAAAATGAATAATTTGAAGCAAAGCGGGTAGAGGGTTGTAATTTTGCCTGCAGTATGGACTATGTCAGAAGAAATTCAGCCCTGATCAAGCAGCTGGCCACGGAAGCCGGGTTTGATTTTTGCGGTATTTCCAGGGCGGAATTCCTGGAAGAAGAAGCGCCCCGTCTTGAAAAATGGCTGAACCGCAATTACCACGGTAAAATGGCGTATATGGCCAATTACTTTGATAAACGCCTTGACCCCAGGTTGCTGGTGGAAGGGGCGCGATCAGTCATTACCGTTATACTGAATTATTATCCCCCTGAGCCCCTGACTGAATCGGCGTATAAGATTTCCAAATACGCGTACGGAACCGACTATCATTTTGTCATAAAAGATAAGTTGAGAACGCTCACCGACCGCATACGGGAGGAAATAGGGGAAGTGAACGGCAGAGCTTTTGTAGATTCGGCGCCGGTGATGGACAAAGCCTGGGCGAAGCGCTCGGGCCTGGGATGGGTAGGAAAACACAGCAATGTGATTAACCGGAACATCGGGAGTTTCTTTTTTATAGGAGAACTGATTACCGACCTGGAACTGGAGCCTGACGGTCCTATCAAAGACTATTGCGGTACCTGTACGGCCTGTATCGACGCTTGCCCAACCGATGCCATCACAGAGCCTTACCAGGTAGACGGAAGCAAGTGTATCAGTTACCTCACGATTGAACTGAAAGACCAGATTCCGGAAGAATTTAAAGGGAAAATGGAAAACTGGGCGTTTGGGTGCGACATCTGCCAGGATGTTTGTCCCTGGAATTCCTTTGCGCAGCCCCATCAGACTCCGGAATTTACCCCTTCTGAAAGCCTGAAAGAATTCAAAGACTGGGAGGAAATCACGCAGGAAGTTTTTAACGTGTTGTTTAAAAGCTCCCCGCTGAAACGTACCAAACTCGACGGGTTAAAGCGGAATATCCGGTTTATCCTTGAAAGTTAAACTACGCCCTGGTCTATCATGGCATCAGCCACTTTGACAAAACCTCCGATATTGGCTCCTCTTTCATAGTTGATATGCCCGCATTCTTCCCTGCCGTATTTTACGCAGGTGTCGTGTATGCCCCGCATAATGATCCTCAGGCGGTCGTCTACTTTTTCTTTGAACCACGCGTACCTAAGCGAGTTTTGGGTCATTTCCAGTCCGGACACTGCCACACCGCCTGCGTTGGCCGCTTTTCCGGGTACGTAGTAGACCTTTTCTTTGTTGAATAAAGCGATAGCCTCGGTAGTACTCGGCATGTTGGCGCCTTCTGCCACAAAGCGGCAACCGTTATCAATCAGTTTCCGGGCATCGTCGCCGTCCAGTTCATTTTGCGTGGCACAGGGAAGCGCGATGTCGCATGGAATTCTCCACGGTTTTTCATTTTCGAAATAACGCGCCTCCGGGTAATGCTCTACATATTCTTTAATACGGCCTCTTCTTATTTCTTTCAGCTCCGTAATAAAAGCGAGCTTTTCGGGCGTAATGCCTTTTTCGTCATAAATAAACCCGCCGGAATCGGACATGGTCAGTACTTTGGCCCCGCACTGAATCGATTTTTCCGCCGCGAACTGGGCTACATTGCCCGAACCGGAAATGGTAATTCGTTTGCCTTCCCAGGTTTCGCCTATGGTTTTGAAGATTTCCTGTACGAAATAAATCAGTCCGTAGCCCGTGGCTTCGGGGCGTATCCGGCTGCCTCCCCATTCGAAACCTTTGCCGGTCAATACACCGGTAAATTCGTTTTTGATTCTTTTGTATTGTCCGAACAGGTAACCGATTTCTCTTTTTCCTACGCCGATATCGCCGGCTGGCACATCGAGGTCAGGCCCGATATGGCGGTATAATTCGGTCATGAAACTTTGGCAAAATCGCATCACTTCCGCATCAGACTTGCCTTTCGGATCAAAGTCCGCGCCTCCTTTCCCGCCTCCCATGGGCAGTCCGGTCAGGCTGTTTTTGAACGTTTGCTCAAAAGCCAGGAACTTCAGTACACTCAGGTTAACCGAAGGGTGAAAGCGGAGGCCGCCCTTGTAGGGGCCAATGGCCGAACTCATCTGCACCCGGTAGCCCCGGTTGATCTGGATTTCGCCTTTGTCGTCTACCCAGGGAACTCTGAAAATGATGACCCGCTCAGGTTCAGCCAGTCGCTCAAACACCTTAAAGGTTTTGTAGCGGGGATTTTCCTCCAGAAACGGTATAATGTATTCGGCTACTTCGTGTACTGCCTGCAAAAATTCGGGTTCGCCGGAATTTCTATCCCGGATAGTTGTAAGTATATTCAAGACTTTCCTATATTGTATATTGTGTTCAAATATAAATACGATATATTATTTAGACTTTCTTTATTTTATTAAATTTTTATTTTGAATGGAATAATCAAATTCTATCTTGTTATTGTTCTGTTTTCTTTGTTCTTTCTTTCGGGTTTTTCAAAAAAGCCAAATTTTATCTGTATGATGATCCAGCTTCGCAGGAGGATATTCTGTAGCTATCCTTTTTCCTGTGTAAATTATCTTATAGGAGACGGTAACGTGCTTCCGGGTAGTTCGGCTCACCGCGAATTCATTTTTTTTGCCTATTTTTGAGTGTTGATATCTACTTCATGTTGCACAGAATTTTAGTCCTTTCATTGGCTTTCCTGCCTTTTATGTCGGTGGGGCAGGCTCCGGCTTATAAAAATCCGCGCCTGACACCGGAGGCCCGTACCCGTGATCTGCTTTCCCGAATGACGGTAGAGGAAAAAATCGGGCAGCTGCTATGCCCAATGGGTTGGGAAATGTATGCGAAAGACGGTTCGTCTGTGCAGGTTTCTTCGGCCTTTCGGAAATGGATCGATACGCTTCATGCTGGGACTTTCTGGGGAGTATACCGGGCGGATCCCTGGACACGTAAAACCCTGGAAAACGGGTTAAACCCCGAATTGGCGGCTAAAGCAGGGAACGCTCTTCAAGAATATGTGGTGGAAAATACCCGCCTCGGCATTCCGCTGTTTCTGGCGGAGGAGTCTCCCCACGGCCACATGGCCATAGGCACCACGGTTTTCCCTACGGGCATAGGGCAGGCGGCTACCTGGAACCCGGAGCTGATCAGGAAAGCGGCCGGAGCCATGGCCAAAGAAGTAAGGTTGCAGGGAGCGCACATCAGTTATGGTCCGGTAATGGACCTCTCCCGCGACCCGCGCTGGTCCAGGGTAGAAGAGAGTTTCGGGGAAGACCCGGTACTCACCTCCGCCATGGGCGTAGCGGCGGTGCAGGGCGGGGGCAGCGGTGATCTTTCCCTCCCGTACAGTGTTATATCTACGTTAAAGCATTTTATCGCATACGGTATACCGGAGGGCGGGCATAACGGCAATACGGCATTGGTAGGGGAAAGAGAGTTGCACGAAAATTTTTTTCCGCCCTTCAGAGCGGCGGTAAAGGCCGGGGCGCTGTCGGTTATGACGGCCTATAATTCCATAGACGGCGTTCCTTGTACGGCGAATCCTGTATTGTACCGCGATCTGTTGAAAGGGGAGTGGGGTTTTGATGGTTTTGTGGTGTCTGACCTGTTCAGTATAAACGGCCTTTCCAGTAGCCACCGGGTGGCCGGAAGCCTGGCCGAAGCCGGCGAGATGGCGCTGAGGGCGGGGGTAGACATGGATCTGGGTGCAAGCGGCTTTGCAGGGCTGAAAAAATCGCTGGAAGAGGGGAGGGTCACCGCGGCGCAACTCGATGAAGCCGTAGGGCGGGTGTTGAAACACAAGTTCGCCATGGGCCTCTTTGAAAATCCTTATGTAGATCCGGAAGAAGCCGGCCGCGCCGTGCGCTCCCCCGCGCATATCTCCCTCGCGCGTGAAGTAGCCCGGGAATCGGTGGTGTTACTTGAAAACAGGAACCAGGTTCTTCCCCTGTCGGCCAAACGCATTGCCGTGATAGGCCCCAACGCACACAACCGCTACAACCAGCTGGGCGACTATACCGCGCCCCAGGAAGACCGTAACGTCGTAACTGTGTACGAAGGAATAAAGAGGCGCTTTACATCGGCAGAGGTCACGTATGTGAAGGGGGTGTCGGTCCGCGATACCGTGGATACCGATATCCCGGCGGCAGTGAAGGCCGCCCGCGAAGCAGATGTGGCCGTAGTGGTGGTAGGCGGCTCCAGCGCCCGTGACTTTCGCACCGAATACAAAGAGACCGGCGCCGCCGTGGCCCGAAGCGAATCGGTGCAGGACATGGAAAACGGGGAAGGATTCGACCGCGCTACCCTCGAGCTGCTCGGGAAACAGCAGGCCCTGCTGGAGGCCGTGCGCGCCACCGGAACACCCCTGGTGGTGATTTACATCCAGGGAAGACCTCTGGAAATGAACTGGGCCGCCGAAAACGCAGACGCCCTCCTCACCGCCTGGTATCCGGGCCAGGAGGGCGGAAACGCCCTGGCCGATGTATTGGCCGGAGACATCGACCCTTCGGGCCGCCTGCCGATTTCCGTTCCGCGGTCGGTGGGACAACTGCCGGTATATTATAACCGGAAGCACCCCAGTGGACACGATTACGTGGAGATGTCGCGCTCCCCGCTTTACGCTTTCGGCTACGGTAAAAGTTATACCACGTTTGCCTACCGTGACCTGACCGTAAGCCCTGCCGGAGATGGAAAATACAAGGTGAATTTTTACCTGGAAAATACGGGAAAACGGGCAGGGAAAGAGGTAGTGCAGCTCTACCTGAGAGATGAGGTGGCCTCGGTGGTGCAGCCCCTGATGCAACTCAAACAGTTTCAGAAAGTTGAACTGCAAGCGGGCGAAACCCGGAAGATGCGTTTTGTTCTGGACGCGCACGACCTTGAAATAGTCCATAAAGATATGCGGCGGATAGTAGAGCCGGGAGCCTTTACCGTCATGATCGGAGCAGCTTCTTCCGACATTCGCCTCGAAACCACGTTTAATGTACCCTGAATAGCGGAGTATCCGGAACTATTTACCTGGAATTGGTCTTAGTAAAATATGAAATTACACGAATTGAAACCCGGTCAGAAAGCGGTGGTCTGCCACCTGGATATGGACCATCTGCCTATGAAACTCATTGAAATGGGGTGCTTTCCCGGAAGTGAGGTAGAACTGATCCTCAAAGCCCCCCTGGGCGACCCGTATTATCTGCGGATAGACGGCATGCCGCTTTGTATGCGGAAAGACATGGCCATGCAGGTGCATGTGGAACTCTTAAATTATGGAATACATGGAAATTAAGATTGCCCTGGTAGGGAATCCCAACGTGGGCAAGACCTCGGTGTTCAATAAACTTACAGGCCTCAATCAGAAAGTAGGCAATTACCCCGGTATTACCGTAGACCGCAAAACTGGCCACACCAAAATCAACGATACCCTGAAGGCCACGCTCATAGACCTTCCCGGTATTTATTCTCTTCAACCCGCTTCCAAAGACGAGGAGGTAGTGCTCGAAACCCTCTTTGATCCGGACAATAAATATTTTCCCGACCTGGTGGTGGTGGTCGCGGAAGTGGAAAACCTGAAACGGAATCTTCTGCTGTTTACCCAGATCAAAGACCTGGGCTTTCCCGCAGTGCTGGCCATTAATATGGCAGATCGGCTGTCGGTGCAAGGCATTGACATTCGTCCCAGAATCCTGTCGGAAAAACTGGGAGCCGAAGTAGTGCTGGTATCTACCCGTACCGGTCAGGGACTGCCCGAGCTGAAACAGGCCATTTCGCGCTATGCACAGGCCAATACCCGGCCTATGTTGGATCTGGCTTCCGTAGATGCAGACTATTTCCGTTCAGTAGACTATAAGACCTGGTTAAGCCGCTCCCAGGGCGCCCATTTTGAGGGTGTGACCGTAAAAGAAGATGAACTCACCCCCTCGGATATTAAGCGCCTCCAGCAAAAAGAGACGGTAAAAAGATACCAGGTAATCCAGGATATACTAAAGGAAACCTACAGCAAAGACACTTCCAAAGCTACCGGCTGGCAGGCCAGGGCAGACCGGATTCTCACCCACCGGGTATGGGGATACCTCATCTTTTTTGTCATTATGTTATTGGTTTTCCAGGCTATTTTTTCCTGGTCGGCTATCCCGATGGACTGGATAGACGGGCAGTTCGCGCGGCTGTCGGCCTGGGTGGGGGCCACCTTACCCGAAGGGAAATTTACCGAACTCCTGGCCGAAGGGGTGGTGCCGGGTATCGGTGGGGTAGTGATCTTTATTCCCCAGATCGCTATTCTTTTCATGTTTATCGCTCTCCTCGAAGAAAGCGGGTACATGAGCCGGGTGGTGTTCCTGATGGACAAGATCATGCGTCCGTTTGGACTGAGCGGGAAATCGGTGGTTCCCCTGGTTTCGGGCGTAGCCTGTGCTATTCCGGCCATCATGTCGGCCCGCAATATTGAAAATCCCAGGGAGAGGCTCATTACCATGCTTGTGACTCCCTTTGCCACCTGTTCCGCGAGAATTCCCGTGTACGTGATTATCATTTCCCTCGTGATTCCCGAACAGACCCTTTTGGGTTTTATCGGGCTACAGGGACTGGTGATGACGGTCATGTATTTTCTCGGGTTTCTGGCTGCGCTCCTGGGTGCATGGCTCCTGAAAAAAGTAATTGCTGCTACCACCCGGAGTTACCTGCTGATTGAAATGCCGCCTTACCGTAGGCCCCAGATCGGAAACGTGGTGAACACTATGGTGGAAAAAACCCGTGCGTTTGTAGAAGGCGCCGGTAAAATCATTTTGGCGCTCTCCATACTCTTGTGGTTCCTGGGTTCACACGGCCCTGCCGATACCTTTGGCAACGCAGAAGAAATGGTGGCGCAGAACATGGAAGTGCAGCATCTTTCAGAAGCAGAAATGCAGGACGAAGTGGAAGGGTATAAGCTACGGACATCGTACATCGGAATGCTGGGAAGCAGCATTGAACCCGTGTTCCGCCCTTTGGGTTACGACTGGAAAGTCAGTATTGCGGTGCTTACTTCATTTGCGGCCCGGGAAGTATTTGTAGGGAACCTGGCTACGTTATATAATATAGGAAGCCAGGGAGAAGAAGAAACCCGTATTGTGGAAAGAATGGCGAAGGAACGCCGGCCAGACGGCAGCCCTATGTTTGACCTGGCCACGGGCATTTCCCTTCTGCTCTTCTACGCTTTTGCCATGCAATGTATTTCTACGGTGGCCATTATGCGGAGGGAAACCAATTCCTGGAAATGGACCCTCATCCAGATGGTGTTTATGACAGGCCTGGCTTATGTTTCGGCCATGCTGGCGTATAATTTGTTGAAATAGCTTTTATAAACACCAACCAATGCCATTTAGTTAAGGGAAAGTATATTGATTTTAAGTAGGTTATGAACTGATAAATGGTTAATTTTAATACATAAT
>CAYRGN010000061.1:0-16447 GCA_964423865.1 uncultured Lacihabitans sp.
CCTCTTCTCCTCTTTCTCGCAACCCCTCTCGTCGTTTGGGAGTGCAAAGGTAGAAAGAATTTCTCACTTGTCAAGACTTCCCTCAAAAATATTTCAATTATTTTTCAATTATTTTTCATCATTTCACTCAGAAGACTAAGGATCAGGAAAGTACGCAATATTCGCCGGATCAGAAGTTCTGCAAGGGGATTCGGAGCCTCTCTTCAGTCCGTCTCTTAACCCCTGCGTGCCACATAGTCCTCTCCCTAGTTCGGTATACTATAACATCTATGTATCGTATAGCATCTATATCCTCTACCTAATTTTCGTATACCCTATATACTATTATTACGATATCCTCTTTACTATATATAACCACACATATTATATATATACTACGCTTCACTTATTATTACGATGTACCCAGGTACACTTTCTGCCGGGCGGCGAACCGGTATCCGTCAGACACCCCATTCCTGACCGGGAGGCCAAAACCCGAAACCCAAAACTTCACCTCCGAAACCCATGCCCCGGAACTTTGCACTCCCACCTCCCCTTACATTCGCTCCCTCCTTCCCTCTGTTCCCCGAAATAGTTCCCCTCTTCTCGAAACGTCCGGAATAAATACTATTTCCCCAGACTCTAAGAAAGGGAACTATGGAAAGAATTGTTATTTAAACTGCTTATTAAAAGTAATTTATATTCTATTTAAAACAGTTCTAAATTTTTTCCTATCCCGAAAATTCACAATGCATATTTTGTTCCCAACTATTCCTCCATTAGTTTTGCAGTCTGGATGAAATAGCAATATTCTGTTAAATATGTTACATACCATTACGAGGAAATTCTTACTTCTGATCACCTTTGTATTTTTGTCAGGCCAGGGTGTTTTTGCACAGGAAGCAGCAGCAGAACCCGCTGCAGAAGCTGCCTCAGCCGGAGAAGCAGGTGACCCGGTAGCCGGAGAAGCCCTTTTCAAGAACAACTGTAAGCAGTGTCACTCCGCCGATGATAAAATAGTGGTAGGCCCCGGCTTAAAGGGAATTGACGAAAGAAGGGATTTTGCATGGATCAAAGCATGGATCCAAAATCCCGATAAAGTAATTAACAGCGGTGATAAGTATGCTGTTGACCTTTTCAATAAGTTCAACAAGCTGCAGATGACTGCCTTCCCTGCTTACGGCGACAAAGAAATACATGATCTCCTGGCGTACGTGAAGAAAGCCAATGAAGCCCCTGTCGCAGTAGCGGGTGCAGTGGCGGCCCAGGGTGGACAGGAAACCGGCGGCGGTAAATTCTTCAATATTATCCTGGTTTCTCTTCTTGCCATCATGGTGCTGGTGCTGGTGGCCCTTCTGGCGGTAATCCGCCTGCTGAGCACGCTTTCGAAATCAGATGAAAGCCTTACTCAGGAGCTGGCACAGCCGAAGACCTCTTTCGGAGATAACCTCAAAACCCTTTTCAGCAATACTACGGTAAGAACGGCCATTATCTGGCTTTTCATCATACTGGGAACCAAAGCCACCCTCGACGGGCTGTTCAGTATCGGTGTACATCAGGGATACGCGCCCGCGCAGCCGGTTAACTTCTCCCATAAGCTTCATGCAGGTGATATGGAGATTGATTGCGGCTACTGCCACACCGGAGTTTATAAAGGAAAGCAGGCCGGTATACCGTCATCCAGCATCTGTATGAACTGTCACAATACCATCAAGCGGGAATCTCCTGAAATCCAGAAGATCTACCGGGCTATTGAGACCAATACGCCGATAGAGTGGGTACGGGTGCATAACCTCCCTGACCTGGCGTACTTTAACCACTCTCAGCATACCGTTGTGGGCGGCCTGGATTGTGAAAACTGTCACGGAGATATTAAAAATATGGAAGTGGTTCAGCAAAGATACTCGCTGACCATGGGATGGTGTATCGACTGTCACCGTCAGACAGATGTGAACTCAAAAGGTAATGCGTATTACGACAAACTGCTCTCGGCACACGAGGAAGTGTCTTCCAAACCAATGAAGGTGGAGGATATCGGCGGATTGGAATGTGCCAAATGTCATTATTAATTACCTTTAATTAAAACTGGAATTTTACTTACATTATACTCATGGAGGATACTAACAAAAGGTATTGGAAAGGTATTGAAGAGTTAAAAAATGATATCAACGTCGTAAAAAACGCCGATAGAGAGTTTAACCTTGACGAAATAGAAGAGGGAACCTACCGCAGGGACTTCCTGAAAGTTCTCGGTTTTGGAATGGCGGCTGTTTCGCTGGCCGCCTGCGACGCACCCGTAAGACATACGATCCCGTATCTGAATAAGCCGGTAGATGTAGAACCCGGAATACCGAACTACTACGCGTCTACCTATGTACAGGGAGGCGATTACGCGAGTATCGTAGTAAAGACCGTAGAAGGCCGCCCCATTAAGATTGAAGGCAACAAGCTTTCGTCTGTTTCCCGGGGATCTCTTAGCGCAGCCGTACACGGTTCGCTTTTGTCGCTGTACGATAACGACCGCCTGAGAGCGCCCCAAAAGAAAGGCAACGATGTGAGCTGGTCTAAGCTGGACAAAGAAGTAATAGAAGGTCTGGCCTCCGCATCCAATATCCGGATTGTATCGAACACCATTCTTTCCCCTACTTTCAAAAAGGTACTGGGTGATTTTACCGCTAAATACCCCACTGCACAAGTGGTTCAGTACGATGCCAATTCTTCGTATCCTCTGATTCAGGCCAATGAAAAAAGCTTTGGGAAAGCGGTTATTCCCGATTATAAATTTGAAAATGCGGATGTGATCGTGGGCATTAACGCCGACTTCCTTGGCGCCTGGATCAGTCCCTTAGAATACAATGCCGGGTGGGTGGTCAACCGGAAAGTAGGCAGTGGCAAAGACGGTAAAAAAACCATGTCTCGTCACTACCAGTACGAACCTACCATGACCCTGACCGGCGCCAATGCCGACTACCGGGGACGCTACAAACCTTCTCAGGAAGGTCTGCTGGTAGCTAACCTGTATAACCGGGTTTCAGAGAAACTCGGACAAGGCTCTCCTCTTGCGGTGCAGAAAGGAGATTTTGAATTCCTTGACAAATGCGCGGCCGACCTGGTGAAAGCCGGCTCCAGAAGCCTGATCGTAAGTGGCTCCGGAGATACCTCTACCCTGGTGCTGGTGAACGCACTGAACGCCCTGTTGGGCACCGTGGGTACTACCATTGATTTTGGCAACCCGGTGAATTACCGCCAGGGAAATGACGAAGAGATGGCCCGCTTTATTGCCGATCTGAACAGCGGCGCAGTAGATGCGGTAATCTTCGTAGACGCTAACCCGGTGTACGATCACCTGTCGGGCGCTGAAATTGAAAAAGGACTTAAGAAGGCGAAACTGTCGGTAGCGATCAGTGACCGCGCAGATGAAACCGCCTCACATTGTACCTATATTGCTTTAAACACGCATTTCCTGGAAAACTGGGGTGACGCTTCTCCGAAAGCCGGATACTATTCCCTCATTCAGCCTACCATTTCCAATATCTTTAAGTCGCGTCAACCCGAAGCCAGCTTCCTGAAGTGGGCCGGCGCTGATGTTTCTTATCATAAATACCTGAAAGATAACTGGGAGACCAATATACTGGGGGGGAAATCGTGGAAGCAGGCTTTACATGACGGGGTGCATGAAACCGGCTCCGCGGCTGTAGCAGGCGCTGCGTTCATGGGTAACATCCAGGAAGCTGCCACCAAAGCGACCGCCACGAAAGGAAACGGACTGGAGCTGCATGTTTTCGAAAATACAACCATCGGTACCGGTAAAAACGCCAATAACCCCTGGTTACAGGAAACTCCGGATCCTGTTTCTAAAGTCACCTGGGAAAATACGGCCGCTTTCTGTTTGAAAACCGCCACGGAACTGGGCATTGCCCAGGGCGACTGGGTGAAAGTATCTGCCGGAAACGTAACCGTAGAGCTTCCCGTGCTTATCCAGCCCGGACAGCCTGAAGGTACCCTGGCTATTGCCCGTGGGTACGGACGGACCAAAGCCGGTAAGGCCGGAAATGTAGGAGTTGACGTGTTCCCTCTCCTGAAAGGAGCGAAAGGAGCCGGAAACTTCTGGGCAGACGGCATACAGATTGAAAAAACGAAATCCAATTATACCCTGGCCCAAACCCAGACCCACGAAACGTATATGGGTCGGAAGGCTGTGGTACAGGAAACCATCCTGAGCGAATACATCAAAGATGTAAAAGCAGGAAGATACGAGCCTAAAATTGCCACCTCGGAAGGTCTTAAAAGACCGAATACCATATCGATGTGGAACGGGCATGAGAAGAAAAACCACAGTTGGGGAATGGTGATTGACCTGAATACCTGTACAGGCTGCGCGGCCTGTGTGGTGAGCTGCCAGGCCGAAAACAATATCCCGGTAGTAGGGAAAGCCGAAGTGGCCCGCGCCAGGGAAATGCACTGGATTCGTATTGACCGCTACTACAGCAGTGACGCTCCGAGGGAAACCGGCTATAACCCCAGCGGTTACAAAGCCATGGAGATTGCTTCCGATAATCCGGAGGTGGTATTCCAGCCCATGATGTGTCAGCATTGTTCTAACGCGCCTTGTGAAACGGTTTGTCCGGTACTGGCCACCACCCACTCGTCTGAAGGTCTCAACCAGATGACCTACAACCGTTGTGTGGGAACCCGTTACTGTGCCAATAACTGTCCGTACAAAGTAAGACGTTTCAACTGGTTCAAATACTTTGAGAACGACGAGTTCGATTATGCCTTCAACAACGATCTGGGCCGGATGGTGATCAACCCCGAAGTAACCGTTCGTTCAAGAGGGGTCATCGAGAAATGTTCAATGTGCGTTCAGCGGATCCAGGCGGGTAAACTGGTTGCTAAAAAAGAGAAAAGACCGGTGAAAGACGGCGATATTCAGATTGCCTGCGCCTCGTCTTGCCCGACCGATTGTATCACTTTTGGGGATATGAACGATCCTGAATCAGCAATATCGAAGCTGCTGGTGAACGAAAAAGAGGGGCGCGCGTTCCACATGCTGGAAGAGATCAACGTGCTGCCTCAGCTGAGCTACCTCGTAAAAGTTCGGAACAAAGACAAAGAAGACTCAAAAGTAGTTTCATAAGAGAAATTAGTTAATCATTTATAAAGAAAGCCTAACTTATTTAGGGAACAATTATGTCATCAGTAGTTTCACCCATAAGAGAGCCTTTGGTAACGAACGGTAAGACCATCCACGACGTTACGGAGGATATTTGCAGACACGTAGAGGCCAAACCTACCAAAGAATGGAAAATCGCGTTCACTTTTAGCCTGATTGTGCTGCTTTACGGTAGTTTCTGGGTTGGCAAAACCTGGTGGGACGGTCTCGGCGTTTGGGGGCTTAACAAAACCGTAGGCTGGGCATGGGATATCACCAACTTTGTATGGTGGGTAGGTATCGGTCACGCGGGAACCCTGATTTCGGCGATCCTTCTCCTTTTCCGTCAGAAGTGGAGAACCTCCGTTAACCGTGCCGCGGAAGCCATGACTATCTTTGCGGTAATCTGTGCTGCTTCGTTTATTGTGATGCACATGGGACGGCCCTGGCTTGCGTACTGGGCGCTTCCTTTCCCGAACACATTCGGTTCTCTCTGGGTGAACTTTAACTCTCCCCTGGTATGGGACGTTTTCGCGATTTCCACGTATTTCTCGGTATCCTGCCTGTTCTGGTACATCGGTATGGTACCTGACCTGGCTACTATCCGCGACCGCGCCACGGGAATAAGAAAAACCATTTACGGCATTTTGTCGCTCGGCTGGACCGGCGGCGCCAAAACCTGGGCCCGGTACGAAGACGTTTCCCTGATTCTGTCCGGCCTCTCCACTCCTCTGGTACTTTCGGTACACACCATTGTATCTTTTGACTTTGCCACTTCGGTGATTCCCGGATGGCACACCACTATCTTCCCTCCTTACTTCGTGGCCGGCGCCATTTTCTCAGGCTTCGCCATGGTGCAAAACCTGATGCTGATTACCCGGGTAGTGTATAAACTGGAAGATTATATTACTCTGGAGCACATTTCCCTGATGAATAAAATCATCACCCTTACGGGTTCTATCGTGGGTATTGCGTATATCACCGAGTTCTTCATCGCCGCTTATTCGGGTGTGGAATACGAGAAATATGCGTTCCTGAACCGTGCTACCGGACCGCTCTGGTGGTCTTATGCGGCCATGATGACCTGTAACGTTTTGTCGCCCCAGGTATTCTGGAGCGCGAAGCTCAGGAAGAACATCGTATTGTCTTTCGTCATTGCGGTGATTGTAAACATCGGGATGTGGTTCGAGCGTTTCGTGATTATTGTAACCTCACTGCACCGGGATTATATCCCTTCCAGCTGGACCTACTTTACGCCCCGTATGGGAGATATCGGTGACTACATCTTCTCTTTCGGGTTGTTCGGTACCCTGTTCCTGCTCTTCACCAAATTCCTGCCGGTAATTAACATGGCGGAGGTGAAAGCGGTGTTGAAGTCGACTTCTGAAAGAAAACCGGGAGACAAACATTAATTAACTTATATTCGTATAGAAAGATGGCAAGATATTTAGTAGGGATCTTCGGAGATGAAGATATCGTTCTGGAAGCCGCGGAAACCGTAAGGAAAAAGGAGGTAAAAATACAGGAAGTGTACTGCCCTTATCCTGTACACGGTCTTGATCACGCCCTGGGTTATGCCCGTCCGCGTATGGGTGTTCCCGCGTTCTTTTTCGGATTAACCGGAACTACCCTGGCGTTTTTGATTACCTTCTGGACCATGGGCTGGGATTGGCCTATGAACATTGGTGGAAAGAACTTTATTCCTTTCCCTACCAATATTCCTATTGTTTTTGAATTAACGGTACTCCTGGCCGCTTTCGGTATGTCGTTCACTTTTTTCCTGACCGAAGGACTGGGGCCCACCGCCAAGCCCGTCATATTTGACGAGCGTTCTACAGACGATAAGTTCGCGATGGCGATTGATTTAAGCAAAAATAAAATTTCTGACGAAGAAATTACCCGGATCCTGAAAGACGCGGGTGCGGAAGAAGTGAATGTTAAAGAGGTTTAAAATGATGAAAATGAACAATAGATTAGCAGGATTACTACTGTTTACCGCATTCGCTGCCGGTCTCACTTCATGTGATCGTACCCAGAAAACCGGCTGGGAATTCGCCCCCAATATGTATAATTCAGTAGGGTACGAATCTCAGACTCAGATTGAAAAGAACAATATCAACCCTTACGGGATGAACATGCGTCTTCCCGTGGAAGGTACCGTATCGAGGAGAAATTATACGACTACTTTTCAAACCGGTGACCAAACGGAAGTGCATGACCTGATGATGTATAACCTGACCCGGAACGACGAAGCCGCTTCCGAGTCGCTGGTGAACCCCGTGCCCCTGACTGATGCTACCCTGGCAGAAGGAGAGGTACTGTACAAGCGGAATTGTTCGCATTGCCACGGCGCTACCGGAGGCGCGGACGGAAAAGTAGCCGATATTTATAACGGGGTACCTACGTACACTTCCGACGCTGTTAAAAACCTTCCTCCGGGAAGAATCTTCTTCGCTATCACCTTTGGTAAAGGCCGGATGTGGCCTCACGCAGCCCAGGTTAACCCGGAAGAAAGATGGAAGATTGTCCATTTTGTACAAACATTACAGAAAGGAAGCTGATATATATAGAAAAGAAATTTATTACTGGAATATAAGTTAACATTATAATGGCTCACAAGCACGATATACCCTCACTTGACGAATCATTTGAATTCAGTCCGGCCCTCCGAAAAAAGCTGATCATCTCCGCATTGATCGGTGTGGTTCTGGTGGCCCTGGGTGCTTTACTCATTCATAAAGGGTGGTGGCCTCTCGGACATGGGGAACACGCCGGGCATCACGCGGATGAACATGGGGGCGACCACCATGGAGCTACCCTGAGCAGCCGTATTATCGCTAACCTGTGGATGAACAGCGTGTATTTTATAGGGATCTCCATAGTGGGGATGTTTTTCATTGCCTATAACTATGTGGCCAAAGCCGGATGGCAGACCAGCCTGAAACGGGTAGCGGAAGCATTCCCCGCCTTCGCGGTGGTACCATCAGTAATCATGCTCGCTCTTTTCCTGATCCCGTCTACCCGGCACATGATTTTCCACTGGACGCACGACGGTATCATGGATCCCACTTCGACCAACTACGACGCCATCATTGCCACGAAGAGCTGGTTCCTGAACATTCCTTTCTTCCTGGTGCGTATGGTACTGTATTTTGTGATCTGGTATTTTCTCTGGATGCAGGTAAGAAAGTTTTCGCTTCTGGAAGACCAATACGGTGGCCTCGACTACTACTACAAAAGCAGAAATTATTCAAAAGTATTCCTTTTATTCTTCGCGGTTACCTCTTCTACCGCGGCATGGGATCTGACCATGTCTATTGATACACACTGGTTCTCTACCATGTTCGGCTGGTATCACCTGTCTTCATGGCATGCGGCCGGTTTATCGGCCATGATGCTGACGGTGATTCTTCTGAAAGAAAACGGTTACATGAAAGCGGTTAACCTGAGCGTTCTCCAGGACCTGGGCAAACTGATCTTCGGTTTCTCTATCTTCTGGACCTATACCTGGTTCAGCCAGTACCTCCTGATTTACTACGCCAACATGCCCGAAGAAACCATCTATTTTATAGAGAGAACCCAAGGCTACGGCGGCCGTTATCTGTGGCCTTTTATCATTAACCTGGTGTTAAACTTTGTATTTCCTTTCCTTATCCTGATGGCCAGGAATTCAAAACGTAACTTTACCTTATTGAAACTGGCTTGTGCTTCTATCCTGATCGGTCACTGGTTTGACTTTTACCAGATGATCATGCCCGGCGTGGCAAAAGATCAGGGAGGAATCGGTTTGATTGAGGTGGGTACTACCCTTACTTTTGCGGCCGTATTTATTATTTTCGTGGCGAACCAACTGACCAAAGCGAATCTGTATACCCGGAACCATCCTTTCCTGCAAGAAAGTACTCACCACGATATATGATTTAAAAAAGCGTTATTATTTACAAGATGATATACATAATTGCAATACTGACCATTCTGTTTGTAGTTCTAACATTTAAAGTTATATCGCAAACCAGAAAAATAATTAATAAAAACAAGGCTTCGGAAAGTGATCCTTCTTACCTGGGCGCGCCAGACTCGGCCAACAATATCAATGCCGCCGGCCTGCTGATATTCTGGGTGGTGTCGGTTATCGCAATGACCTGGTCTTATATCCATTATTCCCAGTATTTTCTTCCGGAAGCTTCTTCGGTACACGGACGGCAAACCGATTTCTGGTTCTGGGTATCTATGGCTATCATTACGGTGGCGTTCTTCCTGGTGAACAGTTTCCTGTTTGTGTTCTCGTACCTGTATCGTCATTCCGGTAAAAGAAAGGCTGCGTTTTATACCCATAACAATACCCTGGAGGTAGTATGGACTACCGTTCCGGCGGTGGTCATGACCGGCCTGGTACTTTCGGGCCTGGTGGTGTGGAGTGAAATTACGGGTGACGCGCCCGAAGATGCCGAAGTAATTGAAATCACCGGCCGGCAGTTTGCCTGGATGGTGCGGTATTCCGGGGAAGACGGTGAGTTCGGGAAATCGAATTACAAACTGATGAACGACGGAGAAGGAAACCCCCTGGGACTTGATTTTGCCGACCCGAACTCCTACGATGATTTCTACAATTCTACCGAACTGCATATTCCGAAAGGAAAACCGGTTCTGTTGAAAATCAAGGCAAGAGATGTACTGCACAGTGTGTTCATTCCTCACATGCGGGTGAAAATGGATGCGGTGCCGGGTATGCCTACCAAATTCTGGTTTATTGCCGATAAGTCTACCGACGAAATGAAAGCCGCCCTGGGCGATTCGGAATTCGATTACGAGATTGCCTGTACGGAAATCTGCGGGAAGTCGCACTTTGGTATGCGTATGGTGCTGAAAGTAGACGAGCCCGAAGATTATGAAAAATGGAAAAGGGAACAAAAACCTATCCTGACCCTGAATCCGGATCTCCTGGTACATGTACCGGAAAAACTGAAGGCGAGAGCCCTCCGTTATATTGCAGCAGACGATTTACCCGCCGCAAATGATTCTACGGCAGTAGCGGCCGCAGTAGAAATTAACTAAGCATAAAAAATTACGAAATTATAGATATGGCAGCTCATTCACTAGCAGAAGAACACGGTCACGCTGAACACGGACATGAGGAGCACCACGAACAAGGCTTCTTAAGTAAATATGTATTTTCTCTTGACCATAAGACGATTGCGAAGCAATACCTGATCTCAGGGATTCTGTGGGCGGTACTGGGCGGATTGATGTCCGTGATTTTCCGTCTTCAACTGGCTTTCCCGGATATGGACATGACTTTCCTGAAGCCTTTCCTGGGACACTGGATCAACGAGTCAGGCAAACTGGACAATAACTTTTACCTGGCCCTGGTGACCATGCACGGTACCATTATGGTATTTTTTGTGCTGACCGCAGGCTTGAGCGGTACTTTCTCCAACCTGCTTATTCCGCTTCAGATTGGCGCCCGCGACATGGCCTCCGGTTTTATGAACATGATTTCCTACTGGCTGTTCTTTATTGCGGGGGTTTTGATGTTTATCTCCCTCTTCCTGCCCCACGGGCCGGCCGGCGGGGGCTGGGTAATCTACCCTCCTCTGAGCGCGCTGGAAGAAGCCAACCCGGGTTCCGGTACGGGTATGACCCTGTGGCTGGTGGCTATGGCGATTTTTATCGCCTCCAGTTTGCTGGGCAGTATTAACTACGTGACCACCACCCTGAACCTGCGGACCAAGGGGATGTCGATGAGCAAATTGCCGCTGACCATCTGGTCTTTCCTGTTTACCGCCGTACTGGGTATCCTCTCTTTCCCCGTACTGTTTTCCGCAGCCCTGCTGCTGATCTTCGACAGAAGTTTCGGAACCAGTTTCTACCTTTCCGACATTTATATTCAGGGCCAGGCCCTGCCGAACCAGGGCGGTAGCCCTATCCTGTTCCAGCACCTTTTCTGGTTCCTGGGCCACCCCGAGGTGTATATTGTGATTCTCCCGGCTTTCGGTATCACGTCTGAAATCATCTCGACCAACTCCCGGAAACCTATCTTTGGTTACAAAGCCATGATTCTTTCCATGCTGGGCATTATGGTACTCGCCTTTATTGTATGGGCGCACCACATGTTCGTAACGGGAATGAACCCCTTCCTGGGCTCTATCTTTATGCTGTTGACCCTGATCATCGCGGTTCCTTCCGCCGTGAAAGGATTTAACTATATCACGACCCTCTGGAGAGGAAACCTGATCTTTACCCCGGCTATGCTGTTCGCTATCGGTATGGTTTCCTTCTTCGTTTCCGGTGGTCTTACGGGTATTATTCTTGGAAATGCCGCCCTGGATATCCAACTGCACGATACTTATTTCGTGGTGGCGCACTTCCACCTGGTGATGGGTTCTGCCGCATTCTTTTCCATGATTGCGGGCGTGTACCACTGGTTCCCGAAAATGTACGGCAGAATGATGAACAGTACCCTGGGGTATATCCACTTCTGGATTTCCTTTATCGGGGTGTATATGGTCTTCATTCCTATGCACTACATTGGTATCGCGGGCTTCCCGAGAAGATATTACCAATGGTCAGGATTCAAGGTTTTCGATACTTTCGCCGACCTCAACATCGTGATTACCATAGCGGCTACGATTACCGTGTTTGCCCAGTTTATATTCATTTATAACTTCTTCTACTCTATGTTTAAAGGGAAGAAGGCGTCTGCCAACCCATGGAAATCGAATACGCTGGAATGGACTACCCCGGTAGACCTGGGACACGGCAACTGGCCGGGCGAAATCCCTACGGTGTACAGGTGGCCTTATGACTACTCGAAACCGGGCGCTCCCGATGATTTCATTCCTCAGAATGTGCCGTTCTCGGCCACTCCTGAGTCCAATAGTCCGGAAGAGAATGACCTCATCGCGAAAGAGAAAGAAATTGAGAATATAAAATACGATCATTCTATTCCCGACTGATCGGGGCTTGTAGCTGGTGGGAAGATCATTCAGGAAATTTGCTATCATTACAGTCGTTGCCGTCATTTTCTTAATATTTGTCGGTGGATTTGTAAGAGCTACGGGGTCAGGCATGGGGTGTCCCGACTGGCCCCGCTGCTTCGGCATGTGGGTACCTCCTACTTCGGTAGATCAGCTTCCGGTAAATTACCAGGAGATTTTTGGCGCCGACCTGAAGGGGGAAGTAGAATTCAATGCCGTAAAGACCTGGACGGAGTACGTGAACAGGCTGGTAGGGGTTTCCGTAGGGATTTTTATCTTTATTACTGTAGTTCTGGCCTACCGGGCCTATTTCAAAACCCGGAAAAAAATCTTCTACATCTGCCTGCTTTCTTTCTTCCTGGTGGCGTATGAAGGATGGCTGGGCGCACGTGTAGTGGCGTCGGAACTGCACCCCGGGCTGATCACCCTGCACATGGTGGTGGCGGTGGTGATCCTGGCCCTCCTGATCTGGGCCGTGTTGAAATCGTACGAGGGGCACCCCATGATACAGGGTACGGAAAAGAAAGCCGACATCCGTTTCCTGCTGATGCTGGCGCTGTTTGTCACCATCGGGCAGATCGTGTTCGGTACCCAGATCCGCGAAGGAATTGATCACGCGCAACTCTTGCTGGGCGATCATAACCGCAGCGAATGGATTGGGGAAGTAAAAGGAAAAGTGGTTTTCCATGCCGTACTTTCGGTGTTTATCCTGGTACTGCACGGAATCGTATATAAGAAAATAAAAGAGAGGTTCAGCAGCCCGGTTTTCAGAAGTTTCGCCTTGTGGGGGCTTCTCCTGGTGATCACGGAAGTGGTTTCGGGCGCCGTACTCAGCCTGGCGGGATTTCCCGCTGCGTTGCAACCTTTACACCTGACATTCTCAGTGGTGATTGTGTCGATACAGTTTATCCTGTATTTCACCCTGAACCCGGATAATAAATGAACAGTACATTGCACATATCGGCCGCTGAAAAAGCGAGAGCTTATTTTGATCTGACCAAGTTCAGGCTCTCGATGACCGTGGTTTTCAGTAGCTGCTTCGGATACGCCCTGGCTTCTCCCGAGTGGCATGCAGGGTATCTTCTGCTCTTCGGTTTCGCATCTTTCCTGGTTACGGCCTCGGCGAATGTGATTAACCAGATCAAAGAGAAGGAGCTGGATAAGCTGATGTCGAGAACCCAGCATCGTCCTTTGCCCTCCGGGCGCCTTTCGGTTACGGAAGCCGCGGGCTTTAGTGTGCTCTGTGGTCTGGCAGGTCTCGGCCTCTTGTGGTCGGTTTTTAACCTGCAGGCCTGTTTGCTGGCCCTGCTTTCCCTGGTGCTGTACGGTTTTGTATATACCCCTCTAAAACGGGTGGGCCCTGTGGCGGTGGCGGTAGGCGCTTTACCGGGTGCGTTTCCTCCCATGATTGGCTGGATAGCCAGCACGGGGCACTTCGGGTTGGAACCCGGCATCCTGTTTGCCATCCAGTTCTTCTGGCAGTTTCCTCATTTCTGGGCGATTGCCTGGGTACTGGACGACGACTACCGTAAGGCGGGCTTTAAACTTCTTCCTTCCAAAGGAGGGAGAGACCTTTCTTCCGCTTTCCAGATCATGTCGTACACCTTGTTTTTATTGCCCCTCTGCTGGATTCCCTATTACCTGGGAATGACCGGTATTAATTCGGCGGTGATTGCGCTGTTATCGGGAGTATTGTTTTTAACGCAGACTTTTCACCTCATGAAAGAGCAGACCAATAAAGCGGCTTTAAAGCTGATGTTTGGATCTTTCCTGTATTTGCCGGTGGTACAGATTGCGTATCTTTTAGACAAAGTATAATATGATGGCACAAGATATAAAACCGATTTATACGGTTAACCCCTGGAAGTTTATTATATGGTTATTCATCATCTCCATTATCATGCTTTTTGCGGCTTTTACCAGCGCATACCTGGTGAGAAGGGCGGAGGGCAACTGGACGGAGTTTGAGATCCCGTTTATCTTTTATATCAGCACGGCGGTGCTTCTCGTGAGCAGTATCACTATGCATCTTTCGGTGAAAGCGGCCAGGAGAGATCAGATTTCGCGGCTTAGAACCCTGATTACGGTGACCGCGGCGGGTGGAATCGCTTTCCTGGTATTGCAGGTATTGGGGTGGCAGGAGCTTCAGAAAGCAGGCGTTTACGTTAAGGGAAACCCCGCTGAGTCATTTTATTACGTACTGACCGGCGCGCACCTGTTCCATATCATTACCGGCCTGGGTGTTTTGCTCTATGCATTTTACAGTACGTTTAAAGGAAAAATCAGGGCGGAAAACACCACGCAGATTGAAGTCTGTGCCACCTACTGGCATTTTCTGGATATACTTTGGGTCTACCTTTTCCTTTTCCTGATATATTTCAGATAGTAGTTTTTGAATTAAAGTAATAGATTTATAAATTTGTTTGAATTTTAACGTACACTTATGGCAGTTGAGAAAACATCTGTAAACCCGGCTCACCTTTTATGGCAGGGCGGCACCCAACCCCTGAAGGCAGGTTACGGCAAAATAATGATGTGGATATTTCTACTTTCTGACGTATTCACATTTTCCGGCTTTCTGGTGACCTACGGCATGATCCGTTTTGGCTACCCCACTTTCAGTGAAGCGGTGGCGGGAATGACGCACAAAACCTTTGAGTTTTCTCAACTTTACTGGCCGATTCCCGAAAAGGTATTTAAAGGCGTACCGTTCCTGCACGGCATTGACCTCCCCCTTGTGTTCGTAGGGATTATGACTTTCATCCTGATCTTTAGCTCGGTGACGATGGTGCTTGCCGTAGAAGCGGGCCACAGAAGAGACAAAGCGGATGTGGAGAAATGGATGCTGTGGACCATCCTCGGCGGTTTCATTTTCCTTTCGTCACAGGCCTGGGAATGGAACCACTTTATTCACGGTACCGAACACGGTTTCACCCTGGCAGACGGCACCACCATCTTCGGCGCCAAACTGGGGATCAACGAGTACGGTCCGCCAAACTTCGCCAATCTTTTCTTCTTTATTACCGGTTTCCACGGATTCCACGTATTTATCGGGGTATTGCTGAATATCATGGTATTTTACAATGCCTCCAACGGTTTATACGAAAAAAGAGGACATTATGAAATGGTAGAGAAAGTGGGTCTCTACTGGCACTTTGTAGATCTTGTATGGGTATTTGTATTTACCTTTTTCTACCTGGTTTAACACATTAAATTATATTTGAAATGGCAGAACATTCATCCATAGAAAGACAAAAACCAAATACCAAGCACCTTTGGAAAGTATTCTGGATACTGCTGATCCTGACGGGTCTGGAGTTCGTGGTGGCTTTTACGGTAGACGCCGATCACTACAAGTGGACCAAAATTGGTATTTTTGTGATCATGACCATTGTCAAAGCCTATTATATCGTAGGCATTTTCATGCACCTGGGCGGGGAAACCAAAACCTTTATCTGGAGTGTGGTCTTGCCCGTTCTTTTTGTGCTTTGGTTAATTGTAGCCCTTTTAGTGGAAGGCGAATACTTTGGTGTAGAAAAGTTCTTTTAAATGAGTAAAACACTGAAGACCGGAATACTCTTCGCAATACTGGGTATTCCGGTTTTGACATTTATATTCCTGAAATTTTTCGGGAAAAACAATTTTGACCTCCCTCATTTCTTCCCGGAAACGGACGAGAGCGGAGAGGTGATGACGATGGAAGGCGATACCGTCTTCTCCAAAATGGCGCCGTTTACCCTGGTGAACACCCGCGGCGACAGCACCCTGGTGGCGCCGGGCGGAATCAAAGTAATCAACTTCTTCTTCTCCCGCTGCGGAACCATCTGCCCGATTGCCAATACCCAAATGGTGAAAGTGGCAGAAACATTTAAAAAGAATCCGGGTGTACATTTTTACGGCATTACCGTAGACCCCCGGTACGATACCCCACGGGTACTTCACTCTTATGCGCGGGCCCTGGGAATCGATCGGGTCAACTACGACCTGCTTACCGGCGACAAACAATATATTTACGACCTCTCTATAAAAGGCTTCCGCCTGCCTGTAGCAGACGCCTCGGAATACGACAGCAGCATTACCCATGTGGATGAGATGTTTATCCATTCCGACAAGGTGATGCTGATAGACGGGGAAGGGTATTTCAGGGGTATTTACAGCGGCACCCACAGGAGCGACATGGACCGCCTGAAGCTGGAGATAAAAGTGCTTTTAAGTCAAAGGGAGTAGGGAGTGCTGAGTAGTGAGTAGGGAGTGGCGGGTCACTACTCAGCACTCACTACTCAATACTCACTACTCACTACTCACTACTCACTACTCACTACTCACTACTCACTACTCA
>CAYRGN010000062.1:0-16312 GCA_964423865.1 uncultured Lacihabitans sp.
TGGCCAGGTTGGCGGTCTGATAAGATCGGGTCATGTAATACTGGGCTATCTGGGTCATGATGCCTATGAAGAGAAGATAAAGCCAGTCGGTGCCCTGCGGGGTTTCCCAATGAAAAAGGCAGTAGATTGCAGTTATCGGCAAAGTTACCATGGGGAAATAAAACATAATCACCAGCGGGTGTTCAGCAGTTTTGAGCATGGCGATGATGTTATATGCCAGGCCGGCGAAAAACGCGGCACCTAACCCCACGCATACATCTAAAAAAGTTACTCTCGGGTCAAAACCCCGGATCAGCACCACCCCGGCCAGGGCGAGGGCGAAAAATAAAAACTGAACGGGTTTTAACTTCTGCTGTACCAGGAAGATTCCCATCAGGGCGGTGAACAGGGGCGAGAGATAGTTCAGCGTAACTGCAGACGCCAGGGGAATGTTTTGAAGGGTATAATAGGATCCGATAAGCCCGAGGCAGCCGGCTACTCCCCGATAAAAGAGTAAATTTTTACGGTGACCCAGTACCGGGATTTTCATTTTTCTCAGGAGAAGGTACGTGGCTAAAAAACTGAAAACAGTCCTGAAAAAAACCACCTCCATGGTAGGGAGATGAGCCACCAGTTTCACGAAAACATTCATTATCGCGAAACTGAATCCGGCGATCAGCATGTAGCGTACGCTTTTGTCCATGGAAATGTATTTGAGGCACAAATATACCTGTCCGTTATGATTATTCGCCTTTTTTTCCATACTCCGACGGACTCACCCCAAACAGCTTCTGGAAGGAAGCGCGGAAGTTTTTGAGATCTTCCATACCCACCATCATGGCTACTTCCTGCACTCGGTATTGTTTGGTGGAAAGGAGTTGGGCGGCCCGCTTCAGGCGCACGTCTTTGATGAACTCAATTACGGACTGCCCCGTCAGATTTTTCAGGCGGCGGTAAAAGGCCGACTGGCTCATGCCGGACTCCCGAACCAGGGTCTGCACGCTGAAATTTTCATTGGTCAGGTTGGCTTCAATGATTTGCATGCTGGTACTGATAAAAATGCGGTCGGCATCGGGAATGACCGCCTCGGAAGGTTCTACCAGTATCTGGCGGTGAAAATACTCCTGCGCCTTTTTCCGATTATTCAGAAGGGAAATGATCTTCGAATACAGGATCTTCGGATTGAAAGGCTTAACAATATAATCATCAGCGCCGGTTTCCAGTCCTTCCAGCTCATGCAGCGCCGCCGCCCGGGCCGTCAGCAGCACAAGGGGAATATGCGAGGTACGGGGATTATTTTTGACTTTCTCACAGAATTCCAGTCCATTCATCACGGGCATCATCACATCGCTCAGGATAATATCGGGATGAATCAGGTTGACTTTCTCCAGTCCTTCCCGGCCGTTGGCCGCGGCGTGAGTTTCAAAGTGGGCGTGAAACAGGCTGACCAGGTAGGCGCGGAGGTCATCGTTATCTTCCACAATGAGCAGTTTATACTCCAGGCTGGCATCCGGAAGCAGGATTTCCTTCATCGGCTCAGGAGCGGAGGCTTCCCGGATCTCTGCGGGGTAGTCTCCCGTTTCGCCCAGGGGCAGGGTAACGGTAAATACCGAACCGATATCGGGGCTGCTGTTCACGGTTATTTCTCCGTGATGTTTCTTCACCAGTTCATGTACCAGGGAAAGCCCAATTCCCGTGCCTGTAGTGCGGTTATTCCGGTGTTTATAAGCCTGGTAGAAAGGCTCGAAAATATGGTCCAGTTCGTCGGCGTGAATACCGCTGCCCGAATCTTTGACGGCAATAGACACGCGGTCCGCGCTGCATTCGGCCACTACCTCAATACGGCCGCTTTCCGGCGTGTACTTAAAGGCGTTGGAAAGCAGGTTGCTCAATACAATTTCCAGCTTTTCCGGGTCGAAATTGACCCAAACCGGTTTATCGGGTACGCTGAGGGTATAGCGGGTATCCTGTTCATCGGCTTTGATTTTGAAAATCAGGAAAATCTCGGTAATAAAGGGGATGATGTCAAGGGTTTGCAACTGAAGGGCTACGTTTCCGGTTTCTACCTTGCGGAAGTTCATCAGTTGGTTCACCAGGTCAAGTAGCTTATTGGCCTGTTTGTGTACCAGCTCGGCTTTTTCCCGCGCTTCGCTTCCCGGTGCGGAAGAAGAGATCAGGTATTCCGACGGGCTCATGATCAGGGTCAGGGGCGTCCGTAGCTCATGTGAAACGTTGGTGAAGAAATTCAGTTTCAGATCGGCCAGTTCTTTTTCTTTCTCCTTGGCTACTTGTTCTATCGCGATTTTATTTTTCAGTTCCCGCTGTTTTCCCGTTACGCGTTTGTACCACACAATGGCTGCCGCCACAAGTATAGAATAGACGAGATAGGCCCACCACGTGCGGTACCAGGGCGGCAGAATCCGGAGTTTCAGGCGGGCGGGCTGGTCTGTCCAGACCCCGTCTCCGTTATCTGCCTTCACCAGGAAGGTGTAGTTCCCGGCCGGCAGATTGGAAAATCCCATTACCCGCTGTCCGGGGGGCAGGGAGATCCAGTTCCGATGGTATCCTTCCAACATATATTCGTAATGTTGCTTGCCGGGATTAATATAATTGAGTCCTACAAACTCAATGGAAAAGTCGTTCTCAAACGCTTTGATTTTGATTTCGCTGTCGGGAGAAAACGGCCCGGAAATCACGGCCCGTGGATCATTCTTGTTTTCTGGGGAATACGCATAGTTCAGGATCCGCACCTGGGTGATCTGCATCTTGGGTGGGTGTGGATTGGTGGAAACATTTTTGGGGTTAAAGTAAGTGACGCCGCCAATGCCCCCGAAATAGAGAATCCCGTCAGCGCCCCGGGCGGCGGAGGCTACCTTAAAGGAATTGCTCTGAAGGCCGTCTGCCACATCAAAATGCAGGTAGGTTTTTTGTTCGGGATCCAGGCGGTAGAGGCCGTTTCCTCCCACCCAAAGGTCGCCGTTCTCGTCTTCCAGGATAGACTCCACATCGGTTTCGGGGAGCCACTGGTCGCACCTTTCTACCCGGTAGCTCTGACCGTCGATCCGGTGCAATCCACCTCCGATGGTGCCTACCCAAAGGTCTCCTTTCCGGCTGCGGGTGAGGGGCCAGATGTAGTCGGTTTTCAATCCTTCCGGATCAAAAGAAATTTGCCGTTCTACGGCCAGTTTATCCTTCCGAAGTTTGAGCAGTAGAAGGCCGGCGTCTCGGGTGCTGAGCCACATGGCGTCCTGGGCCGGTTCACTAAGCAGGAAAGTAAGTTTGCTGGAAAGGAGGGAGCCGTCGGCTTTACTGAACGAGTGAAGGTGTTTCCCTTCCCTGGTAAAAATATGCAGGCCGTCATAAAAACAGGCCAGCCAGATCCTTCCCTCTTTATCAGAAGTGATGGAGATGGGTTCGGCCATTCTCCATTCTTTTTGTCCCGGTATCTCCGGCAGGCGGGTGAGTTTTTTTGTTTTTTTATTCAGCAGGAAAACCCCGTGAACGCGGGTGCCGATCCAGAGTATCCCGTTTCCCGCGTCGTAAAGCGAAGTAACGTCAATGGTGGGGGTATTGCGCAGGTTTTTTTCATCCAGGAAATTGGTCATTTGTCCGGTTGAGATCTCGTACCGGGCGAAGCCGCTTCGGGTGCCTATCCACATAACGTTCTCGTCTTTGTCGCGGCAGATGGCATTGGTGTAGTCGTTAGGCAGTCCGTCCATTTCCTTCGATAAGCGGTAGAAAGGTTTGGGAAGGAGGTTCACTTTATTGAGTCCGCCGGCGGAGGCCGCAACCCACAGATTATTGAAACTGTCTTCCACCATATTATGGATCAGGTGATAATTCAGGCCGGAGGGGTTGGAGTCGTCGGGTGCGAAATGCTGAGTTGTACAGCGGATACGAAGCGCCTTCTCCTCGATCTGGCTGATCAGGTACAAGCCTGTACGGCTGCCTATCCATAATCTTTTGTAGGAGTCTTCCAGGAGAGACGTGATGTAACTGAAACGGTTATCGAGGTGGAGGAAGGTCTGCCCGTCTTTCCCGCTGATGCGGATCACTTCTTCTTCGGAAGCCACCCAGAGATCATGATCATGGCTGAGGGCGATGGCCCGTATGATCCGGGCGTTCCAGGAAGTAAAACGGTGGGGCGTATAGCCCTTTTCGGTTTTGGTCAGATACCATAAGCCTAAGCCTACGGTACCCACCCAAACCCTCCCGCTGGAATCGGGCTGGATGGCGAAAATCAGGGCGTTTTCTCCCTGGAAAGGAAAGAGGATATGCTGTAGGCGCTTTACCGACTTATCCGGATCGAAACTCACCACCCACAGCCCTCCCGTACTGGTGCCGATCAAAAGGTCGCCCTCGGGGGAAGTACTGATTGAGCGGGCCGTCAGGTTTTGAAGAATCTCCGCGTCTTCGGGGCTCTTCGCCTTTTCCGCCAGGTTTTTAAAATCGTCCCATTGGGCATCATAATAGAAGATACCCTGGGTTTCGGGAACCACCCAAAGGGTTCTGTCGGGGGAAAGGTGCAGTCCCAGTACCCGGTTGGTGTATTGCCCGTTCACATTGCGGTAGGGCAGGCGGTAATTTTTAAGGGTGTACCCGTCGTACCGGTCCAGGCCTTTGTTCGTGCCTACCCAGATAAAGCCGTCTTTATCCTGCAATACGGCCATGGCATCGCTGTGCGACAGCCCGTCATTGACCGTAATGTGTTCGAACTTTAAAATGTTCTGGGCATTTCCACGGCTATAAATGATCAGTAAAAGGAAGTATATGAATATTCTTGGCTTCATCTTGCCCAAAGGTCAGGGTATTTTCTTTTGACGAACAGGTTGATAATGGAAAATTCGGTAAAAAACCCAAAAGTAACAAGCAGGATACATTTAAAAACGTATTGAGTTATCAAAAGCACTCCCGTTATCGGTTTGTAAGACGGTATACGGCTGTTTTACTGACGAGATTTACCCATTTCATTGACGAATTTTACCCCCTTCAAACCGAATAATGCGCTCTAATTTTGCACTATTCCAATGATTAATAGTGTTACACTTTGTTTTAATCAAAGAAAACAGGAGGATAGCACAATGGAAAAATAAATAATCAAATGTTCAACTCTTAAGTAAGCGTATGAAACGAAGTTTTACAGGATTACTCATCTTCCTATGGATTTTGGGTAGTGGTATCACCGCGCTGGCGGGTATTTTTGATACCGAAATCAAAGGACAGGTGACGGATGCGGACGGGGCAGGGATTCCTGGAGTTTCCGTTACCGTAAAAGGAACGAACCGGGGTACTTTAACGGACCAGGACGGCCGGTATGCGGTGATGGTGGCTGACGGGAATGCCGTACTGGTATTTCGGCAGGTAGGGTATTTACCCGTAGAAAAAACCGTGGGCGCCCAAACCGTGATTAATGCGGTATTGGACGAAGACATCCAGGCACTCGAAGAAGTGGTGGTAGTGGGTTACGGCGTGGTAAGGAAAAGTGATGTAACCGGAGCTATCGCGAAAATCGGCCAGAAGGAGATGGAAGCCATGCCCGTGCAGAATGCTTTGCAGGCCATGCAGGGAAAAACCGCTGGGGTGGATATTACGTCCAATGAGCGGCCGGGAGAGATAGGCTCTATCCGTATCCGGGGCGAAAGATCGTTGACGGCTACCAATGCACCTTTGTATGTGGTAGACGGTATTCCGCTTCAGGGCACGGGTATTGAAAACCTGAACCCCGGCGATATCGAGTCTATCGAAGTATTGAAAGATGCATCGTCTACCGCTATTTTCGGTTCGAGGGGTGCCAATGGGGTGATCCTGGTGACCACTAAGCGGGGTAAAGCGGGCAAAATGTCGGTGAATTATTCAGGTACTTTCTCTTCCGAACAAATGCACGACCGGATACAGATGATGAATTCCGGGGAATGGCTGGACTACAGCCGCGCGGCCAAGATGAAGGCAGGTACATACGGCTCCACCACGGCTTCCCTGGAAAATGACCGCAGAGTATACGGTACAGATCCCTACGCTCTTGCCCAGGTTGAGAAGGGCTGGCAGGGAGGAAGCTGGAACGGGGACCTGGTACCCACTTACGACTGGACCGATGCCGGTCTTCAGACCGCATTGACCCAGATTCATACCCTAAGCGCCAGCGGGGGTACCGATAAACTACAGTCTTACGGCTCTTTCGGATACATGGATCAGCAGGGTACCCAGCCTGGACAGGGATACAAGCGTTATACGGGGAAATTCAGCGCGGATTTCAAGGCCACTTCCTGGCTGAAACTGGGGGGAAATATCAATGTGACCTGGGGCGATCAGGAATACGGTTATAACTTCCGTAAAAGTACTACAGGAGCATCCAATCTCTATTTCGCCCTTCAGGGTATGCTGCCGTGGACCGTACCTTACACGCCGGAAGGCGAGTACATCCGGAACCCGGGCGGTGACGTGAACATCATTAACCCTATTCGTGAGGTAGATTACAGCAGGAACCAGCGCATTAACCTGCGTACAATGGCCAGCCTTTATTCCGAAGTGGATCTCGGTAAAATCGTCGGTGTCCTTGACGGACTGAAATACCGTTTCCAGTTCGGACCGGACTTCCGATTCAACCGCAACGGGATCGCGGATCAGGCGGCTTCTATCAACGGCGATGGGAATAACCTGGTGCAGTACAATACCGATATCCGGAATTCCTGGACACTGGACAACCTGATCTATTACAATAAGAATATCGGGAAAAACGCCTTGGGTGTAACCCTTCTGCAGAGTGCGTCTGCCTATAATTCAGAAGGAAGCAATTTACGGTCTTTTGTGAATACCGCGGAAGAATTGTGGTATAATGTGGGTTCACTGGCCAGTATTCAGGGCTACGGTTCTTACCTTACCGAAACCCAGCTGACGTCTTATATGGCACGGGTGAACTATGGATTTGACGACAAATACCTGTTGACTGTATCCGGGCGTTGGGACGGCGCCTCTCAGCTGGCGGAAGGGTACAAATGGGACTTCTTCCCGTCGGCGGCCCTGGCCTGGAAACTTGACCAGGAGAATTTCCTGAAAGACGTGAACTGGGTTACCCAATTGAAACTCCGCCTGGGCGTGGGGGTAACCGGGAACGCCGGTATCTCGGCTTATGGAACCAAAGGAGCCGTGACCAATAACTTCTACCATTGGGGCGATATCGTGGCTTCGGGTATGGTGGCTTCCGATCCTTCCGCCGCTACACCCGTGGTGATGGCCAACACCGCACTGGGTTGGGAGAAAACAGCACAGTATAACCTGGGAATTGATTTTACACTGGTTAGGGGCCGGATCGACGGTACAATTGACCTGTATAAATCGAAAACCTCTGACCTCCTAATGGTGAAAGCACTGCCTGCGCTCACCGGTTACCTGAGAACCTGGGATAACATTGGGAAAACCGATAACAAAGGGGTAGACATCTCCTTAAATACCGTCAATGTGAAAACCAAAGATTTCCGCTGGGCCTCTACCCTGACTTACTCCGCTGACCGGAGTGAGATCGTAGAACTGGCTGACGGTAAAACCGAAGACATTGCCAATGGCTGGTTCGTGGGTAAACCCATAGGTTCGTATTATGATTACGTATATGACGGAGTCTGGAAGACTAGTGAAAAAGAAGAAGCCGCTAAGTATGGCCGTGAGCCGGGAATGATCAAAGTGAAAGATCTGAACGGAGACGGAGTGATTGACGCCAATAATGACCGGGAGATCGTAGGGAAGTCACGCCCCGACTGGTCGGGCGGATTCCTGAACACCCTGAACTATAAAAACTGGGAACTGTCGGCTTTTTTATACGGAAGGTTCGGGTTTACTGTGAGAACAGGTTCGGAAACCCTGTCGGGAAGGTTTGCCATGCGGAAGCTGGATTACTGGATAGAAGGTGTTAATGAAGATGCGGAATACTATGCGCCGGGCGTGGGCGGTGAAAACGGAGATACCTTCAAGGGTGCGCAGGGCTACATGGACGGCTCATTTGTAAAGCTCCGGAATGTCTCACTGGGATACAATTTCCGGTCCGGACAATTAAAATCACTGAAAGTAGAAAACCTGAAGCTCTATGTTCAGTGTATGAATCCGGGCCTGGTATATTCTAAAATAGATTTCATAGATCCGGATTTAGGAGGCTCTACATTTAACAGGAGCTTTGTGTTTGGAGTTAACGTAGGATTTTAAAATTTACTTTTATGAAGAAGAAACTAAAATATATATACCTGGGACTGGCTGCCTTAACGGCCGTTTCGTCCTGCAAGCCGGAATTCCTGGATGAGGAATTAATTACTTCCGTAAGTACGGAAGCATTCAAAACCAAAGACGGGCTGGACAAGCTGTCGGTGGGGATGTACAGAAACCTCGAATACCATTTTAACTATGAATGGGCATTCACGCTATGGCAGTATGGAACCGATGAAATGGCCGTGGCCAACGACGGTATCCATGAGCCCTATAACAGCTATACATCGGCGTTTGACCCTGCCCGCGGCGACGGTATGGGCACGCTGTGGGATAACATGTATTCCGGAATTGCTTCTGCCAATACCCTGATACAGAATGTGCCTTTACACTATGGTGAAAACAATGCCGGCTACAATACCCGCCTGGGCGAAGGTTATTTTATGCGCGGATTCAACTACTTCCGGCTGGTTCAGCAGTTTGGCGGGGTACCTTTGATCACCGAGCCGGTGGTGGGCGCTTCTACCGACTTCACCCGCAATACCATCCAGGAAACCTATGAGCTGGTGATATCCGACCTCCAAAAAGCCTATGACCTGCTTCCGTCGACGGTGACAGAACGCGGCCGTCTGACCAAATGGGCCGCTGCCCACTTCCTGGCCAAGGCCTCCTTGTTCAGGGCCAGTGAGCTGTATAACGACTGGAACGGGTCTACCAAAACCCAGGATCTTGAAAATGCCGTGAAGTATGCCAATGAAGTGATCACGGCGCATCCGTTGGCTGCCAACTTTGTGGATCTGTGGGACTTTACCACACCCAATGGCCTTAATGAAAGATCTACCGAGGTGGTACTGGCGGCTCAGTTCTCTAACGACGTCCCTTCCCGTGGCCGTTACGGAAACCAGGTACATCTCTACTACCCGTCGGTTTATCAGAATGTGACAGGTTTGCAAAGAGACATTTCGGGCGACAGGGAGTTTTCCCGGATGAGAACCACCGAATATGCCCTGGATGTGTATGACCGGGTTAATGACTCCCGCTTCTGGAAGAGCTTTATTACGTCGTATCGTTGCAATAACCCCAACGCAGCCCCAAGATGGGGTGAGTATGCTCCGGCAGGAAAGACAGCTACCGACTTTAAATTCGTGGGCGGGGAAGAGGGGATCCGCTATATCGTAAACGATGCGGGAGACAATCGGTATACAACCACAAACCTGAACTTCCGGGCGCCGCACATGTTTGTGCGATATTTCCAGGGAGAAACTAAAAGATATATCGGAGAGCATGGAAATAGCGGAACCTACCTGACTAAAAGCCGATTTGTGGCCTTAAGTAAATTCCGCGATGGCTCACGTACCACCATTGCCGACCAGTTTGGCACCCGTGACGGCATCCTGGCGCGTTCGGCGGAAGATTACCTGATCGTGGCGGAAGCATTGGGAAGACAGGGCAAATATGCCGAAGCACTCCCTTATATTAACAAGCTTCGTGAAAGAGCCGGATATGAGCAGGGAGAAGACCGTACGGTAAATATCGATGGCGGGCAGGCCTACAAGACCAACACGGCCAGAAGCGGCCTCGCCAATGGCTTTGCTGCCTATTCGGAAACCAACACTTATTACGAGTCGAATAATGATATACCGGTAACTACGGCCAGTACAAAAAACCAGCTTCAGATAGGTTCGGTAAACGAGATATTCAACTCAACGAAGGAGTTCTATGATATCCTGGGAGCCTCTTCCGACGCCGACAAATTCCTTGTGTTTATTCTGAATGAACGTTCCAGAGAGCTCATGGGAGAGCTGGTTCGCTGGCCCGATCTGGCCAGAACCCGGCAGCTGGAAAAACGTTTTAAAGCATTTAATGACGGATCGGTGATCACCGGCTCGGCATTTAACGCCGGTAAGCATTATCTTCGTCCTATTCCGCAGTCGTTCCTCGATGCAGTAACCAATGGCGGTAAGGCGCTGACCAGCGAACAGAAACAGGCGATGCAGAACCCGGGCTGGTAATTATAGAGGGTGTCCGGGCTTCGACAGGCTCAGCCTGACAGGAAGGAGGTAATAAGCAGTTTTGCTTATACTATTTCCCTGTCACCCTGAGCCTGTCGAAGGGCACCCTGAAAGGGCCTGGCAACATATCTTTTGTAAAGAAATTTGAAATGACCAGAAATATAATTTTAATTCTGTTTGTAGTATTTGCCTTCTCCGGTCTCGGGGCGCAAACGGCCTATGACCAGGCCCGCCTGAAAAGAGAAAAGCTGGGCAGAGGACTGGTGGTGATCAAGAAAGATCCGTCTGTAAATGTCATCAGCTGGCGGTATCTTTCTTCCGACCCGCAGAACGTGGCGTTCAATATTTACCGCGACGGGAAGAAAATAAACAAGGCACCCCTGACGGAAGCTACCTTTTTTGAGGATAAGATTTCGTCAGACAAAGCCCTGACCTATACCGTAAAAAGTGTAATAAAAGGAAAGGAAGAAGAGCTTCAGTCCTATACCTTACCGGCCCAAGCCCCGGTGGGCTATATCAACATCCCGCTCGATGTTCCCGCGGGAGGCGTAACCCCTTCGGGCGAAGCCTATACCTACTCGCCCAATGATGCGAGCATAGGCGATGCTGACGGAGACGGTGAATACGAGATCTTCCTGAAATGGGACCCCTCCAATGCGCACGACAACTCCCACAAAGGATATACGGGAAATGTGTACATCGACTGCCTTAAGCTCGACGGTACCCGGCTCTGGCGGATAGACCTCGGAAGAAATATCCGTGCCGGCGCGCACTACACTCAGCTGATGGTCTATGACCTGGACAACGACGGCATAGCGGAAGTAGTGGTGAAAACCGCCGACGGAACCACAGACGCCCTGGGCAAAGTGATAGGCGACCCCAAAGCCGACTATCGGAACGAAAACGGCTACATCATAGAAGGCCCCGAGTTTCTGACCGTGTTCAGCGGCAAAACAGGAGAGGCGCTTCATACCATTGACTATGTGCCGCTGCGCGGCGACTGGCAGGCCTGGGGAGATAACTACGGCAACCGCGTTGACCGTTTCCTGGGGGCCATCGCCTACCTTGACGGCGTAAACCCGAGTGTGGTGATGTGCCGCGGATATTATACCCGCACCGTGCTGGCGGCCTTCGACTGGAAAGACGGGAAGCTCACGCAGCGCTGGGTCTTTGACAGCCAGACCCCCGGAAACGAATCGTACCGCGGCCAGGGGAATCATAACCTGCGGGTAGGCGATGTGGACGGAGACGGGAAAGACGAGATCATCTACGGCTCCTGCGCTATTGACGACGACGGCACCGGTTTATACAATACCGGTCTGGGCCACGGCGATGCCATTCACATGACTGTTTTTGACCCTTCGCGGCCCGGCCTTCAGGTATGGGATGTTCACGAAAACAAGAAAGACGGCTCCACCTTCCGCGACGCAGCCACGGGGGAAATCCTCTTCCAGGTAAAATCCAAAATAGATGTGGGCCGGGCCATGGCCGCGGATATTGACCCCACCCACCCGGGCGTGGAAATGTGGTCATGGGACTCCGGCGGAATCCGGAACATTAAAGGAGAGATCACGACGGATAAAGTGGCAGTACAGGCTACGCCTACCGACAGCCTGGCCGAGGTATTGTCGGTGAATATGGCGCTTTGGTGGGATGGCGACCTTTCACGGGAGCTGCTCGACAAAAACAGAATTACCAAATACGATCCCGAAAATCAGCAAATAAAGCTGCTTTTCACCGCAGAAGGCGCTGCTTCGAATAACGGCACCAAAGCTACACCGGCCATTCAGGGCGACCTGGTGGGCGACTGGAGGGAAGAGGTTTTGCTGCGCACGGAAGATAATCGGAACCTCCGTTTGTATGTGTCGCCTCAGGCTACTCCCTACCGTTTTCATAGCTTTGCGGAGGAACCGGTCTATCGGATCAGTATGGCCACCCAGAACGTATCCTACAACCAACCTACCCAGCCCGGTTTTTATTTCGGAAGCGACCTCGAAAATATTTTCAGGAAAAAAGAACGGGTGATCCACGGCGTTTCAGTTACCTTAGATGCCGGTGTGACGGCCGATGCCTACCGCTGGTCTGTAGGCGGGGAGGAGAGGATCCGTACCCTTACCACGGCGGATATTCCGGCAGGAAAAAGAACGAAAGTAGAGCTTATCCTCACTTTTCGCGGATTTGAATTTAAAGATTATGTATACATCACCTTAAAACCCTAAAAAACTCACTACTCATTACTCACTACTCGGAACTAACATATACAATGAAAAAAAGATTTTACATAGCGGCCGCCGCACTTACGTTGAGCCTACAGTTTGCGCAGGCCCAGGTGAATGATTTTACTACTCCTTTGCACCTTTTACAGCCCGATTACGATACGCCTTACGGAGCGCTAAGCCGGGAAAACGTGAAGACCTCCCTGGATAAGGTGCTGGGTTTCCTGGAAGAATCCACCCCGGCCAAAGTAATTGATTCCCGTACCGGTAAAGAGCTGAAAGACTATGCCAAAATGGATGAGAACACCCGGCTACAGCAGGGCTCATTCCGGTTGGCCAGCTACGAGTGGGGGGTGACCTATTCCGGTATGCTGGAGGCCGCGAAAGTGACTGGTGATACACGCTACTTTAACTACGTCAACGACCGCTTTAAATTCCTGGCCGATGCGAAGCCGCATTTCATTGAGCAACTCGATAAATACGGGGTGATTGACCCCCAAATGCGGCAGATGCTGAAACCGCACGCACTGGACGATGCCGGGGCCATGTGTGCTTCCATGATTAAATTTGAGCAAAGCAAGCCCGACTTTAACCTCAGGAGTGTGATTGATAACTACATGAATTACATCATGTACAAGGAGTATCGCCTGAGCGACGGCACTTTCGCACGGAAACGCCCCCAGCTCAATACCCTCTGGCTGGACGATATGTACATGGCAGTTCCGGCCATTGTACAGATGGGAAAACTTACTGGAGAGGCCCGGTATTTTAACGAAGCTACCCGCCAGATCCGTCAGTTTACCGAGCGCATGTTTGTCAAAGAAAAAGGACTGTATATGCACGGATGGGTGGAATCTTCCGACCAACATCCCGCGTTTTTCTGGGGCCGGGCCAACGGCTGGGCCCTGCTGACCATGACCGAGGTGCTGGATATTTTACCCGCCAACCACCCGGACAGGGAGTATGTGCTGAACCAGTTTAGAACCCATGTAAAAGGACTGGTGAAATACCAGTCGAAGGAGGGTCTCTGGCACCAGTTGCTTGACCGCAACGATTCTTACCTGGAGACTTCCGCTACCGCTATCTATACCTACTGCATTGCCCGGGGGGTCAACAAAGGCTGGCTCGATCCCATCGCTTACGGTCCTGTAGCTTATTACGGCTGGAGCGCGGTGGCGACCAAAATCAACGAGAAAGGCCAGATAGAAGGCACTTGCGTGGGTACCGGTATGGGCTTTGATCCCGCTTTTTACTATTACCGTCCGGTGAATGTGTATGCGGCCCACGGCTACGGCCCGGTGCTTTTGGCGGGAGCCGAAGTCATTTCCCTCCTGGAAAATTTCTACCCCCGTTTCAATGACTCTGCCATTCAGTTCTACAGGGAAGAACAAACCCATCCGTCTCCTATCTTTAGTGTGAGCAGCCGTAAGAACGATACTCCTGCCGGTAGTTCAAGAAAAGGCAAAAATCCGGTGGTTTTCCTGATCGGAGATTCTACCGTTAAAAACGGTACCGGCGAAGGCGATAACGGACAATGGGGCTGGGGCAGTTTCTTTGAAAACTACTTCAATACCGATAAAACCACGGTAGAAAACCACGCCTTGGGCGGGCGGAGCAGCCGAACTTTCATTACCGAAGGCTTATGGGAAAACGTCTATAATGAGATCGGGGAAGGAGACTACCTGTTGATTCAGTTTGGCCATAACGATGGCGGGCCTATGAATACAGGCCGGGCCAGGGCTTCCCTGAAAGGTACGGGAGACGAGTCGGAGACCGTAATTATGGCGGCTAACGGCGGACCGGAAAAAGTGTTTACATTCGGGCATTATCTCCGTACTTATATCCGTCAGGCCAAAGCCCGGGGCGCTCACCCGGTGGTGTTGTCGCCTACACCCCGCAATGTGTGGAAAGACGGAAAAATGGAGCGGATGAACGAAACGTATGCCAAATGGGCCCAGGAAGTAGCGAATCAGGAAAAAGTACCGTATATTGACCTCAATGACCGGGCGGCAAAAAAGACCGAAGCCTTGGGAGAAACCAAAGGGAAATCCTTGTTCTTCGATGCGGCCCATACCAACCGCGAAGGGGCCGTTTTAAATGCGGAAGCGGTAGTGGAAGGGATCCGCGGACTGAAAGGAAATTCGCTGAGCAAATATTTGAAATAATGAAACGCCAATCCTTCAAAATGTTCCTCAAACCCGGTTTTGAAGCCGAGTATGAGAAAAGGCATAACGAAATCTGGCCTGAACTCCAGGCCTTACTGAAAGAGGCCGGTGTGGCTAACTATAGTATTTTCTGGGACAAGGAGACCAATGTCTTGTTTGCTTACCAGGAAAATACCGGTCTCGGGGGCTCACAGGACCTGGGCGATACGGCTATTGTTCAGAAATGGTGGGCTTACATGGCTGACATCATGGAAACCAATCCGGATAACTCGCCCGTGTCTGTGGCATTGCAGGAAGTATTTCATCTGGAATAGCCATCAGCTGTTAGCTATTAACCGGGTGGCGGATCATTATCAGAAAACCGGCATACCGGAGCAGCGTTGCGAGACGACCTCCCGCCCGGCCCAAAGCTAAATATATACGTATGAAAATACTTACCTTTTTTCTTGCCCTTTGCCCCCTTTTTGCCAGCGCTCAGCGTACAGACGAAGCCGCCATCCGTGCCGTAGCCGATAATATCCTGAAAGAGCCGGTCACTCAGTTCATAGGAGTGACTACCGGCAAAACCTATTCTTCTACCCAGGAAATCCCGAAGGGGGAAGACGTGAAATTTGCCAGTCCCCTCACCGAATGGCATTACTCAAACGGGGTGCTGGACATGAGTATGCTCCGTCTCGGAGAATACCTGGACGATCCCCGCTATACGGATTACGCCTTGCATCATGTACAATTCGGATTTGAGAATTATGCCTATTTCAAAAATACCTTCCGGAACGACCGCCGCCATTGGCTCTGGCCTTTCGGGCAGCTCTGGAATTTCAGGGAGCTGGACGATTGCGGGGCCATGGGCGCTGCCGTGGCCAATGTATATCGGCACGTAAAAAATCCGGAATACGAAACCTATCTTGAGAATACAGCCAAACACATTATGGAGGGCCAGGACCGTCTGAAAGACGGCACCCTCAGCCGTACTTTCCCGCGGGAAATGACCGTTTGGGCCGATGACGTATACATGAGTGTCTCTTTTCTTTCCCAGATGGGTAAACTTACGCAGGAACGGAAATACTTCGACGAGGCCGTCCGCCAGATCATACAAATCGCACAATATTTATGGGATGATGACAAGCAGTTGTTCTATCATTGTTACTACACTTCTCTGAAGCGAAACGGGGTAGCCTACTGGGGTCGCGCCAACGGCTGGATCACCGTTTCCCTCTGTATGCTGCTCGAAGTATTGCCGGAAGATCACCCCCAAAGGGGAGAACTGATCCACTGGCTCGATAAGCAGTTGGTGGGGGCCTCGCGCTACCAGAATGCCAACGGGATGTGGAACCAGCTCCTGGATAAGCCGGAGTCTTACGATGAATCATCCATTACCGCCATGTATGTGTACGGGTTGGCCAAGGGCATCAATGCGGGTTGGCTGGAACCCCGTTATCGGTCTATCGCCCTCAGCGGCTGGAATGCCCTCAAAAATACACAAATTACCGAAGAAGGACACTTTCGGAACGTTTGTGTAGGCACTGGTATTAACGATGACCTGCCGTTTTACTATAACCGCCCCGTAGGTGAAAATGAAAAGCATGGTCTGGGGCTCATCATTGAGGCCGGAATAGAGATCATGAAACTGAAGAAAAGATGAAATAGCCATGAGCTGTCAGCTATCAGCTATCAGAAAACCGGCACACCAACCGGCCTATGAATAAGCTGACTGCTGATAGCTGAAGGCTGAAAGCGGTTCGCCGCCCGGCTA
>CAYRGN010000063.1:0-16183 GCA_964423865.1 uncultured Lacihabitans sp.
ATTTAAAGTCCTGGCAGTGATGGTTTCGGCTGATTTCCGACTTCTCAAAACCTTTAGAAAAGAATACTCCTTCCGGGAATTGCGGTGCAAAGATAGGGATAAATTTTTAATAATAAAGCAATGCCTAAAATAATTTCAGAGCTACATTCCTGTTCATCAATTCAAAATGCTTATCCGGGCTCCAAAGCTCCAGATCTGCTGCTATGCGGTGCTGAGCGATCATTAAGTCGGGCAGGAAAAGTAAGGCCATTAGACCTCAAAACCGGAAAAAAGGTCAGAAATACTCATATCAAGAGCATTGGCTATAGCTACTACAGTAGTTAAGGTCACATTAACCTCCCCCCTTTCGATATTGCCAATCTGGTTCTTGGACAACCCGGCCTTAAAGCATAACTCCTCCTGGCTTGATTCTTTAGCCAATCGAATACTTTTCAGGTGATGTCCAAATTTAAGCAGTACACGCTTATTCCTTAAGTTGTTCACATATCAAAATTGGAACAACGGAAACATTTTTACCACCCAATATATTGGGTATACCAAATTTACACATTAGATTTACATCTAAATATATGAATTCGACTTCCAGAAAATGATACTTTTTACGCATTTTATTTAAGGGACTTAACTTATAAGAAAACAATACTCCTTTTGTTATACTGTTTAATTCTAGTCTTAAAAGAGTACCTGTATCTTTTTAACAACTGAATTTTATAGCCATGAATACCTTTTACAACTACCATGAAAATGCCCATATGATCTGTGTACAGTATATCACTCCCCTGGTACAGTCACTCTCGGCTTGCCAGGGCCTGCTACGATCCGCCAAAGACAACATTTTAATGAATGAAGCGATCTACACTTATGTAATTGTCAACTGCCGTCAGCTTATTTCTTTTTTGGGAATAAATTACTGTAATGGAAAGTTAACCGGTACGGGAACGTCATTAAACGAAACCTATCTTCCCGTCAACGTCCTGGGCTGTGGTGGAAAAGCAGTAAATGTAGACGAATTGACCAATATCCGCAAAAATCTCCTGACCCGAATGCTTCTGACTGCCGACCATATCCACCATCTTGGTTATATCCGTTATGCAGGGGAAACGGAGTGTCTGAAAGATATCTACTTCGATAAAGGCGGTATAGATTACCTGTTGCTATTGCTAAAGGAAAACTTTTATGACCAGACGGGAACAGAGTTTCCCATGAATGCCGGTCTTCCTGTTCCGGCTTCTCCAAATATAATCGGGACGCTCCTTTGACCGGCATTTTTCAGTAAAAGATATTTTTATTATTCTCTTCAAAAATATAGCCCCTGTCTTACTCTTTCCTCAACTCTTTTTTTAATCCCGTACAATTTTCATAACTTTAGGTACCGAAACCTATATCATGAAAAAAACCTTACTTCTCCTTTTTATACTTGTCAATATTGCCCGGGCCCAGGTCCAAAACGCCCCCCCGCGCGAAGAAGGCGATGGTCCCTACAACCGCCTCATTATCCGTGGCGTAACCCTCATCAATTCCACCGGAGCACCGCCGCTCGGGCCAGTAGATATCGTAGTGGAACAAAACCGCATCCGGGAAGTGCGCCAGGTAGGCTATCCCGGCGTGCCGATTGACCCGAAACGCCGGCCCGTTGCCGCAGCCGGCGATAAAGAACTCGACTGCACCGGCATGTACCTCATGCCCGGCTTTGTAGATATGCACGGCCATATCGGCGGCCGCGCCCAGGGTACCCCCTCCGAATACGTCTTCAAATTATGGCTGGCCCACGGCGTCACCACCATCCGCGAACCGGGTTCCGGAAATGGCCTCGACTGGACCCTCAAACACAAACAACTCAGCCTCCGGAACGAGATTACCGCCCCCCGTATCCTCGCCTACTCTTTCTTCGGCATGGGCAGCGCCGAAACTATCAGCACCCCGGAAGCCGCCCGCGCCTGGGTACAGGAAAACGCCCGAAAAGGAGCCGACGGCATCAAATTCTTCGGAGCGGAACCGGCCGTATTCCGGGCCGCACTCGAAGAAAACAAAAAACTCGGCCTCCGCTCCGCCTGCCACCACGCCCAGCTGGAAGTAGCCCGCATGAACGTACTGGCCACCGCCAAAGCCGGCCTCACTTCCATGGAACACTGGTACGGACTGCCCGAAGCGCTCTTCAGCGACCGCACCCTCCAGGATTACCCCGCCGACTACAACTACAATAACGAACAACACCGGTTTGAAGAAGCCGGAAAACTGTGGAAACAGGCCGCCGAACCGGGCTCTGAAAAATGGTATCAGGTAATGGACGAACTCCTTAAACTCGATTTCACCCTGGACCCCACTTTCAATATCTATGAGGCCAACCGCGACTTCATGCGGGCACGCCGCGCCGAATGGCACGAAGAATACACCCTTCCCTCCCTTTGGCGCTTCTATGGTCCCAGCCGCATCTCCCACGGCAGCTACTGGCTGAATTGGGGTACAGAGCAGGAGATTCAATGGAAAGAAAATTATCGGATCTGGATGCGTTTTGTGAACGAATACAAGAACCGTGGCGGAAGGGTAACTACCGGCTCCGACTCCGGCTTTATCTATCAGCTCTATGGCTTCGCTTTTATACGTGAACTGGAATTATTGCGGGAAGCGGGATTTCACCCCCTTGAAGTAATCCGGTCGGCCACCATTAAAGGGGCAGAAGCCATTGGACTCGACAAGGAAATTGGGTCGGTAGAGGTTGGAAAACTGGCCGACTTTGTCATCACCACAGAAAATCCCCTGTCCAATTTCAGCACCTTGTACGGCACAGGAGCCATACAGGTCACCGCCGATAACGATGTGGTGCGTGTAGGCGGTGTGACTTACACCGTTAAAGACGGTATCGTCTATGACGCCAAAAAACTTCTGGAAGACGTAAAGGAGATTGTCAGAAAAGCCAAAGAAGAAGAAAAATTTGAAATTACCCAACCGGGGAGGGGGGAGGAGTAGTGAGTAGTGCCCTTCGTCAAGCTCAGGGTGACAGTAGCACGGGTGTTGCCATTGTCAGGCTGAGCCTGTCGAAGCCCCCGTAATTCGTAATTTTTAATTCGTAATTGATTCCGTAACTTGGAACTACTCAAAACTAAAACCAATGAATCTTACCCTGTCACGACAAGCAAAACTGGCTCTTTTCTTTACCCTGTTGCTCACTACCTCCTGCATTACAGGAAAACATGCTCCTTCCGAAAAAATATACCGGAAGAAAGTAAAAGCCATGGGGCAGCAACTGACGGAACGGCCGGCTGGCAGTCAGTTAGATAAAATAGATTGGAACGATAAACTGTGGGCCGCCACCACCAACCTCAGTATCCGAAAACCCAACTACGTACTCATTCACCATACCGCCCAGAATTCTACCGATCAAACCATTCGCACCTTCCAGCTGGAACGTACCGCCGTGAGCTCCCATTACGTGATAGGGCGCGACGGCAAAGTGGTGCAGATGGTGAACGACTACGTAAGAGCCCACCACGCCGGTATAGGCAGATGGGGAAATGACACCGACCTCAACTCCTCCTCCATCGGGATTGAAATGGACAATAACGGCACTACCGACCCCTGGCCGGAAGTACAGATCGATGCCCTGATTGAACTGCTGAAGGTCTTGAAAGAACGGCACGGCATTCCGCAGAGAAACTTCCTGGGCCATGCCGACTATGCCCCCAACCGGAAAATTGACCCCTTCCGTTTTCCGTGGAAACGCCTGGCAGACGAAGGGTTTGGATACTGGTATGAAGAAGAACCGCAAACGCCTCCCGCCAGTTTTGATCCGGTATTGGCCTTGCGTATCATCGGCTACGACATCGGCAATCTTCCGAATGCCGTCCGGGCCTTTAAAATTCATTATATCCAGGATGACAGTACGGGGAACACCCTGAATGAATCGGACATAAACGTACTTTACAGTATTTTTAAGAAGTATTTGTAGGACAGCCTCTCGTCTTCGCCCGAGGTGACACTTTCAATCTCCCTGTATTAATTCACTTTACTTGCAACACCCAGGCGGACATCTATACTTTCGGATAGTTTGAGCGATGAGCCGGGTACCTCATCGCTCTATATATAACCCCAATTGATCCCGCTTATTTGACTTTGGTCGCTTTATAAATTCCGTTGGGCTGAACAAATTTAAGAGTCTCGGCAGAATTCTCAAATTCAAGGGAGTATCCTTTTAACATCTTTATTTCAAATTTCCCCTCACCTACCGGCACCAGTTCGTATTCCGGCTGCCCTTTAATAAATAAATGCAGCATTTCATTTTTGATATAGAGCCTGGCTGTCGCCCCCGGGGCAAGTTCATATTCCCCTACATAGCGTTGAAGATCATCCGCATTTAACTCTTTAGGCGTACTGGCACGTGCAAATGTAAAAGCCTCGAGACCAGGCTGAAATTGCAGTTTAACCGACTCGATATCGCCCGACTGATTCATATAAAACGGGACAAGTACCCCCGATACCTCAGAAGTATCCACAAGCCCGTTTTTGTCGTAACCCACCGCCTGAAAAACATCATAATGATAATGCCTTAACCACATCTGTTCAATCGGAAATACCGCAATCAGGGAATCGTTCCGGTGTTTTACCTCAAAAGTACCATACGCTTTGTGCGTATAAAGGCCTTCGTAATCCTTTAAGGAATGAGAAGGGTGGGTACCTTTCTTCTGGTTTTCCTCTCCTTTAACTCCTTTTCCCGCTTTTCTGGCACTCTCGTTGGCCCTTCCGTTCCAGTCTACAGCACTGAGGTTAAGCAACCTGTCGGCAAGTGTGTTCCTCACTAAATTATTTAAGGAAGAGCCGTTCTGATTGGTTAAAACCACAATACCTATGCTATCGCTTGGAAAAAAGGCGGTATTCGCGGAAAACCCGTCTATATTTCCACCATGATCTACCCGGTAATGCCCCCTGTAAGAACTGAGAGACCATCCAAAACCATAATTGGCCATGTGCAGGTCTGGCGATTCCGTACCCGGATAACCGGGAGAAACGACCATCTGGGAGCTGATCGCCTCCTTAATGTACGCCTCCGGCAGTACTTCCTTTCCATTAAACTTCCCCTTGTTTATCCATACTTTCAGCCAGTTCGCCATTTCCAGAACACTACTGTTGATGCTTCCGGCGGGTCCCATAGCGTTAATATTGTAATAATCCGTCTTTGAAATGATGCTGTCGCTTTTAAGGGTATAGCCCAATGCGGCATCGCTATCCCGGGAGAGCGCGGCCACCGATGTATTAGACCGCTTCATATTTAAAGGCATAAAGAACTTTTGGTGAACCAGTTCTTCCCAGGTTTTCCCATAATTTTTTTCCGCTATCATTCCCTGAACCAGGTACATAAAATTATTATATTGCCAGGTTTGCCTGAGCGGCGCGGTAGGCTCCATAAACGCAATACGCTTCAGGAGTTCCTCCCTCGAATCCGTACTAAACAGATACCAGGAGAAATCGTGACGCGGCAACCCCGTCCGATGTACTATGGCATCTCTTACCGTTACCCCGCGGTTTAAATCATCGTTGTAAAATGTAAGTTGGGGCAGATAGTCTCGTATCGGTTTGTCATAATCCAGACGGCCATCTCCCTGCATAAGCCCCAAAAGCGAGGCCGTAAACGCTTTGGTACATGAACCTATAGCAAAGAGGGTATGAGGAGTTACGGGAAGTTTATTTTCAAAGTCGCGGTAACCAAACCCTTTCGCATAGATTATACTATCCTTTTTCACCACCGCCACCGCGAACCCTGCCGCTTTCCTGTCTTTTAAGATTTGCTCCAATTGCTGTTCTACTCCGGAGAGCGGATCCGTCACTTGGGTTACTTTCTTCTTCTGGGCCGAGACCGGTAATACCGCGACCAGGGAAATAATACATAATAGTTTTTTCATAGGTATAAATTTTAGCCGGGCGGGAGGCCGCCCCGCGGCGGATAGCTTTGAGCTTTGAACCGGCCAGTTCAGCCGTTTAACAAAAATAGACAATGTCTATGAAAGATAAACAAATTAAGGGATATAAAAAAACCGCCCTCAGGCGGTATCCATTTTATTTTGGCCCATCAGAACCACCTCCCGCTTCCGTCACCAAGGCCCAGCATGCAGGCAGGTACTTTCCCTTTCATTGTACTCATCCACTGCAATTGTTCCGTATCGGGCAGGCACACCAGCACCAGAGAGTATCCCCCTTTTTTCAGAAGAACATCGGGCGTGGGAGACTTGGCGTTCGGACGGATCACCGTTATTTCCGGGTACCTTTCGGTCAGTAAACGAAGCTGGCTGTTGTCTTCTCCGTAAAAGCAGATCATGTTCCAGGGCAGGGCTTCAAGAAGAGTGGTAGTGAGCCTATCACGACTGATCTTTTCCACTTTAATCGTATGCTGCCACCTCAGGCTCCTGACCAGCCAATGACTGCCGGGAATCAGGATATCGGCATTATGAAGAGCTTCCGAGCTGTCTTCCTCTTTCGCCGCCCTGCTGAGCAATTTCCGGTTTACAAAATACACACAGTACGATTGCCTTTTCTCTACTAAAACCCTCAGGCTTCTGGAGAAATCTTCCAGGGCGCCGATGTTGACATTAAACCCCTCGATTTTCTTTTTAAGTAAGAAGAGCACTAATTCCATAGCTACAATAATTCCGTTTATAGGTGGGTGAACCTGCGTTCAACAGCAGAGATAATAATTATAATAGGAGTTGTTCACATTGCGAAATAAAGCAAAAGCGCTTTTACTCCTGCTTTTTCAACGGGTAGTGAACGGGTAGTCGACTATAAACCACCCGTTTACCACCCTTTCGAATCTTTCCTGTAAGTGTAATTTTTCTTTCCTTCTAAATTGCATTTCCTGGCTCTCCGCATTACATTTGTTAAAAAACCCTGAAACCATTAAAAAATTACTGACATTTATCTGGATTCTCCTCCTCTGTTCCGGGACCTCGGCCCAGAAAATCACGCTCGATTCCCTGGATCAGGTGATCTATACGTACAATAACGCTTTTCAATACGACAGTTCCATCGCCCTTCTGTCCCGGATGCTCTCCGACCCTCGTGCAGAACCCGAGAAAAGGTCTAAGTATTACCTCTACAAATCGTATACCTACAAACGTTTGTTTAACTACGGGCAGGCCATGTACAACCTCGACCTGGCTATTGAAGAAGCCCGGAAGAGTTCTGACGCGGAAAAGAGGGTGGCAGAGCTGAAAGCCGAGAAAGCCTTCATTTATTTTGACACCCAGGATTACGACAAAGCGGCCGTCATTATGAACGAACTGAAAGAGCAGGAATACCGTTATCTCTCCCCTGACTACGTATCCTTTCTCCTGTTACAGACCAGCTTCCTCCACATACAAAACAAAGAGTACAACACCGCCGAGCAGAACCTCAACGATGCCATTGCCCTGGCCCGCCAACATTCTCCCCATGATCTCCCCCTCTTTTACGGCAAAAAAATCCATTTGTATAATGCCACCGGGCGATACGATTTGCGGGACAGCGCTTTTCAGCAGGGATACCGGGAAGCGGAAAAAACCGGCGTGATGAAATACCAGATGTATCTCTATGAGGTACTGAAAGGAGAACTTTATGCGGTAAAAGACTATACCGCCGCCATCAGAGCTCAGAAACGTTACGACTCCCTGGCTTACCTGTACGATTACACCGGCTACGCGGGGAGGGCCCAGGTGCTGGACAAGAAAATGGAGGATGAGAGAAAGCTACAGGAACTGGCCCGCCAGAAAACGCAGAAGACCTATCTCCTGTTACTGGTTCTCGTTTTGCTTGTCCTGATTCCGGCGGTCTATTTTTATCGCAGGCGCCAACCCTTGTTGGAAAAAGGACCCGGCGACTTTGACCTCAACCGGTACGACCTTACGGTGCGTCAGCATGAAATTATAGAACTGGTGCAACAGGGAAAAAGCAATAAAGAGATTGCCGACCTCTTATTTATCTCGGAAAATACGGTAAAATACCATTTGAAAACGATCTACGAGATGCTGAATGTGACCCGCCGTACCCAGCTCCGGCAATTCTATTCTTCAAGCCAGGGGGCCACGCCTACAGACTAAGCATCGGCTCTACGGTTTACGCTTCTTACTTCCAAACGCTTCTTCCATCTGCTGATGATCAAATTCACCTTCGTTATTCGAAATCCAGATCGTGGCCACCCCGTTTCCGATAAAATTGGTGATGGCTCGCGCTTCTGACATGAAACGATCTACCCCCAGCAAAAGGGCCAGTCCTTCCACCGGAATTACCTTAATGGCCGTTAAGGTAGTGGCCAGTACCACGAAACCACTGCCCGTGACTCCGGCAGCTCCTTTAGAAGTGACCATCAGTATCCCTATAATACTCAGTACCTGTTCAAAAGTCAGGTGTACGTGATACACCTGGGCCAGAAAAATCACCGCCATCGACAAATAAATGGTGGTGCCGTCGAGGTTAAACGAATACCCGGTAGGTACCACCAGGCCCACCACCGGCTTGGAACAGCCCATCTTCTCCAGTTTTTCCATCAGGGAAGGCAATGCCGCTTCGGAGGAAGACGTACCCAGCACAATCAGGAGTTCTTCCCGGATATACCTTAGAAAACGGGTAATACTCACCTTATAATGCCGTAAAATCAGGTGAAGCACCACAAAAATAAACAATGCCATGGTCACATACACCGTCACCATCAGCTTACCGAGGGGCAGCAACGTATCTATGCCGTACACGGCCACCGTATAAGCCATTCCGCCGAAAGCGCCCAAAGGGGCCAGGTACATCACCTTATGCAGTGCCCAGAACACCTTGCGGGCAATGGGATTCAGGAAATCTACTACCCTCTGTCTGCCCTTGTAATTGCTCAGCACAACCCCTAAAATCAGGGAAAGCACCAGTACCTGCAAGGTAATATTGTCCCAAAAAAACTGTGCCCACGTAAAATCGTCTACTTTTTCGGTGTACTTCGTGATGTCTCCCCCTGCAATGTTTTTTCTCTCCACGCCGTCTCCGGGCCGGATCACATTGGCCGCCACCACGCCGATAATCAGGGCCAGGGTGGTGACTACTTCAAAGTAGATCAGGGCCTTTGCCCCCACTTTTCCCACCTTCTTCAGATTACCCATGGAAATCATACCCAGGGTGATGGTCAGAAAGATAATGGGATTAATAAAGATCTTGACAATACTGATAAACCCCGTACTGAAGGCCTCGCTCACGGTAGGTTTTACTTCAAAGGTACTCAGAACCAAGCTAAATTTCAGGGGTTTTTCCCACAGGGGCTGCAAGGCCAGAGCCGGGAAATAATGCCCCAGCAGCGTGCCGGCAATAATAGATACCAAGACCCAGAAAGTGAGATTGGAAAATATTTTCTTCATAATGTAGGGTAAAGAAAATAAATCTCAGGCCGCCGGCAAAAAAAACGACGAGTTTTCTGGTTTACCGGCCCGGACCCCATTCCACAAAGCAGGATTCCGGTCAGACCTCCTCTAAGGACCGTAGCAGGCGTTTCTTTCGTGCCGGTTTCTTCCTCCTTCCCCACCAGATCAGAAAGCCTGTGATAGGAAGACTCGTGGCTATTAAACCGGTTATAAAGGTGGAAAACTTACCTATTTGTCCCCACCATTGCCCCATGTGAAGCTGCCACACGTAATTTTCCGCTTTTTCATGCCGGGTAAACTCAGGCGCTACCGACACCGGCGCCCCGGAATACATATCGTAAATCCGGTATTCGGAATTCTCCGTACTTTTTAATCCCGCTTTACCCAAAGTAAAATAATAGGCTCCAGATTTCTGCCGCTCGTAGTTCCACACCGAAACCGCTTCTTTATCCGTATCGCCTAAAACGGCATACGCCTTTTGCACAAAATCAACCGGTGTTCTCGTACTGTCTTTGGGAGGCAAGACGTCGTCCAGATGTTCTGTGGTTCCTCCCGCCAATTTCACCGTAAATTCCGCAAAACCAGGGAAGAAAATAATAAGTCCGGTGACGCCCAAAACGAGACACAAAACAAGGGTATAGAATCCCAGTACATTATGCAGGTCGTAATTAAACCTTTTGAACTTCGCTTTCCAGTTAATCAGGAAACTCGCTCTCCGGGTGGCTTTGGTCCATTTTTTGGGCCACCATAATACCAGCCCCGTTACCGTACTTAACACAAAAATTATGGTGGAAATGGTCACAATCCAGTGACCTGCCGTACCCGCCAGAAAAGAGGCATGCAGGTGGGCCGTCACATAAAAGAAATAGATGGTTTTATCTTTTTTGAGAATCTCCCCGGTATAAGGATCCATATAGACCATCATGAGCATGGGACCTTTCGGACTGAAAGCCCTCAATCGGATAGTTCGGTGCGGATCTTTAAAGAAAACAAACTCCGAAACTGAAAATCCCGGACACTCCTTCTTCATCCGGACCATGATATCCTCTGTACTGATATGCTTCTGCCCCACGTTTTTTACGTATAGCGCATCACGGGCGCTAAAATCCATGATTTCATCACAATACACTATAATCGTTCCGGTCAGGCAGACGAATACTACCACTACGCCTGAAACAATGCTGGGCCATAGGTGAACCCAGGCGATTATTTTCGAAAAAAGTGACTTACCTCCCTTCTTAGGGGCTTCATTACGGGACTTCATTAGTGACTAAGGTTTAACAGGTTATCCATAAACAAAAGGGGTTAATGGCCGGCACCTGACTCGATATATTTACAAAAATATTATTTAGACTAAATATAAATTAATTAATTTTGTCGCAAAAATATTCGATATCCTATCGACACGAATACCGCATTAAGGATAATTAATGCCGCAAAACGTATGATGATCATTAAAAATATGGAGTTGGAGGAAGAACAGATCGACACCTTTCCGGAAAGGGAAGCGCAAGAGGACGATATGCCCCGCGGCATACGGCAAGAGACCCTCTCCGAAAGCATCCATATCATTCACCGCGATGCCGGCCATACCGGTGAGGTCTTTTTTGAGGCTAAAGCGCATTGTCCTCTCCTGAAAATGCGGTTCGAGATTGAAGGCTATTCAAACTACCTGAAAGCCAACGGGGATAGCCTCAACGGAGAATTGTTTACCGGATGTTATCAGTTGTCTTTTTTTCCTGAGCTGGCGGGAAGCCTCCGCTGTGCAGACTGTCAGCGGTATACCATCGAAATTCTGGTGGCGCTCGACTACCTCAAAAAGCTTTTACATAATGACCTCACGGCGCTGAGCCATTTCGGGAAACAGGTAGAAAACAACACGCCCGTTACTTTTTTTCCCTCCTGTCTTCCCCTTACTCCCACTATACGGCGAGGACTAACCGACCTGATCTGTTGTTCACTGACCGGTGTATGCCGGAAAATATACCTGAAAGCAAAAGTGATTGAATTGCTTATGCTTCAAACCGAACTATACAACACGCCGGTGTGCCTGAAGCACAAACCGTGTGTGAACAGCCAGGACATCGAAAAACTATACTATGTAAAGAACCTGTTGGCGCGCGAACCCAACCATACCTATTCGTTGCATGAAATCTCTAAACTGGCGGGGCTCAATGATTTTAAGCTGAAGAAAGGTTTCAAAGAGCTGTTCCACCAAACGGTATTCGGGTACCTCACTGAGGTACGTATGGAAAAAGCCCGAACCATGATCCTGGAGAATAATTATTCCATAGCAGACGTGGCCTATTCCATCGGTTATAAAAACCCCCAGCACTTCACCGCATGTTTCAAGCGAAAGTTCGGCTATCTCCCCAGTTCTTTACGTAAAGCAGATTGAGTAAAACGGTATAAGCACAACCCTTCACGGCTGTGCTTATACCGAAGTGCTTTAGAACCGGTACGTAATATTGAATGAGAACATTCTGGGCTGACCGGGAAACAGCCACGAGTTGAAGGTATAATACTTTTTATCGCCTATATTATCTATTTTGGCGCCTACTCTGTATTTGAGTGCGTTATAAAACACGCTGGCCCCGGTAACAAAGAAACCGTCTAACGTAATGGTATTGGCGCTGTTGGTAAATGACTTGCTCTGACCGTTACCGCCGAAACCTACACCAAAACCTTTCAAATCACCCGAATTAAACTGGTAAGTTCCCCAGATATTTGCGGCATGATAAGGCGAGCCTTCTACCCGATTACCCTCTATCGTAGCCTGTGTAGTGCCGTAGAATTTAGAATAACGGATATCGTTATAACCATAACCGAACGCGATGTTCAGACCGGATACCGGGTTTGCCAGGATATCCACGTCGACACCGCTACTTTTTTGTTCATTGTCTTGTACGGAATAGGTACCCATAGATCGGGGTACATTGGTCACCTTGATGTCATACACACTGACTGTACCGGTAAGGCCGTGCTGGAACAGGTCAAATTTCAAACCTCCTTCCAATTGGTTAGCATAGGTAGGTTTGAGCAGGTTGCCTTCAATATCGGTAGCGCTGACGTTGTTGTAACCGTTATTGTAGTTCCCGTATAAGGAAAGCGCGTTTTTAACAATTTCATACGAAATACCCAGTTTAGGAGAAAGGGAAGTTTGCTCATAATCCTGAACCACGGCCACAAAGCGGTTCACACGCAGGCTGGCCATCAGCAAGAGCCTGTCGGTAACGTTCAGTACTTCCGATACGTACACCCCGTAACTGTCGTTAATATCGCGCCCGGTGGATGTACCGTAATTGCCTGTAGCAGCAAGTGAAGTCACCCGGGCATGCTTGATGATCAATTCCTGAGCAGACGTGGCGGTCACTGGCAGTACATCGTAAGGCAGGGAAGCCCTGGCAGAACCTACATTGGTCCGGAAATAATCTACCCCTATCAACAACCTGTTGCGCATGCTGCCGATGCTGAAATCCCCTATGAAGTTCTGTTGAAACTGTTGGGTATACAGTTGGCTGTACGGCATATACAGTACACTTCTGGTAATTTTGGTGGTATCGGCCACGCTTGCCTTGTTCGCAATAAGGCTGACATAATAGGTGGTATTATTACTTCTGGCTAACGCGTAGTTCGTTTGGGAGATCCATTTATCCGAAAGTTGGTATTCCGCCTTTCCGGTTACGGACCAGTTTTGCTGGGTGCTGTTGAAGTCGGTATTGAAATAAGGATTTTCAGGATCTAAGCCCAATGCAGATACATTGCCGCTGTAAGTACTGGTACTCGCGGTACCGCCCGGAGGCGCGCTGAAACCGAAAAGGGCGATGGGCCGTGAGCTTTTATAGTAATACCCGTCAAAGTTGAGGGTCAGGCGGTCGTTCGCTTTGATCAGCAGAGACGGCGCAAAGCCTACATTGTTCTGTGCCAGATTCTGGAATGTATTCCGGTTATCGTACATGGCGCCCACTCTCAATAAAGCCGTTTTGTCTTCATTCAGAGGAGTGTTGTAGTCTACCGTGGTTCTGGCCAGTTCATGACTTCCGGTAGTGAAGGAAACTTCGCCCCGGGTAACTTCTAACGGCTTTTTGGTAACCAGGTTATATACCCCGCCGTAAGAAGCGCCCTGGTTCCCGCCGAACAAAGTAGCCGATGGCCCTTTGATGGCTTCTATTCTTTCCACGTTGAACAGGTCAGTCAAAGACACATATCCGGTTGAAACGCCATTGCGGTACATCACCGAACCGCTGGAAAAACCACGGGATTTGAAGACCAGCGTAGAACCGCCGCTACCACCCGCAATAGACAGGTTACTTACGCCCGGTATATTGACCAATGCCTGCTCCGTAGTGGTTACCAATTGGGTTTGGAGCAACTCTTTGGGTATTACCGCATAATTCTGGGGGTTTTCCATATAATTCAGCGGAAGCCTGGCCACCTGCTCACTGTTTTTGTCTACGTGCCGGTAAGATGAAGACACAATCACACTCCGTAAAGCCGTTACACTTTCCTGGAGTACGATGTCGCCCACAGATACCTTTTCAGTCCTCAGGTCCACATTCACAGGGCTCGCGGTTACGCCAAGTGATTTAATGGAAATCGTGTATTGGCCGTAAGGAATATTCCGGAACTGAAAATTACCGTTATCGAGAGAAATGGCTTGCTTTCCTGAAGGCGAAAGGATTACCACCACGTTTTCTGTGGGTTTTTTATCGGCATTTAATACCCTTCCCTCAATTATTCCTGTTGCGTTTCCCTGAGCGAGAAGCGGAACCGTCAATATTCCTGAAAGTATTACTGTCAAAGTAATAAATACAGAAAAAATAGTAAAATTTTGTTTCATTTTTGTACTTTTTTAGAATTAGTCTAAATTAGAATTTTTTGTACAAAGGTCGCCCCCCGACCCGTTCAACACTGCCGTTATAGGGAGACAAACTGCCGCATAAAGGATTAATTTAATACTGAATTCTAAAAATGAAGTGCGGAATATGGTTGATGTAATTCGGAATCCGGTCGATGTAAAGGAACTTCTCTACTTTCTGTAGAAACGTCGGGATTTAACACTCCGTAGCGCTCAGCGCCAATCCCGCCTCTGAGGTTTCCTTATATTTCTTCGACATGTCCCGGCCTGTGGCCCGCATTACTTTGATGACGCTGTCGAACGTGATCTTCTGGTCGCCGGGGTTACCGGAAGACGCGATCAGATAAGCATTGTACGCCTTAATGGCACCCATGGCGTTCCGCTCAATACAAGGGATCTGCACATAGCCTCCGATAGGGTCGCAGGTCATGCCCAGATGGTGTTCTATGGCGATTTCCGCCGCCACTTCTATAGTCTCAATGCTTCTTCCCGCGCAATGGGCCAGCATGGCCGCCGCCATGGCAGAAGCCGAGCCGATTTCCCCCATACAGCCCATCTCTGCACCGGAGATAGACGCGTTATGCTTGATGAGAAAGCCGATGACCGCTGCGGCCAGCATGCCTTCCCGCATTTTCTGCTTATCGTAATGGTAATGGTGTTTGAGGAGATAGGTGACGCCCGGGATCACCCCCGACGCTCCGGATGTAGGTGCCGTCACTACCATATTTCCTGCCGCATTTTCTTCCGAAGCCGCCATGCAATAGGCATTCAGAAACACCATGAAGCTGTCAGAGGTGGAAGCGCTGCTTTTGGCCTGTTCATACAGCACCGGGGCTTTTCGCCGTAACCGTATGGTGCCCGGCAATTCTCCCCGCTGTTTCAGTCCCCGCTTCACGGCCTTGTGCATGGTATCCAGGATATCGTCTATCTTCCGGAATATCTGTTTTCTGTCGAGCCCTGATAAGACCTCCTCGTTCCTCAACATTAATTCCGTTAAGGTCAGTCCGTGTGTGTTCAGATGCCCTTTGAGCTCCTTCATAGTGGTATAAGGGTAAGGCGGGAGTTTTTTCTTCTCCTCTCCTTTTTTCTCTCCTTTGCGCTGAATAAATCCACCCCCTACCGAGTAATATTCTTCTTCGTGAAAAACTACCCCACCCGAAAACAGTTTAAAAATAACTGTGTTGGGATGCGGTGAATCGTAACGCACCCTTTGGAAAATTACACTGTCGGCCGACATTACAACGGGGTATGCACCAACCTGTACGGTATACGAATCGCCGGGATTTTTAAGGAGGGAGGTAAAGGCTACGGGATCCACACTCTCGGGTATCCACCCCAAAATACCGCCGATCACCGCCCGGTCGGTACCGTGCCCCTTGCCTGTAGCACTCAGGGAACCGTACAGATGGATTTCTATTTTCAGCTCCGGGTTCGGGGGCAGAACAAGGCGGTTGACCCGCTGAAGAAAATCATACCCGGCTTTCATAGGGCCAATGGTATGGGAACTGGACGGGCCCGGTCCGATCTTAAACAGATCAAAGACAGATGTGGTGATAAGTCCCTGTTTCATACGAAAAAGTTTGCCCGAAGCCTGCACTTCCTCAAAAGGATCTTCACAGCGCGACTCCCGGCTATTTTGAATGATGTTGATGTTATATAGCCTGTAAACTCAAAAATAACCAAAATCATTCGTATGACAAACTTTATTCGTCAAACTCTCCTTTCCAGGCCAACCACCCGAAGCAGCCGAGAGACCCCGCAACGATAGGGCAAAGCACAAAAATGTAGATCACCGCCGCAATAATGTTTTCACCGCCCGCTTTCCACAAAGGGATAGCCTGGTTATAAATCAGGTACCAGACCGCCGCCGCTCCCAACAGGATCCAGACAATTCCTAAAATTCGCTTTATTGTATTCATATTAGTTCTGAGTAGTGAGTAGTGAGTAGTGAGTAGTGAGTAGTGAG
>CAYRGN010000064.1:0-4299 GCA_964423865.1 uncultured Lacihabitans sp.
GTCAAATTCTCAATGATTTACAAAAATTTATAGCTTAACTAAATGGCATTGAAACACCAACCTATATCTAACATCTAACCGCAACGGCGGCCGCATCTAACATCTAACATCTAATTTCTAACATCTAATATCTAACATCTAAAAAAATGCAGAATATCCTGATGTACGGTGCCGTATTGGCGGCGGTACTCTTCCTGGGGTGGAAGTGGTTCTGGCCCCGGAAAACCAAAAAGCCGGGCTGCGGTGCTGACTGCGGTTGCGGATAAAAAAATGAAGATATTTAAAAAGGAGCCAATTTTTGAATATCTTTCAGGGCAAACTTATGACCAAAATCAGGCTTATAGGGAGACAAACCTGAGTACTATCATGGGGCACATCCTATGATAGTTGTGCGAATCGTCCGAAATTTGCAGCTTCAAAATACGAAATATGCCGAAAGAGAGAATCAAAATTCCTGAACTGCACGCAAAAATAATGGACGCCACCACAGCCGCGGCCTTTATTGAAGACAACATGGTGGTAGGAGCCAGCGGCTTCACCAAAGCAGGAGACAGCAAAGTAGTACTTCCGGCCTTTGCGGAAAGGGCCAGGCAGGAAAAAATCAAAATCACCCTGATGACGGGCGCTTCATTGGGGCATGATACCGACGGGAAACTGGCGGCCGCCGGCGCCCTCAAGAAGCGTATGCCTTTCCAGGTAGACCGGGTATTGCGCCAGAAGATCAATGCCGGAGACGTATTGTTTATCGACCAGCACCTGAGTGAGAGTGCCGAACTTTTACACAACAAAAACCTTCCGCCCGTAGACATTGCGGTGATTGAGGCAGCCGGTATTGAGCGTGACGGCAGCCTGATTCCGACCACCTCAGTAGGTAACTCCGCCACTTTTGCGGCCCTGGCCAAGCGGGTGATTGTGGAGATCAATACGGCCGTTCCCCTGAGTATTTTCGGTATTCACGATATTTACCAGGCCGAAAACTATCCCCACCGTAACGTGATCCCGATTGTAGCGGCGGAAAACAAGATCGGTCGCCGGACCATCCCTCTTGACCCTTCCAAGATCATAGGCATTGTCTTTACCGATATCAAAGACAGCCCGGCGGAAGTGGCCGAACCTGACGCCAAAACCACGGCCATCGCCCACCATATTTTGCGCTTTTTTGAAAACGAAGTGCGGTTGGGGCACCTCACCGAACGCTTACTGCCTATACAAGCCGGGATCGGTAAAGTGGCCAACGCCGTACTGACCGGTTTTAAAGACAGCGCGTTCTATGATCTCACCATGTTTTCGGAAGTGCTGCAAGACAGTACGTTTGACCTGATCGATGCCGGTAAACTCTCAGTAGCTTCCGCCTCTTCCATTACGGTTTCGGAAAGCTGCTATAACCGGGTTTTCGACAACCTTCAGAACTACAGGGATAAGATTGTGCTTCGCCCTCAGAATATCTCCAATACGCCCGGTTTGATCCGCCGCCTGGGGATTATCGCCATCAATACGGCCATAGAGTTTGATATCTACGGCAATGTGAACTCTACCCATATTTCCGGTACCCATATTATGAACGGTATAGGGGGGTCGGGCGACTTTGCGCGGAATGCCTACCTGAGTATTTTTGTGACCCAGGCCGCTTCGAAAAACAATACCATCTCTCATGTGCTTCCTATGGTTTCGCATGTGGATCATACCGAGCATGATGTAGACATTATCGTGACTGACGTAGGGCTGGCCGACCTCCGCGGCCTTGCGCCCCGGGAAAGAGCCCAGGCCATTATCGATAACTGTGTACACCCGGATTACCGTGAACAGCTACAGTCTTATTTCGACCGGGCCAAAGAAAAGGGAGGGCATACGCCCCATCTCCTGGAAGAAGCCTTTAGCTGGCACATTAACCTGAAAAACAAAGGAACCATGATGCTGGAAAACCCGGCTCAAACCTCTTAACTCAAAGTTATATCAATGAAATTTGGCCAGGTACCCGACCCTTCTACCGTTGACTTCCGGATTCCCGACACTCCGGAAGTTACTTGTGATTTGCTGAACCATTACAAGACGGATCAGCCTTTCGAAGTATATGTGGGATGCGCGAAATGGAATAAGACCGACCTGAAAGGGTTTTATCCGAAAGGCGTGAAAGACGAACTGGCCTATTATTCAGGGCAGTTTAATTCCATTGAGCTGAACGCCACCTTTTACAATTCGCCCTCTCCGGCCCAGGTGCTGACCTGGAAAGAGAAGACTCCTGCGGGCTTCAGGTTCTTTCCTAAGCTGCCCCAAAGCATCAGCCATTTCAGCCGCCTGCTGAATACCGAAGAGAAAGTAAAGGATTTCGTAGAGGCCACGCTTCAGTTTGAAGAAAAACTGGGTATGGCTTTCCTGCAAATGCATGACAATTATAAGCCCAAAGATTTTAGACGTTTGGAAGACTTTCTTCTGGGTTTCCCTAAGGGCTATCCCCTGGCCCTGGAAGTAAGAAACCAGGAGTGGTTCTCCGATCCGGAAGTCAGCCGGAATCTCTACCGCCTGCTGGAAGAAAACGGGGTGACCAACGTGCTGGTGGACACCGCGGGTCGGCGAGATATGATGCACATGCGCCTGACCACTCCCGTAGCTTTTGTGCGGTATGTAGGCGCCAATCATTCCTCCGATTATTCCCGCCTGGAAGAGTGGGTCTCTACGCTGAAAAAATGGAAAGAAAGCGGGCTACAGAAACTGTATTTCTTTATTCACCAGAATGTGGAAAAGGAATCTCCTCTGCTGGCCGCTCACTTCATTCGAAACCTGAACAGAGAGCTGGGTACAGACCTGCATATTCCCCAAAGGCCCGACCTGTTCAGCTGATCAGGTCTTCGTACGGTGAACGGATTCGTTGCAGCTCTGTTTTGGCAAAGGGAGCATAAAAAGAAGTAGTTTGAATATTACTATGCCCCAGGATTTTCTGCAAATGGTTAATGGCTGTACCGTTTTCCAGGGAATGAACGGCGAAACTGTGCCTCAGGGTAGTCAGTTTGGCCGGTTTCGTGATTTTAGACTCTTTTAACGCTTTCTGAAACACCAGCTGGATATTCCTCGCCGAATAATGACCAACTCCGCCCGATCCCGGGAAAAACACACCACTGGGCCGGTATTTGCTCCGGTATTCGTCAATAAGTGGGGTGAGCGCCGGGCTGAGACGTAGTAAGCGCGTCTTTTTCGGATGTTCTGAATCAATACGTATCGTATGGTTCTCCGTATCAATATCGTCTGTTTTCAGGTTGATAGCTTCATTTACTTTCAGGCCGTTATTGTAAATAAGAATTAGTAATAGCCTGTGTTTCGGGTTTTTTATGCCTGAAAACAAGAGGTGAAGTTCGTCTCTCGACAATATTTCAACCGATTGGTCGTCTTTGATTTTACCGGTAGCCTTAATGTTGAGTTTCCGGTTATAGACCTTATCAAAAAACAGGATAATGGCTTTCCCCGTCTGGGCTGCTGCCTGAGGAGAACTCTTTTTGCTCAGGTCCAGGATATATTCGGATATCAGCTCTTCGGTAAATCTATTTTGAGGGTAGTCCCGGAAATTGTTATAAAACATGAAAATAGCGTTACGGTAGGCGGCAATGGTTGCTGAGTTATACTTACCCTTTTTGAGTAATTCGGTAAATCGTTCAATTAAATGAGTCACAGGTTTCTAAATGGTTATAAGTTATTCAAAGTTAGGTCTTTTACAAAAAAATAGCAACTTTATCGGCTATTTCCCCCGAATTTGTGGCCTACATGTTCCGATATCAGCCATCCTGCGGTCCAGGCCGCCTGGAAATTAAAACCACCGGTTACCGCGTCAATATCCAGTATCTCTCCGCCGAGATACAGATCGGGATACCTGTGGGTAACAAAGCTGTCATGATGTAGTTCGGAGAGTCTCACACCGCCGGCGGTAACAAATTCCTCTTTGAAAGTGCTTTTACCGTTTACCTTAAATTTAGCGGCTGTCAGGTTTTCGAGTAGAGCGGTAATCTGCTTCTTTCCTCCCTCGGCCCCCTTCTGGAATTCGGATATACCCGATTCTCCACAAATATAGTTCCAGAATCGTTGAGAAACGCCTGAAATAGGCAGCATTCTTATGTTTTTTTTAGGATTTTCAAGAAAATTTCGCTTTATATCATCTTCCAGGGTTTTTTTCTCCCGGTCTGAAAGCCAGTTTACTTCAATATCAAACGTATATTGGCATTCTTTCAGGAAATAGGCTCCCCAGGCCGATAGTTTCAGGATGGCCGGACCCGATAGCCCCCAGTGGGTAATCAAGAGGGGGCCGTTTTGTTT
>CAYRGN010000064.1:4309-15674 GCA_964423865.1 uncultured Lacihabitans sp.
GAGGAATTTCTGACCGATACTTCCGCTTTTTCGAAACTGGTTCCTTGTAGGGCGGTAAGGGCTTTGTCCTGGATATTAAAGGTGAAAAGCGAGGGGACCGCTTCGGAAACGGCCAGGCCCAGTTCCCTCACCGTAGTCCAGATCCGGTGGTCGCTTCCCGTGGCGATCATCAGGTTACGGGTCTTAAAAACCCGGCCTTCTGCCGCGATGATTTCCCAGCCGGGCAGGAGGGGGACGATCTTCTCCACCCGGCAGTTCAGGATCAGCTCCACTCCGCGGGCTTCGGAAAGGAAACAGTCTATGATGGTTTGGGAGGAGTCGGAAACAGGGAATACACGCCCGTCTTTTTCCGTTTTTAGTGGAATCTTCCGCGAAGTAAACCACTTTCGCGTATCATGGGAACTGAACAGGGCGAATGCTTTTCGCAGAAAATCTTCTCCCCGGGGGTAATTTCGCGCCAGGTCCTCGGGATCGGAGAGGGCGTTGGTCACATTGCATCTTCCTCCGCCGGAAACTTTCACCTTCTGGAGTACCTTACCTTGTTTTTCCAGGATCGCCACCTTTAATTCAGGCGATTTCTTTTTTACATTGATAGCCGCAAAGAAACCGGCTGCACCTCCTCCTATAACAAGGAAGTCATACATCTTATATCTATTTTCCATCAAAGATAAGCGGTGTGTTTTAAGAGAAGAAAAGTTTTCTTTAAAACCTGGGCGCTATAATCCAAGGAAAACGTGGTGATAATTATGGTGGAAAAGGTAATGAATAGCTTTTTCATGGTTATTTTTGCGGCGGAACCCCTGTAGGGGCCGCCACTTTTTCTTTAGACATTATTTACAGGTTGGAATGAAATCCTTACATTATATAGCAGAAGCATTAAAAATTTCTCCTTCACAGGTATCTAAAACCATCGCATTGTTTGAATCGGGCGCCACCGTACCCTTTATCGCCCGCTATAGGAAAGAAGCCACCGGCAGCCTGGACGAGGTGGTGCTGCTCGAAATTCGCAAAATACATGACCGTCTGAAAGAAGCAGATAAAAGGCGGGAGGCTATTCTGGAATCTATTGAGAACCAGGGGAAACTCACCCCCGAACTTAGAAAAAAGCTGGAAGACGCCCTTTTTGTGTCGGAACTGGAGGAAATTTACCTGCCGTACCGGCCAAGGAAGAAAACGCGGGCCTTAGTAGCTGTGGAAGCCGGACTTGAACCTCTGGCCAGGCTGCTTTTCGAGCAGAAAGAACGTTCAGTAGAACCTCTTGCTGTACGTTTCCTGAACGACAAGATCACCACCGTGGAAGATGCCCTGGCCGGCGCCCGCGACATCATGGCGGAGTGGATGGCCGAAGATGCAGATTGCCGCCGGAAAGTGAGAAGCATTTTCGAAAGAAGCGGCGTACTGGAAGCCAAGGTAAAAAAGGGCAAAGAGGCAGAAGGACAGAAATTCAGGGATTACTTTGAGTATGCCGAAACCGCAGGGAAAATTCCCTCACACCGCTACCTGGCGCTTCGCCGCGGGGAGGAAGAAGGGTTCTTGAAAGTAGGAATAGGCATAGATACGGAAGAGGCCGTGGAGAAACTGGGAAGGGGGCTCCTGCGCGGAATGCCCGAGCCGAAAGAACAGGTAGAGCTGGCCCTGGCAGACTCCCTGAAAAGGCTGATGCTGCCCGCCCTGGAGAAAGAGTACGGAAATGCCCTGAAAGAAAAAGCCGATCAGGCCGCCATCGGCATTTTTACCACCAACCTGCGCCAGCTTTTGTTATCGCCCCCTATGGGCCAAAAGCGGGTAATGGGTATTGACCCCGGTTTTCGTACCGGTTGTAAAGTGGTGGTATTGGATGAACAGGGGAACCTGAAAGAAGATGAGGTGGTATATCCCCAGGCAAAAAGCCAGGAAGCCGAGGCGAAACTGGTGTATCTCCTGAACAAATACCAAACGGAAGTCATTGCCATTGGGAACGGTACGGCCGGACGGGAAACCGAGCAGTTTGTCAAAGACGTGATCCGCAGAAAACCCGAGTTAAAGGGAATAAAAGTAGTGATGGTTTCCGAACAGGGCGCTTCGGTGTATTCTGCTTCTGAGGTTGCCCGGGAAGAATTTCCCGACAAAGATATCACCGTGCGGGGGGCCGTATCCATAGCCCGTCGCCTGATGGACCCCCTGGCAGAGTTGGTGAAGATTGACCCCAAGTCAATAGGCGTAGGGCAATACCAGCACGATGTGAACCAGAAGGAACTGAAGGAATCGCTGGATACCGTGGTGGAATCCTGCGTCAACCTGGTGGGGGTGGAGCTGAATACGGCCAGCCAGCATTTGCTGAGTTACGTGTCAGGTATTGGGCCTTCCATTGCCCGGAATATTGTAGATTACAGGGCTGCAAACGGGAAGTTTAAAAGCCGCAAAGACCTGAAAAAAGTACCCAGGCTGGGCGAAAAAGTATTTGAACAGGCAGCCGGCTTTCTTCGCATTCACGGGGCGAAGAATCCCCTGGACAATTCGGCCGTACACCCCGAATCCTACGCCTTGGTAGAGCAGATGGCAAAGGACCTGAAAACAGACCTGTCCACCTTTCTTGCCGCTGAAGATCTGCAGAAGCAGGTGGAAATGAATCGCTATGTTTCGGGAGCAGTAGGACTGCCCACGTTAAGAGATATTCTGGAGGAAATTAAGAAACCCGGGAGAGACCCGAGGGAACCCTTTGAAAGCGTGGAGTTTGCGGATGTAAATTCCATTCGTGATCTGAGAACGGGCATGGTACTCCCGGGAGTGGTGACCAACATTACCGCTTTTGGGTGTTTTGTAGACATTGGTGTACACCAGGATGGCCTTGTACACCTTTCTAACCTGGCCAACCGTTTTGTAAAAGACCCCAACGAGGTGGTAAAAGTGCATCAGAAGGTGACCGTAAAGGTGCTGGAAGTAGACGAAACCCGGAAAAGAATAGGACTCAGCATGAAAGAGGTATGATGGCATTTTCGCTCATTTCTTCCCCGTATGCCTGGGCATTGTACTTTCTTTGTGCCATGTTTATCGGGATGTCGAAAACCGGTATCCTCAATATCGGAACCCTGGCGATTCCTTTTTTTGCTATGCTTTTTGGCGCACGGTATTCTACCGGCATTGTGCTGATTCTGCTTTGTTTCGCCGATATCGTAGCGGTGGTGTATTACCGGAAGGCCTTTTTGTGGAGTGAGGTAAAGAAACTGCTTCCTATGGCCCTGACAGGGTTGCTCGCGGGGCTGGTGCTGGGCCGGTATATCGATGACCGCACTTTTAAGATATGGATCAGCTTTTGCATCCTGTTGGGAGTGGGCATTATGCTCTGGACAGAAAATAGCAATAGGTGGAGCGGACTGGTGAAGAAGCGGTGGTATTCGCCGGTATTTGGATTTATCATGGGGTTTTCCACCATGATAGGAAATGCCGCCGGACCCGCCCTCTCGGTGTATATGCTCTCCAAAAAGCTCGATAAGATAACCTTTACCGCTACAGCGGCATGGTTCATCATGATCCTGAATTTTACGAAGATTCCTCTTCAGCTCTTTTTCTGGCACAACCTCACCCTGGAGGGCTTTATCCTGAACCTTATGGCCTTGCCGTTTATCCTCTTAGGTGGATTCCTGGGTATAAAAATTCTGAAAGTTTTGCCGGAAAAAAGATTCCGTCAGATCATTGTAGCCATGGTGATCATCTCGGCCGTATTCCTGATCTTAAAATAGTCGGGTGCGTGATTTTCACGACAGCAAAGGGAAATATCGTTCCTCCAATACTTCGTAATGGTGAATGCCATGGCCCAACACCATATAAGCCAGCGCCAGTGGAGTGATCCGGATGCCGTTTCCACTTCCTTCCCGCAAAGCCATGGCAGAATTCATGTGGCGGAATAACAGTTCTGTAGCTTCCCGCACCACCCTGTATTCCTCAAGAAGGTCATCTATACTCCGGGTGGAAGCGGTGGTGTTTTCGGCATATAGTTCCTCGTCAAAGCCCGGCAGGGAAATGCTTTCCCCCCTGGAAATACAAAGCGCACGATACGCCATGATTCTTTCCGTATCGATACAGTGTTGAATTACCTCTTTCACCGGCCATTTCCCAGGGGCATACACCTGGTCGCCCAAAGCGGTGAGTTTGGTCCGGTCGGTAAAGATATTTTCCGGGGAAAATAGTAGAAAAGCTTCGGTAAGTTCCAGGTGATCCGGAATCCGGGCGATGTACCGGTCAAAATACCGGGGAAGGAATGGAAGGTCTTGAATTTTCATCGAAACAGGAGGCTAAGGCCGAATACTATAACAAATGCCAGCGAGGTCAGTGACAATGTTTTCAGGTAAGGGTCGGGGTTGCCCCGCTTACTTACCTGCACACCGTTCAAAAAGATCAGGGGGAAACTCAGGAGATAATACCAATTGCCACTTTTCAAATGAATATAAGCCGCGGCACTCAGCATGGCCAGGAATAGGAGAAACCAATGGTAAATGAAGGCTTTTTTTCTGCCCAGCCGAACCGGTATCGTAATCTTTCCTGTTTTTTGGTCCGATTCCAGGTCCCGTATATTATTAATGTTCAATACCGCGGTGGCCAGGGCTCCGCAGGCCGTTCCCGGAAGCAGCAAAGCCCATTCAAAATGCAGGGTATACAGAAAATAGCTTGCCACCACGCCGGTGATCCCGAAAAAGAGGAAGACGGAAATATCGCCCAGTCCCATATAACCGTAAGGCCGCTTTCCCGCAGTATAAGTATAGGCCGCCAGGATAGACAGGATGCCTAGCCCCAGGAAGATACGGAAATAGAGGGAGGAAAATCCGCCAAACGACAGGTAAAGAAGGTAAATTCCGGATAAAAAAGCCGCCAGGCCTGTCAGCAGAATCGCGTTTAGCATCTGTTTCGGAGTGATTTCTCCGCTTTGTACCGCCCTTGTCGGGCCTATCCGGTCTTCAGAATCCGCACCGTTCTTCGTGTCTCCGTAATCGTTCGCGAAGTTTGAAAGCACCTGCAGGAGTACGGTGGTCAGTATGGCCCAACCGAATACATTCCAGCGGAACATAAAAACGCTTCCCGCCAGAAAGGCCCCCATAATGATACTTGAAAGTGCCAGGGGCAATGTTCTAAGCCTGGCCGCTGAAATCCATTTCCTCATTCGTCTGAAAATTAGCCGGTCTACCCGTCTTGGAAAAGTAGAATCCCCTTCTGAAAACTTCCCGTTAAATGCCTGCCGCTTTCCGGAATTCTTCATTATCGGGGGTAATCTTCGACTCAAAGAAATGGGTCAGATTGCCGTCTTTGTCTATTACATATTTGCAGAAATTCCAGGTAGGTTCCTGGTCGTTCCAGCCGTTCAGTTCCTTTTCCGTAAGCCATTTGTACAGGGGTGCCTTATCATTGCCCGTTACCTCCACTTTAGAGAACATTTTGAAGGTAACCCCGTAGTTTTTCTGGCAGAATTCAGCAATTTCCTCATTGGATCCCGGTTCCTGGCTCTTAAAATTATTGGCGGGGAAACCCAGTACTGCTATTTTCTCACCGTACTCCTCGTGGAACTTCTGCCAGTCGGCATACTGGGGAGTAAAACCACACTTCGAGGCCACATTGATAATGACGACCGGTTTTCCTTTGTAATCCGCGAGGTTTACCGGATTTTCCTGGAGGTCGTTTACCGTGAAATCATAAAGAGATCCCTTGTGTTCCTGGGTACTGTCAATCATGGAGATGGTGTCGTTTTTTGAAAAAATATGTTTGACTAAATCAAAATTGAAAAATACCAGCAGACCGGCTGCCAGCAATGCGGCAATTATAAGAAGCGTTTTCATTGATGATCGGTTGTTTTATGACAACAAATATAACCACAATGAAAGTGAAACGAAAAAGGAAAACATAAAAGTTTTGGAACGGCCTTACCTCCAAGGCATGTTCCAAAACCAGGAATACGCTTATTCTAAAACAGCATGCGGAAGCGGATGGTCTCCTCAATTCCACGGATTTCCTGCACAAACTCCCTGGAGTACGATTTTTCGATATCTACAATCACATAGCCGATTTCCGGGTTGGTTTTCAGGTATTGTCCCCGGATATTGATATTGTGCTTGGCGAATATATTGTTCAGCTTGGCCAGTATACCCGGCACATTCCGGTGGATATGCAGGAGGCGGTGCGAATCATGAAGCAGGGGCAGGCTCAGCTCGGGGAAGTTCACTGTTCCTGTGGTACTTCCGTTATTGATGTAGCTGAGCAGCCTTTCGGGTACATAGTTGCCGATGCTCTGCTGGGCTTCTTCCGTACTTCCGCCGATATGGGGCGTCAGGATCACGTTATCCAGGCCCATCAGTTCGGAAGAGAAGGCGTCTTTGTTGGTCTTGGGTTCTTTCGGAAAAACATCTACCCCGGCACCGGCCACCTTGCCCGATTTCAGCGCTTCTACCAGGGCCGGGATGTCTACCACGTGGCCCCGGGCCAGATTCATGAAAATAACGCCGTCTTTCATTTGCTCAAACTGGCGTGCGCCGATCAGGTTGCTGTTTTCGGGCCGCCCGTCAATATGCAGGCTGATAATGTCGGCCACCCGGAAGACATCCTCCATGGTTCTGCATTTCTTGGCATTACCGATGGGCATTTTATCCACGATATCGTAAAAATAAACTTCCATGCCCATGGCTTCACCGATCACCGAAAGCTGGGTGCCGATGTGCCCGTAACCTATCATGCCCAGCTTCTTTCCTCTCACTTCAAAGCTGTTCACCGCCGATTTGTCCCAGGCGCCTTTGTGCATGCCTTCGCTTTTCACAAACACTTTACGTATGAGCATAATCATTTCCCCGATGACCAGCTCTACTACCGAACGGGTGTTGCTGTAAGGGGCGTTAAAGACCGCTATACCTCTTTTTTCGGCTTCTTTCAGGGCTATCTGGTTGGTGCCAATACAAAACGCGCCAATGGCCAGGAGCTTGTCGGCATGGGCCAGCACTTTTTCCGTAAGGTGGGTTTTGGAACGTATACCGATGATCGATACGTCTTTTATTTTCTCACAAAGTTCGTCTTCGTCCATGGCGCCTTTATGAAACTCCACGTCGAATCCCTGCTCTTCAAACGCTGCAATGGCGTCCGGGTGTACGTTCTCCAGGAGCAATACTTTAATCATGCTCTTGGGGTACGAATACCCCCGCGGCAGCTGGTTATAGAAAAGAAATTCGTCCAGGCTCTTGATTACGAAATCGGCCACTTCCGTCACCGAAGGGCGCTCCACGTTTTCTACAAAAGCGTAGAAGCGCTGGGCAAGTCCGTTTTTACGGATCTCGTAATCGGTGAATCCGTCTCCGATCACCGAAACGTGTCCGTCCAGTTGAAGGAGTTTCACCACCTCTATTTTGCCTCCGGTGCGGGAGAGCGGATTTTCCGTATCCACCCCCGTAATATCTCCCTGCTCATTGTACACAAAGGTGTTGGCGTATACATTTTCAGGTTTCAGGCCCAGATATTCGGCCACCGGCAGGATAAAATCTTTAAATCCACTGGAGATGACCAGGATTTGGTCGGCATATTCAGACAGAAAGGCCCGGTTACGCAGAAACGATCCGGTGATATTTTCCTTCAGGAAATCGACCAGGATATCTACATGGCTCTGGTTGGCGTTCAGCAGGGCCAGTCTCTGGGTGAGCGATTCGGAAAAGGTCAGTTCTCCCGACATCCCTTTGTCGGTAAGTTCCCTGATTTGAGCTACTTTTTTTTCTCCTTCAGCATCACCTTTCAGGGCTATTGCGGCTAATTCATCCAGCCCTTCCACACGGGTAATGGTGCTGTCAAAATCAATAAGGAAATATTTTTTCTGATCGGTTATCACGGTATAATTAAAATGTCATGTCAGTAAAAATAAGTAACAAAGAAATTAAACGGTGAAGATTGTACTAGATTCCTTAATACTTCCTATAAAATATTTAAAAGAGAATACATTTTAATCAATAGAATCTAATATTTCTTCGAAATCTTCGTTCATTTCTTTAAACCTTTGCATCACTTTTTTCATAAAAGTGTCGCCCAGCATTTCATCGATGTCGTCTTCTCCGGATACATCCAATTCAGATACTTTGTAGATTTGTTCCAGGTTTCCTGCTTCGAATTTGATAATGTATTTGTTGTTGAAGGAGTACAGATTGACTACGCAAAAATCGTTTTCTATGTTTTTGACTAATCTCATGAGAATAATTTTAATTGTTATTGGTATATGTCTGACCAGCTTGTCTTGCAAAAGTAAAAAAGAATCTGCTGAGTTTTTTACCAGGGGGAATTTTCATTTTAAAAAGAAGGAATACGATCGAGCCGAACACTTTTTTTCGGAAGCTATACGAAAGAATCCCAAGCTGGCGGATGCGTACAATAACCGGGGCATTATTTACCTGAACCGGGGCGAGTGGGAAAAGGCGGAAGCCGACTTTGAAGAAGCGGTGAGGCTGGATAAGACTTTTATCGATGCCCGTTTTAACTTGGCCCGGTTCTATACCGAAACCGGCAGGGTGGAGGAGGGCGCGCAGCTGCTCGCGGACCTTGCCATGCGCCTGGACACGTCCAGCGCTTTTCATAATGCGTACGGACAAAACTTCGTGTTGCGGAACCGCTACCCGGAAGGGGAACAGCATTTCGGCCGGGCATTGGAGATAGACGGGGGCAACGTGGAGGCCCTCACGAACCTGGCCTATGTCAAAACCGTTAACCATCAATATAGTGAGGCCGAGAAACTCTTGGAAAAGGCTCTGGACCTGTCGCCCTCTTTTGTTTTTGCTTTGAACAACCGGGCGGTTCTGTATGGACTTCAACGCCGGTGGGACCCGGCGCTTTCCTTGTTATTGAAAGCGGAACAGGTGGAACCCAATAATCAGGTGGTGGTCAATAACCTTACCCTTTATTACCTGGAAAGCGGAAAGCTGACCGAAGGCCGCGAGAAACTTCTGCGGAGCGGGAAGCTGGGGGAAGAGAATGAGTTTACACAACGGAATCAGGCGATTCTTCTGCTCAGGGAAGGGAAAGCCGGGGAGGCTTTGGCCTTGTTGCAGAAGATAGAGGCAGACCGCCCGGAAACCGATCATCTTTACTACTATCTGGGACAGGCGTACGAAGCTCTGGGAGAAAAGAGGGCGGCAATAAAGCAGTATGAAACAGCCCGTACCTTAAAGGACCCCTGGGCCGGGAAATACCTCCCGGAGGCTAAACCGTAAGTCTGGAAACAACTCGGAATGCACTTCATCCTGGCCTGAAAAGAATTTTGCCGGGGCGTATTTATTGCCGGATAAAGTGTGGATGCAAACGGTGGCCGATGCGGGATCCGCGATCCAGTATTCTTTTACCCGGTTTTCTTCGTATAACGCATATTTGACTGCTGTATCATGGCGGGGATTTCCCGGGGAGAGAATTTCAACGATAAGGTCAGGTACGCCCACAGCCCCGCGTTCATCAATTGCCGATGCGTTGCAGATTACACAGATATCCGGCTGTACTACGGTAAATAGGGCGTGGTCACGGGTCTCCAGGGGGTGGAGACGCACATCAAACGGAGCAAAAAGCATTTCGCAGTGCTTACGTGCGAAATAAGGATCCAACTGCCTGACCAGTCTGAGGGCTGTTTTCTGATGCACAAACGTGGGTGCAGGGCACATTTTGGAAATATACCCCCTGATTAGTTCCACCCTTTCCTGAAATTTCCAACGGAGATAATCGGCGTAGGAGTATATTTTGCTGAAATCCAACAGGTCTAAGGAGGTAATGTCAGGGGCATAAGCGATAGCAGGTTCACCCACCGCGATAATATCACCGGGAGGGCGAAATATTTCCCGGAGAGGAATTTCCAGGCCAGGGAAGGCGGGAGATTGCAGCACCTCCTCCTGGCGGAAGGGGGGAAGGCTCCGGTAGCGGCCTCCCTCCAGGGTGTGGACATACACCCGGTTTTCCCCAGGAACGGCCACCCAATATTCTTTTACCCCCTTTGTTTCGTAAAGACGAAATTTGTACTCCATTTCCGGCCGGGAACTGCCGGTTATTTCCACGATCAGGTCAGGAATAGCCGTACTGCCGTCTGCATCCGTTTGAAAAGGGGAAGTGATCACGCAGAGGGCCGGTCTGACCACCGAAAAAACCTCTTCGTCACGAATTGGTGTGGGGGTATCGGGTAACCTGACCTCAAAGGGCGATAAAAATACCTGGCCCGGTTTAAAAAAGTGACTCAGATGAGAGAAAAATGATGCCGAAATCTGGGAGTAGCCCGGTGCAGTGACTACATTTATTTTGTGAATAAACCCGTCTGCCAGTTCCACCTTTTCTTTGAATGCCCACTGCTTATACTCGTTATACGAATAACGTGACCCCAGGTCAGGCCCGTTTTCACAGGCAGGGGATAAGCGGGGCCTCATGGTTTTTCTTCCTGATCGCATAATTTTTCCGTTTCCACAAAGTTACGCACCCCCAAGCCCGCTTTTCTTCCACCCAAATAAGAAAGAATTTATCTACAGGCAAGAAATAAACGAAAGAGGGCACATAAAAAAAGAAACGGGACTTGGATATTCCGGAGAATAGTCACTCCAACTGGATTACAATGTGACCTGCTTTGTGGCTGACGCCGAAACCATCCACTCGTATGAAGGCACCAAGGAGATCAATACGCTCATTGTGGGCCGATCCATTACTGGGTTTAGCGCGTTTGTGTAAACGTAAGAGCATGAATTTTATCTCAAAAACTTTTGTCTTCAGGGGAAAGATCTATATCTTTAAAAAAACAAAAACTATGAGAAAAACCTATGTATTTTTAGCGTCAGCATTTCTTTTTTTAAATTCCTGCTCCCAATCAGAGACTGACGTAGAACCCGAAAAAGCCTTGGATGTAAAGCTATCGGTAGCAAAGCTGAACCGAGCTACGTCTAGTCTGAACACATTGAAAGTTAGTACAAAACTTTATAATAGTAGTACGGAGTGTGTCCCGAATTCAGGAGGATGGTATGTAAAACACATTTACAATGATTGCTTTGTGTTGGAGACATATGATATCTATTGTAATTCAGAAGGTGCTTTGTCAAGCTGTGATTCGCCTAACCCTGAACGTTTTTTGATTAATATAGAAGCAGGCCCAAAGTATAGTGGTGGTGGTACTGGTGGAGGGCCTGATGATGAGGATAGTGAAGGAGGCGGATGAGAGGTGGTACGTATATATAAAAAAAGGGGGCGCTTTTATAAGCAGCCCCCTTTTTGGTATGACAGGTAATTAATTAACTGGGTTTTGGACTACAAGACCATTAGACCTGTTAATTTCCTGCTGAGGAATTTGCAACTGCCACCTGCTGTCAGTTGGTTCCACTATCATCACATTATTGGTAAAAGTACCGTTGTGATTACCTCC
>CAYRGN010000065.1:0-14480 GCA_964423865.1 uncultured Lacihabitans sp.
CGAAACAATTCTTTGCTTTCCCAAATGAATACCTTAAAATTGCTATAAATATACACAAATCAAGTGAAAAACTACCTTATTTTAATTACGGGCCTTATTTTTTTGACCTCTTGCCGTAATGGGAAAACCCCTCAGGCCCTCCGCCAACCGGATTTTGCCCTCTTTACGGGGGTGTACATTGCCGATACCCGGAGCGGGGAAACACTTTTCAGCCGCCACGGAGACGTGCCCTTTGTACCGGCATCCAATACCAAAATACTGACGCTCTATGCCTGTATGGAGACCCTTGGCGACAGCCTGCCGGCCTTTCGGTACTTTACCCGGGCCGATACCCTCTTTGTGCTGGGTATCGGTGACCCCACCCTGCTGCATCCCGATTTCCCTGAGAGTGCGGCCCTGGGACTGATGAAGAAAGCCGGGGTGATTGTACTCTCCGACCAGAACCTGAGGCAGTCGCCTTACGGCGCGGGCTGGGGATGGGACGACTACAACGCCTACTACCAGGCGGAGATTTCCTCTCTTCCCATCTATGGCAACGTGGTGAGGGCCAGCCTTCAGCACAATAAGGTCACGCTCAGGCCGGATTACTTTCCCTTGCAGGACAGTCTGCTTCAGAGCGGACGTATCCAGCGCGACCGGGAAGATAACGTCTTTTATTATGCTTCGGCGGCTGGACGCGAGGCGGGCTTCAACCAGGAAATCCCTTTCCGCACGGGTATGGACCTGACGGCCCGCATGTTGGCCGACACCCTCAAAATCCCGGTTATCCACCGGCATTTTGAGATCACCGAACCGCTTAAAACCGCCTACAGCCAACCGGTGGATACCGTACTCCGGAAAATGATGCAGCAGTCGGATAACCTCCTGGCCGAACAGCTGCTGTTGGTGGCAGGAAGTACGCTTTCAGACACCGTCTCCACGGCGGTAAGCATCCGCCATCTGAGCGGCTTATTGCTGGGCGGAGAGGTACTTCCTTACCGGTGGCGCGACGGCTCGGGCCTGTCGAGGCACAACCTTTTCAGTCCCCGGATCATGGTGAATGTGCTGAACCAAATGTACCGTACGTACCCCCGGGAGCGACTTTTCTCCCTTCTCTCTATTGGGGGGAAAGCGGGTACTCTGCGAAACAAATACAAAACGTCGGACACGCCCTATGTTTTTGCCAAGACGGGCTCTATGGGGGGCGTGTACAACGAGTCGGGTTTTCTTCTCACCCGCTCAGGCCGCCTCCTCACCTACAGTGTTATGAAAAATAATTTCACGAATACGGTAGCCGAAAACGGCAAAGAAACCATGGAGCTGGTGGAACAGATCCGCGAGAGGTATTAAGTCCCCGTCACATCGAACGCTCTGTCACATCGAGCGAAGTCGAGATGTCTCATCGAGCGCCATTGTCTCATCGAGCGAAGCCGAGCTGTCCCATCGAGCGCAGCCGAGCTGTCCCATCGAGCGTAGCCGAGATGTCCCATCAATCGCAGCCTCCCTGTCCCATCGAGCGCCATTGTCACATCGAACGCTCTGTCACATCGAGCGTAGCCAAGCTGTCACCTCGAGCGTAGCCGAGAGGCGCGCCCACTCCTGATCCGGCTCAGAGTCTGGGGGGTGATGTTCAGTAAAGAGGCTACGTAATACAGGGGGATGCGGTTGCACAGTTCGGGATAGAGGCGCTCAAATGCCTCCAGCCTTTGGTCCGGACGTTTAAGCTGGAGAATCTCAAAACGCTTTTCGGCCTGCAGCACGGTGCGTTCTAGCAGGGCCCCGAGAAAAGCCGGCGTAATGTGGCTCCGTTTGATGGTCATGACCTGACATTTTTCAATGACCTCAATCACGGTGGTGACCGGCGCGCTGTTCAGGTAACTCAGGGGCGCATAAATCAGCATATCCGCTGCCGCGATCTGTGTAGTGACTTCCCGTCCCTCTTCCGGAACAAAATACTCCCGTACAAGTCCTTCTTCCACCCACCAGATTTTGTCGGACAGGTCGCCGGGCTGTAACAGAATATGGCCTTTGGGATACGAAACTTTTCTAAGCATAGACGCGGTGGAAAGGGAGAGTAATTTAAGGATAGATTGCATGGGCTGTTGTGTTTAGACCAAACAAATATACAAAAAATTCGATTAAAAAATAAAAGAGGACTAAATTTTAGCCAGTTGGGAGGCCGCCCCGCGGCGAACCGCTATTAGCTATCAGCTATCAGCCGGTTGGTGTATCTAACTTCTAATAGCTAATAGCTGAAAGCTGATAGCTCACAGCTATTCAAAACGAATACCTCCCACTCCCGCTTGGAACTCGGAACTTTTTTTTACTTTTGCTCAAAGTTCCGTCAATATGCTGTACTACCTTTTTGAGTATCTCGATAAAATGTTTGACCTTCCGGGCGCGGGGGTCTGGCGTTTCATTTCTTTCCGGGCTTCGGCGGCCATTATCGTGTCATTGTCTATTGCCGCTATTTTCGGGAAACGCATCATTAAAAAACTACAGAGGCTACAGATCGGGGAAAGCATCCGTGACCTGGGCCTGCACGGACAGCTGGAGAAGAAAGGTACGCCCACTATGGGCGGTTTTATTATCCTGGCCTCCCTGCTGATCCCCGTGCTGCTTTTTGCCCGACTCGACAACGTCTACATTATTCTGCTTATTGTAGCTACCGTGTGGACCAGCCTGATCGGTTTCGCGGACGATTACATCAAAGTATTTAAAAAGAACAAGGAGGGGCTGAAAGGCCGTTTCAAGATTATCGGGCAGGTGGGCCTCGGTTTTATTGTAGGAATTACCCTGTACTCTAACCCGAACGTCACCATCCGCCAGTTTACAGGAGGCGGGAGCTATGTAGATACCACATCGCTACAGACTACCGTACCTTTCACTAAAAATAACCTGTTGGATTATAATATCCTTTCCAGCTATCTACCCGAGAGCCTGGGCTGGTTGCCTTACGTGTTAATCTGTATTTTTATCATCACGGCGGTTTCTAACGCTGCCAATATTACCGACGGCATAGACGGCCTCGCGGCGGGTACCTCCGCTATTATTGGGGTGACCCTGGCCATTTTCGCTTTCCTTTCCGGAAATAAGATTTTTGCGGAATACCTGAATATTATGCTCATCCCCAACTCGGGCGAGCTGGCCATTTTCTCCGCGGCGTTTGTGGGGGCCTGTGTGGGCTTCCTTTGGTATAACTCTTACCCGGCCTCGGTGTTCATGGGCGATACCGGCAGCCTGATGCTGGGCAGTGTAATTGCTACCCTGGCACTTATCCTGAGGAAAGAATTGCTTATTCCTGTGTTTTGCGGCATCTTCCTGGTAGAAAACCTCTCGGTGATGGCCCAGGTGGCCTACTTTAAGTACCAGCGTAAAAAACACGGACTGGAGTACGCCCAGCAGCACCGCCTTCTGAAAATGGCGCCCCTCCATCACCATTACCAGAAAGTGGGGTACCACGAATCCAAAATTGTCACCCGTTTCTGGATCATCGGGATTCTGCTGGCCATTGTGAGCATTGTGACGCTGAAGTTGCGGTAGGATGTTCAGAGCTATGACGTTACCTCTGTCACCCTGAGCTTGACGAAGGGCACCCTACTCGGAACTCCCTACTCGTCACTCCCTACCCGCCCGCATAATTTTCTAAAACTCGCATTTTTTCGTTTATTTGCCGGATAATGTAATTCTGTTTATGCATAATTCTGTCAAGGTCAGCGGGAACACTAAAATAGCCGTCATCGGCTTGGGGTATGTGGGCTTGCCTTTGGCTATTGAGTTTGGTAAAAAGTACGAGGTGTTGGGCTTTGATATAAACCCCGAAAGGGTACGGGAGCTGAGTGAAGGGAAAGACCGCACGCACGAGGCATCTATTCCTGATCTGCGGAGTGTGCTTCATGCTCCCGTCAGCGCTTCCGCCGGCCTCCGTTTTTCCACAGACCCCGCTGCGCTGAAAAGTTGCGATACCTTTATCGTGACCGTCCCCACTTCCATAGACCAGTTTAAGGCCCCGGACCTGAACCCTTTGAAAAAAGCTTCGGAAACGGTAGGACGGGCCCTGGCGCGGGGCAACCTCGTCATTTATGAATCTACCGTTTATCCCGGCTGCACCGAAGAAGTATGCGTACCGGTGCTGGAAAGCGCTTCCGGACTGAAATTCAACAGGGACTTTTACGTGGGGTATTCGCCCGAGCGCATTAACCCGGGCGACAAGGTCAATACCCTCACTAAAATCAGGAAGGTCACCAGCGGCTCCACCCCGGAGACCGCCGAGCGGGTAGATGCGCTCTACCGCTCTATCATCACCGCCGGAACCCACAAGGCCCCTAGCCTGAAAGTGGCGGAGGCCTCCAAAGCCATAGAAAACGCGCAGCGCGACCTGAACATTTCTTTTGTGAACGAGCTGGCCCTCATCTTTGACCGCATCGGCATTGATACCCAGGATGTCATCGAGGCGGCCGGTACCAAATGGAACTTCCTGAAGTTTAAGCCCGGCCTGGTAGGCGGGCACTGCATAGGGGTAGACCCCTACTACCTGGCCCATAAAGCCCAGGCGGTGGGGTATAACCCCCAGGTAATTCTCTCGGGCAGGCGGGTCAATGACGGCATGGGCGCCTTTGTGGCCGACAAGGTGGTGAAGCTGATGATTGCCAAAGACCACAAAATCAAAGGAGCCAGGGTGTTGATCATGGGCATCACTTTTAAAGAAAACTGCCCGGACGTGCGCAATACCCGGGTAGTGGATATCTATCATGAGCTGGTGTCGTTCGGGTTGGAAGTAGATATTTTTGACCCCTGGGCCGATGCGGAGGAGGTGATGCGGGAATACGGGTTACAGGTGCGGAGCCGTATGGAAGAAGGCGCGGTGTACGAAGGCATGGTGGTGGCTGTGGCCCATGCCGAATTTCAGGATTTTGATTACCCCAAATTCAAGCGGCACAACGGGGTGATTTTTGATACTAAAGGTTTTTTAGACCGGGCTTGGGTAGACGGGAGGCTGTGAGCCGTTTACCGCATCTTTGCAGCCGGATTGCCGGTACTTATGTTAGAGACGGTAATACCTCCCCTCCCATGGTTGTAGACGTGGGAGAAGGATACGGCAAAAAACACTATCTTTGTTTTTGTAATACAAATTACAGTAATATATATTGCGTTAGCTATGCCGGCAAGCTGCGAACTTTTAAATTATGAAAGACACCTCTACACATACAATAGTTCCGAGGCAGGAATCCGAAACTGTAGAATTTAAAAGTACTTTTCAGGATGAAGTGATTATTTCGCTAGTGGCTTTTGCTAACACAAAAGGTGGTGCGGTGTATGTGGGGATTGCAGATGACAGGGAAATCAAAGGGGTGCATTTGGGTAAAGAGACCCTTCAAAAGTGGACTAACGAAATCAAAAATAAAACACAGCCATCGCTTATTCCCGATGTGGAGATAATAGAGGAGAAAGATAAGAAAGTAGTGGTGTTTAAAATTCAGGAATATCCCGTAAAACCGGTTTCAGCAAAAGGGAAATGTTATAAACGTACAGGAGGGGCTAACCATTTGATGCGTGTAGAAGAAATTGCAAATGAGCATTTAAAAACAATAAATACAAGCTGGGATTTCTATGTAGATCCTAATCATTCACCGGACGTTATCTCTTTGGAGAAAGTCAGAAGTTTTATCAAAAAGATTGAACAGCGAACAGAAAGCGTAATCCCTTATGCACCTGTGGAGTTTCTTTCTAAAATAGGGATGATTCGAGAAGGGGAACTCACTTTCGGAGCATATCTGCTGTTTGTAGCAGACTATTGTCTGATAAGCGATGTGCAAATAGGGCGATTCAAAAGCGAAACCACCATTATCGACTCATTAACGCTCACTACTGATTTATTTAGTGAAGTGGAAGAAATTATTGCCTTTATCAGGAAGCATATAATGGTAGAGTACATAATCACCGGAGAGCCCCAGCGTACCGAGCGCTTCAACTACCCGCTTGATGCTATTCGGGAGATAGTAATCAATATGGTAGTACATAGAGATTATAGGGATAGCTCTGGAAGCGTGATTAAAATTTTTGATGACAGGATTGAGTTTTATAATCCGGGTATGTTGTTTGGAGGTATTACCATTCATGATTTATTGGCAGGAAGTTATACATCAAGATCAAGAAATAAACTTATAGCCAAGGCATTTAAAGAAGCCGGTCTTATAGAACGCTTTGGTTCTGGAATTTATCGAGTACAACAGATTTGTAAAGACTATGGTGTTGTTGAACCCGTTTTTGAAGAAGTTGCCAGTGGTTTTCGGGCTATTTTATATAGTAAAAGGCTGAATGCCACCGAAAACTTCACCGAAAACTTCACCGAAAACTTCACCGAAAACTTCACCGAAAACTTCACCGAAAACCAGAAGAGGGTTTTTGAATTGATAAGGAATAATCCAAGGATTACCTTAGAGGAAATGGTTGTTAAAATAGGGATAACTAAGCGCGCGATAATAAACAACACCAATAAACTAAAGGAGTCAGGCCTTATTGAGCGTATCGGCCCCTCCAAAGGAGGATACTGGAAAGCAAATCGCTGAATCGTCCTGTCGCACCGAGCGAAGGCGCGGTGTACGAAGGCATGGCTGTGGCCCATGCCGAATTTCAGGATTTTGATTACCCCAAATTCAAGCGGCACAACGGGGTGATTTTTGATACCAAAGGTTTTTTAGACCGGGCTTGGGTAGACGGGAGGCTGTGAAGAGGGGCCTGCGCTCCTGTGTGGCTGGAATTAAGGTACTATTTTATAGTAGCATTTCGTTCTATTTTCAGAAAATAGAATGCGCGCATATATAAAACGAAAAATACTTACTACCTTGCACTTTTGTAGAGGATGCTGTCCGTTATTTAGAAACATACATCACTAAAATTAACTGCATGAAATTACTGAAAACCGTTCTTGTGGCTGTCATTTTTGCTACGGCGGCCCACGCCCAGACCCTCCCGCCCGTGGAGAAAGTGACCGACAAACAAATCGAAAGTTTTCTGAAAGAAATGGAAAGCCGGGGCCTGAACGAAGGGCAGGTGGAAACCCTGGCCAAAGCGCGGGGGTACACCGATGCCGACATCATCAAGCTCCGGGAACGCATTAACCGGATCAAGAGCGGTGTGACAGAAATCTCCGAAGAGCCTAGCGCCACGGTACGGGAGCAGATCGAAGAGGTAGCGGAGCGGGCCGAGGTACAGGTGCAGGCCGAACAGCCCATCATCCAGGACGAACTTTACGGGGCCTCTGTTTTCCGTAACAAAGCCCTGAGCTTTGAACCTAACCTGAGGGTGCCTACGCCACCGGACTACGTGCTGGGCGCAAGCGATGAGTTCCGGGTGGGCATCACCGGCTATGCGGCCAAAGATTATAACCTGCGGGTTTCAGAAGAGGGCGCTGTACACCTGGAACACTTTCCCCCCATTTATGTCAACGGCCTCACGGTCACCGAGGCCAAAGCGAAGATCAAACAGCGCCTGGGTACCCTGTATGCCGGACTGAATAACGGCAGTCTGAACCTTGATCTCACCCTGACCAAGGTCAAAAGCATTAAAGTCACTGTGATAGGGGAAGTGCTACACCCCGGCACCTATACCGTATCGTCCCTGGCCACCCTGTTCAATGTATTGTACCAGTCGGGTGGGCCTACCCGCATCGGCTCCTTCCGGAACATACAGCTGCTCCGGAACAATAAGCGTATCCATTCCCTGGATCTTTACGAGTTCCTGCAGAAAGGCCTGTTGACCGGTGATGTGGGCTTAAGAGACCAGGACGTAGTGTTTATCCCGGCCTCAGAAATCGTGGTACAGGTCACCGGAGAGGTGAAGCGTCCCCTGAAATATGAACTCAAAGCGGGGGAGAGCCTGAACAATCTTCTGGCCTACAGCGGGGGCTTTACCGAAAACGCCTATACCGCCCAGCTCACCCTTAGAAGAAAAACCGACAAGGAGTTGGAGATCAAAAATGTAGACGCCAAAGGGGAGGTGCTGCTGCGTAACGGCGATGTGGTTGATGCCAGCGCTATTCTCGACCGCTACACCAACCGGGTGGAAGTACGGGGTGCGGTATTCCGCCCGGGGGAGTTTGCGTTGGATAAAGATTTACAAACCGTTTCCCAACTGATTCGTAAGGCCGAAGGTCTGAGGGAAGATGCTTTCCGGAGCCGCGCCATACTGAAACGCGAGCGCGAAAACCTGGATCCGGAATTCATTACCCTGGATCTGGACAAGGTACTCCATGGGGAGGAGGATGTAGTACTGAAACGGGAAGACCAGCTGATCATCCGCTCTATTACCGAATTGCGCGAAGCCCGCAAGGTAAGTATCAATGGGGAGGTGAACCAACCAGGGGAATACAATTTCAGCGATAACCTCAGTGTAAGTGACCTGGTTTTCCTGGCGGGCGGTTTCCGCACGGGGGCTACGCCCAACCGCATTGAGGTAGCACGCCGTTTGTATAATGACGAGAACAATGACGCCACCGTGCAGATCTTTGACCTGAACATCGATGAAGATTTGAGCATCCGGGGTAAAAAGTTTGTACTACAGCCTTATGACCAGGTGTATATCCGTTCTTTGGCCAATTACCGGCCTCAGCAATCGGTGAGTATTGAGGGGGAGGTGAATTACCCCAGCCAGTATGTAATCAAATCCCGAACGGAGCGTATCTCAGATCTGATTGACCGGGCCGGGGGCTTGAGAAATGACGCTTATATTGGTGGAGCCAAATTTTACCGCGATGGCAACTTGGTGGCCCTCGACCTGGAGAAGGCTTTACATAACAAGCATTTGGCCATTAACCTCTTCCTGGAGGAGGGAGATCGCCTGTTTATTCCGAAAGAAGAGCAGGTGGTGAAGCTGTTTGGTCAGGTACAGAACGCTACTTCGGTAGCCTTTGAGCCCGGGTTCTCTTTCCGGGATTATATTGAGCAGGCGGGAGGCTTTACCGATTCTGCTAACGTTAAAAGGACTTACGTACGTTATGCCAACGGCTTGACCGAGCGTACCCGTTCTTTTCTGGGGGTGCGGTTTTACCCTAAGGTAGAGAAAGGAATGGAGGTGACGGTGCCGGTAAAACACAAAGACCGAATGAGCCGGGCCGAGGTGGTAACCATGGCCACCGCGGTGACTTCGATGATGGCAGTGATTGTAACATTAATAAGGGTACTGTAAGATGGAAGAAGAAATAAGAATTGAATTTAAAGCGCTATTTCGTATTATTTGGCAAGAGAAATGGTGGATTGTATTAATTACACTATTTGTAACTGGGTTAGGAATTGCGTATGTTTTATTGGCTCAAAAGGAGTTTGAGACACAGGGTAAAATTCTTCCGGAGATTCAAGGGAAAACAGCAGGAAATCTTAGCCAATTCGCAGGTTTAGCTAGTTTGGCAGGGATAGACTTAAATTCCCTAGGGAGTACAGGAGTAGATGCTGTAAGGCCTGATCTATATCCTGATGTAATCAATAGTACTCCTTTTTACCTTGAATTGTTTACAGCAGAAGTCCATACTATTGAAAATAAAAAAATGAAATTTGAAGATTTCTACCATACAGTTATTGAGAGAAATAAAAAACCTAATGAAAAGCTTTTATTTCGCTATCCTGTTAATGAAGAAGGGATATTGGTAGTAAATCAACTAAATGAGATACGTTTAAAGGACCTGCGGAAAAGAATAACTGCTGGAATTGATAAAAAATCAGGAGTAATTACAATATTTGCTATGATGCCGGATCCTGTAGTTGCTGCGGAGGTGACTAAATTTGCTATGGAATATTTAATGACATATGTTAAGGCTTATAGGACGGAAAAACTTCGTCAGGATGTTGATTATTTAAGACAGCAGGTTGATGTTTCTCGTGGAAAGTTTTACATTACTCAGGAAAAAAAGGCTAGATATTCTGATACCTTTCAGGAGATGAGATTACAGAGTGCAGATGTTCAGAGAGAGAGAATAGAGTCAGAGTATAGATTGTCCTCTTCATTTTATAATGAATTATTAAAAAAATATGAAGAAGCAAAATTCAAGTTGCATCAGGAAACACCAGTTTTTCAAATATTAGACCCCCCTGTAACCCCTGTAAAAAAGGTCAAACCAAAAGGAATGGTAACAACAATATTCTCCATATTTATTGGAGGAATATTATCCTTGGGGTTGATAATGTTTAAGAAAGGTAATTATAAGGCGGTATTGATAAAGGCTAATATATAATTTAAGCTAAGTGATGTAAAGTCCTTTTTTGAGAATTTCTATAAACAGATTACTAATTATCCACTGTTTTTTTGAGGGGGGGGAAATAGTGGAGTCAGATTGTTTAAAAGGTGAAAACAAACAATAAAAGAATAGCAAAAAACACTTTATTCCTTTATTTTAGGATGCTTCTTACAATGGGAGTATCTCTATACACAGTAAGAGTAGTGCTTAAAATTCTTGGTGTCGAAGACTATGGTATATATACTGTAGTAGGGGGACTTGTAACTATGCTATCTTTTTTAAGCGGAACGATGGGTACAGCCTCTCAACGTTTTTTAGCTTTTGAACTAGGGCAAAAAAACTATGAAAGACTAAAAAAAACATTTAGTATAACCGTGATTATCTACATTTTAATTGCGGGGGTTATATTGTTACTTGCGGAAACAGTTGGGCTATGGTTCTTAAATAATAAGATGATAATACCCATTGAACGAAAGGATACAGCAAACTTTGTGTATCAATTCAGCATTCTTACTTTTATGATAACTATGTTTAGCATTCCATATAATGCTGCCATAATTGCTCATGAGAGAATGAATGTATATGCCTATGTAAGTATTATTGAGGTATCACTCAAGTTATTAGTTGTTTATCTATTGGATGTATTTTATTATGATAAGCTAAAACTTTATGCGGTTTTACTTTTTATTAATTCAACAATAATTACATATATATATATCAGTTATTGTAGGAGTAGGTTTAAAGAATGTAGATTTTCGTTTTATTGGGATAAGGAATTATTTAGAAAGATAGTAAGTTTTTCTGGATGGAATTTATTTGGGGCCTTGGCTAGTGTTTCAAGTAATCAGGGCGTTGGTATTGTTCTAAATATTTTTTTTTTACCGGTTGTAAATGCTGCTCAATCGTTAGCTTATCAAGTCAATGGAGCTATTAATTTAGTTGTAGCTAATTTTGTGAGTGCTGTTAATCCACAAATAACTAAATACTATGCGACAGGAGAAAGAAATAAAGTGGTAGACTTAGTATTTAAAGGGTCTAAACTCTCATATTTTCTTTTACTTTTTTTATCTGTTCCAATATTGTTAGAGACTAATTTTGTTTTATCTACTTGGTTAGGAGATATCCCTGTTTATACGGTTATATTTACGCGATTGTTAGTTATAGTGGCATTAATAGATTCTTTGTCTGGTACGATAGTTGGAGCAGCTTTAGCTACTGGGAAGATTAAAAAGTATCAGATTATTGTTGGGGGGATTAGACTTTTCAATCTACCAATTTTATTTATATTATTACAGTTTGGATTTCCTCCTCCAACAGCCATGTACATTGCTATTCCGATTTCGGTAGTGAGCCTTTTTTATAGGATACGGTTTCTTAGGGAGATGATAGGGTTTTCTTTAAAGAACTTTATAAAGGAAGTCATAATAAAGGTAATATTATGTACTCTTTTTACATATATTATACCACTCTTGATAATTTATAAAATGGATTATGGACTATTACGGTTTGTTTTAGTATTGATATTAGGGTTATTATCAGCTTTTTTTTCAGTTTATTTTGTTGGACTAACAGAGAATGAAAGAATTTTTATTAGAAATTTTTTTAGTCGCTTTGAAGTTGACTCAGAATTAGAAAACTAAAATGGAAATTGTTTCAGAAATAGAATTCTTGCAGGAAAAAGTAATTATGGGAGATTATTGTATAGGCTGTAGAGCATGTACAACGGTGAAGGATTCTCCATTTAAGATTAAAATGAATGACTATGGCAATTATGTAGCATATATAGATGATAAGCAATGTGATGATAAACAGATAAAGTTGTTGAATATTTGTCTGTTTTCTGGAGTATCAAAAAATGAGGATGAATTAAGTGAGATCTTTTTCCCGTAGAATAAGGCAGACAATTAAATAGGAAGTTATTTGGAGTGTTTTGCAGGATATGTTTTAGGTGTCAATTATAGAATAAATGGAAGTCCTGGGGATTGGGGAAGTGGTTAGGATACATATTGCTGAAAGAAAATAAGATTGACTACTTTATTCAAGTAACACCTAATGTAACGACCCGTTCTGATGTCCCTCTTTTTGATTATAGTATATTTTCGTCACTAGAAGATGTGATTAAGGAGTCTAAGTCATGTTATTACCCAGTAACACTTCAGAAAGTTATAAATCATATACGAGAGGTGGACGGGAGATATGCAGTGACGGGAGTTCCTTGTTTTATTAAAACATTAAGACTTTTGGCAGTTGATGACAAATTGTTTTCTTTTAGACTTAGATTTGCTATAGGAATAGTGTGTGGAGGAATGAAAAGTGCTAATCAAGCAAAAATGATTGGATGGCAGTTAGGAGTACACCCCGATGACTTGATTTCAATTGATTTTAGATATAAATATGAAAATAAACCGGCTAATAAGAAGATGTATCGGGTTCAGTCTGGGAAGGATATGAAAGAAAGATGCAAGGATGCCGATCTAATAATTGGTAAGGATTATGGTGCTGGGTATTTTAAGCCAAACGCTTGTGACTACTGTGATGACGTAGTGGCAGAGACTATAGATATATCTATTGGAGATGCTTGGTTACCTCAATATGTTTCAGATCCGGGAGGGACCTTAGTTGTGATTGTTCGTAATAGGCTTTTATTAGATATTATACAGGAGTATAAAGATAAGGGCCATATATTCTTAGATAAGATTACGAAAGAAGATGTCGTGAAATCTCAAGAAGGCGGATTCAGGCATAGAAGAGAGGCATTATCGTATCGATTGACAAAAAAGAAAGAGCTTGGGCAGTGGATGTCGCAAAAAAGAGTTAAAGAAGATGAGTTTGTAATTTCGAAGAAGCGAAAGAAAATATATTCGTTACGTGAGGAAATTACTAAGAGTAGTCATAGGGCTTTCTTAGGGGCATTAGAGTTGAATAAGTTTGATCATTTTGTAAATGCAATGAGACCATTAGAAAAGAATATATAAGAGCATATCATGGGTCAATTATTCGTAGGGGGTTACGGAAAGTATTGAAAGTAGTAGTAAGTCTCCTTAATCCTAAATAGGTTAGCCCTTTTTGTTGTTTATAGGTTTATATTTTTTAGAAAAACTTTATAATACTTAATAAAGCACGAGATGAAAATAGGAGTTCTTACCCTTCCTTTTAATAATAATTATGGAGGGTTATTGCAAGGATATGCTCTACAAAGTTATTTAAAATTAAGAGGGCATGATGTATATTCAATTCAACTTCCAACACACAATAGTAGAGTAATTGAGGTCAAACAATATATAAAAAGGCTTTTTTATAGAGAATTGCCTGTTAATGCAGTTAGTATGAAAGCATTTCAGGAGAAATATATGAAAGAAACTAATTTGGTAAAGTCTAAAAGAGAAATAGAGAATATAGTAACTAAATATGGTTTTGATGCTGTTGTGGTAGGAAGTGATCAAGTTTGGAGATTCCTATACATAAAAGATGCCTATAAAAGGTATTTTCTTGATTTTGTTTTTGATAATAATATTAAAAAAGTTGCTTTCGCAGCTTCATTTGGTATTGATTTTTGGGAAGCTAATCCCACCCAAACATATACAGCGGCTCAGCTAATACAGCAGTTTGAGGCTGTTTCAGTTCGAGAAAATTCAGGAGTAGATTTATGCAGAGATTATTTGGGGTATAATAGAGCTATTCATTTACTTGACCCAACATTGTTACACCCTGTTTCTTTTTATAAAAAACTATATACTGGAGAGGAAATAGAGAATCCCGGTAAAATAGGAGTGTATTTCCTTCGACCGAATGAGCAAAAGAAACAGGTGGTGAAAAACTTTTCTAAAAAGGTTAATACAGAATCGTTTAGTATTGGTAGCTACATTACGGAAAACCATGTAGAAGTGTATTACCCACCAGTTTCGCAATGGATTAAGGATTTTGAAACAGCAAAATATATCATTACAGATTCTTTTCATGGGACGGTTTTCTCTATTATGTTTAATAAACCGTTTTGTGTATTGGGAGATAGCGGTATCACTCGTTTAGAATCATTACTGAATACATTCAATTTTAAAGATAGATTAGTCAATATGAATGAGATGGATCATTTACATGATGATTATTTCTTTAGCGATATTGATTTTACAATTTTTGAGAGAGAAATAAATAATAATTTAGATAGAGTGGATAAGTTCTTTTTGAAAGTAGGATTATAGTATTTGTTGTATACTTATATATCAATGCCATTTAGTTAAGGGAAAATATATTGATTTTAAGTAGGTTATGAACT
>CAYRGN010000066.1:0-13171 GCA_964423865.1 uncultured Lacihabitans sp.
CGCTTATTCATTGGGGGGCGCCTAGCCGCCGGTTGGTGTGCCGGTTTTCTGATAGCTGAATGCTCATGGCTATATCATCCCAAAACTATAACTTCCGGATCCAGATATTCCGGAACTGGTTTTTATTTCCGTGATCCTGGAGCGATATCACATCCTCGCCGTGGGCTTCCGGGTAATTGTGGAGGCCGATGTATAAGGTAAGGCCGTTAATGGTGGCATTGTTTTGCACCACCACGCCGTTGTGAATCACCGTTACCGTAGCGGGTGCATCAAGGCGGCCGTCCGGTTTAAAGCGGGGCGCCCGGTAAATAATATCGTAAGTGTTCCATTCCAGCGGGCTTTTCATGGCGTTGACCAGCGGCGGATGATCCTTGTAAATACTGCCGGCCTGTCCGTTGGCGTAGGTCCGGTTGTTGTAGCTGTCCAAAACCTGGATTTCATACCGGTTTTGCAGGAAAACGCCGCTGTTGCCTCTTCCCTGGCTTACTCCTTCCACCACATCCGGAGCGCTCCATTCCACGTGCAGCTGGCAGTCGCCAAATTTCATTTTGGTCTGGATTCCCCCGGAGCCGGGTACAATCTCAAAGTAATCGCTATCTACAATCTTCCAGGGAGCGGGTTTTTTAGTATCCCGCATGCTTACCCACTGGTTCAGGTCTTTCCCGTTAAACAGCACGATGGCGTCGGAGGGGGCGTCGCCCGGATTTTTTCCCGGGGTGATCACTTTCACTTCCGGTTCCCAGATCTCGGTCATCTCGGGTTTCATCTTCATCGGAGATTCTTTGGGCGGAATATCGGAATATTGGGCCTGTACGGCGCTACCACCCAGGAGCAGCGCTGAAAATACGGTCAAAAAACGGGTTGTCATGAGCAATATAAGGTTAAAATGCAACAAAAGTGTCAATCTGCCTTTCTACGAACCGGGCATACACCTCAAAGGTAAACGCTCCGTCTGAAAAATGGGCTAAAATATTGGCTAATTTTAAACGCAATCCTAAAATATCCGCGTTGAGGTAAGCCAGCACATCGCTGAAGTGGCTTAGTCCTACCGCGTTGCCGTAAGCGCCCGAAGAGACCCCCACCAGGGCCACTTTCTTTCTGCTGAAGCTGTCGGGGTGTCTCAGCGCATCTATAAACGCTTTCAATACGCCGGGAAAAGAACCGTTATATTCCGGAATCACAAAGATCAGCTTATCGTGGGCATCAATCTTTTCCTGGAAGGCCGCGAAGCCCGGATCTGCTTTCCCGTACATATTCGAAAATACAAAATCAGGCGGAAGCGCATTCAGGTGAATCACCTGGTGTTCCACGTTTCTTTCGGCCAGACGTCCCGCGTAATAATCCGCTATTTTCTCCGAAATGGAATGGGGACGGTTGGTGCCTACTATAATGCCAATACTCATGTTGTAATTTAGAAATTAGATATTTACTCATCCTCTTTTCATTCATATAAAACAATATTGTGGCGGATGAGTGCTTAAAAGTAAAGTACATCTGCAAAAATATTTGTAATTTTGTCATTTAAAAAATTAAACCTGAATAACAGATGAGTCAGTCATTAATAAAACCCGGAGTAGTAACCGGTGAGGCCCTGAATCAACTTTTAAGAATCGCGAACGAGAAAAACTATGCCCTGCCGGCGGTGAATGTGGTAGGCACGAACTCAATTAACGCGGTTCTGGAAACAGCAAAAGCCGTTAACTCACCGGTCATTATCCAGTTTTCTAATGGCGGGGGAGTATTCTATGCGGGAAAAAGTATATCCAATGAAGGGCAAAAAGCGGCAGTGGCCGGAAGTATCTCCGGAGCCCTGCACGTGCATCACATGGCCGCGGTATACGGCGTGCCGGTGGTCTTGCATACCGACCACTGTGCCAAGAAACTGCTTCCCTGGATAGACGGTCTGCTCGATGCCGGTGAAAAACATTTTGCTGCTACAGGAAGCCCCCTTTTCAGCTCGCACATGATTGATCTTTCCGAAGAGCCAATCGAAGAAAATATCGAGATTTGCAAGGGCTATCTCGAAAGAATGGCCAAAATGGGCATGACTCTCGAAATTGAGCTGGGCGTAACCGGAGGAGAAGAAGACGGGGTAGACAATACCGACGTAGACAGTTCCAAACTCTATACCCAGCCCGAAGAAGTGGCGTTTGCTTACGAGGAACTCCTCAAAATCAGCCCGAACTTTACCATTGCCGCGGCGTTCGGAAACGTACACGGCGTGTACAAGCCGGGTAACGTGTCTCTGAAGCCGGTGATCCTGAAAAACTCTCAGGACTATATCCAAAAGAAATACGGTACCGGAGATCTGCCGGTTAACTTTGTATTCCACGGCGGTTCGGGATCTTCCCGTGAGGAAATCCGGGAAGCCATCGGCTACGGCGCGGTGAAAATGAACATTGATACCGATATGCAGTGGGCCACCTGGGAGGGCATTCTGAAGTATTATAAGGACAAGGAAGGATACCTGCAGGCGCAGCTCGGCAATCCGGAAGGGGCCGACTCGCCCAACAAGAAATATTATGACCCGAGGGTATGGCTGCGCAAAGGGGAAGAATCTATGGTAGCACGCCTGAAAACGGCTTTTGAAGACCTGGATTGCCTGAACAGGAACGAAGGACTGTTCTAAGCCTTATTTATTTGGTAAATGAATAGCCCCGGGGAGGATTCTCCGGGGTTTTTTGTTGTCAGGCGAATAATTATAACGTTTTTCTTAAATCGGTAGTATATTATTTTGTAATAAATGTGTAAAATTTACACAAAATATACAAAAAAAATATAAAAAATAAATAAAAAGCGAAATTATTAAAAAAACACTAAAAAATTTTACTATTTATAGATCGGTCTTTGGGTCAGTATTTGAGAATATCCCTATATTTCGGGCAATTATTCAACCATTTTAAATTTCCGTATGAAAACAAATCTATTTTTCAAGTACGGCTTTGTCTTATTGCTCGGATTTCTCCTGATCCAGCACGACACGTTCGGACAAGCCAGGACCATCACAGGAAGGGTAACGGATGCAGCAGATAATGCGGCCCTCCCGGGCGTAACGGTGATACTGAAAGGAACCACCACGGCAGCCCAGACCAACGTAGACGGACAATACAGCATTGACGTGTCCGGATCCAATCCCATTCTGGTATTTTCTTTTGTGGGGATGAGTACCCAGGAAGTGACTGTAGGTTCGAGGACCCAGGTAAATGTGGCCCTGAACACCGATCAGTCTGCTCTGGACGAGGTCGTAGTAATCGGTTACGGTACAGCCAGGAAGAAAGATCTTACCGGCGCGGTATCTATTGTTAAAGTTTCTGAGTTGGTAGAACAGCCCAACTCCAACATAGCCAATCAGCTTCAGGGTAGAGCATCCGGGATTACCGTTCTGGGAACGGGTCAGCCGGGTACTTCTCCCCAGATCCGGATCCGGGGGATTAACTCTTTTGGTAATAACGCACCCCTATACATCATAGACGGTATGCCTACCCAGGATATCAATTACCTGAACCCCAATGATATTGAAACTATGCAGGTATTGAAAGATGCCGGTACGGCTTCTATCTACGGTTCCCGGGCGGCGAACGGGGTGATCGTGATCACCACCAAGAAAGGAAAAGGAAAAGTTCGGGTGACTTACGATACTTTCCTGGGTACCCAAACGGTGGCCAAAGGAAACGTATACGACCTCCTGAACTCCCAGGAAATGGCCGACCTGAAATGGCTGATGTACAAAAACGGCGGTCTGCCCCTGGAAGATGCGCAGTACGGTTCCGGGGCCACTCCGGTATTGCCGAACTATATTGTACCTACCGGTGCTTCCAGTGTAAATGAAGCCCTGTATAACGTGGATCCGTTTTATACCAATTCAGCCGATGTGGGCGGTTTCTACCGGATCGTGCAGGCCAACAAGCAAGGCACCGACTGGTTCCACGAGGTATTCAAAGATGCGCCGATGCAAAGCCATAACCTGAGTGTAAGCGGGGGCGGGCAGCAAGGCAGCTACCTGCTCTCCCTGAACTACTATGACCAGGTAGGAAACCTGATGAACACCTATCTGAAGCGGTATACCCTGAGGTCGAACAGCCAGTACAATATCTCGAAGCGCATTCGCGTAGGAGAAAACCTCGCCGTGGCGTTCATGGATAACCCGACTTCCGAGTTTCTCTCAGAAGGCGGCGGAATAGGTATGGCTTACCGCCAGCAGCCCATTATCCCGGTATACGACATCAACGGGAATTTCGCCGGTTCTTTCGGCTCCGGATTGGGTAACGCCCGGAACCCGGTGGCCATCCGCGAGCGTGCCAAGAATAACAAGTGGCTGAATACCCAGGTGTTTGGGAATGTGTTCCTGGACGTAGACGTATTGAATAACCTGGTGTTCAGAACCAATTTTGGGGGTAATTCTTATAATTATCAGGGAAGCTCATTCGCGTATCCTGAATATGAGAATGCGGAAAACGGTACAACCAACTCCTATTTTGAAAGTGCCGGTCAGGGTTTTGGCTGGACATGGTCTAATACCTTGACGTATGATTTTAATTTGGGGTCAGACCATGTATTCAAAGCGTTGGTGGGAACGGAGTCCAACTACAGCAGAAACAGGTGGATGGAAGCCCGTACTTTAGGTTACTTCTCCTTTGATCCCGATTATACCATATTAGGTACCGGTTCCGGCACCCAAACCAACAACGGCGGCCGTGGAGCAGAGGCTTTGTTCTCTTACTTCGGGCGGGTAGATTATTCGGCATTTGACAAGTATATCCTGAGTGCCACGATTCGCCGTGACGGTTCTTCCAAATTCGTACAGAACTTCGGGGTGTTCCCGGCCTTCTCTGCCGCCTGGAAAGTAGGACAGGAAGCGGTTCTTCAGGATATCTCCTGGTTGTCTGACCTGAAAGTTCGGGCCGGCTGGGGTACCATGGGGAACCAGTTTAACGTACAACAGGCCAACCAGTTTACGACCTACGGTCAGAGCCGGGCTGGCGCTTTCTATGATATTAACGGAACCGGAAACAGCACCGTGATGGGCTTTATCCGTACCCGGATAGGTAACCCGAACGCCAAGTGGGAGGAAGTGGTCAATACCAACATCGGGTTTGACGCCGGCTTCTTTAACGATGCCCTCGTAGTGAATTTCGACTGGTACAAAAAACAAACCAACGGTCTGCTCTTCGCACCCGATATGCCGGCTACGGTAGGACAAGGTACACGGCCTTCTGTCAACATCGGTTCTATGCGGAACCAGGGCATTGACCTGAGCATTTACGGTGAGAAAAAGGTGAAAAATGACCTTAGCCTGAATGCGACGCTGACCTTCACCACGTACAATAACGAAATCCTGAAGATATCGGACGGAGCCGATTACTTCGACCAGGAAGGACGGCGTTTTAACGGAGCCACCATTGTAAGAAACCAGGTAGGGCACCCCGTAGGCAGCTTCTTCGGTTACCAGATAGAAGGCTTCTGGAATTCTCAGGCAGAGATTGATGCTGCCAACGGCAAGGCACCGGGAGGCACCTACCAGACCGACGTGAAAGTAGGGCGTTTCCGTTACAAAGATGTGAACGGTGACGGGCTTATTACCGCCGACGACCGGACCCATTTGGGTAACCCCAGCCCTGACTTCTCGTATGGTCTGAACCTGGGCGCTACCTACAAGGCGTTTGACGTGAGCATTTTCCTCTATGGTGTGAAAGGCAACAGCATCTGGAACCAGGTAAGATGGTGGACGGATTTCTATCCGAGCTTCCAGGGAGCTAAGAGCAAAACGGCTCTTTATGACTCCTGGACCCCAAGCCACCAGAACGCCACGGCTCCAATTCAGGAGAACGCCGGATCGTTCAGTACCAACACCGTGCCTAACTCCTATTACATTGAGGACGGCTCTTACCTGAGAGCGAAGAATGCGCAGATCGGATACCGTTTACCGGCAGACCTGCTTTCTAAGCTAAAAATTGAAAGTGCCCGGATATATGTTCAGGCCGCTAACCTGTTTACCCTCACCAAGTACACAGGACCAGACCCTGAAGTAGGACAGGTGCAGAATTCTACGGCGTTCGGATTGGACGAAGGAACTTATCCCAATACCAAGCAATTCCTGATTGGTCTTAACTTATCATTCTAAGTCTAAAATTTTTCGAGAAAATGAAAACATCAAATAAATTAAAATATTCGGTAGTCCTGGCAGCCGCGTTGACCTTCGGGACTACGGCCTGTAAAGACTCCTTCTTTGACCTGCCTGCTCTGGGGGCGCTGTCTGATGCGCAGCTCAAAACCCGGGCCGGTATAGACGCTCTCCTGATTGGCGCTTATGGAGGCTTAGACGGCACTAATATGGGGGCCAGCTCTTCCTGGGACGTGGCCGCAGATAACTGGATCTACGGTACAGTAGCCGGTGGAGAAGCCAAAAAGGGTTCTGACGGTGCTGACCAGGCCGGTATCAATACCATTATGCAGCACATTGCAGACCCCAGCAACGGTTTCTTTAACAGCAAGTGGGTGGTAGGGTATGAAGGCGTAAACCGGACCAACTCCGTGCTCAGAAATGTGGGAGAAGCTACCGATATTTCGGATACTGACAAGCGGGGAATAGAAGCCGAAGCGCATTTTTTAAGAGGACATTACTATTTTGATCTGAAAAAAATGTTCGGTAATATTCCTTGGGTGGATGAAACCACTGAGGATCCGGGTACCGTAGGCAATACCGAAGACGTGTGGCCAAAAATTGAAGCCGACTTTAAGTTTGCTTATGATAACCTGCCCAATACCCAAAGTCAGATTGGTCGGGCCAATAAATGGGCTGCAGGAGCGTATTTAGCGAAAGCCCAATTGTATCAGGGAAAATGGTCGGAGGCCAAAGCCACTTTTGATGCGGTAATCGCAAGCGGGGTAACTTCAAGCGGTGAAAAATACGGCTTGCTGGATAGCTTCCAGGATAACTTCAACGCGGCCACCAAAAATACCAAGGAATCTGTTTTCGCGGTACAGCAGGTAGCCAACGACGGAAGTAACTCCATCGCGAACGGAAACGAAGGCTGGATGCTGAACCATCCGTATAACTCACCGTTCAGATGTTGTGGATTCTACCAGCCCAGCATAGACCTGGCCAACTCCTTCCAAACGGATGCAGCCGGTTTACCATTGGTAGGTTCTTACAATGCTAAAACGCTGAAGCACGATCAGGGAATTCTTTCCAGCGCCGCATTTACACCGGATAATACTACTCCTCTGGATCCTCGGATCGACTGGACCGTAGGCCGGAGAGGCGTTCCTTTCCATGACTGGGGCTATCACCCCGGACAAGACTGGATCCGGGATCAGTCGTATGCCGGACCATACTCGCCTAAGAAAAGTATCTACTGGCAGGCTAACCAGGGAACTTACTCTGACCAAAGTTCATGGGCTCCGGGTTCTGCCATGAATATTAACATTATCCGCTTCGCAGACGTACTGCTGATGGCCGCGGAGGCTGAAGCGCAGCTGGGTAACCTGGCACGTGCTCAGGAGCTGGTGAATATGGTAAGAGCAAGAGCTTCTAAAGACGAAAGCTGGCTGCACGATTACATTGATCCTTCCGATCCTATGGCAGGCTTCTCCGATACACCGGCAGCCAATTATAAAATCAGCGTGTATCCGGCAGGTGCTTTTGCCGGAATGGGCAAAGACGCCGCATTGCAGGCCATCTATTTCGAAAGGAAACTGGAGCTGGCCATGGAAGGCCACCGCTTCTTTGACCTGTCAAGATGGGGCATAGCTGCCCAGACGCTGAACGCTTACTTCGCATTTGAAGGAGCCATCACGCCTGATGTGAAAGACGGTAGGTTTACCCAGGGGAAAAACGAGGTTTATCCTATCCCTCTGCGTCAGATTGACATGACCACCATTAACGGAACATCGCCATTACGGCAAAATCCGGGATACCAGTAAGCATTCACTCTTTTAAAAGTAAAAGCCGGGGAACTCTTCTCCGGCTTTTTGCTTATTTTTAGCCCCGGTTGTGCATCAACATTGTGTCCGGGAGCTGAATTATGGTTTTGCGGCGGGGGGTGCCTATCACGGAAACGAAACAAAAGAGGGTTTTATGTTGTGCCTCGAAAATAGAGGTGCGTCTTCCCCGATACTTTTAAAAAGGGGTAGGCGGGCACTTGAGGTAGGCGATAATGCGAAAAGGGAGGCAACCCCCCCTTTTTTTTTATTCTTTTTGCTGAGTCTTCTTAAACCACAGGTATACCGGTATACCCAGCGCCACTATGGCCAGGCCGGGGAAAGTAAACTGGGGTTTTTCTTTAATAAGGATGAGGACAATCACCGACGCGATAATCACGTAAAGGAAGGGAAGAACAGGGTAGAGCGGCGCTTTGATAGGCCGTGGATGATCCGGCATTTTCTTCCTTAAAATAAAGATACCGATGATGGTCAGTACATAAAACAGGATCACCACCGTCATCAGGTAATCGAGGAGGTCACCGTATTTGCCGCTGAGACACAAAACCCCTGCCCAGAAGCATTGCCACCAAAGTGCGGTACTGGGTACGGCAGCCTTGTTCAACTTTCCGAAATTTTTGAAAAACAGTTTGTCTTTCGCCATGGTGTATGTCATGCGTGCACCGGTCAGGATTAATCCGTTATTACAGCCAAATGTAGAGATCATAATCAGCACCGCCATAAAGATGGCCATAGATGGCCCGCCTATGGCCTCCGTAGCCGCTGCCGCTACCCTGTCCTGGGAAGCGAACTGGATTCCTCTGCCCATAGCATCTACAGCCTCCGGATTGCCCTCCAGGGGCAGGATCATCAGATAGACCACGTTGGTGAGCAAATACAAGACGGTGACCAGCAGGGTGCCAATGGCCAGTCCCCGCGGGATGTTTCTTTCGGGGTTAATCACTTCGTCTCCTGCGGTGGTAAGTCCGTGCCACGCGTCACTGGAAAACAAGGTGCCTACCTGGGTGACGCCCAGGGCCAGAACAATGCCCATGCCGCCAATAACGGTGGCGGTCCATTGTCCGTTAAAATTAATTTTAGCGGTAGGGTTAGACTGGAAAATGTGGGTGAAGTTCGCCGCAATTACCTCGGAATTTGCGAAAATAAAGCCTGCTACAATCAGGAAAGCTAGGGCGATGATCTTGGTGCTGCTGAAGATATTCTGGATCAGCTTACCGAGTTTCACTCCACGGGTGTTGGAATACGTCAGTACCACAATACTGGCAATGGCCAGGAGCCTTTGAGAGCTGATCTGGAAAGAGCCGTAGATACTAAGAATGGGATCATCGTTGATAATGGAAGGCGTCAGTACCCCCGTATATTTGGCAAAGGCTACCGCTACCGCGGCGATGGTTCCGGTCTGAATCACCGTAAAAAAAGACCAGCCATACAGGAAACCCACCAGGCGGTTATACGCTTTCTGGAGAAATACGTATTGCCCCCCCGCCTGGGGAAACATGGCGGCCAGCTCCCCGTAAGAAAGAGCTGCCATCATGGTGAGTCCGCCGGCAATAAGCCAGGAAAGAAGAAGCCAGCCGGCGTCGCCGGTTTGCCGGGCCACGTCAGAAGAAACTAAAAAAATACCGGAACCAATCATGGTACCGGAAACAAGCATTACTGCATCGTAGAGGTTAATCTCGCGTTTAAAATTTGCCATTCACAATAGTTAGTTAGGTCTTACTTGCAAAAGTACATAATTAACACAGAAAAATTCAAACTGAAATAAAGAAGAGGTTAAAATGCTCCCGGGAAATAACGATATTTGCAAAAAAAACATCGCCGTATGGATTTTGTACGTTTTGTGAAAGCCTCCCGGGAAAGAAACCCTATGTCTTCTCTTCTCATTCTTTTCGGTTTTATTTGCCTGGGTTTTGTAGTAGCTTCCGTGATTCAGGGCGGCTTGTTGATTCTGGCCATGATGAAAGAATCAGGCGGGAGTCTGGACCTCAATGGCCTAGCCGGAGGGATGAACAGCCTGATGAGTTCCCGTTCGGGCTGGTGGACACTCGTGATTATGCAGGGACTTTCTTCCATAGTATTATTTATACTCACCGCCCTGGCCTACTGGTACTGGGTGGAACGGAAGACCGTGGCCGATTTTAGTTCACGCCAGGCGCCCCTGGCGGTGGTGTTTCTCTCCGTGTTTGTTTTGCAGATCACGTTTCTGCCCCTGAACTCTTTCCTGGCCGGCATCAATGAAAATATCCAGCTGCCTGCCGGGTTGAGTGAACTGGAAAATATGCTGAAAGAGATGGAGAAGTCGGCAGCCGAGATTACAGAATTCCTGGCCAAATCAGATACCCTGCCCCAGCTGCTGATGAATATCCTGGTTATCGGTGTGATTGCAGGAATAGGGGAGGAGCTGATTTTCAGGGGAATTGTACTCCGGAAACTTTTGAAAGGACTAAACAACACACATGTAGCCGTCTGGCTTTCCGCCATTATTTTCAGCGCCATTCACTTCCAGTTTTACGGTTTCCTGCCCCGCGCCATGCTGGGTGCTTTGTTTGGTTACCTGTATGTGTGGACGGGGAATATCCGGATTCCTATAGCAGCGCATATTTTCAATAATACCGTGGCGGTGATTCTCTTTCATCTGGTGCATAAAGGAGTGGTGTCGCCTGAACTGGAGAAAATGGATACCATACCCCTGCCGTGGGTGATCTTTTCCACCCTGGTTTTTGCAGGATTGCTGTACGTCTTTTACCGTCAGCAGAGCCGGGAGGCCCTGCCGGAGGAGAACTGAAAAATATGACCGAACTTCCACCCAAATATTACCATGAGAATTTCGAATATTTGTTGGACTTTGTCAAAGACAAATATGCGGACTTACTTGTAGAGACCGAGTGGAGATTCTTGCGCAAATACTATTCCCTTTCGGAAGATGCCCAGTGCCTGTTCATTCGGTTTGCCAATAGAAAAGGCCTCTTTTTTAAGGAAAATATCCTGAAGTATCCCGAAATAGAGGATATTCCGGAAAACCTTCACCTGCTGAAAGAGAGGGGATTTATTACCCCGGTGAACTTTGAAGACCACCGGTTGTGGATCAATGAACTCCTGGCCCTGCTTACACGGAATGAACTGCTGAGGGCATTCGGAATCGCGGAGATGAAAGCCGCCAAAAAAGAAGAAATCACCGAATACCTCAAAACCTCCCTACGTGCGGAAGAGATCGTGGAGGTGGTCAGCCGTTTATTCCCCCTTGTCAAGGTAAATTTTGAGGAGGAAGTCTCTTTCCTGAAATTTCTTTTTTTCGGGAACCGCAGTATGGACATGACTGAGTTTGTCTTGCGCGACCTCGGTCTGGTGCAATACTACCGGCAAAATGACGATAACCTGGTGGCCCGCTTTACCACCCGGCGCGAAGCCGAAGACAAGTGGCGGGTGTCTGAGCAGTTCCTGGTATTTTCTGAAATAAAGGACAGCTACGACGCGGGCCGTCTCTTTGACTGGTATTGCGGTTTCCGGGATGCCGAGCTGAGTGCGGTGGCCGTGCCGGCTTTTCAAAAACTTCAGCTTACCATAGGCCGGCAGCTGGAGCGCCACAAGGCGTTTGACCTGGCCATAGAAGTATACGAAGACGCGCGGGTGCCGCCCGCCCGCGAACGAAAGGCCCGCAGCCTGGCCCGGATGAAATGCTATGAAGAAGCCCGGGCCGTGTGCGAAGAGATCCTCCTGGCCCCCTTCAATGTAGATGAGGAATATTTTGCCGAAGATTTTCTCCCCGGCCTTTCCGGCAAGAAGAACAGGAAACAGACTACCGCCTGGCTGAAAGAAGCCGAAGAGATCTGCATTGGCGGGGAGTACCGGCACAGTGTGGAGCTGGGGAGTCTTGAATATTTCCTGGAACAGGGGTATTCCGGTGGGTTTTCTGAGAATTTTTCCTGGCGCGCCCTGTTCGGACTGTGGTTTTGGGATATCATCTTTGACCCTTCGCTGGTGGCTTTTCACCACCCTTTCCAGCGAAGGCCTTCCGATCTCTACCTTCCCGATTTCTACGAGAAACGGAAAGAGCAGGTGCAGGCGCGTCTCCTCGAATTTCAGGATCCGGATGAGCTGGTGGCCTCCCTGTGGCAGACGTTTGAACTCCATTTCGGTACGGCCAACCCTTTTGTAGTATGGGATCCGGAAATCTGGGGTATGGTCAAAGTGCTGGCTTCCCGCATTCCCCTGGACTCCCTCCAAAAAATCGTACGGATCATGGCGGAAAACCTCGTCGAAAACTCCCGGGGCATGCCCGATCTGCTGATCTGGAACGACACCCGCTACGAGCTTATTGAAATCAAGTCGCCCAACGATACCCTCAGTAACCAGCAACTATTTTGGCTCAAGACTTTCGGGGATTTGGGGGTGAATGCGCGGGTACTGAGAGTGCGGTTCAGATAAACAAAAAGGCCGCCTTTTCAGGCAGCCTCTTTAAAAAATATTGTACGTCGAAAATTACTCCTCGTTCGCCTCAGCTACTACTTTTACCGCTACTTCGTGTTTCACTTCCTTATGGAGATCCACTACGGCAGTATAGTCGCCTACAAATTTGATGTCGCCAATGGTGATTTTCTTACGGTCAACTGAGATGCCTTTCGCAGACAGGGCATCGGCGATCTGCGTGTTGGTTACACGGCCGAAGATTTTTCCGCTTTCACCCGCCTTGGTGGCAATGGTTACTACGGTGTCACCGATCTGGGCAGCAATAGCTTCTGCGTCCGATTTGATTTTCTCGGCTTTGTGCGCCGCTTGTTTCAGGTTCTCAGCCAGAATCTTCTTGTTGGATTCAGATGCTAAAACCGCATACCCCTGAGGAATCAGGTAATTACGTCCGTAACCAGGCTTAACGCTGATGATGTCGTTCTTATAACCCAGCCCGGCAATATCTGTTTTTAATATTATTTCCATTTGTAAATTAATGTTTTGATTGATTACTTAAGACCGTCAGCCACGTAAGGCAGTAGGGCCAGGTGACGGGCACGCTTAATGGCAATCGCCACTCTTCTCTGGAACTTCAGGCTGTTGCCTGTAAGTCTTCTTGGAAGAATCTTACCCTGCTCATTCAAAAACTTCAAAAGAAAATTAGGGTCTTTGTAATCTACATACTTGATGCCTAATTTCTTAAATCTACAGTATTTTTTACGGTTCTGTTCTTTTCTTTCTACCGGTTCGTTTACTAATGACATAACGATAAATGTTTAATGTT
>CAYRGN010000067.1:0-10788 GCA_964423865.1 uncultured Lacihabitans sp.
ATTACCACGGAAAGAACAACTGGAAGTTCCGGTCTCTGGAATCCTACTTCGCGCACTATCCGGACTTCATGAAGAAGTACCTTCCCTGGTTTGAGCTGGAGTTTGTGAATTTGCACGAGTTGGCGCCGGAGCAGATACTGACGCTTCAAAACGGGTTATTAAGTAGTGCGGTGATGCTACAGAAGTACAGTTTTGACCCGGCGGGATTGGCTACGCACATTCACGCCATTCTTGAAAACCTGGGTCCGTATTTGGAATCGAACGCCACGGATGCTATTTTTGTTTACATGATACATGGCACACAGTTGGATGAGAGACATTTTATGGAATCTGTTAAAAATCTACCTGAAGAGATGAGCACTAAAACAATGACATTGTACGATCAATTGATCCTGAAAGGAAGACAAGAAGGGAAGAAAGAAGGTATTGCCCAATCTCTGCAAACTACCGTCTTGAACGCTTTCGATAACGGTATAGAGATATCGCTTATCCGTCTCATTACTGGAGAGTCGGAGGATAAAATCTATTCTATCCTACGCCAGAATAAGCGTATCCGTTAATTTTGGATACAGGCATCCTCTCTCAACTTGAGTTCCATCAGAGTCTCTTTGTAAAAGGACTCTGATGGCCAAATAAGGAGAGTTGCTTTCCTTCACTTTACATTTCCCCTAGGAGAACTTACAGTACATCCAGTATTTGATTTTCCTTTTGGTTTACCTGAAACCGCTCTCCCTTTTTCTTTCCCAGGAGTGCTTTTCCCAAGGGAGAATCCAGGGAGATGACCATTACGGTTTGTCCGTCTACAGATACTTTCCCGAGGGCGGCCGACAGTAAAAACCATCCGTTTTCTGTTCTCACCAGGCTTCCTGCGGCACACTCTTCCCGTAGAATACGAAAATCGATAACTCCGAATTTTCCGAATTCGAGCTTGAGGTTTTCGAGCTGGGTGCTGAGCATAAACACCTCGTTCTGGGCCATGGCTCGTCCCGTTTCGTATTTGTCGCCCATGCTGCTTTTCGACTCCTGGTTGGCCGATTGCTGTACAATTAAAATATGTTGTTCCAGTTCTTTCAGCCTTTGCCGGAAGAGAGCGTGGGCCTGATCTATCGCCTGTTGTTTATCCACTCAATGCATGGGTTTATCCGGCGCCGGCGCCGAGGCATGATAACCCAACTCCATCACCATACGGGCGTACTTGTCCAAAAGCGCAATCACCTTCTTCTGTGTTCTGGCTATCACTATCAATCCCACATGATATTCCTCATCCATGGTCCATACCACCTCCGGATCATTGAACGGACTCATGTCGGGATGCTGATGCCCCGAAAGCGTAATCAGAATGCCCGAGTACCCTTTGCTGACTTTGGGTAATTTGTACGGGATATCGTCTCCCACGGCCGTTTCTATCCGGGCCCATTCTTTCCAGAGGTTAATGCCCGAGGAGAACTCCACCATCTCGGCCAGGTGGGCGCCTCCTACCCGGGAGGCCGTTTCCAGGAAATAGTACTGGCCGTCGCTTTGGCTCCTGATAATCTCTGTGTGTACGGCGGAGAAGCGTAAATTAAAGGCTTTGATGACCTGGTGGTTAATCAGGGAAAGCGCCTCCTGGTCAAGGGAGCCGTGTTCTACGGTGACAGAACGGAAGATACCGCCCCCGTGCGCCACCTCGAAAGGAGTGCTGAGGTATTGGCTACACCGTTCGAAAATGACCTGGCTTCCGTAGACCAGGGCATCCACATGAAACACGTCTCCCGGTTTAAATGCTTCGATCAGGAAATTATGGCGTTTTTCACCCAGGCTGTGAATATGGTTCCAGGCTTCTTCCCGGTTTTGTACTTTTTTTATGCCGGTGGCCGACGCTTCCGAACGGGGTTTGATGATCCACGGACCTGCCACGGTATCCAGGTAATGATCGATATCCCGGTCATGAAACAGGGCACTGAAAGGGGGAACCGGAATGTCATGGTCGCGCGCCTGCATACGCATCGCCAGTTTATCCCTGAAATAACGGGCGGTGGTTTGTCCCATGCCCGGTATCCGGAAATATTCCCGCACCAGGGCCGCCTTCTCCACATCAAAGTCATCCAACGCCACTACCAGGTCTACCTTCCTTGAGCGGAAAAGATGCGCCATTCCTTCAATGATGGTATGATACGTACTGAACGTGTTTTCGATGTCTTCCAGGTAAAAGAATTCGTCGATACTTTCCCGGGGCCACGCCTTGTGTTCCAGTTTTTTATTGGTCAGGAGGAAAACCGTGTTCCCCTCTGCCTTGGCCGAGCGGAGGAAATCTACTCCCTTGAAATAGGTGCAAATACAAAGGATTGTCATAAGCGGTAGAAGTGAGAAAGTGACAGAAAATTTGGTAATTCGCCTAAAAATAAGAAAGCCGTCCGGTTTTCGGACGGCTTTTACCAAATTTTTCTTTCTCACAACTTATTTTCCCGTGGTCTTCGCCTTAGGGATCACATCGCCTTTAATGGTTAAAACCTCCTGGCTGTTTTCCGCATTACTGATTACCGTAATGGTTTTGTGGAAAGCGTTCGGACGGTTCTTGGTATCGTATCCTACTTTGATGGTCTTGGTCTGACCGGGCATAATGGGGGCTTTAGACCACTCCGGCGTAGTACATCCGCAAGAAGCCTGGGCATTGGTAATCACTACCGGTGCTGTACCTACATTGGTTACCTCAAAAGAATAATTGATCACTCCGGCTTCCTTTACTTTACCAAAGTCATGCACCATTTTGTTAAACTTCAGTTTTCCCTGCGCGTGTGAAGCCACCGCAAAAAAAAGTATACCCGCAAGGGTAAAAATAAATTTTCTCATCGTTAATTGATTTTAGATTGCCTAAGTCGTTTTTGTTAATGACAATACAAATTAAATGGACTTTTTTGAGGTATAAAAATTTTTAACACCGCATTAACATACCTTTTAAACAAGTAAAGTTTAAAAAAAATAGGTTAACTTTACCGTACGAAACCTGATCATTTTACGGCATGCACCTTGAGTATGCACGTATTAATTAAGAAGACCTTATGAGTGAAATACTAATTGAAAACACTACTTTCCGAGATATTGGTCTCACTGCGGAGGAAATACTCAACGATTACCGACTGGCCTGCGAAAGCAGGGTGACCAGCGTAACCGGACGGAAAGATGTATTCATGGGTAGGGCGAAGTTCGGAATTTTCGGCGATGGGAAAGAGCTGGCTCAGCTGGCCCTCGCCAAAGTGTTTAAAGCAGGAGATTACCGGTCGGGATACTACCGCGACCAGACCCTGCAGGTAGCGATTGGCGGACTTACCTGGCAGCAGTTTTTTGCCCAGATGTATGCGCATGCTCACCTTGATCATGATATAAATTCGGGAGGAAGAGCCATGAACGGCCACTTTGGAAACCATTGGATAGACGAAAATGGAGACTGGCTGGAGCTGAAAAAAATGAAAAACAGTGTGATGGACGTCAGCTCCACCGCCGGTCAGATTCCCCGCTCCCTCGGTATTGCTTACGCCTCCAAACTCTACCGGAATGTGCCGGAACTTCAGGGAGAAAATCTTTTCTCCGAACACGGGAACGAAGTGTGCTATGCCACCATCGGTGACGCCTCCACTTCCCAGGGAATGTTCCTGGAAACCGTCAATGCCGCCGGTGTACTCCAGGTACCCCTCGTGATATCTGTGTGGGACGACGGCTACGGAATCTCCGTGCCGCTCGCGTACCAGACCGTAAAAGAAAGTATTTCCAAGGCGCTAAAGGGCTTCGAAAAAGAACCCGGCACCAACGGTCTTCGCATCATTACCGTGAAAGGCTGGGATTACCCCGGGTTGATCCGGGCTTACCGGAAAGCCGAAAAACTGGCCCGGGAAGAGCATATTCCTGTATTGGTACATGTAGAAGAAATTACCCAGCAGCTGGGCCACTCCGCATCGGGATCTCATGAACGCTATAAATCGGCGGAACGTCTGCAATGGGAGCTTGATTTTGACTGTAATCCCCGTTTCAGGGAGTGGATCCTGGAAAACGAAATCGCATCGGAAGAAGAAGTGGTTTGCATAGAAAAAGATGCGGAAGAGTTCGTAAAAAAAGAAAGAAAAAAAGCCTGGGACGCGTACAGGAAAGAGATTGACACGCATAACGGCCGGGTAACGGAAGTGGTGGAAAAGCACGCGGACGGTGTCAGCGGGTCGCCTGAAATCCTTGATAAAATACGCAAAAAGCTGGCTCCGGGGGCATTGGCCACGCGCAAAGAAGGGATTGCCGCCCTGAAAATGTTCATACGGGCCACGAAATCGGGGCGGGATCAGGCGAAGTCTATCCTGGAAGAGCTGGAGAAGGTGAACCGGGAAAAGTTCAGTACGCACCTCTATTCCGAAACCCCTTATTCCCCTCTCCTGGTTCAGCGGGTAGACCCGGTGTATGCCGATAATAGTGAAACGGTAGACGGAAGAACCATTATCAATACCTATTTCGACAGCCTCTTCGCCTCCGACCCGCGGGTGTTTGCCATCGGAGAAGATATGGGTAAAATAGGAGACGTCAACCAGGGGTTTGCCGGCCTCCAGGAAAAATACGGGGAATGGAGAATTACCGATACCGGTATTCGGGAAACCACCATTATCGGCCAAGGCATAGGGGCGGCCATGAGAGGGCTCCGGCCTATTGTGGAAATCCAGTATTTTGATTATATTTATTATGCCCTGGCTACATTGACTGACGACCTCGCTTCTCTGCGGTACAGAACCGTAGGGAAACAACGGGCGCCCCTGATTGTCAGAACCCGCGGACACCGCCTGGAAGGAATCTGGCATTCCGGTTCACCCATTGCCGTGATGCTCGGTTCCCTGAGAGGGATGCACGTGGTGGTGCCAAGAAACTACGTGAAAACAGCCGGTTTTTACAATACCCTTATGAAAGGCGATGATCCGGCCCTTATCATTGAAAGCCTGAACAGCTACCGGGTGAAAGAAAAAATGCCCGTGAACCTGGCAGAAGTCTGTGAGCCACTAGGTGTACCTGAAATCATCCGGGAAGGGAGCGATGTAACCGTGGTTACGTACGGTTCCATGTGCCGCATCGTGGAAAAAGCGGCGGAACAGCTGGCCTTGTTTGGTATCAGTACCGAAGTGATTGACGTGCAGACCCTCCTGCCTTTCGATATTCACGGTATGATTCTGAACTCTATCAAAAAAACCGGACGGGTGGTTTTTGCCGATGAAGATATGCCGGGCGGAGGCACCGCTTTCATGATGCAGCAGGTACTGGATGAACAGGATGCGTATCATTACCTTGACTCCAAGCCCCTGGCAGTAAGTGCCCAGGCCCACCGGCCCGCTTACGGAAACGACGGGGATTATTACTCCAAACCCAATACCGAAACGGTATTTGAGGCGGTATATGCCCTGATGAGCGAAGCGAAACCGGAACAATATCCGCCGTTTTGACCTGCCGTGAATGGTGAGGTTCAAGCGTAGCGCGCCGCTGACGTGGCCCGCTCAAAGCTCAAAGCTCAAAGCTCAAAGCTCGCAGCTCGCAGCTCGCAGCTCAAATTGTACAGATTAAATTTATAATTACATGAACGAATACATCCGGTCGAATAAGCAACGTTACCTGGACGAACTCTTTGATTTTTTGAGGATTCCGTCTGTCAGCGCCGACTCACGCCACCAGGGCGATATGCAGAAGGCGGCAGAATATATTCAGGGAAAACTCCTGGACGCGGGTATGGACAGTGCCGAAATTTGTCCTACCGCCGGCCACCCCATCGTCCTTTCCGAAAAGACGGTAGACCCCTCCCTGCCCACCGTGCTGGTCTATGGCCATTACGATGTGCAACCGGCCGATCCTCTGGAGTTGTGGAACAGCGCTCCCTTTGAGCCGGTCATTAAAACCACGGCCGTACACCCGGAAGGGGCCATCTTCGCCCGGGGGGCCTGTGACGACAAAGGGCAAATTTACATGCATGTAAAAGCCATTGAAGCCATGCTGAAGCACAATGCGCTCACTTGCAATGTAAAAATCATGTTTGAAGGGGAGGAAGAGGTAGGTTCAGAACACCTGGGTGAATTCGTCAAGGAAAACAAAGAAAAACTGAAAGCAGATATCATCCTTATTTCCGATACTTCTATCATCGGAAATGATATTCCTTCGGTAGAAACGGGACTTCGCGGACTGGCCTATATGGAAGTAGAAGTAGAGGGCCCGAACCGTGATCTTCATTCCGGCGTATACGGGGGGGCGGTAGCTAACCCCGTGAATGTGCTGACGCAAATGATTGCTTCCCTGCACGATGAAAACGGTAAAGTAACCGTGAAAGGGTTTTACGATAAGGTAAAAGAACTGAGCGTGGAAGAACGGGATGCCCTGGAAGCGGCGCCTTTTGACCTGGAAGCGTACAAAGAAGATCTGGGCATCGCGGAAGTAAGCGGAGAGAAAGGCTACACTACCCGCGAGCGGGCATCGATACGCCCCACATTGGACGTGAACGGTATCTGGGGCGGGTATACAGGAGAAGGATCTAAAACCGTTCTCCCGTCCAAAGCCTTCGCCAAAATATCGATGCGGCTGGTGCCTGACCAGGACTGGAACGAGATATCCGACCTGTTTATGGTCCATTTTAAGGCCATCGCGCCGTCTACCGTGAAAGTGAAGGTAAAACCTCACCATGGCGGGCAGCCCTATGTGACTCCGACAGACTCGGCGGGGTATGCCGCTGCGTTCAAAGCTATGGAAAAAGCGTTTGGCAAAACGCCGGTACCTACCCGCGGCGGAGGGAGTATTCCCATTGTGGCGCTGTTTGAAAAAGAATTGGGACTAAAGTCTATTTTACTGGGCTTTGGCCTGGATTCTGACGCGCTTCATTCGCCCAATGAGCATTATGGGGTGTTTAATTTTATGAAAGGAATTGAAACCATTCCTTTGTTTTATCAATACTATAGTGAAAGTTTTCAATGAGCGGGATAGATCTTAAAGGACTTTCTACAGAAGCCTCGTCGCGACATAACGACCTGGAAAAAAAATCGGTCCGGGAAATACTGGAGGGTATCAATTCGGAAGACAAAACCGTACCTTTGGCCGTAGAAAAGGCCATCCCCCAGATTGAAAACCTGGTGAACCGGGCGGTAGAAAGAATGAAACGGGGCGGGCGACTATTTTACATCGGAGCCGGCACGAGCGGTCGCCTGGGTATTGTAGACGCTTCCGAGTGTCCGCCCACGTATGGCGTACCGTTTGACCTGGTCATTGGCCTGATCGCCGGGGGCGATTCCGCCATCCGCAAAGCGGTGGAAAACGCCGAAGATGACCCGGAACAGGCCTGGAAAGACATGGAAGCGTATGGTCCCGGGCCGAACGACACGGTCGTGGGCATTGCGGCATCAGGCCGCACGCCTTACGTGATTGGTGGATTAAAGGCGGCCAATGCCAACGGACTGCTCACCGGCTGCGTGGTGTGTAACGCGGGAAGTCCCGTAGCGGCCGAGGCCCAGTTTCCGGTGGAGGTGGTGGTAGGACCGGAATATGTGACCGGGTCTACCCGTATGAAATCGGGTACGGCGCAAAAGCTGGTGCTGAATATGATCTCTACCTCCCTGATGATCCGTTTGGGTAAGGTTAGAGGCAATAAGATGGTAGACATGCAGCTCAGCAATGAAAAACTGGTAGAGCGCGGTATCCGCATGATCATGAACGAGACGGGTACAGATCACACTACGGCCCAGGCCCTGCTGCAAGAACACGGAAGTGTTCGCGAAGCCGTCGATTTTTATCGGAGTAAATGAACTGGTTTTCACTTCAATGGTTCTATCCTGAAACCCTGTTGTCTTTTTATTGGGCCAACGGCTACCTCTTGTGGCTGCTCGGGCTTATCCCTTTTTTCTTCTTTCTGAAATGGGTTTTTACCTCCCAGCGCAAGCAGGTGCTCTTGCTTTCGGTAGAAGAAAATGTCCGGGGCCTTTTGGTGAAATTCAGGTTCCTGGTTCCGTTTTTTTTTATGCTGGGCGTATTTTGCCTGGTGCTGGCCCTGGCCCGTCCACAACTTGCCGGTTCGGGTTCGGAGAATTTTACCGAAGGGGTTGATATTGCCATAGCCGTGGATATTTCCGACTCTATGCTGGCCGATGACCTCCAGCCTAACCGACTGGAAGCGGCCAAGAATATAGGCCTCAGTTTTATAGAAGGCAGGATAAACGACCGAATAGCCCTGGTGGCTTTCGCGGGAGAAACCGTGACGTTGAGTCCTTTAACTACAGATTACAGTTCACTAAAAGAATACCTGGGCAGGCTGGAAACCGGGTTGATCCGAACTTCGGGAACTGCCATCGGCATGGCCCTGGCTTCCTGTGTCAATAAACTGCGTGACGTGTCGGGGAAATCAAAAGTGGCCATTATCATCAGCGACGGCGACAATACCGCCGGGGCTATCCCGCCCGAAACTGCCCTGGAACTGGCCAGGTCTTTTGGCGTACGGGTGTATACCATTGCTATAGGCCAGCCCGGAGGCAGGGAAGTGGTAGACGAAAAAACCCTGAGTATGCTGGCCGGAGGGCCGGATGGCCGTTTCTTCCGGGCCACCGACAATACCGCCCTGAGCGGCATTTTTGAACAGATTGACCGCCTGGAAAAAAGCCTGGCGGAAAATTCCCGCGTGTACGAGAGAACCGATTATTATTACCAGTATCTGAACTGGGCCATTCTTTTCTTCCTCATCTCGCTTTTTTTGCGGTTTACGCTGCTGGGGAATTTACTGGAGGATTAAATGTGGGGATGGGAGTGGGGGAAAGATTGAAAATAGAGGTGGAATAAAAGTGCGTGCCCTTCGACAGCTCGTGGTGACAGTAGCACCCAATGCGTAACTATTGTCACCCTGAGCTTGTCGAAGGGCACGAGCTCATCGCATCTGAATAAACACCCTACCCGCCGATCGCCACTTTCTGCAGCACGGAGGCGACAATCTGCCGTGTGGTAATCCCGTCAGCTTCGGCTTCATAATTCAGGATAATACGGTGATTGAAAACATCGCTCACCAGGGCTTTTACATCTTCAGGAAGTACATAATCGCGGTGATTGAAAAACGCATGGGCTTTCACAGCTTTGTAGAGGGAAATGCCCGCCCGGGGCGACACCCCGAAAAGAATGTAGCGGGCTTCGTCTTTCAACCCGTATTCTTCCGGGTTTCGGGTGGCAAACACCAGTTCCACGATATATTTTTCCAGGCTTTCTGAAATGGTGACGGCGTGGATATGCCGTTTGATCTCTTCAATCTCCCTTTTGTTCAGTACATGATGAATTTTGGGATTGAAGTCGTAACCGGATACCCGCTGAATCATTTCCAGCTCCGAGCGTTTGTCGAGGTAGTCTACATACACTTTCATCATAAACCGGTCTACCTGCGCTTCGGGCAGGGGGTAGGTGCCTTCCTGTTCCACCGGGTTTTGGGTGGCCAGCACCAGGAAAGGGGTATCGAGGCGGAACGATTCTTCGCCTATGGTGATCTGTCCCTCTGCCATGGCTTCCAGTAGGGCCGACTGCACCTTGGCCGGCGCGCGGTTGACCTCATCCGCCAGGATCAGGTTAGAAAAAATAGGGCCTTTTTTGACTTCAAAATCTCCGGATTTCTGGTTATAAATCATGGTGCCTACCAGGTCAGACGGCAGGAGGTCGGGGGTGAACTGTATCCGTTGAAAGCCTAGGTCAAGTACCTGGGCCAGGGAGTTGATCGTCTTGGTTTTGGCCAGTCCGGGTACGCCTTCCAGTAGAATATGGCCATCGGTAAAAAGACCGATCAGCAGGCGGTTGACCAGGTGTTCCTGTCCGATCACCGCCTTACCGATCTCTGCGTGAATTTCACTGATTTTACGATGAAGATATTCTTTTCTTTCCATAGGTATTATCTTTTTATTTCCAGGAAGCGTTCTTTCCCGAAAAAGTCTTTCAGCAGGGTTACCCGCCCGTAACCGGCATCCCGGAAAATGGTGGCGGTTTCGGTACCCAGGTAGCTGTTGATTTCTACCCAGATGGAGCCTCCCGGCGCCAGGTAGATCAGTCCTGTATCCGCGATATGCCGGTAAAATACCAGGGGGTCCTGATCCGGTACGAAAAGTGCGAGGTGGGGCTCAAAGTCCAGCACATTCCTGCGCATTTCGGACTTTTCGTTTTCCTTCACATAGGGCGGATTGCTGATGATCAGGTCAAAGACCGGGGTGTCAAAAGGGTTTTTAAAATGCAGCATGCTTGTGTGGGCGAAAGAGACTTCCACCCCATGCGTCCGGGCGTTTTTTTCGGCCGTAGCAAGGGCATGTTCGGAGATATCGATGGCGTACACCCGCGCCCGCGGAATCTCCAGCGCCAGCGTCACGGAAATACACCCACACCCTGTGCCCAGGTCAAGTACGGTGGTGGGAGTTAGAGAAGAAACCCGGTTGACCATCTCTTCGGTCTCCGGGCGGGGAATGAGTACCGAAGGGTTCACCTCAAAACGCCGGTTCATAAACCAGGCTTCCCCCAGGATATACTGGATAGGCTCCCCCTGGTTGATCCGTTCTATATACAGGGAAAGGGAAGCCGGGTCCCGCTCGGTTTGTGCCACCAGCAGGTCGGTGCGGGTAATGCCCCACAGCTTCTGCAAGAGAAGAAAAGCAATTTCCCTCCCCTCGTCTCTGCTATAGAACCAGATTTCCCCGCATATTTTTTCGTATACTTCCTTCAGGCTTCTAATGTCTAACATCTAACTGCTATTTCATGTGTATAAAATTTTTGCTTTCAGCCTTCAGCTATCAGCAGTCAGCCGGG
>CAYRGN010000068.1:0-10237 GCA_964423865.1 uncultured Lacihabitans sp.
AGCACATCCTTCTTGCCCGTCAGGTAGGTGTACCTCAGCTGGTTGTATTTATGAACAAAGTTGACCTTGTAGATGATCCCGAGCTTCTTGAGCTGGTGGAAATGGAAATCAGAGAACTGCTTTCTTTCTACAAATTCGACGGTGATAACATTCCTGTAATTCAGGGTTCTGCACTGGGTGGTCTTAACGGCGAGCCTGAGTGGGTGGCTAAAATTGAAGAGTTGATGGATGCCGTAGATAACTGGATTCCACTTCCTGCAAGAGCTACAGATAAGCCGTTCCTGATGCCTGTAGAAGACGTATTCTCGATCACTGGTCGTGGTACTGTAGCTACCGGTCGTATTGAAACCGGTATTATCAACTCAGGAGATCCTGTAGATATCCTGGGTATGGGTGCAGAAGGACTGAAGTCTACCGTAACCGGTGTGGAAATGTTCCGTAAAATTCTTGACAGAGGTGAGGCCGGTGATAACGTAGGTCTGCTGCTGAGAGGGGTTGACAAAGATCAGATCCGTCGGGGTATGGTAATCTGTAAGCCAGGTTCTGTGAAACCACACACCAAATTCAAAGCAGAAGTTTACGTTCTGTCGAAAGAAGAAGGTGGTCGTCACACGCCATTCTTTAACAAGTACCGTCCTCAGTTCTACTTCAGAACCACTGACGTGACCGGAGAGATCTTCCTTCCTGAAAACGTAGAGATGGTAATGCCTGGTGATAACATCACCATTGAAGTACACCTGATCAACGCTATTGCGATGGACAAAGGTCTTCGTTTCGCGATCCGTGAAGGTGGCCGTACAGTAGGTGCCGGACAGGTAACCGAAATTATCGAGTAATCATTTAAGGATTATATAAGGAAAAGCACCTCGCAAGGGGTGCTTTTTTGTTTTGTGGCGAGGTACCGTTAAATAAATATTCGCAGTAAAATTTGGAAGTTGCCGGTATCAGATATACTTTAGATTTACCAACTAAAAACATCGAACTATGAAACACAAAATTTTCCCCTTTCTTAAAGCGGTAATACTAGTACTGTCAATTGCTGCTTTAACCCTCCGATGTGCTGATTTAAAGTTAGATAAGCAGGAAAATGTAAGCAGTAGCATAGCAAAAGAAATGGGTGCTAATGAGGAAGAGGTCAGGATGTTAGCTTTAAATTTCTTTTCTTCTAAGGGGACATTATCAAAATTAAGAACTACTGATAAAAGTTCTGATGACAAAGAGATTTTATCTGTTTATACTATTAAAGATTTGGAGGGAGATGTTTTGTAAACCTGAAAAACAAAAACTCTCCAAATTCCAGGGGTGATGGGTTTGTAGTAGTTTCCGGGGATAAGCGCTTTATCCCGATTCTCGCTTATGGAGATGATGGGGGAGGCCTGCATCCTGATAGCCTTAATCCTGGACAAAAAATCTGGGTAGATTATATCAAGACAGTATATGAGCGGGTGAAGTATAAGGATGAGAGAAGTACGATTACGGAATTAATGTGGAAAGGGGAACAAATATTTGAGATGGGGGAAAGAGGAAAATTAAAAAATATACTTCCTGGAGACCCTACAGAGTGCCCGTCGGATACAGATAATACATGGGGTCCATTTCTATACACACACTGGAATCAGAAACATCCCTATAACTTCTATGCCCCGGGGGAATCTGCGTGCTATCAGACTTACTATTGCGATAAAGCTCCTGCGGGTTGTGGGCCCGTGGCCATAGCACAGGTTTGGAATTATTATCAAAAACCCGACTTTTACTCCTACGGATGGTATGATTTTCCTTTGGATGCCACTTTATCATCTTCTTATTCCTGCACAGGTTTTGCTTCAGCACCCTTGAGAGAGCAACAAATAGCGGTGCTTATTCAAGCAGCGGGAACCAAGGCGGGATCGATCTACGGATTTGTAGGGGAGTGTGAGACCCTCACCTGGAGGAATGATATAAAGCAGGCTTTTTCAAACGCGGGATATTCAAATAGTGGGACTCGCGGAGGCTATTTGAGCAATATGTCGGTAATGAATACGAACTTAAAAAGCGGGCATCCAGTCATTATGGATGGAACTACTGCTTTATTTTCAGATGACTGGCATATTTGGGTGATAGACGGTTTAAGGGAGATTAATCTATATCAGCCAAATGAGGGTGGGGGAGAACCGTATTGTTATGGTTGGGGATATGCGTATTTACACCTTAACTGGGGGTGGAGTAATTCATCTCAAAATGCCTGGTATGCTTTTAACAATTTTACGCCAATCGGCGGAACAGAAGAGTATGATTATGCGTTAAATATAACTTATGGAATGAGGCCATGAAGAAAATATTTTTAATTTGTTTTATAGGTTTTCATATAGTTGGATGTGATAAAATTTTCGTTGGGAATTTTGACGGGTTTTCTTCTTCATTTAGTGGAATATATAAAGCAGAGTATTATAAAACAAGCGGTGGACAAGCCGTCTATTTTGATTCTACCAACAGGATTGTTCTTTATGTTCAAAACGGGAATAACGAGATAATAATGAAAAAGGGAGACCGGGTAGTTGAAAAGCTTGTAGATGTTTTGGCTGATAGAAACAGGAAGAAGCAACGGAATAATACGGTTATTAAGTATGGGACAAATTCTTCGGGAGGAGGGAAAGTTTCAGTCAGAATGACACAAATGGATAACTTTGGAGAGCGAAATACACTTATGTATACATCAAACTTTATTTCAGGGGACTATGCGGTTTCTAAGGATACAGTAGATATTTATTACAGTAGATATTCGGAATAACACTGAAAGTATTCGTTGATCCTCTTAAAGGGCTTGGTATGTAACATTGTTTTTATACATTTAGACTCAAAAGAAATGCTTATGAAGAGAATTTTCGGTATTCTATGTGTATTTTTTGCGTTTTTTCCGGTACAGGCCCAGTTAAATACCGCCGCCATTGACGCTTTGGTCAACCGTACCCTCAAACGTTTGATGTACCGGGCATTGCTGTGTGTGTGATCAAAGACCAGCAAATTGTGCATGCCAAAGGCTACGGTGTTCGTTCATTGAACACCGGTCAATCGGTTAACGAACATACGCTTTTCGGTATTGCATCTAACTCTAAGGCGTTTACGGCGGCGGGCTTGGCCATTCTGGTGTATACCAACCTGCAATCGGGAGCAGCGTTTAACGCTATTTCTCCCCTGACCGACTTCAGCTTCGACTTCCAGGATCTGGATTTGAAACGGAAGACACCGTGACAGCATGGTTTACCCGTGGATAAATCCAAGGGTATCATCTTTGTATTCTTCCTTATCCAACTCCAGAAACTCTTCCCAGAAGGCATTGGGCGGTACGGCAGCTTTGCATATTAAGGGTTCCTTCTTTACCGGATGAATAAAATACACCCGGCGGGCATGCAGAAAGATGGAGCCATCGGCATTGCCCCTTGGTGCGCCGTACTTTACATCGCCTTTGATGGGCGTACCCATAGAGGCAAGCTGCACGCGGATCTGATGCGGGCGGCCCGTAATGGGCGTAACCTCTATTAAATGATGTTTGTTTAAAGTGCCGAGGTATCGATAATCCAAGTCTGCCTTTTGCGCCCCTTCTACTTCGTAATCAAAAGCTTCCGTTTTATTGGCAACGGGGTCTTTTCTCAGCCAATGCGTCAGGCGGCCCGATTTCTTTTCCGGCTTTTTCTGGGTAATGGCCCAATACGTTTTTTGAATCTGCCGTTTCTTAAACAGTTCATTCATGCGTGTCAGGGCTTTTGAAGTACGGGCAAATATCACCACACCGCTTACAGGCCGGTCAAGCCGGTGTACGGTACCCAGGAAGGCCTCTCCTGGCTTGTTGTATTTCTCCCGGATATATTCCTTTACAAAATCTTCCAGGGTTTTATCTCCTGTACTGTCACCGTGTACTAAAATACCTGCGGCTTTGTTGACAATGATCAGGTGGTTGTCTTCGTATATGACGTGAAATGTTTTCATATTAATCAGCTTTGAGCTATCAGCTTTAAGCTATCAGCTTTGGCAGATTCACCTCTCACTGCTCATAGCTCATAGCTCATTGCTCATAGCTATTCATACTATTTTTTCAAGGGCTACCCTTCTTGTTTCGCGATCGGTTTCGATATAACTTTCCAGGTCTGGTTTTTCTACAAAGGAAATCTTTTCCAGACAATATTCAATCAGGTCAGACATGCCCGGGAAACGGATACGGTCACGGAGGAAAGCCTCTACGGCAATTTCATTGGCGGCGTTCAGTATGCAGGGCATGTTTCCTCCTTTCTCCAGGGCATGGTAAGCCATGGCCAGGTTTCGGAAGGTGTTAAGGTCTGGTTTTTCAAACGTAAGATTGGGGTAGCGTACAAAATCAAAACGCTCAAAATCATTTTTAAGTCTTTGAGGGAACCCCAGGGCATACTGAATAGGCAGTTTCATATCGGGCAGGCCCATTTGGGCTTTGATGCTCCCGTCTTCAAACTGCACCATAGAGTGGATAATGCTTTGGGGGTGAATCACCACATCGATTTGTTCCGGTTTCAGATCGAACAGCCATTTGGCTTCAATGACTTCCAGTCCTTTATTCATCAGGCTGGCAGAGTCGATGGTGATCTTTGCGCCCATTTCCCAGTTGGGGTGTTTCAGGGCCTGCTCCTTGGTGACGGTTTTCAGAAAGCCGGTATCTTTTCCTCTGAACGGGCCTCCGGAGGCCGTAAGAATGATCTTTTCAATGGGGTTGTAGTATTCTCCTGTGAGGCATTGAAAGATAGCGGAATGCTCTGAATCAACGGGGAGGATATCTACCTTATGTTTTACGGCAAGCGCGGTGATGATATCTCCGGCCACTACCAGGGTTTCCTTATTGGCCAGGGCAATGGTTTTCCCGGCTTTAATGGCGTGAATGGTGGGCAGCAGTCCGCAGTAGCCCACCAGTGCGGTCAGTACCACGTGAATGTTTTCGTTTTCTACTACACCGTTCAGCGCGTTTTGTCCGCAATATACTTTGATGTCCAGGGGATCCAGGGCCGAATGCACCTTGTTGTACAGGCTTTCTTCGCCGATGACCACCACGTTGGGGCGGAACTGCACTGCCTGACTGATTAAAAGGTCAGCATTTCTTTGAGCTGTCAATACCTCTACTTCAAAGCGGTCGGGATGGGCGGCGATGACCTCCAGCGCCTGGGTGCCGATAGAACCCGTAGAGCCCAGCAGGGCAATTTTTTTCTTCATTGGAACCGAAACAATCTGCAAAAATAGGGGTTTTATTCCTAACAAAGAAGAAAAAGGATCCTTACTGCACGGCTTGCCGTATCTTCACCAGGTCTTTCAGTAAGGCCTCCAGGTTATCCAGGTGCAGCATGTTGGCCCCGTCTGATTTGGCATTGGCCGGATCAGGGTGGGTTTCGATGAAAAGACCGTCTGCGCCCACGGCGATAGCTGCTTTGGCAATGGTGGCAATCATGGTGGGGTCTCCGCCCGTCACGCCGGAGGTTTGGTTAGGCTTTTGAAGAGAGTGAGTACAATCCATGATAACGGGTACACCAAAGCGCGCCATTTCCACCAGGTTGCGGTAATCTACTACCAGATCGGAATAGCCGAAGCTGTTGCCGCGGTCGGTCAGCAGTACGGGAGCATCAGGGTTGGTGGCCTGGATCTTCTCTACCGCAAAGCCCATAGAGGCGCCGGAGAGAAACTGCCCTTTCTTGATATTGACGGCCCGGCCCGTGCGCGCCGCGGCCTCAAGCAGCTCTGTTTGCCGGCACAGAAAAGCCGGAATCTGCAACACATCCACATATTCCGCGGCCATGGCCGCCTCTGTAGACTCATGAATATCGGTAACTACCGGCACTCCAAAAGTTTCGCTTACCTCTTTCAGAATGCGCAGCGCCTTCTCATCGCCAATACCCGTAAAACTATTGGCCTTGGTTCGGTTGGCTTTGCGGTAGCTGCCTTTGAAAATATAGGGAATTTCAAGCTCCCGGCATATTTTGTCTATTTTTTCGCCGATGCGCAGCGCGATCTCACGCCCTTCAATAGCGCAGGGTCCTGCCATAAGAAAGAAATGGTCAGAACTGTATTTTTGTAACTTATCCAGGAATAATTGCATTATTTCTTTTTGATTCTATTTTGAAAATACAAATATGCATTCTATCTTTAAACTGGAAAAACACTTAATCATTTTGTTGGTTCAAGTTAATTATTTTTCTTTGTACCGTTTTTAACCAAAATACATTTTCAAATGTCTGACGTTGCATCAAAAGTTAAGAAAATTATCGTTGAGAAATTAGGAGTAGATGAGGCTGAAGTTACCACAGAAGCGTCTTTCACAAACGATTTGGGAGCAGATTCCCTGGACACAGTAGAATTGATTATGGAGTTCGAAAAAGAATTTAATGTTTCTATTCCTGACGATCAAGCTGAAAATATCCAAACAGTCGGGCAGGCCATTAGTTATTTAGAAGAACATTCGAAATAATTATTTCGCTGAGACGGAGTTCAATATTCTATTTGGAAAATGTTTAGGCATTGGAGATTGGGGTATTGAACTTTTAATTTTTTAGAATATGTCATTTAGAAGAGTAGTTGTTACCGGTTTAGGAGCGTTAACGCCAATAGGCAATACGGTGGAGGAATTCTGGAAGGGTCTTTCCAACGGTGTCAGCGGGTGTGATTATATTACCCGTTTTGATGCCACGCATTTTAAGACCCGTTTTGCCTGTGAAGTTAAAAATTTTGAAGTTAACGATTTTATTCCCCGGCAGGATGCTCGGAAAATGGATTTATTCACCCAGTTCGGAGTAGTGGTGGCCGATCAGGCCATTGCGGATTCCGGGCTAACCGAAGAAAATGTCGACAAGAATAAGGTAGGGGTGATCTGGGGTTCAGGTATCGGGGGGCTAAAAACCTTCGAAGATGAAATGACCAACTATATCCAGGGGAACGGCGTACCGCGCTTCAATCCTTTTTTTATTCCTAAGATGATTGCAGACGGGGTGTCTGGCCAGATTTCCATCCGTCATGAGTTCAGAGGACCCAATTACGTGACGGTTTCGGCCTGTTCTTCGGCGAACAACGCCATCATTGATGCTTTCAATTACATTCGCCTGGGCAGAATTACGGCTTGCGTTACCGGGGGTTCGGAAGCCTCCAATACCCAGTCGGGCATAGGCGGGTTTAACGGACTCAAAGCGCTTTCGGAGCGAAACGATGATCCCAAGACGGCCTCCCGGCCCTACGACCGCGACCGCGACGGCTTTGTGCTGGGAGAGGGCGGCGCTGCGTTGATCCTGGAGGAATATGAGCATGCCAAAGCCCGAGGGGCTAAAATCTATTGTGAGCTGATCGGAGGCGGGTTTTCTTCAGACGCGTACCATATCACGGCTCCGCATCCGGACGGGTACGGGGCATATCTTTCCATGAAAGATGCGCTGGATGACGCGGGCATTTCTACCGGAGAAGTAGATTATATCAATACCCACGGTACTTCTACGCCCCTGGGCGATCCTCAGGAAATCAAAGCCATTGAGCAATTGTTCGGAGAAGACACTTATAAGCTGTCTATCAGTTCTACAAAATCTATGACGGGCCACCTTCTTGGTGGGGCCGGAGCGGTGGAGTCGGTGGCGTCTGTGCTGGCCATACAGCACCAGGTAGTCCCTCCGACCATCAACCTTTTTAATATTGACGAAGCCATTGATCCCCGGATTGATTTGACCCCCAATGTGGCCAAAAGCCGTAAGATAGAGGTGGCCTTGAGTAATTGTTTCGGTTTTGGCGGTCATAACGCTACATTAATTTTCAGGAAGTTGCATTGAATGAATATAGGGAGGTTTTTTGGAAGGGATGATAAATTCAAAGACTTTAACAGGGCCATTGAGCTTATTGTGGGTTCAAAACCCTCGAACCCCCTTATCTATCAGCTGGCTTTCCGGCATACTTCGGCATCGAAAGAAAGCTCTTTTAAAGGTTTCAGGGAATCCAATGAGCGTCTTGAATTTTTAGGAGACGCCGTGCTGGGCCTGATTGTGGGCGAATACCTCTTCAAAAAATATCCTTTCAAAAATGAGGGTTTCCTGACGGAAATCCGATCCCGGATTGTGAACCGGGAGTCACTGAATAATGTGGGCCGGAAGTTAGGCCTTGAAAACCTGATTGAATCAGACGGTACCCGGAATTACCACCGCACCTCTTTACTGGGTGACGCCATGGAAGCGCTTATCGGCGCCATTTACCTCGACAAGGGCTATAAATTCACCCGGAAATTTGTGGTAACCGAACTGCTGTCGAATCACTTTAACCTCGACGAGGTCATTTCCAACAATACCAATTACAAGTCAGCCGTGTTGAGCTGGGCCCAGGCCGAGGGCAAGAAGGTGGAATTTGTGATTGTGGAAGAGAAAGGCAAAAACCACAGTCGGGAGTTTGTGGCCCAGGTGCTGATTGACTCCGAAATCATCAGCCACGGTAACGGGTGGAACAAGAAGAAAGCCGAGCAGGACGCATCTCGCCGGGCCTGCGAAATCCTTAAAATCTAGCAATCTGTTTTTCTACAGGAACCTTCACGGGTTTGATTCCTATACCCAGGCGCACCCCCAGGCTCAGGTAATATATGGGAGTATACGCTTTCCATCCTTTGGGGGTATTGATAGTAATGTAATCAAAGGGCATTTCCCATCCGTGCGACTCGTTTCCCATCCAGTTTTCGTCGTATTCCATGATATCCTGTAGCTTGTGGTGCCGGAAAGTAAAGCGGGCGCCACCACCGATAAAGATGTCAAACCGTACTTCCCCTGCCCTCATTTTCCTTCCGAGAAGCACCCCGGTTTTCATGTAGAAGTCATGAATACGGGCATCGGCCTGACGTTTAGGTTGGTTATTCTCCTGCCAGATGATATTGCCGTGTGGACCCTTATGGGCAATATGAAAGAGTCCGAGTTCAGGCATCAGGTAGCCGGAGTTGAATTTGGACACAAAATAGTTTTTGAAACCCATGCGGATATATTGATGGCTTTGGTCTTCGTAATGCAGATTCGATTTTTTCATGGTTCTGATCCCATAACTCAGGGTATACGCCCATTGGTTTCCGCTGCTGTACTCTGCTCCGACCTCTATGGCGGGGTGGTAGACATGGATACTGCTGGTGGGTGTGATCCATGCGATCCATCGGTCATACTTCAGGGTGTCGGCTTGTGCAAAAGCGACATTCGAAATCAGGCTCAGCAGCAGGAATATTGAACAGGGGAACTTCATTGGACGGGCGCCGTTTTAAAACCTATTCCGAACCGGAAACCAAAACTGACATAGGGTGAGGCCTTGATCTTCTTCCATCCATTAGGTTGCGTCAGGTAAGAAGTATAGTCTACCCTGTAATTGGAGTTATAATCGGAGAAGTGATATTTTTCCGTACGATCAGTTATTTCGAGTAAGCGGTACCGGCTGCTTCCGAGACGGAGGCCCACGCCGGAGAAAAAGTCAAACCGTAGTTCTCCGATCCTGATTTTGCTGCCGAAGATAACTCCCTGCTTGACCAGGAAGTCATGAAAGCTTGCCTTGGCATAGCGGACCTCTGCCGCCTGTCTATCTCCCCAGTATACTGTAGATCCGTTATGCGCAATGTGAAACAGGCCGAGCTCTCCCATGACATAGCCGGAGGTCTGTTTCCTGCCCAGATATTTTTTTACGCCCAGTCGTATGTATTGATGATTCTGATCATTAAAAAGATTACTGCGTTTGGTAGGTACTTGTATTCCGTAACTGAGTGTGTAAGCGAGTTGTTTCCCCGGGTTATACTCGGTGCCCACTTCTATGGCGGAATGGTAGCGATGATATATGCTTAAAGGGGTTACCCACCCGATCCATTTATCATAGCGCAGGCTGTCGGTCTGGGCCATGAGCGGGGTAGAAAGAAGCAGGAAAATTAAAATTCTGACCATAATACGGAACTTAGCTGAACGAATATACACAGTTCTCCGGAATAAAGGAAACAGAGCTACCGGAAAAGTTAGTTAACGGTCGGAAATGTTTTTGTTGGAAGAAGCAAGACTTAAACTCCGCATCACTTCTTCCCCAAAAACACATTCAATAACACCGCCCCGATGATCACCACTATCCCCGTCAGGCTCAGTACATTATACGTTTCATCAAACAGGAAATACCCGGCCAGCAGCGCATACACCACACCCAGGTAATTCAGGATAGATACCCTGGCCAGGTTGGCGGTCTGATAAGATCGGGTCATGTAATACTGGGCTATCTGGGT
>CAYRGN010000069.1:0-9916 GCA_964423865.1 uncultured Lacihabitans sp.
CCCTTCTCTCTCCCTTTTCGAAAGGACTGCAAAGATACCAGCTTTTATTTATCCCGCAAACCCTAAACAAATAAAAATATTATACAAAATCACTTCCCCCCTCAACATCAGCTCTTTAAATCTGCCCTGCCCCTATAAATATTTTACCCACGCTCTAGCACTGGATTCTTATAACCATAATTCCACCCCATTAGTTCAAAAAAATAAAAGAAAAATGATATTTAGGTCTGACCTATGAGAAACTCACAAAGTTGCTTTCAACAAATGCGGCCGTTCCCGCTCAATCTTCAGAATAAGTTCTCCAAAAAGTGTATTGGCCCAGGCAAACCACTTCCGGGTAAATTTGGCGGAATCCTCCTTATCAAAAGATTCGTGCATAAAGCCGGTTCCTGCGTGAGTACGCTTTAATATGCGTAACTGGTTCAGAATCTCCTGCTCATCTTCAGAGGTCATGGCCCGCATAATTACGCCAATTGGCCAGATCTGGTTAACTAATGTATGCGGACTCCCTATGCCTTCGCCGTCCTTTCCCTGGAAAAAATACGGGTTACTGTCACTTAGCACAAATTTCCGGGTCCGTTTGTAAATCTTATGGTCTGCCTTCACCGCGCCAAGATAGGGCAGCGCCAGCAAGTTAGGTACATTGGCGTCGTCCTGAAACAGGGCATTCCCGAAGCCGTCTACCTCCATCGCGAAAATTTCTCCAAATTTCGGGTGTTTGACTACCCCATACCGGTAAATGGCGTCTTCCACCGCCCGCGCCAACTCCCCACATTTCTCTGCCAGATCACCCTCCCCGTATACCGTCGACAAAATTTCCGCCATCTGCCGCAAAGAAACCACCGCGAAAAAATTAGCAGGTATCAGAAAGGGATACAAAGTAGCGTCGTCAGAAGGCCGGAACACCGAATGGATCAGCCCGTTCGGCTTCGTCACATTCCCATAACCGTTACCCGGAACGGTATCGGTAGACCAGGCGGTGGTTCGACCGAAACGGTAAGGCCCGCGCCCGTCCCATCGCTGCTGCTCCTTAAATGTCGTATAAATATTCCGGGCGGCCTCCAGCCATTCCGGCGTAAATATCTCCCGATCGCCCGTTTCCTTCCATAAATAATAACTTAGTCTGACCGGGTAACACAGGGAATCAATCTCCCACTTTCTTTCATGAATCCCCGGCTTCATTTCCGTATGGTCTCCCGCCCATTCGCCTACCTTATCCGACTTATAAAAAGCATTGGCGTAGGGGTCAAAATTGATACAGCGTACCTGCCGGTTCACCACGCCGGTCAGCAGATTTTTCAGACTCTCCGACTCCCTGCAAAGCGGGAGGTAGGGCCACACCTGCGCCGTACTGTCTCTCAGCCACATCGCGTCAATATCTCCGGTAATCACAAATGTATCGTGCTTCCCCTCCGAAAAGGAATAATCTACCGTAGTGTCAAGCGTATTTGGAAAACAATTTTCAAAAAGCCAGCCCAGCTCCGGGTCTGCACATTTCTCCTTTATCCTCCGGATCACCGCCTCTACCCCGTCGTCACTAAAATTTCGTTCACCCAAAGGAGTTCTTACCACCGGGAAATCTGGACGACGCAAAGGCCGGAAAGCCAGGCTTCCCACCGCCGCGGCAGATCCCAGGATAAAATCTCTTCTGTTAATCATTTCTAAAAATTCTTTTGGCAATAAATGCGTTCATCCCCAATAATTTCGCCGAATCCCGGATTTCCGTAACCTTGATGGTCAGGTTTTCCTTGAAATCCGGAAGACAATGCTTATTGATCGCAAACTCCACCGGGTTCACAATCAGGTTTCCTGCCTTAGACAACACCCCGTCAATCACAATAATACGCGGATTAAACAGGTGTACTGCTACCGAAAGACCCTTACCCAGCTCAATACCTATATTGTAGAGGATATCGATAGCGAACCCGTCACCTTTGGAGGCGGCGTCAATCACGTCTTCCAGTGTGATATGGTCCGGTGTATCTTTAAACCTGGCCAGGGAAGTCACCTCCCCGTTGGCCAGCCCTCTTTTCACTTTAGTTAAAAGGGCCGAGGCAGACGCCACCGTATCCAGGCAGCCCACTTTCCCACACCGGCACAGTTCTCCGTCAGGATTAACCTGCACATGGCCCAACTCTCCTGCGAAACCCGACGCCCCATTGAAAATTTGTCCGTTAATCACCACCGCCAAACCTACGCCCCAGTCCACGTTAATGGAAAGCAGATGATTCTGTTCGCTCCCCACACCGAAAAGCGATTCACCGAATACCGTAGCTTTCGTATCGTTCAGAATATAGGCGGGGATATCCCATTTCTCTGAAATTACCTGGCTTAAAGAACTGTTCTCCGAGTCCAGACCCAGGTAGGTTTTGTTCCGGCCCGTTTGCTTATTGATCAGACCGGGCAAAGTCAACCCCACCGCTACAATCTCCCCGCCTGTTCCGGAGAAACCCTCTATGGCGCGGTCTACCACCTCCAGCAGTTCGGTTCGGAAGGAGTGGTCATTACTGAGCCCGAGCTCAAACACCTTTTCGGATACGATTTCGTTTCTGAAATTCAGGATAACCGCTTTTGTGGAGCGGGTGGTGATATCAATCACCAGGGTATGTTTGTACCGCGGATCCAGGGAATAGATGGTAGGGTTCCTGCCCTGCTTCTTGGTATCCACCTCTTCCCCCGTCAGCCATTTTTCTTCCAGGAGTTCTTCCAGGTGAGCGGTTAAGGTAGGAATACTGATAAACAGAGCCTCAGACAGCTCCGCAATGCTTTTTTTATCCTCAAAATACAGGTATTTAAGAATATTGCGTTTATTCTTGATCTTCTTGGATTCTACCGCAGACTCCTTGTTGGTCAATTCCTTCAATGAATGTTGCATCAATCTAACCTTTGCTGAATATTCCTCTGCTTCACGTATTTACCGCTTTAGAGTACAATTTTAGAATACAATATTACGAATGTTCACTTACCCTGTAAAATTTAAACAGAGAAAACGGGCTAAACCCGCTTTCTCTGTTATAAAAAGAGGCTGCTTCTTACTTTTGCGCCCACCAAAGCGGGGTAAGTACTTCGTCAGGACCACCAAGGCCTGACACCGCCTGCGCGTATCCTGCCGCGTTACTCGCTCCGATACTGGAAGGATACTTCAACCTCTGTGGGAAGAACTTCACATTGGAGGTCATGTAATTGGAGGAATTCAGCGCGGGCAAGGTAGTCAACGGTTGCTCTACGGCCGGATTCTCAAAGAAAGGCAGACCCAGTCTTCTGTGATCGCTCCAGGTTTCCAGCGGTAACCACGGGTTCTGGGCAATAAACTTCTGGGTAATGATCTTGGTAAGGTGGTCGTTTTTCACACTTCCGCTTTTGTACAGATCATTTTTAGGATAAATCAAAGTAGCCGTACCCTCTACACCGGTATATCCGTCTTTGTAGCTCACGGTATAGCTGGCCGGAGGCTCCTCCACATGATTCCAGCTTACCGATGTACCCAAGCGGTTGTAATCGCTTGATGCCTTGTAAGCAGCCAGGAACGTAGAAGGCTTCACACCTGAACGGGTTTTGCCATCCCAATATTCAAAACTCCGGTCAATGCCTGCTTCATAGGCTGCTTGTCCGCCCACAGGCGTGGCCCAGCCCCGCACCGCACCTTCTGCCAGCAGGAAATACGTTTCCCACGGACCGAAGAAGACTCTCTGGCTGGTACCGTCTCTGAACTGCTGTCCGTGGCGACCGGTAGTACCAAGATACGAGTAGATCTGGTTCTTGGCTCCTTTATCTCCCCAGGAACCCATCACAGGAGCATTCCATGCATATTTTCCGTCAAGCGTCACTTCCGGCTGGCTGCTGTCATCCAACAAGTTCCGGGTGGTCGTAGTGGTCGGATCTCCGCCGTACGTATTAAAGTCGGGATTGCTTATGTCGCCCGGTATAATATACGCCTTATAAGCTCTCGGATCAATGGTATTGGGAAGGCCGTCCAGCCAGTAACCGGCAGCAGGGTCGTTGGTCATTTTGGTAAAGTGCTTGTCGAGCCTCAGGCCCACATAATTGGCAGGTTTAACTTTCGACTGCATCTCTTCACCCACCTGGTCCGCACTTTTGATACCGCCCAGGCCCTGGTAAACGTTGTTCATGGTAGCCGGCATCTGGAAATGGTTCCAGGTACGGGTCATTACCCCGGTCAGGGGCGCCCATCCGCCTTCTTCCTGGATCTGGAAAGTCTCGGCAAGGCTGGTGATCAGCGGAAGAGAAGCCGCCGCCTCAAATTCAGCTTTGGCCTTGGCCGCATCTACCTCAGACAAACGCATTGCCAGACGCAGACGCATGGAGTTCGCGTATTTCTGCCATTTGGCATAATCAAAACCGTAGGCTTTATCCAGTTTGCTGTCGAGGCTGCCGGTAACCGACAGGTCCATTTTGGAAGACGCGTCTTTCAACTCATCCAAAAGGTAATAGTATACCGTTTTTACATCACTGAAAGTAGGGTTTTTGCCCTGGTATCCGTCCAGGGGAATAGGACCGAAGTTATCGCAAAGTTCGCTCAGCAGGTAGGCTCTCCAGATACGGGCCACCTGTAGCTGATTGGGCGTATAGGTTTTTCCCGTTCCAGCCTCAATCTGCTTTTCCGCTACTTCTATGGCCGCATAGATATGGTTCAGCCATCCGCCCATATATCCCGCGCCGTAATAGTCGCTTGACCATCCGTCATTGTATCCTCCGGTGGAAATACCTCCGCCAAATTGCTGGCGACCGGCCGTTTTCCAGTAGAGTACAAAAATCCGCTCCGCTATGTGCGGATCTTGCTGGGTTCCGTAAATGGAGTTGTTGATCAGATACTCGGTCTGAATCTGGCTCTCACTGGCCATATACGGATCTGTATTTATCTCATCAAAGTCACTACACGCCGTGGTAAAAAATACCGTAAGCAGTGAAGGGGCCAGGAATTTCTTTAAAATATTTTTCATCTTTCTCTCTTCTATTAAAAACATGAATTAAAAACCAAACGACAAAGAAACCAGGTAAGATCTCATGGTGGGGTAAGCCCCGCTTTCAAAACCTACGGCATTGGAGCCCGTAGCAAAAACCGACTCAGGATCTACACCGGGCAGATAGCTCTTAATCATCCATACATTGTTGCAGGCCAGGCTGGCTCGCGCACTCTGGAACACATTTCCCAGCATTCTCTTAGGCAGAGAATAGCTTAATGTTACGTTTCTCAAACGTACGTTGGTAGCATCGTAAATATTCGCCTCTCCGATACCCAGGTTACCCAGTGTACCTACGGCCGTCCAGTATTGCTGCTGCGTAATGGCCTTCGTATTTGTGGTATATCCACTTTCTGATGAACCCACTACACCGTCTACCACCACATCCGGACGCTCCCCGTTAGGCGCCGTCACCGCCGCCACACCGAAGCGCTGCATACCCACGTTAGATCCGGAGAAAATCTCACCGCCTATACGGGCATCCACGAGGAACTGTAAAGCAAACGACCTGTAATTAAAGGTATTCGTTACCCCGATCAGTCCTTTTGCCTGCTGGTTACCCAGTTTGGTAATTTCAGGATCACGCTGAGGGATACCGTCGGCGCTCAGGATAATCTGTCCGAAATACGGGCTGCTCTCATCTTTCACTCTCAGGAATTTCGTTCCGTAAATATCCCCGTACATTCCGTCAGTAGTAGCCCGGATAAACAAGTCATCAAACGTACCCAGGTTATAAGAATTCACTCCCTGATCTGCCGCGATGTCAATAATCTTGTTCTCGTTTTTAGAGAAGTTAGCCATAATCGACCAGCCCAGCTTATCAGGATTGGTAAGGATATTGGCGGTAGCCATGATCTCAAAACCTTGGTTCTGGATATTTCCGGCATTGATCTTCATCCGCTCAAAACCACTCATAGGGTCCATCGGCAAATCAATCAGCTGGCGGGTGGCGTTGGATTTGTACCAGGACACGTCCAGTGACAGGCGGTTTTCCAGGAATTTCAGTTCAGCCCCGAATTCCAGGTTTTTGATCAGCTCACTTCTCACATTGGGATCTTTCAGTAAGCGGTCACGCGAAGCAACGGTAGACCCCACCTGGTCTGCATCTACATTATACCCGTTGTACAACTGATAGGGGGCCAGGTCATTTCCTACCGTAGCGTAAGAAGCCCGCAACTTCGAATAAGTGAACCAGGAAGGCAGGTCGCTACCCGCAGCGGCGAGGTGGTCGCTAAGTACATAAGACAAACTGTAAGAAGGGTAGAAATACGAGCGGTTAGCTTCTACCATGGCCGAAGACCAGTCGTTCCGAGCAGTCACATCCAGGTAAATCCAGCTGTTGTAATTCACTCCCACGGAAGCAAACACCGAATTGATTTTCTTTCTTTCTATCCCGTTGGAAACACCGGGAGAACCCGCGGAGTTTCTTGGAGAGAACAGGTTAGGCACCTCCAGGGTAGTAGTCAAACCCAGCAAGCTCCAGTTTCTGTCCATCAGGTTACCTCCCACGGTAAAGTTACCTCCCCAGTTACCGATCACCTTGTCTTTTACCCCTTTCAGGAGGGCGGTGTAGTTCACTTCTGTGAAAGACTCCTTACTGGTCACAAACTGGTTGGCCAGTGATCCGCCCGCATACGATCTACGCTCCTTATTGGTGGAGTATAAGTCTCCCCCGGCCCGTACTTCCAGATCTAACCAGTCGGTAAACGCGTATTTCAATGATCCGTTCATCATAAAACGGTTACGGGTATCCTCGTTCAGGTCATGATCTACCGACCAGTAAGGGTTGGGTACCCAGCCGTAAGCACCGGGATACCACAGCATATTGCCGTTGGCATCTACACCGGCGCTGAAGTCCTGAACGTCCATGCTCCGTGGCATGGTATAAAGCGCGTAAAGGTTACTGCGGTCACGTCCGTTAATCGGGCGATTGTACCCGGAGGTATTGTTATACGATATCTTCACATCGCTGGTCCAGCGGTTCTGCGCACCAAAACTGGTAGTCGCTTTGCTTGAAAAGTTCAGTCTCTGTAGTTTGTTTCCCGGGATAATACTTTTGTCTTCCAGGTAGTTGATAGAAGTATAAATACCGGTAGTACCGTATTGCTGCTGTAGAGCAAGACCATAGTTCTGGTTGGTTCCGCTCCGGAGGAAGTTATTCACGTTATCCGGTGCACCGTCAAGCCGCTGTTGGCTGCCGTTCCATTTAGCCACGCTCTGTCCTTCCATTTTAGGACCCCAGCTGTTATTGCTCAAAGGGTTAAAGATGTTGTTATCCCCCTGCGCGTAGGTAGATTGCAGTTCAGGCCATATAAACACATTCTCAGAACCCAGGGTAGTGGTGAAGTTAATTCCCAGGCCTGGCTGCTTACGTCCTGATTTCGTAGTAATCAGAATCACCCCGTTACCGGCACGTGAACCGTACAGGGCCGCAGCGGAAGGTCCTTTCAGTACGCTGAGCGACTGGATATCTTCAGGGTTAATATCCCCAAGACCGTTACCGTAGTCAAAAGATTCATTCCAGTAGTCTCCTGAACCTCCGGTAAAGTTATCAATCGGCACACCGTCTACTACAATCAGCGGCTGGTTGCTACCTGTTAACGAGGTATTTCCTCTCAATACAATTTTGGAAGACCCACCGGCACCACGGCTTGATCTCACCACCTGCAAACCGGCCACTTTACCGGTAAAGGCGTTGGCAAGGTTGGTTTCCCGGGCCTCCACGATATCGGTACCTTTCAGTTCCTGAACCGCGTAACCCAGCGATTTTTTCTCCCGCTGAATACCCAGAGCGGTAACCACCACCTCATCAAGGAGTGTATTATCTTCTTCCAGCTCTACATTCACTACCGATCTGCCTCGAACACCCACTTCCAAAGTGGTAAATCCTACGGCAGTAAAGACGAGCGTAGCTGTTCCGGGCGCAGCAACGGAGTAGTTCCCTTCCGCATTCGTCATCGTGGCTCCGGAAGCTCCCTTCACCGCGACCGTAACACCAGGTATTCCGGAACCGTCTGCCTGGGTTACCTTACCTGACACATTCTGCGCCATCACATTAAACCCCATCGCTACAAAGCAAGCAACAAGGATGAGTAATTTTTTGACCATAACTATTGGGTTTAGACAATTTTTTGTTATAAAAATACAATTGTTGGGACGAAATTAATAATTTTTTTTATTAATTATCATTTTTATACAATTTTTTTTCTCTAAATACCTCCAAACGGGCGGGAAGGTACTCCTCTCCGGGTTCCGTATCGTCGGGTCGCTCCCCCTGCAGCCGTCTTATTGAAAACCCGGAACAGACTGGAGGAACGCGGTAACTTCTTCCACAAATTCAGAAGGGCGGGTGGCATGCACCCAATGATTTGCCCCCTCCACCGTATGCAATCGGGCCGCCGGGTAGTACAGTTTCAATGCCGCAAAGTCTTCTTCCCGTACATAGCCAGATTCAGACCCCCGCAGTAAAAGCAAGGGTTTCTCTACCTTATTATATAAGGGAACCTCCGCTACCACCTCTCCCGCATTTTCCGCCAGCACCGGCACATTCAGCCTCCAGCCGAACCCGCCGTCATCCGTACGGTACAGATTTTTAAGTAGAAACTGCCGCTCACCGGGGTCAGACACATAGCGACTGAAAATCTCTTCTGCTTCTTTTCTTGAAGTCAGCGTTTCCGGATTAATCGCCTGCAACCCGCCGATAATATGCGCATGGTGGCGGGAGTACGCCTTAGCGGCGATATCCACGATCACCAGGCCCGAAAAATTGGTATATTTCTGGGAGTAATGCAATACGGTTTTTCCCCCCATAGAATGGCCCAGAATGACCGGGTCGGTAATTCCGTTTTCTGAAAGGAACCCGTCCAGGTCTTCCGCCATCGCATCGTAGTTGAACACGTCTGAATGCGGCGACTGTCCGTGGTTCCGGGCATCCAGAATATACACCTCGTACCCTCTTTCCGCAATGTTCCGGCAAACCGTAAATAAATTGTCTGAAGACCCGAACACCCCGTGCAACACCACCAGGGGCCGGCCGTTCCCTAATTTCCTGTAATTTAATTTCATACTACAAATTTAAAAACATAAACCGGGGTTTTCGTCACATCGCCTGACCGTCAGTCACATTTATTTTGTGCTTTGAAAAATTTTTCCGGAATATTACGGTTATTAATGGGACAGACACACGGTGTAACCGCTTACACCCCAAGTGCTTTCCTAACTTATTAGCTATTACGTTATGAATTGGTTCAAGAAGATCCGCCGGTACTTCGCGGAAACCGAGACTCCTCCCCTGTCCGAACAGGTTTCCCTCCCCGAGGCCGTACTCCCCCCCGAAAGGGTATCCGAACCGGAAGAACTTCCGGCAGAAGAAGAAGTAGACGTGCTGCCTTTCTGGCTGAATAACGATGACGCCCTGCGGGATGAAGGCGTGATTTATGGCCTGAGCGGCACAGACCCCCAGGAAAAAATCAATATCATTCATTCCGTCTATAAAAAGCACTCCGCCGGATGGATCCGTGTTCGGGAAGAACTCAACGAAAAAATCGGAGAGCTCAACCTCATTCTTGAAAAAAAAGACACTCTTTTAAATGACTTGCGCCGTAAAGCCGAGCAGGTTCGGAGCCAGGAACCCCGGGAAGAAAATAGTTTCAGAGTACTTACAGGGCTAATCCTGGCCCTGGGCATGTGTATAGGAAACTATTTTCTGATCCGCGAAGGGGTGCGTTACGGTTTCCCCTTGCAGAGTGACCCCATTGCCCTGGGAGTCTTTCTCACCGGCATGTTCAGCCTGTATTACACTACCTCCGTGATTCATAACGACAGCCCCCTCACGTGGAAAAGAGCCCTGGAAGAGTTCGGAATGCCCCTGGCCGCCTCTCTCTTCGTTTGGGTGCAGGTAGTGTCGGAAATGGCCTGGTATAAATCAGCCGGAT
>CAYRGN010000070.1:0-9737 GCA_964423865.1 uncultured Lacihabitans sp.
TTTGCCCGCGTGGGCGGCGGTATTTATACCAAAGCCGCTGACGTAGGCGCTGACCTGGTAGGTAAAGTAGAAGCGGGCATCCCGGAAGACGACGTACGGAACCCGGCTACCATTGCCGATAACGTGGGCGATAACGTAGGCGACGTGGCCGGTATGGGCGCCGACCTTTTCGGTTCTTATGTGGCTACAATCCTGGCTACGATGGTGCTGGGACAGGAAATCAATGTAGTGGATAATTTCGGGGGCTATTCTCCGGTATTACTTCCGATGCTGATTGCCGGAATAGGTGTACTGGCGTCGTGGGTAGGTACCTGGTTCGTACGGGTGAAAAACGAAACCGACTCCGTGCAGAACGCACTGAATTTAGGAAACTGGGCTTCGATTGTAATCACCCTGATCGCTTCGTATTTCCTGACGAAACATATCCTGCCTGAAGCGCTGTCGCTGAGAGGATTTGAATTTACCGCCAACGGTGTTTTCTACTCTATTGTGACGGGTCTGATTGTGGGCGCGTTAATGTCTGTCGTGACCGAATATTACACGGCCATGAACCGCAGGCCGGTAGATTCTATTGTACAGAAATCGGGTACGGGCCATGCCACCAACATCATTGGCGGACTGGCGGTAGGTATGGAGTCGACCGTGATTCCTATCCTGATCCTGGCGGTGGGTATCGTGGTTTCTTATGCGTTTGCCGGACTTTACGGCGTGTCTATCGCGGCGGCGGGTATGATGGCGACTACCGCCATGCAGCTGGCCATTGACGCGTTCGGCCCTATTGCCGACAACGCAGGCGGTATCGCAGAAATGTCACAACTGAAACCGGAAGTACGGGAAAGAACCGATAACCTGGATGCCGTAGGTAACACTACCGCCGCTACCGGCAAAGGTTTCGCCATCGCTTCCGCGGCTCTGACTTCCCTGGCTCTTTTCGCGGCCTTCGTGGGTATCTCGGGAATTGACGCCATCAATATTTATAAAGCGCCGGTTCTGGCCGGTCTGTTCATTGGGGGAATGATTCCTTTCATTTTCTCTGCCCTGGCCATCTCCGCCGTGGGTAAAGCCGCCATGGAAATGGTGAACGAGGTTCGCCGCCAGTTCCGGGAAATCCCAGGCATTATGGAGTACAAAGCGACTCCGGAATACGAAAAATGTGTAGAGATCTCTACTCAGGCTTCTATCCGCCAGATGATTGCGCCCGGCGCGATTGCCTTACTGGTACCCGTAATTGTGGGATTCGGACTCAAAGGGGTATTCCCGGATACTTCTTCTGCGGAAATCCTCGGGGGACTGCTAGCCGGTGTAACCGTGTCGGGGGTACTGATGGGTATTTTCCAGTCGAACGCCGGTGGCGCGTGGGATAACGCGAAAAAATCCTTTGAAAAAGGAGTACTTATTGACGGAAAGCCTTACAAAAAAGGTTCCGAACCGCATAAAGCGGCGGTTACGGGAGATACCGTGGGGGATCCGTTCAAAGATACGTCCGGACCTTCCATGAATATCCTGATCAAGCTGATGTCTATTGTATCCCTGGTGATTGCGCCGTACATCACTACGCATTCTTCCGGTGCCGCTACAACAGACGCGGAAGAGGAGACCGTAATGGTGGTAGACGTGAAAAACACCCTGGCTGAACGGGGTATAGCGGCCGATCGCCTGACTTCCGAAGGTCTTGAGCATCCCGTAGCGTCTAACGACACCGAAGAGGGCAGAGAGCAGAACCGCTAAATAGCGGTTTCGGTGCGGGAAAAATAAACCTGATATTGCTATAGGGGAAAAGCCATCCGGAAACGGGTGGCTTTTTTATTTGTATAAAAATTTAGCTTTCAGCATTCAGCTATCAGCTGTGAGCCGTGAGCTTCGGGCGAACCCCTTGCTATGCTTCGCTGGTCTGCCGACCTGGATGACCTCCAGCTCCAAGCTCACAGCTCACAGCCATGAAAATCTTCACCCGTCTCTTTTCATTCTTCGTGTATCTGCTTACTTTTATATGCGCTTTGGTATCTTTTGCCCGACAAACGTTGCCCGACAAAAAATAACACCAAAGCGGATGGCTCATTGCTGAAAGCTAAAAACCTATGCATATCCTTACCTCTTTACAACTCAAGGAAGCGGACGCTCTTACTCTGGCCGTGCAGCAGATCAGCTCCTGGCAGCTGATGGAGCGGGCCGCGGGAGCGCTTTTTGAAAGCCTGAAGGCCGATGTGGACATCTACACCTCGTGTTTTGTTATTCTTTGTGGGGCGGGAAATAACGGTGGCGACGGCCTCGCCCTGGCCCGAATGATTCATTCCGCGGGAGGTGAGGTCAGCGTTTTCCTCCTGGAAGCGCCCGCTTACTCGGCAGACAACCGGGCGAACCGCGAAAAACTGGGCGATCTGCCCGTCACCCTTTTCACCCTGCACTCCCGGCTTCATTTCCCCAAAGAATGTATCCTTATTGACGCCCTTTTCGGGTACGGTCTGAACCGCCCGCTCAGCCCGGAGTGGAATGCCATCATCGCGCAGGTGAACGCGTCGGGCCAACGGGTCCTGGCCGTAGACATGCCGTCAGGCCTCCTTGCTGACGCCCACACCCCGCCTGACGCACCGGTGGTGAAGGCCGCGAAGGTATATACCTTTCATTCACCTAAGAAAGCGCTGCTTCTTCCCGAAAACGCCGGAAGAGCGGAAGAGTTCACGGTGATTCCCATCGGGCTGGAAGACCCCCGCGCGGGAAACGAATACTACATTATCCCCGACCTCTGCAAGCCGTGGATCACTTTACCGTCCCGCTTTTCGCATAAAGGCACATTCGGGCATGCCCTCATCACCGGGGGGAGTTACGGTAAAATTGGGGCGGTGATCCTGGCTACCCGGGCCGCCCTGAAAACCGGGTGCGGACTGGCCACGGCTTTCGTTCCCCGTTGCGGCTATATTCCCCTTCAAACGGCGCTGCCCGAAGCCATGGTAATGACTCCTCCCGGGGAAGAGTTCCTGGATGTCTTTCCCGAAGAGCCCCACCGGTTCTCCGCCATCGGTATAGGAGTGGGTATGGGTACTTCCGCAAAAACAGAAGCCGCGTTTCTCCGCTTCCTGAAAAGCGGGAACCTGCCCCCTCTCGTGCTGGATGCCGACGCATTAAATATTCTCTCCCACAACCCCGATTACCTGCCTGATTTACCTGAAAACACCATTCTTACACCTCATCCCAAAGAACTGGAAAGGCTGCTGGGTGCCTGGAATAACGATTTCGAAAAGCTGGAAACGGTGAGAAGGTTCTGCATGGAAAGGCGGGTAATCCTGATCATCAAAGGTGCGAATTCGGCCATTCTCTTCCCTGACGGGCGCATTGCTTTTAATTCAACCGGGAATTACGGCATGGCCAAAGGGGGAAGCGGCGATGTGCTGACGGGCATGATTACCTCCCTCCTGGCCCAGGGCTATACGCCGGAGCAGTCCGCGACGATGGGGGTATTTCTGCACGGAAAAGCCGGTGACCTGGCCCGGGAAAGTCGGGGCGCCCGCGGAATGATGCCCACAGATACGATGGATGCGATTCCAGACGCTTGGGTATCACTTTCTCCGGCATACCTTTAGGCCGAGGCTCTTCCGGATACGTTTTTTCGTGAAAGACACGAATAAATCAAAAACGCCCAATTAAAATAGCATTAGAAAATATTTCTGGCTGTTTTAGAAAAATGCGCATCCAATATCCACAGGATGGTATTGGCATCGGTATCACCCTCAATTACAATGTCCGCCCTTTTGTATACTTCTATCCTGTCGTCGTATGTTTTAGACAGGGTATCTACCAGGAGTTCGCTTTCCAGATTATACAGGGGGCGATTATTTTTTTTCGAATTCCGCATTCTTTCCTCCAGCTTATTGGGCTTCACATCAAGGAACACGCTGATCCCGTTTTCCTTGATGAAATCCATATTGTTACCGCTGCACGGGGTACCGCCCCCGGTGGCGATTACCAGCCGGGTATTGGGTTCAATACGTTTAAGCTGTTCGGTCTCTACTTTCCTAAAGTATTCTTCCCCTTCCAGGTTAAAAATCTCGCTGATCTTCTTCCCCTCTGCCAACTCAATCTTTTTGTCCAGGTCAATAAATTCATAATTCAACTCTTTCGCCAATTGTCTTCCTAATGTGCTTTTCCCGGAAGACGGCATTCCAATCATAAAAATGTTTGTAGTCATCTATAAACAAAAGTACTATATGTTAATCAACTTTTTCAGTTTCGCGTCTGTAGGCAAGCGGTTAAAACTCCATTTCCCTAAAACCACGCCGTCTCGCATGAGGTAAACAACCGGATTATTGCGGGCCATGGTTTTCAATACCTTTTCGTCTGAAAAGTAATAGAAATAATTCAGTTTTTTGGTTTTCAGGTAATCCCCTACCCCTGTTTCCGGACTCAGCACCACCGACTTTACAGGCACCTTACTCACTTTGCCGGCCAGTTTCTGGTATTTCTTAAAATCCAGATCGTCTATATCGGAGGTCGATTTCAGAATCAGCACGAGTACATTACCTTCCAGAACTTCTGACAATGCTTCATTGCCCGCGGTATCTACCACGCTGAAGTCAGTAATGGCCGGCTGGAGCTGCTCCTCGTTGAGTACCTTCGAACTCTGGTAAGTATAACGCAAGGTATCCATCAGGTATTCTGCCGACTGCACGGTTTCTCCACTGGTTTTGTCTCTGAACTCGTACACGATTTCCGGGGCGATGTCCGGGCGTTTCATCTGCTCAGGTATGCTTTTTCCTACTGCGTAAGGCAGCATATCGATCACCGGGAGATAACTAAGGCTATAAATGCCTATTCCGATAGAGAGCATGGTAGCCAGTAATACAGCGGGGGTTCCGGCGGGTGAGTTTCGGAATTTATTCCGGTAAACAAAGAGAATAATAATGAACACCATAGTTGCCACATTCTTCCAGAATGACGCCCAGGGTTTCAGCTTCATGAATTCTCCGAAGCAGCCGCAATCGGTTACCCGGTTAAAATAGGCCGAATAAAATGTAAGGAAGGTGAAGAACGTCATCAGCAGCAATGCGGCCCAGGCGGTCCATTTCAACTTAAACCCAAACAAAAGCGCTATGCCGATCGCGAGTTCCAGGCAGCAAAAAATAACCGACAACGTCACCGAAGCCGATGCCAGGCTCTCGAAAAAGCCTTCCAGGCCCGGCTGGTCCATTGCGAATACCTCGAAATATTCTTTTAACTTCAGGGCTGTACCGTAAGGGTCTACTACTTTTAAAAACCCAGAGAAGATAAGGTACATCCCAACGATCAACCGTGAAAAGTTTGCCAAAATTTTCATAATATCCTTATTGCTGGGCAGCCTGTGCCTGATTCAATTTAATAAGACAAAATACGGAATAGTTGATAATATCCTGGTAGCCGGAGCGTACTCCTTCCGAAATAAGCGTTTTCCCGTTATTGTCTTCTATCTGTTTAATCCGCATCAATTTCATCAGGATAATATCGGTCATGGAACTCACCCTCATGCTCCTCCAGGCCTCATTATAGTCATGATTTTTATCAAATAGCAAGGCTCTCACTTTGGAGACTTCCTCCTGGTAAGCCGTACTCACATCTTCGGTTTCCTCTCCATGCTCCATTAAAATCAGGGCCATGATGCAGTAATTGATGATCCCGATAAACTCTGGAACCTCTCCTTCATCCACTCTTGAAAACCCTTTTTCCTGGAGGGTGCGTATCCTACAAGCCTTGATATAAATCTGATCGGTGATGGAAGGAAGGCGGAGTATTCTCCAGGAGGTGCCATAATCTAAATTCTTCTTTGAAAATATCTCAAAGCAAAGAGCTATTATCCTTGAATATTCAGTTTCGGTCTTAGGCATTTAAATAATTTCAATAGTTTTTAGTTCTTTTGCAAACTATGAAAAATACATTAAATATCGGTGGTAAGATTCTGAGTTTAAACCAACCTCTTATCATGGGAATCCTGAATGTTACACCGGATTCATTTTACAAAGGTAGCAGATTTAATCCTAATGAAGAAGCGTTTCTCAAAAAAGCTGGAACGATGATCGGGGAAGGCGCTCACCTCCTCGATGTAGGGGGCTATTCCACTCGTCCGGGCGCCGGGGAGGTGACCGAAGAGGAGGAGCTGAACCGGGTTATTCCCGCTATTGAAAAGCTCCGGGACCGATTTCCCGAGACGCCGGTTTCCGCCGATACTTTCCGTGCTTCAGTAGCCCGTGAGGCCCTGAATGCGGGTGCCGCCCTTATCAATGATATTTCGGGCGGAGATTTTGACGAGGCCATGTTTCCCCTGATCATGGAAAGGAGGCCGGTGTATATCCTGATGCACCAGGAAGGCCGCTCCATGGCCGATGTCCACTCCACCGCAAAGTATACCGATTTCCTGCCGGACGTCTTCGACAAACTGTTTAAAAAGGCGGCGGTATTACGTGCCGGCGGTGTTCCCGACATCCTCCTTGACCCCGGCTTCGGGTTCTCCAAAAGCCTGGAAGAAAATTACACCCTACTGCAACATCTCAACCTCCTGGAAAACGAACATTATCCCCTCCTGGCCGGTATTTCGCGCAAGTCCATGATCTGGAAACTACTGGAGATTTCACCGGCAGACAGCCTTCCTCCCACTCTATTCCTGCATGGACTTGCTATTGGAAAAGGCGCTAAAGTAATACGCGTTCACGACCCATTTCGGCATAGGCAGATCCTGGAAATTACCCGTCAATTCAAAAATTCTTTACCGTATAATAACTTTTAAAGATATTTTAATCGCATTTTCTTCCATACCGTTTCACTTTTTTATATATTTGTGCAAGTTACAACAACATAATCAAATTCGATCATGAGAAAATTATTACTATCTTTTTTCTTGATTTTGAGCGGGTATGTCAGCTCCGCACAATTCACAGCTCCTCAGGTTGAGCCAACCAATATTACCAAAACCGGTTTCACCGTGGTAGTGGTACCTGCCGACACTACTAATGTAAGAACAGTAGAAATCGTGATAATAGGACCGGACATGAACGATACTACATCGTATGCTCTAACCGACACATTACTGTCTGTTCCTTTCACCGGCCTCCAGCCCGGATCAAGTTATGATATCCAAGCCCGTGTGGTAGGTTGTGACAGCCCGCTCGAATTAGATTGTTCGATAGTAAGCCCGTGGGAGCCTACGTACGCTACCACGGAAGAAGACTATCCTCCTGCCGCCACCCTTGAACTGACCAATAACTGTCCGCAGTTTGTAGGAATGACGTGGAGCTATCCGGCTACCGGTGGTGCCGTAGCCAACCTTATTGTGAAAAAGTCGTATGGCGGCCCCTGGTACGATGTGGACAATATCCCCCCGTATGAAACTTCCTATTACGATCTGGACGCTCAACCGGGCATTCATACCACCTATATCATCTATACGCAGAACTCACTGGGCGAAGCAGTACCTTCCAACCAGCAGACCTTACAGGTAATGCCTTACAGCGCTCCTGCCGCGCCTATTAATCTTCACGCCAGCAGTAAAACCGGCAACAGTATCAGTCTTGCCTGGATTAACCCCGAAGAAGACTTGGTCTGCCGCTCCAACGTTCGTCAAGCATACGTTGTAACTATGAAGAGAGAAGGAGAGTCCGAATACAAGATTATCGGCACCATCTATCCTTTTTCAACCAGCTTCGACATTACCGACCTGGAAGAAAATGAAACTGTAGAAATCGGTCTTTTCTCCTGGAGCGACCAGGATATACAAGGCGCCTGGGCTTACCTGACAGTAAAAACTCACGGTAAATCCACTATCCCTACTAATGTGATCGGTGTAGCCTACAAAGACAACTTCGACAACTGGGCGCTGGGTATCAGCTGGGATCACGCGGGCGATGACGCCGACTACTATTCTGTTGATATAAGCACTGACAGCACCAACTGGACCCACTTTGCTACTGTAAAAACCGGTCAAAACGTGATTCAGCACGTGAACCTTTCAGAAGGACAACAATATACTTATCGGGTAAAAGCCGGCAATTACCTGTATGGCGAGTCGGATTACGCCTACATGGACGGTTATGTATCTATAGACTATTCAGCGGTTCCCAACGCCCCTTACGGCCTGAATGCGCAATGGTCCGGATCAGACGTAGTACTGACCTGGGTAGATGACTCGAACAAGGAAGAAAACTATGTAATCGAAAGAGCTTATACGGAAAACGGCGCCTATGAAGAAGTAGGTGAAGTCGGCAGAAGTGTAACCACCTTTACCGACGTGATTGGTACAGAGACCGCTTCCACTTTCTTCTACCGTGTAAAAGCCGTTAACCCTCTGGGTGCATCAGCGCCGTCTAAAGTGGCGAAAATCACCAAGCTACCCTCGGGTTCCGCTTTCATTGTAACGGTTTATCCAAACCCTACCGCCGATAAGATCAACGTTTCCGTTCCGGCTCAGCTGAAAGCGAATAAGGTGGAAGTGAGTGTGTACAACCAACTGAACCAGCTTATTTTTACCAAATCTTACAAAACAGACGCTATTGAAGTGAACCTTAAAAAATACACCCCCGGTATCTACAACGTAGTAATCACCTCGGGCGAATTCAAAGAGACACGCAAAATAGTGAAGCACTGATTTTCTAAACGTGATATACCAAAAGAGGCGGCCAAACGGCTGCCTCTTTTTTGTTGGGCCTAGCATCTGATTCTGGCACCCTTAACCTCCCGTACTCTCCGATGTGCGTACCCCGTAAACAGAACTCGCATGTACCGATTTTCCCGACCTGCCGTAAGCATCACTAAAATTCGGAAACCTGCCCCCTAGATGCCCCCATAAAAAAAGGCCACCCGTTTCCGGATGGCCTTTTCATCTATTGGTCCGATTAGTTTTTCAGCGCTTCGGCACCGCCTACAATCTCCAGGATCTCCGTGGTGATGGCCGCCTGACGCGAACGGTTATATTCGATTTTGAGCGATTTCAACAACTCCCCTCCGTTATCTGTGGCCTTGTCCATGGCCGTCATCCTGGCGCCGTGCTCGGCCGCGTTAGAATCCAGCACCGCCTTGAACAGCTGCAACTTGATGGCTTTGGGAATGAGGTCCAACAGGATCTCTTCTTCTGAAGGCTCAAAGATATAATCCACACCGGAAGTAGCTCCCTGGCTGCTGTCGCTTATCAGAGGCAGCATTTTCTCCGCCCTCACAATCTGGGTAGCCACATTCTTAAATTCATTGTAAATAATCACTACCTCATCGTATACCCCGTCGGCAAAACTTTCCATAATTCCCTCGGCCGCCGTTTTAACGGTCTCAAAAGACAAGCGGGTAAAGATATCGGAATACGAAGAACTAATGGTGGCGCCTCTGCGCTCAAAAGCCTCCATTCCTTTCTTACCCAGCGGAAATATGGTCACATTGCCTTTCGCCTGCTGAGCCGCGTAATTCTCCGCAATCCAGGCATTCACAGCCTTAATAATATTGGAGTTAAAAGCACCGCAAAGGCCACGATCGGAAGTTACCGTTACCACCAGTACCTTATTCACTTCTCTTACCTGGGTATACGGGCTTGAAGCCCCCACCTCGGTGTTTTCAGACACCTGGGCAATCAGTTCATTCAGTTTCTGAGAATACGGCCTTAACTGAGTGATCTTTTCCTGAGCTCTTCTCAACTTGGCCGCAGACACCATCTTCATTGCTTTGGTGATCTGCATGGTAGAGTTTACGGAAGCGATCCTGTTTCTTACTTCTTTTAATGAAGCCATGTTAAAATA
>CAYRGN010000071.1:0-8402 GCA_964423865.1 uncultured Lacihabitans sp.
GTTTAATAATTCTGTCAACCTATTTTAGGCAAGGACAAATTACGAATTACGAATTGTGAATTACGAATATGAATTACGAATGATTCGGTAGGGATGTAAGTATGCCACCGTAATTCGTAATTTTTAATTCGTAATTGATTCCCGTAATTCGTAATTTATTTTTTCAACGCGTCGCGAATCTCGGTGAGGAGGTCGATTTCGGTAGGTCCGGTGGGCGCTTTGGGAGCCGCAGGCTTTCTGATCTTGTTGTAAGCCCTTACGATAATGAAGAGTACCATCCCTACAATCAGCAGGTTAATAATGGTATTGACCCATGCGCCGTAGCGGATGGCGTTTTCGGGAATAGCTACGCCGTCAGCTCCCACGGAGGCGGGAGAGAGTACGTATTTCAGGTCGGAAAAATCAACGCCTCCTGTAAAGAAGCCTACAAAAGGCATGGCGATGTCTTCTACAAAACCGTTGACTACGGCGCCGCTGGCCGCTCCCAGGATTACAGCGATGGCAAGGTCAATGACATTGCCCGTCATAATGAATTCTTTGAACTCTTTGAACATGGTTTTAAAAGATTAAAGGTTAATTAAAAAGTAGCCAGGAAACCTATTCCGAAACCACTTGCGCTTTGCCAGCTTGACCGTACGGGGTCAATAGGTTTTGGAGTGGTGTTGTTATAGACCTTATGGTCAAAAACATCTTTATCCAGTATGCCGATGTACGTAAAGTTTACGTTCAGGTACTTGTTGATCTTGGCGGTAGCCAGGAGGTCTAAACGGTGATCCAGGGGTTTGTTTTTGTTTCCTTCCGTATCTTTCCATGCCTTGAAGAAGTTATACCGGAAGCCCAGGTTCACATTTTTGACTACTTCTTTATTGAAGCCCAGGGTAAGCTGGGAACCGAATTCGGAGAGCGATTTTTTCCCTTCCGCCACGTTCACCCCGTATGCGTAGCCGGTGGCTTCGTCGTAGATCACGTTTTTGTGGCTGACAAAGGTCCATTTATTCGCGATGGGCGCCAGTTTCACGGTAAAATAATCTACCGGCCGGTACTCAATACCGGTGGAGATGGTCAGGTAACCGGGGGTCATGAACGCGGAGGCAATATCCGGACCGGTTTCGCTGTTGTTGTCTTTTACGGCCAGGAACTGGGAAATGAAGTTCCCCTCCGCGAAAGCGGAGACCTTGTCAGATACTTTACGGCCGTACTGGGAATTCAGGAAGAGCTTATCTATATTCCGGTTAAACTCCCGTTTGTGGGTATTTTCGTTTTTCCCGGTACTCTGGAAACCCAGTTGTCCTTCGAAATCATTGATCCAGATATTTTTGCCGCTGACCAGGGCATTCTGGTGTTTCAGTATAAAGTGGAGGTTGGTGTTTCCTGCCACGCCGGTATTGACCTGTTTCCAGCTCTGATTGAAGCCGGTCATGTTCAGTGTGGCGCCAAAGCTGGAGGCTTTGTTCCAGCCTTCTTTGAATTCGCCTTTGAGGTCTTTGGTCGCCATGGCTTCGCCCACTTTTTTCTGAGCTTCGCCTGCACTTTGCGCAAACGCGGAAGTACCTATCAGGGCAGAAAGGAAAATGGGAAAGAGTGTTTTTTTCATAACTGTAAATTTTAGCTTTTCGCTTCAGGCGGTAATGAAGTTCCGATTCTGATTCCGCAAAGCCGGTTTATTGATTTTGATGAAACAACGTTACTTTTTCAGAGAGTTTAGGGAAAAAGTAATAAAAATACATTTGTTGCTGATTGTTTTTAAGGGTAATTCCGCCGGGGAGAGGGCAGGAAAATGGAACATTTTTATCACTATAAATTGCTGCAAAAGTAGGGCATTTTTATTATTTTTGGAAAAAAACAGACCATTTTACATATTTTTAACCAGAGAAGTATGACGCTAGATGATTATTTTGGTTCACTGGCCGGCAAAGTAAAGCCGGAAGACCTGGAAGGTATTGACACCCGTATTAATTTTGATCTGAAAGGAAAAAATATGTACGTAGCGGTAAAAGACGGGCAGATTGAAGCGGCGGAAGGCAGCGCGGAAGACGCGGAGGTGAACATTACGGTGAAAGAGGAAGACCTGTTGTCTATCATACAGGGCAATACGAACCCCATGATGGCGATGATGATGGGGAAACTGAAGATTTCCAACCCGGGCGCCATGCTGAAATACGCGAAAATACTCGGCCTGATGTAAACGAAGACAAGCCCGCTCAAAAAGCGGGCTTGTAATTTTTTGAATAATTTAATATTCGCTCTAATGTGATGTCTTTAGGAACCAGCACAATCTGATCCATTTCTTCTTTTAGCTGGAGGCAATCCAGGTAAAAATCAAGATTTTCAGTATCAGCGGCGATCCATTCTTCAATCAGAAGATTTTCAGAGGGGGAAGTTTCGTTGTACACATAACGTATGATCTCATTCTGAGTCGATGTAAAGGTTTGTGTCATAGGCATATTTTGTTTTACTCATCAATTTCCGCAGATTGATAAGAGCATAACGCATACGTCCTAAGGCAGTATTGATACTTACTCCGGTGGTTTCGGCGATTTCCTGGAAACTCAGGTCTTCATAATGCCTCATCACCAATACCTCTCTTTGCTGCTGGGGAAGCTTCTTGATCAGGCTTCTCAGGTGTTCATGAGATTCCTTTTTGATCTGAGCCGACTCTATGGAGTCTTCGGCAAAATTCAGAGAGTTAAAAACACTACTGCCATCCTCAAACACTACGTTCGGGTATCGTTTTGCTCTTCGAAAATAGTCAATGGCAAGATTGTGAGCTATTCTAAGTATCCACGGTAAAAATTTACCTTCTTCATTATACCGACCTTCCTTGAGCGTTTTAATGGCTTTTATGAAGGTGTCCTGGGTCAGATCTTCCGCTACATAGCTGTCTTTAACCACAAGGTAAATGGTAGTGTAAACTTTAGATTTGTAACGATTAACAAGAATAGTGAAAGCATTCTCATCACCTCTTATATAAGCCGATATAAGCTCACTTTCGTTAACTTTGTTTTTGTCCATTATATTTTCACATTAGTTAACGTAGAGTTTTATACCATATTGTATCAATAAGTGATGAATAATTATTTAAGGCAGAACATGGGTTTTTCTATGGGAAAGCGTTGGCTGCCTTAGTTCTGTGTCAAAAATCTAAACTATTTGAGACTTTTGCAAATTTTCACACAAATTTTATACCGTAAACTCATTTTTTTTCAAAATAAGATAACGGGTATGGTTTTGGGCATTATTATTATCCAGGTCGGGGAACAGATCCGTTGCCACATTGTGGATGAATCTTCCATGCGCTTTAGCGAGGGTTACGCGGTTTCCACGGTTTCTGAAATAACCGGTACGCCGTAAAGGTCAAATTCAGTAGCGGAGGTAATTCTGACTTGGGTGAAGTCGCCGATCCGTACATAATGTTCCGCAGGAATGAGGACTTCATTATCTACTTCGGGCGAGTCAAATTCGGTACGGCCCACAAAATGACCGCTTTCCTTTTTGTCTATCAATACTTTAAATTCTTTCCCGATTTTGGCTTTGTTTTTTTCTTCGGAAATCCCCTGCTGTAATTCCATGATGAGGTCGGTTCTCTCCTGTTTTTCTTCGGGCGTAACATCGTCTTCAAAAGAATAGGAGTGCGTTTGTTCTTCGTGGGAGTACTGGAACACGCCGAGGCGTTCAAAACGCTGGCTTTCTACAAAGCGGTACATTTCTTCAAACATCTCCGGGGTTTCGCCGGGGTGGCCTGTGATCAGCGTGGTGCGGAGGTGAATACCGGGGATTTTCTCCCGGATAGTGTCCAGCAGCTTTTCTGTTTTGGGCCGGTCTATTCCCCTTCGCATTTTTTTCAGCATCTCCGAAGAGCCGTGCTGTAGGGGCATGTCGAGGTATTTGCAGATGTTGGGGCGTTCGGCCATCACGTCGATTACGTCTAGTGGGAAACCGGCCGGGTAGGCGTATTGCAGGCGGATCCAGTCGAGCCCTTCTATGTCGGAAAGGCGGGCCATCAACTCGGAGAGGTTTCTCTTTTTGTAGAGGTCCAGCCCGTAGTAGGTGAGGTCCTGGGCAATCAGGATCAGTTCTTTTGTGCCTTTGGCCACCATATTTTTGGCGGAAAGGAGGAGTTCGTCTATGGGGCGCGACTCGTGTTTGCCCCGCATGAGCGGAATGGCGCAGAAGCTGCACGGGCGGTCGCAGCCCTCCGCAATTTTCATGTAGGCGTAATGGGCGGGCGTGGTGAGAAGACGTTCCCCGATGAGCTCGTGTTTGTAGTCGGCCTTGAGTGTTTTCAGAAGGCGGGGCAGCTCATTGGTGCCGAACCAGGAGTCTACCTGGGGAATTTCGGTTTCGAGCTCGTGGCGGTAGCGGTGCGAGAGGCAGCCGGTCACGAAAACCTTTTCTACCTGCCCGGCTTCTTTGGCATCCACATAGCGCAGGATGGTGTCTATACTTTCCTGCTTGGCGTTGTCAATAAAGCCGCAGGTGTTGATCACTACGATTTGGGAGTCGTCACGGGTAGATTCGTGGCTGACGTTCATGCCGTTTCCCCTGAGCTGGGTATAGAGCATTTCCGAGTCTACCAGGTTTTTGGAACACCCCAGGGTAACGATATTGATTTTTGCCTTTTTGTTGCCTTTCGTTTTCATTTACTGCCCTTTTTGGGGTGCAAAGGTACGAAGAAAGTTCTGAGTTTCGAGGGGTTAGTAGTGAGTAGTGCCCTTCGACAGGCTCAGGGTGACAGGGCGCCACTCAAAGCAACAATGGTGACGTTGGGACAGTACCACGGATGTCGCTACTGTCAGGCTGAGCTTGACGAAGCCCCCGTAATTCGTAATTGATTTCCGTAATTCGTAATTTTTAATTCGTAATTGACAATCCGTAATTCGTAATTAATACAGCAGCACAAAGCTGCCGTTTTTCGTGATGGCTTGTCCGTTGCTCATGTCGGCTTTGAGGGTGTACAGGTAGTTGCCGAAAAGGGCTTTGTCTCCGTTAGGAAGTAGCCCGTCCCATCCCTCTAGGAGATTGGTGATGTCCGCTACTTTTTGTCCGTTAGCGCTAAAAATCTCCATGTGAAAGGTCTTGACGCTACCCAGGTTGCCCTCGGGTTTAAATCGGTCATTGGCGCCGTCGTCATTGGGTGTAAAGGCGGTAGGCAGATAGAGAGAGCCTTTAACGATAAACTGAAGATAGTCTGAATAAGACTCCCGTCCGTCGGTGCTTTCCGCTTTTACCCGAAAAGTGCCCAAATTCCGGAATAGGGTAGAGTTGACCGTGTGAGAAAGCCGGGCGGCGTTCACCTGCTCGGTGCTGAGTACGATGTTCGGGTTTTCGGCATCGTAATATATGACTTTATAGCGGGCCACCGCGTCATCCGCAAATGGGTTGCCCCCGGTCCAATGAAGGTTGTTTTCGGTATGGTCGAGGTAAATGGAGTGCAGTTCGGGTGAAAATTTGGAAATATTTTTGCACTCGTCTACGTACCGTATGGTGTATTTCTCTTCGCGGGCTGGGGACGCTACGGGGTCGGTGATCACGAAGCTGGAGGCGTTTCCGGGAAGGGTTTCTAATAAGGAGTAATCGGAGCCGTCATATTTAAACAATTCCCAGCGATCGGGAGTATAGGGGCTGCTCACTGCGGGATCGAAATAAACCCGGTTTTTCATTTCTTCGGTGGTCACGTAAGTGTCTCCGGGGTAATCGGTGAGGTCCAGGCGGTGGTCCACACAGAGCTGTTGGGAGAGGCTGGTACCCGAGAAGTTGGCGCCGCTGTTATTGCCGGAGTAGGTCACCCGGATGCGGTAGCAGATTTTTTGAGAGCAGTCTCCGTGATTGTCCTGGTAGCTGGACTGGTTAGTGACATTGATGGACTCTCCTATGTCATCGGTTATTTTATGTAATTCGGCGGCACGTTGGGATCCGCTAATCTGGTGGGATGGCCATTTTAAATAATTGGTCGTACTGGTAGGTGCCTGCGAATGGGTAAGGGGAACCGAACAGATGTCTGCCGAGCGTAAAGAAAATAAGCCGCAGCTGGCGGCCGTGGCGGGCCGGATATAATAGCAATAGACGCGGGTAGGGTCGGGAGGCATGTGTTCCGTGGTCTCGTCCTGTTTCAGGCCGGTTTGAACGGGTGAAAGCCCTACTGACGGTTGGTCTGCCTCATAGCGGTACAGGTTGTAGGATTCCGTGTATTGTCCCTGGATCCGGATTTGTACCCGCTTATTGTCCAGTACTTTCAGCTCCTTGATTTCCGGATAATAGTCAAAGTTTCTGCCTGTAGCATTATAAGGGGAGACGGTTGTAGTCAGTGGCTCGGATGTACAGACTTTTGTGCCACCAACTCCTGTAACTTTTAAGATATTGGGGATGTTTGCTACATTAAAAAATGTGTAAGGCACATTGGTATTTGACACCGGATGTACCTGCCCGTTTAACTCAATCAGGTAACTCTGGTATTGCGCATTGAGCGGATGGTCCGGGATGATGACTTCGATACGGGTGGGGCCTGTACAAAAGGTATAACTAAAAACCGCGGTGTTGGCGTTTCTTACTTTGATTTCCCGACAGGCCACCGACTCTTTTCCGTTTTGGGTGCCTACCTGGATCACCTGGTAGAGTCCGGGTTTGGTGACACCACTGAAATCGAGGGCGTCTCCGCCCAGGACCAGGACTTCCTCGTACGATTCTCCCCGGTAATTGTAGTAATATTTCGGGTTTTCTACCCCGGAGGTATTTTGGATAGTAACGGTTTCGGTATGGCAGATGTCTGTACTGCTCAGGGTGAATCCGCCGGCTTCGTACCGGGTATCAGCACAGATGCTCTGAGCGGAAGCGCTCGTGAAGATGAAAAAAACCAGAAAAGCAACGCTATATGATGCTCTCACGTAAATTTTGCTTTTTAAAGTTGGTATTGGTGTCTAAATTTGGGTTAAATATAGCGGATTTTAGAGAAATGGACGATGATAGGGGCATAAAAAGATATGAACCTTTGGGTTTTTTGCTGTTCCTGGGCATGTTCTCCATGCTGGCGGTGATGGGGTACGCGCTGTATAAGTTCAGTCGAAACCTCGCCTCGGGCCAGGTGGTGGCGCCGGATCCGGGCGCGGGAAGCTACCTGGCGCTGGCTGTGCTGGTGCTGGCCTTTTCGGCGCTGGCGCTGGCTTCCCGGTTTTTTCTGCACCAGCGGTTTAGCGCTTTTCGTGCCTGTTTGGCGGTTTCTTTCGGCGCGAGTGTGTTATTTGTGGTACTCCAGGTGGCGGGTTTACCGGTGGGTGTATCGGGCGAAGACCCGGTGCAGCGCGGCTATTATTACCTGGCTTTCCTGAGTGGAGTACACCTGCTGTTTGTGCTGACGGGGCTGGTGGCTACGGCTTTGCTTCTGGCGCAGGCGTACCGTTCCACCGCTTATGTAGAGTCTTTTATATTCAGTGTGAACCCGCCCAATATCCTGAACATGAAATTAGTGGTGCGGTATTGGGGGTTTGTGACCCTGCTGTGGGTATTGGTGATTGTTTTCGTGAAAGCGCATGTTGCATAAAACAAAGGGCATTGTCTTAAATTATACCCGCTACCGGGAAACTTCCATTATTGTGAAGATTTATACCGGGGAATTCGGGTTGCAGACCTACGTGGAAAACGGGGTAAGAAGTGCCCGGAGTAAGGGGAAGATAGCGCTTTTTCAGCCCCTTACCCTGGTAGATATGGTGGTGTATTTTAAGCCGGGCGCGGAGATTCAACGAATCTCGGAGATCCGGTGCCGCCATCCGTTTTACCATATTCCTACCGATATCCGGAAAATGACTCTGGGGATTTTTGTGTCGGAAATCCTCACGCTGACCCTGAAGGAACATACGGCGAATCCCGCCCTGTTTGATTTTCTGGAGAAAGCCCTGATTTTCCTGGAAGAGCAGGAAGACCGGCCGGAGAATTTCCATCTGTATTTCCTGATACGACTGAGCGCTTACCTGGGTTTTGGACCGGAAACGGCCCGGGATATCCGGATGCAGCTTTACGAACACGGGATAGGCCTCAACGCTACGGAGGAAGGGTTGCTGCAGAAACTGCTGGAGATGCCCTTCGGAACGGTGCTGGAGATTACCCGCAGCCAGCGCGCCGCGGCGCTTGACCACCTGCTTTGGTTTTACCGTCTGAACCTGGAGGGTTTCCGCGGGGTGCGGTCGGTGCAGGTGTTGGGGGAGGTGTTGGATTAGGTCTGAGTAGTGAGTAGTGAGTAGGGAGTAAGGAGTAGTGAGTAAGGAGTATTGAGGCGTTTTTCAAGCCACTCGGCACTAAACACTCACTACTAAACACTCACTACTAAACACTCACTACTAAACACTCACTACTAAATACTCACTACTAAATACTCACTACTAAATACTCACTACTAAATACTCACTACTAAA
>CAYRGN010000071.1:8502-9504 GCA_964423865.1 uncultured Lacihabitans sp.
TACTCACTACTCATATTCTATTCTCCGTGCCTTTCCACAATCTGCCGAGGTTTTGGCGGTGGGAAATAAGGAGTAGGGCCGCCAGTACGGAGGCGATGAGCAATATCGAGTGGCCGGGCAGGAAGACGGTATAGGCCCAGAAGGCCAATACCCCACACACGGAACCCAGGGAAACGTATCGGGAGAAGTAGAGGACCGCGCCAAATACGGCCGCGCTGAGCAGGGCGGCAAGGGGTGAAAAAGCAAGAATTACCCCGAAAGAGGTGGCAATACCCTTGCCGCCTTTAAAGCCCACAAAGGGAGAAAAGAGATGCCCTAGAGCAGCAAATACGCCGGTTAAAAGGATATATTCGGGGGTAAATCCCAATTTTCGGACGATGAGTACGGGAATCAGTCCTTTGAGTAAATCAATAAAAAGTACAATTATGCCGGCTTTCTTGCCCAATACCCTGAGGGAATTGGTAGCGCCGATATTGCCGCTGCCGTGCTGGCGGATATCCACCTGATGAACGTATTTGGCATACCAGTAAGCAGTAGGTATCGAGCCTAATAGGAATGCAAGTGCAAATTCCAGATACATTATGCAATGTTAAAATTTCGGCAAAGCTACAAAAAGAATTCTGGACGGTGTATTAAAATAGTGCAAAATGGGAAATGCGGGAATCAATTACGAATTAAAAATTACGAATTACGGGGATCAATTATGAATTACGGGGGCTTCGATCCTTCGGCAAGCTCAGGACAAGCTAAGCTCAGCCTGACAGTAGCGACATCCGTGGTCCTGTCCCAACGTCACCATTGTTGCTTTGAGTGGCGCCCTGTCACCCTGAGCCTGTCGAAGGGTGCGTTACTAGCCATTAAGCAAGCTGGGAGCTACCGGACGCGGGCTTCGTCAAGCTCAGCCTGACAATGGGAACACCCGTGCTACTGTCACCCTACCTGGGCGGCCCCGAGCACAAACAAGCACGAGAGTGCGAAGTTTGCGAGCGAAGCTCTGAGGGG
>CAYRGN010000072.1:0-6872 GCA_964423865.1 uncultured Lacihabitans sp.
TTTTTTCCGAAAATCGGACTGCAAAAATAGAGGTTTATGATTGAAAATCAAAGAAGTGGGTATTAATTTTTGTAACCAGTAGTCCAACTGCTCGACCTTTCGTTTGTAATGTGATTAATTTTGTATTTTTTTGTACAATATTGCGCTTGCGTTGCCGTTTGCTAAAATTCTCACCAAAAGATGAAGCCCCTTAGTGTATAAATTTTAATTTTGGAGCCTTAAAACCAAAAAGAAGTTTTGCAAAAGTCTATGAAAACAGTAGATAACTTTGATTTTGCGGGCAAAAGGGCTTTGGTGAGGGTCGATTTTAACGTTCCTTTGAATGAGCGGTTTGAAATTACAGACGACACCCGGATCAGGGCCACCATTCCTACCATTAAAAAGATCCTTGCCGATGGCGGATCGGTTATCCTGATGTCGCACCTGGGCAGGCCCAAAGAAGGACCCACCGAGAAGTATTCCCTCAAACACATTGTAGCGCCTTTATCGCTCATCCTGGGTGTGCCGGTTAAATTTGCTGACGACTGCGTGGGCGAGCAGGCCGTGGAACAGGCCGCCACCTTACAGGCCGGTGAAGTGCTGCTCCTGGAAAACCTGAGATTCTACAAGGAAGAGGAGAAAGGCGATGTGGCTTTTGCTGAAAAGCTTTCTAAACTCGGAGACGTATGGGTGAATGACGCCTTCGGAACTGCCCACCGTGCGCATGCTTCTACTGCGGTGATCGCGCAATTCTTTACCGACAGAATTTGCGGTAAAGTCATGCAAGCGGAAATAGACAACGCACGTCATATTCTTGAAAATGCGGAGAAACCTTTTACCGCTATCATGGGCGGTGCTAAAATATCCGATAAGATCCTGATCATTGAACGCCTTCTGGATAAAGTAGATAACCTGATCATAGGCGGGGGAATGACCTATACGTTTACCAAAGCGCTGGGAGGTAAGATCGGGCAGTCTCTTCTCGAAGCCGATAAGCTCGACCTGGCCCTGGAAATCCTGGAAAAGGCCAAACAAAAAGGGGTGAATGTCTACATGCCCCTGGACAATGTCACTGCCGACCGTTTCAGTAACGATGCCGAAAGGGCGGTGTATTCTACCGGCGAAATCCCCGACGAACTGCAAGGGCTTGATATCGGCCCGAAAACCATAGAACTGTTCAGGCAGGTCGTTTCCGAATCGAAAACCATACTCTGGAACGGCCCTATGGGTGTGTTTGAATTCCCGAATTTTGCTACCGGTACCAACGCCATCGCCGAAGCCGTAGTCAACGCCACCGACGATAAAAATGCCTTTTCCCTGATCGGAGGGGGCGACTCCGCCGCGGCGATTAACAACGCCGGTTACGGCGACCGCGTGTCGTACGTATCCACCGGGGGCGGAGCACTGCTGGAATATATGGAAGGCAAGACCCTGCCCGGAGTAGCGGCCCTGGAGGGGTAAACGATATTTGTAACGTAGTTTTAGATTGGATCGGTTCTCGGAGCTACGCTCGGTTCTCGACTACGCTCTAACTGGTTCTCGACTACGCTCGAACTGACAAGGCGGTCTCTACTGTCAGTTCGAGCGGAGTCGAGAACCGAAAGCAGTCGAGAACCGACCTCACTCCAGACCTATAACCCCCACGCGCCCGTTCGCACCCGCCGCCAGGCAGGTATTGCCGAAGCACCGCACCACATGAAACGACTCCCCGTCGAGTGATTTCCACGTAAAGCCCCCGTCGCGGGAAATCCCCGTTCCGTGGGTGCCCACACTAATCAGGTTTTTTTGCGTACCAAACACCCCGATACATTCGGTCAGTCCCGTTTTCCAGAAGGTTTTCGCCGTATACCAGGCTTGCCCGCCCGACTCCGAATGGGCGTATTGCAGCACCGGTTCGGTATGCGGCAGGTAATCGCCCCCCACCGCAATCAGCGTATAGGGATCAATTGCGAAAATGCCGAAAATACCCTGGCTGTCCCCTTTCAGGAAAAGCGTATTATGCACCTGCCAGTATTCTCCCGAATTGAAGGAGTGAAAGATACGGTTCTGGGTATGAAACCAGACGTTGTCGCCTGACGTGGTGATGCAGGAGTTGCTGGCCGCGAAAGAGGCCTCGCCCTCCTTAATCTCCGGAAGATTGGCCACCCGGGTCCAGTTTTCGCCCCCGTCAGTGGTCTTCAGCAGGTAAGGATAGTCGTCAATAGGGTCGCCCAGGAGGTAGCCCGTCCAGGGATCCCTGAACTTTATCGTATCAAAAAAAATACCTTTTTCCGTTTTCTCCAGTACTTTTTTCCATGTTCTTCCCTGGTCGGTCGTTTTGATTACCAGCGCTTTGCCTTCTGAGGCGTCTCCAGCGCTCATCGCCAGCACTACGCTGTCGCCCAACACCGCCACGCCGCGGAAATCGAGGTGGCTGAACTCTTCCGGGCAGCGGTTTTCCCAGGTTTGTCCCCCGTCCGTGCTCCTGAAAATACTGCCTTTTGATCCCGAAATCCAGATGTTTTCCGGGCCGGAGGCATCCAGGGCGCGAATGGAAGGTTCTCCCGGCAAAACAGAAACGGCCCATTGCGCGGCTCCGCTCCAATGAAGCAAGTAGAAAAGTAAAAATAGAAAAGTTTTTTTCATGTGTATAAATTTTAGCTATCAGCTATCAGCAGTCAGCAGTCAGCCGGGCGGAAGGCCGCCCCGCGACACTTCGCTTATTCATTGGGGGGCGCCTAGCCGGCGGTCGGGCGACGCTTCGCTGGTGTGCCGAATTTCTGAAAGTGGTACGCCACCCGGCTGATAGCTGATAGCTGATAGCTCATGGCTATTTCATCGGTATATATTTTAGCTCTTAGCGGTCAGCTTTCAGCAATCAGCCCCGCACTTGGCACTTTCCCCACTCACTACTCACTACTCACTACTCACTACTCCCTACTCGGAACTCACTACTCACTACTCACTACTCACTACTCACTACTCCCCCCCACCTATTTCGCCGTGAATATAGGGAATAGCAACGAATACCTGGATATTTTCCTAAATTTGCACGATGTATTTTCGGATCGCCCTTTTTTTTCTCACCCTGCTGGGGATGCCCCTGATGGCCCAGTATCCTGCTCCCCAGATTGCAGTGGGGCCGGAAAGGATTTCCATGCACGGGCAACTGAAAGTGACCGTTACGGTATACGGACCCGACTATGCGCTGGATGATTTTCCGGAACTCGCCGGTTTTGAGCGGGGAAAGCGCACCGTGACCCACGGAGAGGCTTTGCTGGAAGGGAAAACCACCGAGTTTCATACCATTACCAAATACTACACGCCCATTGAAAGAGGGGAATTTCTTATCCCGGCTTTGGAAATTGAAGTCAACAAGGAAATGTTTCGGTCGGAAGTTACCCGCGTTATCGTGGAAGACGATGAAGAAGGCTACGCCGAGCTTACCATGGATATAGACGACGCCGATTTTGTGGTGGAATGCTCCAAAAGAGAGATATTTACCGGCGAAGGCGTCAAAATCCGACTGTCTTTCTACTCTTCGGCCAAGAATACGGTAGGCTGGCAGTTTCCGCGTGATATCGGCGACCAGGTAGAGGCGCTGGCCCGGAAGATAAAACCCGAAAACAGCCTGGAAAGCCGCAATATCATCAGCTCCATACGCCAGCGGGAAGAATACATTAAAGAAGAAAAATATTTTGTCTATGACCTCTTTGAAGCCGTTTATTACCCTCTGAACAACCACGATTTGCGTATCCCGGCCCTGACTCTTCGCATGAACAGGGGAGAAGACCAGTCGGCCACCCTACGTTCCAGGGCCCGGGTGGTACGGGTAAAAGAACTTCCCGATCACCCCCTGAGAGATAAGGTTCCCGTAGGGATTTTTCGGCTCAAAGAAACTGTACAGGGAGGAAAGGAAAAGCAAACCGGTGAAAGTTTTGACTATAGTATTACCGTAGAAGGACAGGGAAATATGGATGTGCTGAATTTCGGAAAGATCGGAAACAACGAAAACCTCGATTTTTTTGAGTCGGGAGTCACGCTTCAGCAGGAGGGAGGAAAACTGGCCGGAGTCAAGACCTTTCACTACAAGATCCTGCCCAAAGTGGCGGGGGAGTATAATTTGGGGGCCTATTTTTCCCTGATTAGCTTTAATATCAAGACGGCACGTTACGACACCCTCACCGCGGGAGAGCGCATACAGGTAAACGGCAACACCATTGTGTCGAAAAACAACCTGGTCAGGGATATTTATACGGGCATCGATGGTCTTCGCACCGATACGAACGAATTCAATGCAAGGAGCTTTCTCCGGTTCTTTGCCAATTTTATACTGGTTTTTATGGTAATGACACTAATCTATATCTGGAAGAAAAAATGAGCAGTACATACGGTAAAATATTCAAGATTTCCACCTTCGGGGAGTCGCACGGAAAAGCGATAGGCGTAGTGATTGACGGGTGCCCTGCGGGCGTTGATTTTAAAGAGGAAGACATACAGCATGAGCTGGACAGGCGGAAGCCCGGGCAGTCGAGAATCACCACCCAACGCAAAGAATCGGATAGTTTCCAGGTATTGTCGGGTGTTTTTGAAGGAAAGACCACGGGTACCCCCCTTGCCCTGGTGATCTTTAATGAAGACCAGCGCAGCAAAGACTATGGCCATATCGCCGATAAATACAGGCCCTCCCATGCCGATTTTACCTATACGGAAAAATACGGTATCCGCGACTACCGGGGCGGAGGCAGGAGTTCGGCGCGGGAAACCGCCGCGCGCGTGGCCGCGGGTGCCGTGGCCAGGGGGATTCTCCGCGACGCGGGCGTGGAAATATACTCCTATGTCTCCCGGGTCGGGCGACTCAAGCTGGATAAGTCTTACCACGAACTAGACCTCAGCCGCATAGACGATAACGCCGTTCGCTGTCCAGACGAACCCACCGCTCAGAAAATGTTTGATTACATCGACGAAATCCGGAAAGCCGGAGATTCCGTAGGCGGGGTCATTACCGGAGTGATCAAAGGGGTGCCGCCGGGTTGGGGCGAACCCGTGTTCGACAAACTCCATGCCGAGCTGGGCAAAGCCATGCTCAGCATCAACGCCGTAAAAGGCTTTGAATACGGTAGCGGATTCGGAGGTACCGAGCTGACCGGCTCCGAACATAACGACGGTTTTTATACGGAAAATGGCAAAGTACTCACCCGAACCAACCGTTCCGGCGGGGTGCAGGGCGGAATTTCCAACGGGCAGGATATCTACTTCCAGGTGGCATTTAAACCTACCGCCACCATCATGCGCGACCAGGAAAGTGTCAACGAAGCGGGCGAGGCGGTGACCGTCTCGGGCAAAGGCCGGCACGACCCCTGTGTTTTACCGCGGGCCGTCCCCATCGTTGACGCCATGGCCGCATTGGTGCTGGTGGATTTCATGCTCCGGGCCAGGTCTGACCGGCGCTGAGTTTTATTTTTCCCGGATCACATACCCCATGCCCACTACCGTGTGAATGATTTTGGGAGATCCGTGTTTGTCCAGTTTCTTGCGCAGGTAGTTGATGTATACGTCTACCACGTTGGTGCCCAGGTCAAAGTTAACCTCCCATACCTGTTCCAGGATTTCCTGGCGGGAATACACCTTATTGGGCATCTTCATCAGCAGCAGGAGCAACCGGAACTCCGTAGAGGTCAGCGCCACCTCCTGCTCATTCACCGTCACTATTTTGGAAGTATTGTTCACCACCACTCCCCCGAAACGGTAAATCTCGGAGCGGTCTTCTTCCGGGTTTTGGCGCGCCCGCCTCAGGAGGGAGTGGATGCGCGCAATCAGTTCGATAAACTTGAAAGGTTTCACCAGGTAGTCGTCTGCCCCTTTGTTCAGGCCTTCCGCCACGTTCTCGGCCGTGCCCAGTGCCGTCAGCAGGAGAATAGGGATATTGCTCACCGCCCGGATCCGGCTACATACCTCCAGGCCCGGAATACGGGGCAGCATGATATCCAGGATAATCAGGTCAAACGGCTTTTCCAAGGCCATGGCCAGTCCGGTCTCCCCGTCGGTGGCAATTGCGATGGAAAACCCCTCCTCTTCCAGTCCTTTTTTCACTACGGAACAAACCTGGTTGTCGTCTTCTATTAAAAGTATTTTCTTCATCCGATACATATTTAGCGACCAGCTGTGGGCGACCAGCTGCGGGCGGCTAGCTGTGGGCGGCTAGCTACGGGCGGTCAGCCGTTACCTAACCGGTTAGCGCCGGTCTCCCTCCGCTTCCAGGTCAAAAATACGAAAAAACTGCTTCCCGGAAAGGAGGTTTTTTTCACCTCACGCATCCCGGTATTCCCAACGCATAAAATACCTGTAAATTTGCTGTATAGACTATGTTTACGCAATCGATTGCGTAAATGCTCGATATATTGCCGTCTTTCCTGTTCTATGCCCTGAATCTGCCAAAATTCAGACTGCTCCAAACCTCACCGGTAAGCTACTGCCATACCGTAAAAGACATTGAACCCCAGCGGTGTGGCCTGGAAGACCAACCCGTAAAAGTTAAGGTGGAATTTTTTTCGAAGCGCGGCAGGCTGTAGTGACCTACGCGCTTTTTGTATTATATTTGCTCCTTGTAATCAAGTGTCGTCCGCATGAAAGGGGTCAACCTTCCCGCTCTTAACACGTGGATATCACCGCTTTCAGCTATCGATGCTAAATTTTTAAACTTATGGAATAGCCATAAGCATTCAGCTATCAGCCGGGCGGGCGACGCTTCGGTGGCGTACTACTATCGGAAAACTGGTACACCCACTGGTGGCTAGGCGCCCTCCAATGAATAAGTGGACCGCTGATAGCTGAAGGCCGGCAGCTAAAATTAATACTTATGAAATAGCCATGAGCATTCAGCTATCAGCTATCAGAAAACCGGCACACCAACC
>CAYRGN010000073.1:0-6720 GCA_964423865.1 uncultured Lacihabitans sp.
AACGTCAACTTAGATTATTTTTTTACATCCGTAAAATTATTCCTCGAACTGACAGTAGCGATCATTCCTGTCAGTTAGAGCGTAGTCGAGAACCGCTTACTGTGTCAGTTCGAACGGACAGTTATCAGGAATTAGCTGCCCTTCAAGCTCAGGGTGCCCTTCGTCAAGCTCAGGGTGACAAGGGCATTCAATGCGTTACAACTGTCACCCTGAGCTTGACGAAGGGCACTCTGAGCTTGTTACATCCCATTAATGTCCGCCCGATGCTGCCAGATAGCGTTCGGCATCCAGCGCGGCCATACACCCGGTTCCGGCGGCGGTAACAGCCTGGCGGTACACGTTATCCTGAGCATCTCCGCAGGCGAATACGCCGGGGACATTGGTTTTGCTGGTTCCTTTTTCCACCAGGATATAACCGGTTTCGTCCATGTGGAGGTAGTCGGAAAAAATGGAGGTGTTGGGCTGGTGTCCGATGGCCACAAAGAAGCCGTGTACGTCGAGTACCGATTCTTCTCCGCTAACATTGTTTTTCACCCGTATGCCGGTTACTCCGTTATCCCCCAGTACTTCCAGTGTTTCCGTATTGAAGAGAATTTCGATGTTGGGGGTATTTTTCACTCTTTCCTGCATGATCTGGGAGGCCCTGAATTCGTTTCTTCTGACCAGCATAGTTACTTTTTTACAAAGTTTGGAAAGGTAGTGGGCTTCTTCGCAGGCGGTATCGCCGGCGCCTACTATGGCCACGTCTTTGCCCCGGTAAAAGAATCCGTCACACACGGCGCAGGCCGAAACGCCTAGTCCGTTGAGACGGGTTTCCGATTCCAGTCCCAGCCATTTGGCCGAAGCGCCGGTGGCAATAATGACCGTTTTGGCTATGATCTCCTTGTTTTCATCGATGATGACCTTGTGGGAGAGGGGAGTGGAGAAGTCTACGGAAGTGGCCAGTCCGAAGCGGTTGTCAAGTCCGAAGCGCTCCGCCTGTTTTCTCAGGTCTTCCATCATGGCGGGCCCTTGTATGCCGTCGGGGTATCCCGGGAAGTTCTCTACGTCATTGGTGATGGTCAATTGTCCGCCGGGTTGCATTCCCTGGTACATGACAGGTTTAAGTCCTGCTCTTGAGGCGTAAATGGCGGCGGTATATCCGGCAGGTCCGGATCCTAATATTAATACTTCTACGTGTTCTGGTGTCATTTATTATATTCTTCTTAAAGGATAAGGATTTTTTGGTCGCCAAAGTTCGGCAAATTGCAAGAAAATACTTAGAGGACTTTCAGTTCGATTCGGCGGTTCAATTGACGGTTGGCGTCGGAGTCGTTTTTTACTTTGGGTTGGCTTTCTCCATAGCCGCGGGCGACGAGGCGGTCGGGGGAGATTCCTTTGGTTTTGAGGTAGTCTACTACGGCCGCGGCGCGGCGGTTGGAGAGGTCGAGGTTGGCCTTGTCATTGCCCACATCGTCTGTATGGCCCGAAATTTCTACGGTAAGCTGAGGGTTTTTTTGTAACATTTCGGTCAGCTTCTTTAGCTCAATACCTGACTCGGCCCGAAGATTGGATGAGCCGGTGTCAAAGAAGATATTTTCCAGGGTTTCCCTGGTTTCTTTTTCAATCCGGGTGAGGGGGATGTCCAACTCCTGGTTTTCGTTTCCTTCTTTGAAATCGAACTTGAGGCTCTTGAAAAGGTAGCCCGGGGTTTCGATATACAGGATATACCGACCCTCACCGGGAAGAACCGACATGTAGTCGCCCGTGACCGGATCGGAGAGGAAGCGGGAGACCCGCTCCCCGGTGCCGCTGTCTACTAACTCAATAGAAGAATACAGGGGTTTTCCGGTTTTTCCGTCCTTAATGTATCCTTTGATATAGTAAATCCGGTCGAACTGCGAAGCGAGTTCCCAGGGTACCTGGAATTCATAAATGAAAGTTTGGTCGCCTTCCTGCTTGGAATACAGGGCAGAGGTACCGTCGGCGGAGATGAAGAGTCCGGACTCATCTCCCGGTGTGTTAATGGGATACCCCAGGTTTACGGATTCCGCGCTGAAGTTTTTGGTAATATTGGTCATGTATATATCGTGGTTACCGAGGCCGTCTCTTCCGTTGGAGGAATAGAAGAGCGTGGAGCCGTTGGCATGTACAAAAGGCGAAACTTCGTTGTCTGGTGTGTTGATACCCGAACCCAGGTTAACCGCCCGCGACCATTTCCCATCTTCCTGGAGGGTACTCATCCACAAGTCTTTCTTTCCTATACCGTAGGGCCTGTCGGAAGAGAAAAAGAGCCGGGAACCGTCTGGCGAGAGAGAGGGTTGGGAGTCCCAATATGGGGAATTTACAAATGGCCCCATATTTTCCGGTTCCGTCCATTGATCGCCTTCGCGCCGGGTGATGAACAGGTCGCAGCTGCCGTACGACTTCCTCCCTTCACAGGAAGTGAATACCATGATCTTCCCGTCGGCCGAAATGCTGCATGTACCTTCGTTATTGGGGGTGTTAATATTTTGGGCGATAGGCTGGGGAGCCTCCCAAATACCGTTTTTTCTAAGGGATACATAAAGATCTTCGTCTTCGTTTTCCGTAATGGCCGTAAATATCAGCGTGTTGCCGTCTGCCGTGAGTACGGGGAAGTACTGCTTTTTCCTGGCGTTGACTACGGCGCTTAACTTTTCCGGCGTAATATTCAGAGGGTTTGCCATGGCTTTTATGCCCAGATCGGCCCGGCGGATCTGCTTCTGAATCTGTTGGTAAGCCAGTGCGTTTTTATTGGTATTTTCGAGGGCGGTACCCAGGTATTGCCGGGCTTCCTCGTATCGGCTGTCTTCAAGTGCTCTTGAACCCAGGTACATATAGGCGGTGGGGTAAGCCACTTTTACGGTGTCAAAACGAATGGTTTTGATATAAAATTCGGTGGCTTTGGTCGTATTCCGAAAAGACTCATAGATCTGACCGGTGCGGAAAAAGGCCAGTTGCCGGGAGCTGTCACGCTCGAAATAACGTTCAAAAGTGTTCAGGGCTTCGTTGTATTTCCGCAGCTTAAATTCTTTTTCCCCCTGGTCGAGATAGAATAAAGCTCTTTTATCCTGTGTGAAAGCGGGAGTAAAAGTAAGGGAGAGACAAAAAAATACCCAAACCTGTCGCGCCATAAGAACAAAAAGTTTTATTAATCATAACGTCCCGGGGTCTTGTCAAGTATATTCTGTGATCAAATACGCGTAAAAGAAACCGGAATCTATTAATTTTGGAAATCAAATATAGTCAGGCGGCAAAGAAATTATGGCGGAATATTACGGATATTTTAAGGCTTTTCATATCGTAGGGTTTGTGTCCTGGTTTGCGGGCCTTTTTTACCTCGTGCGAATGTTTGTGTACCACGCGGAGGCCGACAGCAAGCCGGAGGCCCTGAGAGCCGACTGGAAAAAGCAGTTTACCCTGATGCAGTGGCGTGTCTACAAAATGATTGCTACGCCGGCGCTGGTGATTACCTGGGGTTGCGGTCTTTCCATGCTGGCCATTAACCCCGCCCTCCTGCAGCAAGGGTGGCTCAACGTGAAGTTGACCTTGCTGGTTTTGCTCACGGCTTATCATTTTTATTGCCGGCATATTATCCGGGTGCAGGAACAGGACCAAGACCGGAAAACGTCTTTCCATTACCGTTTGCTGAACGAGCTGCCCACGCTTTTCCTGGTGGCCATTGTACTGCTGGCGGTGATGCGCGATCTCCTGGATTTTATGAAACTTTTTGCCGGTATCATCGCTTTTGGAGGGCTGCTGTTTTGGGCCGTAAAGGCATATAAACGGCGGCGGGAGAAATAAACCAATATAGGTTCATCCGGAGTTTATACCAAAGGAAATAATCAGTACGTCATCGTGAAAACGTATTCTCCGCTGCTCACCTCCAACACCAGGCTATCCCCCTCCTTTTTCACGAAGGTCACCCCAGCCACTTTTATCTTTGAAGGGATTTTGCCGTCAAAGACCAGCTTGCCGGATTCTTTGATCACCGCGGTGGGTTTTCCCTCCAGCGGCAGACGAACCTGTGCGGTGCTGTTGGCCGGTACGGTACACCGGAGGGTAAACTGTTCCGCTGTTTTCTCCCAACGACTGAAAATCTTTCCGTAGGGGGAGTTATGCGACGCCTCCGCCCAGGTCAGGTTACCGGCCGGCATAGGCGCCAGAAGGAAATGCCGGAAGCCCTCGCTGGCGGGATCACGGCGTATGCCCGCCAGGTATTCATAGAACCATTCGCCCAGGGAGCCGTAGGCAAAGTGGTTACGGGAGTTCATGCCTTCGGGTTTTTCTTTGTCGGAATTCCAGAGCTCCCACATGGTAGTGGCATTATGTTCAATCATGTAGCCCCAGGAGGGATAGGTTTTCTGGGTAGCTACACGGTAAGCCAGCTCGTGCTGCCCGCTTTCGCTAAGAGCCGGCAGCAGCATCTGTGTGGCAATGAACCCCGTACTCAGGTGGTTTCCTTTTTCCCTTACGTTCTTCGCAATATTTTCCGCTACGGTACTTTTCTCCGTGGCAATGCCGAGGCTGAGCGGAATCAGGTTGGCGCCCTGGGTAGCGCCCAGGTAATTTCCTGTATTTTTATCGTAATAAAGTTCGTTGTAGCGTTCTGCGGTCTTGCGGGCCACTGCGGCATATTTGTCCGCATCTCCTTTTTTCTTCAGGATTCCCGCGATTTCCGACAGGAGACGATTAGAATAATACTGGTATGCGCCGCCAATGGGTTTGGTAGGGGAGGCTTCTACCGGTACCCAGTCGCCATAGCCGTACCAGGCTTTTTCTCCTTCTCCGGTCTGGAAATGGTAAATGCCGTGTGCCCGGGTGGAGGCATGCCCGTTCATATATTCTACCCAGGCCTGCATGGCCGTGTAATTCTCTTCGAGGATGCGCTTATCGCCGTAAAACCGGTACATCTGGTAGGGAACAATCACCACGGCGTCGCCCCAGGCCGGTTTAGACGGACCCGCCACTACGATTTTAGGGTTCACATCGTATACGTAACCGGAGGAGTGCTGACTGTCTGTGATATCCTTCTGCCATTTGGCGAAGAAGCTGTTTACGTTTTTGATGTAGGCGGCGGTAGGAGCAAAAATCTGCGCATCTCCCATCCATCCCAGTCGCTCATCGCGCTGGGGGCAGTCGGTAGGTACATCCATCAGGTTACCGCGGAGGCTCCAGGTCGTGATTTTGTAGATCTGGTTCAGGAGGTCTTCCGAGCAGGAGAAACTGCCAGCTTCGGGGAGGTCGGAGTGAATCACCTTGGCGGTAAACGTATTCAGGTCGGGCTTTTTCGCCAGGCCTTCTACTTCTACATACCGGAATCCGTGGTACGTAAATTTGGGTTCCCACTCTTCCACGCCATAGCCTTTGAAAATGTATTTGTCTGTGGGCCGTATGCTTCTCAGGTTGGCCTGGTCGGCCAGTCCTTTGTCGGTCAGCAGTTCCGCAAATTTCATGGTCACTTCTTTTCCTGTTTTCCCTTCTGCCCGGAGATGGAGGTAGCCTACCAGGTTTTGGCCGAAGTCCAGCACATACCGTCCTCTCCGGGGTTCGGTAATGGCTACTGGACTTAGTTCCCGGGTTACCCGGATAGGGGCGGAGGGCGAAGCTTTCAGGCGAAGGTTACGGGTGCTGAAAACCCCGGCTTCTTCGTTTCGGTTGGTTTCCTCCTTTTCTCCAAAAAGGGTGGTCGGGTTGGAGGCATCGTCCAGCACATCGGCTTTTACCCATTGGGGGTTATTTTCCAGGCGGGCGTCATAGGTTTCCCCGTCGTATAGGGTATTGGCTACAGTAGGCGAAAGCCGCACCTGCCAGCTTTCGTCTGAAACCAAGGTCTGTCTTGTGCCGTCGTGAAATTCCAGTTCCATCTGGAAGAGCAGGCGGCAGGGCCCCTGGCTGTAGGAGAATTTACCCCCTCCCCAGCCCAGACCGCTGCTCCACCAGGCATTTCCCAATGTGACGGTAATGAAATTGGTGCCGGAAGTAACCTCTTCCGCAGGGATCTCGTAGGTTTGGTAATGCAGGGTTTTGAGGTAGTCGGTCCAGCCTGGCGCCAGGATGTCGTTCCCCACCTTGCTTCCGTTAAAACTCAGGTGGTAGGCCCCCAGGCCGGTCACATAAATACGGGCGTTGACCACTCTTTTTCGTACGGAGAATTCTTTTTGCAATTCTACCGATTTGGGCGGTTTGCCTTCGGTGCCTTTCATGCCAATCCAGTGGGCCTTCCATTCGTCCGGGCTCAGAAAACCGGTTTCAAACCAGGCGGTCTCGTGGCTTTCCTTATTTTTTTCATCCCACACCCTTACTTTCCAATAGTATCTTTTCCGCGACTCCAGGGCTTTCCCTTTGTAGTCTATCCAGGTACTCTGAGCAGACCTTACCCTCCCTGAATTCCAGATATTGCCCACGTTACGGGCCAGGTTTTCTGCTTTGTCGCTCACCAATACCTGGTAGGCCGTCTGGCGACTGCCCCTGGTACTGTTTTTCAGCTCCCAGGAGAAGCGGGGATCGGTTACATCCATGCCCAGCGGGTTTTCCGAATATTCCGTCCTCAGGTGTTCTACCGTTTGGGCGGAAACAGAGAAAGAGAGGAGAAGCAAGAGAAGTTTTTTCATTAGGTATAAAAATTTAGCTTTCAGCTATGAGCAGTAAGCTATCAGCTCATAGCTATTTCATCTGTATAAAATTTTTGCTTTCAGCCTTCAGCTATCAGCAGTCAGC
>CAYRGN010000074.1:0-6172 GCA_964423865.1 uncultured Lacihabitans sp.
GAGCACAAACAAGCACGAGAGTGCGAAGTTTGCGAGCGAAGCTCTCGAGGGGCACCCCGAGTCCTCGTCCTGTCACCCTGAGCTTGTCGAAGGGCGCTCTGAGCTTGTTGACACCTGTGGGCTTCGACAGGCTCAGCCTGACAAGGGCAGCACCTGTGCTACTGTCACCCCGAGCACAAACAAGCACGAGAGTGCGAAGTTTGCGAGCGAAGCTCTCGAGGGGCACCCCGAGTCCTCGTCCTGTCACCCTGAGCTTGTCGAAGGGCGCTCTGAGCTTGTTGACACCTGTGGGCTTCGACAGGCTCAGCCTGACAAGGGCAGCACCTGTGCTACTGTCACCCCGAGCACAAACAAGCACGAGAGTGCGAAGTTTGCGAGCGAAGCTCTCGAGGGGTACCCCGAGTTTGAACGGCACCCATTAATTTTTTATCAAAAATGATACATTATATAGCAATAATATGTATATTTGTTGATATAAATTGTATCAATGTCGTTACTCTCTGATAATATGCGTTATCTGCGCGCCCGGATGGAGATGTCGCAGCAGGCCGTGGCCGATCAGCTGGTGATCACGCGGGGGCGCTATGCCAAATACGAGGACGGCCGTTCAGAGCCGCCCATAGAGTTGCTGGTGAGGATATCGCGGTATTTTCATGTGAGTATCGACCTCCTGGTATCGGTGGATATCCGGCGTGTACCTTTCCAGGAGCTCCAGAAACTGCCCGACAACCGAATTCTGCTACCGGTGGTGGTAGACGGGGAAGGACGGAATAAGATTGAGATCATCCCTCACAAGGCGCAGATGGGCTACCTGGCCGGATACAGCGATCCGGAGTACATCGAAAGCCTCCAGCAGATTTCTCTTCCTTTCCTCTCGCATGCCAAATACCGGGCGTTTCCCGCCACCGGCGACTCCATGCCGCCCCACCGGGAAGGGTCATTTATTATCGGGAAATATGTGGAATGCCGTGACGACTTAAAAGAGGGTAAAACCTACGTTTTCATTACCCGCCACGAAGGAATCAGCTATAAACGACTCGGCAAAAAGAAGCGAAACTCATTGATGTTGCTTTCAGACAACCCGTTTTATGCCCCGTACGAAGTGGCCCTGGCTGACCTCCTCGAAGTGTGGGAATTTGCCTGTAGTATTGCCACCACTGCGGCCGAACCCGACGATCTCCGGCCCGCCACCATCCGGGAAATGTTCACCGACCTCAAAAGAGAAATCATGCATCTCAAATACGGATAAACTCCCTACTCCCTACTCACTACTCCCTACTCACTACTCAAAACTAAGCACTCGGAACTAAGCACTCAAAACTCAAACCCAAATCCCTATCTTTGCGGCCATGAAAAATCCGTTGGCATATTACATCAATTCATTCCGGGGCCTGTCGAAAGAGGTCTGGATGCTGGCCCTGGTGATCCTGATTAACCGGACCTCCGCCATGGTAGTGCCTTTTCTGGGTGTATACATGACCCAGGCTCTGGATTTTTCATTGAAAGAAACCGGACTGGTGCTGAGCTGCTTTGGGGTAGGGGCTGTAGTGGGTTCCTATATTGGCGGGGTACTGACCGACAAGATCGGGTTTTACCAGACCCAGGTATTCAGTTTTTTTCTGACTGTACCGGTCTTTATTGTCCTGCCCGAACTAAAAACAGTATTCAGCGTCTCCATAGGCGTGTTTATGCTGAGTGCTATTGCAGATATCTTCCGACCGGCCAATTCGGTGGCGCTGAGTTATTATACCCCCAAAGAGAGCATCACCAAGGCTTTTTCACTGAATCGCATGGCGGTAAACCTCGGCTTTTCTGTGGGACCTGCCCTGGGCGGTTTTCTCGCCGGAATTTCGTACGACTGGCTCTTTTACGGCAATGCCCTGGGCGGCTTTCTGGCCAGTTGTCTCTTTGTGTATTATTTCCGGCACCGTACGCCAAGGGTAAAACCGGAGAAGGTGAAAGTGAAGGTGGAGTCGCCCTACAAAAACCTGAGGATGGTAGGTTTTATGATCCTCTGTGCCCTGTATGCGGTATGTTTCTTCCAGTTATTAAGCACGCTACCACTGTTTTATAAGGAAGGGCACCATCTTTCGGAATTCCAGATCGGGATTATTCTGGGCTATAGCGGACTGTTTATCGTACTTTTCGAGATGGTGATTGTGCAGGTGGCCGGTCGCTTTTTGTCCATTAAAAACATCATCATTCTGGGTACGCTCTTTTGCGGACTGGCCTTTGTGGTTTTGAACCTGAGTTATGCCCTGTGGATGCTGTATTTCTCCATTACCATCTTATGTGTTTCGGAGATCCTGGCCATGCCCTATATGTCTACGGTTTTTCTGCAAAATGCCGATGAGCGCAACCAGGGCGCGTATATGGGCATGTACTCCCTGGCCTTTTCCGTCTCCCATATCTTCTCGCCTTATGCAGGTACGTACACCATTGAACATTGGGGCTTTGATACGCTCTGGTGGGCCACAGGAGTCATTTCCCTCGCAACAGCCCTGGGTTTTTATCTGCTTATGAAGCCGTCAAAACGGTAAACGGCCTCATAATCTCCCGGCCGTCTTTGCTCTTGACCTGCTCGGTGAAATCCCGGTATTGGATTGCGCTAAAACCGGCATGGCGGAGGTGGGCGCTTAGCTCTTCTTTCGCGTAAAAGATAAACCCGGTTTGGGCAAAGGGCAGTTGACTCCCAAATTCGGGTTCAATGAAACCCATGGAAAACTGGCCCGACGGACGAAGTATGCGCCTAATTTCCGCCAGTTGGAGGGGTACATCCGGCCAGAAGTACAGTGTATTCACGGTGAAACAGGCATCAAAGGCGACATCGGGGAAGTTGAGCTTGCCGCTGCCGTCGATGAGAAAAAACTGTACATTTTCTACAGGATTATGGGCGGTGGCTTCGGCCATCATGGCTGCGGAGATGTCTACCCCACGGTAATTGATTCCCGTGGCCCGGGCAAGCAGGTAGGGGAGGTGACGCCCGTTTCCAAAACCAATTTCCAATACATCTGACTTTCCTGTGATATGTAAGGCATCAATGGTTTGGGTAATCATGTTGGCGTTTGATGCATACATCATATCGCCTACCTGTCGTGCGTCTTCGCCCGCAGGGCAACGTAACTGGCGCCCCAGTTCATCCATTTCGTTTTCCATACAAAATCTGTAGGTTGCAAGGGTGAAATTTAGGGGATCCAAATTTTAAAACAAACAAATTGGATAATTTTGTTGCGAAGCACTACAGGTTTGGACAGGAAGACCATTCATGTCGATATGGATGCGTTTTATGCATCGGTAGAGCAGAAGGTGAAGTTTTACGACTTTTCAATCATGAACCGCAGTAAATCTGCCGCTACTTTAATTACAGACTATGAAAATTTTGTGAACGTGGTGCTGGAGTTGCGCAAACACAGTTTTGATTCCAGCCGACCGGTGCGTTTACTGGGCGTAGTTTTGTCGAACTTAAATACGGGATCAGAGCCGTCTCAATTGACGTTGGCTTTTGAGTGATTTTCAGGAGGTGGGGGGCTTGCCCGCCAAAGGGGCCGCCCCACCTCCTGAAGTGTTTAAATGTCCGTTATCCGGCGACCTTCGTGATCTATATAAATTTCTTTTAGACCGGATTTTGTGCCCATCCGGAACGTCAGCGATTTCCACTGTGCCGGTAAATGTGGGTTAATCTCCAGTTCGGTGTTCCGGATACGGATTCCCGCAAAACCCTTGACCACTGAAAGCCAGGTGCCGGCCATGGAGGTGATGTGAAGCCCGTCTTCGGTATCGTTATTGTAGTCGTCCAGGTCCAGTCGCGAGGTGCGCAGGTACATCTCATAGGCTTTCTCCGTTTTGCCCAGTTTACACGCCAGGATGGAATGCACACAGGGTGAAAGAGAAGACTCGTGTACCGTCATAGGCTCATAAAAATCGAAGTTCCGGCGGTGAGTATCTTCGTCAAAATCGTCTTCAAAGAAGTAAAGTCCCTGTAACACATCGGCCTGTTTGATAAAACACGAACGCAGGATACGGTCCCACGACCACTTTTGGTTGATGGGCCGGTGCTCGGTGATCTGCTCCACACGGAGAAGCTCCTTGTCCAGGAAGCCGTCTTGTTGCAGGAAGACATCGCGGGAAGCATCATAGGGGAAATACATCTTTGCAATGATGTCCCTCCAGCGCTCCGTTTCCTGCTCTTTTTGAAAACCGGTTTTCTCTAGAATTTCCGCCAGGTTCTGAACTTTTTCCAAAGCTTCCAGGGTGTATTTCAATGTCCATACCGCGATATAGCTGGTGTACCAGTTGTTATTTACATTGTTTTCGTATTCGTTGGGTCCGGTTACACCCAGCATCACGTATTGCTGCTTGTCTTCCGACCAGTTTACGCGCTGAGACCAGAACCGGGAGATGCCGATCAGTACTTCCAGACCGTATTCGGCCAGGTAATTTTCGTCTCCGGTATAATGGATATAGTCATAGATGGCGTAGGCAATGGCGCCGTTCCGGTGTATTTCTTCGAAAGTAATCTCCCACTCGTTATGGCACTCTTCCCCGTTCATGGTCACCATGGGGTAGAGAGCCGCACCGTCTTTAAAGCCTAATTTCTGTGCGTTTTCTATGGCTTTCTGGAGATGATTATAACGATATACCAGCAGGTTACGCGCTACGGAAAAGTCGCTGGAGGCGAGGTAGAAGGGGATACAATAGGCTTCGGTATCCCAGTACGTTACACCCCCGTATTTTTCGCCGGTAAAACCTTTGGGCCCGATATTCAGCCGGGAGTCCGTACCGTTATAGGTTTGCAACAAATGAAAGATATTGAACCGGATACCGATCTGGGCCGACACGTCGCCACCAATTGCGATGTCGCAGTTTTCCCAGGCTTTTTCCCAGGCGCTTTCGTGGGCAGCTAACAAAATGCCGGGATCAATTGACTGCATGACTTTTTCGGTCTCTTCCGGAAGGTCTTCAGGCGAGAAGTCAGTAGAATTAAGAATCACCACGGTTTTCTGTAACTTCAGGTGTTCTTCCTGCGCCAGTTCGGCTTCGTATCTCAAGGCCACATACTCGTCTTTTTCGGAAAAACGTGAAGGCAGTATACGGTTTTGATGAAAGACCTGGTTCTGCATGGCTACGCCCACATCAAAGCGGGGCACTCCGTAAGGGTTTGGCCGGGTTTGCACCTGTAGGTAGGCCTGGTCGTCACTTCCGGAAGTCTTTACCCCGTTCCAGAAGCGCTCGTCGTGGTTAGAGTCTTTGTTCTTAACGTCTCCGTCCAGGTAGGAAATAAGGGCTACTTTCCCGGAAAAATTCAGGGCCTTTACTTCGTAGTTGATCTGGGCTACCTGGTAATTACTTATGCTGCAAAAGCGTTGGCTGCTGATTTGAAGTTGTTTGCCGTTTTCAGTTTCCAAGGTAATATCTTTCGAAAAGACACCTCTTTTTACATCCAGTTCACGGTAGAAGCCGAGTATTCTGGTCTTGTCCAGGTCTACTTTTTCCCCGTCTAATTCAATATCTATTCCTATCCAGTTTACCGAGTTGATTACCTTGGCAAAATAATCGGGATACCCGTTTTTCCACCAGCCCACCCGGGTTTTGTCGGGAAACCATACACCCGCCACATAACTGCCCTGCAACGTTTTTCCCGTAAATTTTTCTTCAAAATTACCCCGTATCCCGAACTTCCCATTACCCAGGCTCATAATACTTTCGGTAACCTCATTGTATTCGGTATGGAAGTGGTCTTCCCAGATTTTCCACTCGTCGTATTTCAGATAGTTTTTCATTCGGATATATTTTACTCAAACTTCTCCGAAAGATACAACGTGTTAAATGTATATGGAGTGCCGTTTTCCTATTTTGTCTTTAAGGGGTCTCTATTGATTATAAAATGAGCCGTTTTATCCCGTTTTTCAATAGATTTTCATTGAAGTGTAAAATTAGACCCGGTTTACAACTTCCCGGATGCAGGTAAGTTAATCCCCGGGCAGCCCAATGGAACAAGGGCATCCGCTAAATTTTATTCCTTTTTTGCATATTTTTCAGATTCTACCTATCTTAGCAGACGCTAACACACACTTGCTATGCCCATTACCAACGTCCACGACAAATTCATCCGTCAACTCCTGTCCAACAAAGAACTGGCCATCGATTTTCTTCGGGAATTTCTCCCGGAAGC
>CAYRGN010000075.1:0-5369 GCA_964423865.1 uncultured Lacihabitans sp.
TGCCCAGGCCTGTTGCCGTCACCCTCCCCGCATGATCATAATCGGTCTTGCTTTTTATATCTATTGTTCCGGTAGTAAAGGGATACTTAATCGTCTCCCGTAAAATCTCATTGGCAAAATTATATTCATAATTTTTCACCACGATGTTGGTAGAACCGCTTGTACTGAGCTGGTGCGTAAATTGCTTTTGTATAATCCGGTTCAGGTCATCGTAATAAAACACTTCCGTATACCATTTTGCATTATCCCTGGAATCCCGCTTTTTACTTCCCGTAGATAAGCCTTTAACGTTGGTTTTCTGCGTATGATAGCTGCCGTTGGAATTAAAAGTAAAAGCTGCATCTGCAAATGCATAGTTATCATAGAAGTTATATTTCAGGGCTTCATTCACGGCAGGTCTTACCCCGGAAGGAAAACTCAGATTGGAATAGGTATCACCGCTGATGGTTTCATGATACACCGTATACGCATCAAATAATGCCTGGGCGCTTTCACGGGTAATATTTTTTTCGGTTTCTCCCGATGCTACTTCCCTGTTAAAAATATCGTATTTTTTAAAGCTCCATTTATTATTGGCCTTTTGAAGAGGGTTCTGTTGCATCACCAGCCGGTCTGCCTTGTCGTACACCATCTCCGTCCACCCTTCTCCCGGTATGTGCTTCCGGATCAGCCTTCCTTTTCCGTCGTATTCGTAAAAAAACACGTAACGGCTGAAATTTTCGCTATTGTACGTAATGCCCGAATTTAGTGCATACCCCTCCGGCTGAATGACCGCTTTAAGCCGATCCGCTTCATCGTATACGTAAGATGTGGTAATCGCTTGCGCGGTATTTCTTTTTTCAACAAGGTGGTTTTCCGAATCAAAGATTTGGGCTTCTTCATCTCCCTGCTCATCGGTTAGCTCCGTTTTGTATAAACTTACAGCAGGATAAAAAGTATAAGTAAGATTCCCTGTGGCGTCTACTTTATATTGTCGAATATCTGACGATACAGACATAGGGTATGTACTCACATTTTTTTGATTGGTAAACCAACTCTGCCCGGCATTGTATTTGACGATCTCCCTGTTGAAAGAAGAGTTATCATACGTTGTAACTTCTGAGAATGGTCTTGCATCTGCATAGAAGTTACTGGCAAGCGCTTCCGGATTGGATTGGTATGCACCGGTAGATGTGAATGCCGGTGCGGCCAGGAATTGTTTGAAAGGTCTGCGGCGGTCATCATATTGAATAGCGCCGGTTACCACATCTTTATTTAAAGGACTACTCCCCTTCACTACGGTTTGCAACTCCTGCCCAAGCCCCCCTACATAATTATACTGTATTATAGCATTTCCCGCATTATTCAAAGTGTTTGTATCTGTAGCAGCCACCCGCGGCACATAACTGATAATATGGCTGGGGGTTCCGGTAGACTGAGAGTACCGGTATCTCCAGTGGCCGGTAAGGTTGCCTGAAATGTTACGGGTAAAGCTAAGCCGGCCCAACTTATCATAGTCAAAATACTGCACACTTTTTTCGGGGGTGGCTAAATAAACCAGGCCATTTGTGGCATGGAAAGTTTGCAAAGTAACGGCCGCCGAACTCAGCGATGACTGTGCTGCCAGGTTATTCAGATGATTTCGGACGGTGGACTCATTCGTAAGGCTCCAAATGGAAGTAAAGTTCTGCCCTATTCCGCTAAGAGCAGTATTTAAGTCGCTCCGGGTGGCATTATCAGCCTGTGCCACTACAAACTGCCCTTTATACCCCCACAGCAGTGCCAGGGTATGGGTACCGTGCCAGGTAACTTCTTCCGGGTTTCCATTGGTATTATAATGCATATAATCGAGTATTTCGCGGTACCCTGCCGGAGCGGCAGAATTGGAAACCGGAGAATAAGTGCCGGGGCCGGGGGAGACCATGCGGAACAGCTTATACGGAACGATCAGGCTGGATTTCCGGCTGTTCCCTGTAGCAGTTTTAAACGTGCTGATGGTGGCATCATACAGCTTATCTGCCTCACTCTGTCTGGCTATATAGTAAAGACTTTCCACAGGAATATTGACCATATTACTATCTTTCATAGCCTGATACACCGAATGAATCGTACCGGTGTAATCATGAGGATATTTATGAAGTATTTTACGGTAGCTTCCGTCACTGAGAGAAGTGGTGGTTTGGGTAACCTGCTTATGCAGCGGATTATCATGCAGATACTCGGTAGAGGTCGCGGCCATGAACTCTCCCGCGTGAGTAAATGTAGAGTCTGTTCTTTTCTGAAGGCGGGGCCATACCGAAGTCATGGTGTATTTTTTGATGATATATGCAGGAACATCTACACCAAAAATTTTCTCCCAGCATAAAAGTTCGTTGTGGTATGCGTATGTTTTATATGCCGTTGGCGATGCCTCTAAATCATATTGGGAAATATACTGATTTTTTTCAACGAAAGCTTTAGTGCCGATTGCCCCCCCGAAATGAATGGTTTTCAAAGGAATCCCTCTCAGGATGCTAAAATCATCGGTGGGACCAAAAAACTCCGGCTGGCCCTGGTCTGAAGTTACTCCACCCACAAGCCATCCGTAGTTATTTATACCTCCCGGTGTTTCGCCACCAAATGCCGAGAAATAATACCTTTTGTAAACGGAGTTATTTCTAAATTCTGTAATATTATTATATATAACGGGCGCCAAAGACATCAGGTTTAGAGGCTCCGAACCATAATAGACCGCAAAAAGAAGACTGTCCAAATTAAAACTGAAAGCCGTAGGCGAAAGATTTAAAATACTTCCACTGGAATTTGTAGGATTCTGAAAGGTCGAAACATCATAATGTATTCTTTCTTCAGGAGAATCTATCGAGTTGTTTATTATTTCATTAACTCGTATACCTCCTGCAGTTAACGGGGTGTGGCCGTACCCGTATGGAACCATTTTTTTTATCGTAACTAAAACATATATATACGATGTTTGCCCCTTGATCAGATCTCTGCAGGTGTTCGTGGGATAAAATTGAGGAGTATAGGCATCATAAGATCCGGCTAAGAGAGTTTCATTCTTTTTATTTGATACGCAATTCTGCGGGTAGGGGTCCAACTCATTTTCTGTGAATACATTGATATCCGCATTTGTATTCTCATCTAATGTAAAGGCATTATTCTCTACCAGCGCCCACTGAGAACCGTTATAATGCCATCTGAACCAATAATTCTCAACCTGTTCTTTATATTCCGTATGCGGATTTCCATTTAAATAGCTGTATGTATTGAAGGTATAAGTAATGACTGAAGTGCCGCCCGTAGGATAGGTTATTTTATTTAATGCAAATGTTCTCGCAGACGTAAAATCGGGGTTTCTGTTAGCTCCCATTTCAACGATCATCGTTTCCCCATTGGGTTTACCATTGTAATAGCCCCATTTGTCAATGGAACGAATACTTTTAGGGTATAAGGAGGATTCATCATAATAGTCAAATAAATAGGGTTTTGTTGACTGCGTTCCACTTTTTTCCGTTATGCTCTTTAGCAGGTGACGGTGTGTTTCATTACTGTAAGTAAATTCAAACCTCTTTTGTTCTGAAGTTTTATCCGTTAAAATAATCCTATCCAGGCTTCTGAAATACCGGGTTCCCGAGCTCGTGATTTGTTTACTGGTATACTCCAAATTCACCTTCCACAAGCTTCCTTCTATACTGCTTAAGTGCACTTCGAATGTCTTGTTCTTAATGATCTCGACGGGGTAAGGGACGTCCTGAACTTTAACGATCCTTTTCTCCGATATACTTTCTGTAAAATTAGTTTCGTCACCCTCTCTCCTGATATAATTAAAAGAAATTACTTCCCCGTTTGTGCCTATGACCTTACTCAGGTACCATGAAGTGATCCGGTTAAAAATGTGGTGATCTGTACCGGCGGTATTAGGAAGAACTACCCTGCTTAATTCTACATCCTGGAAAACGTAAGTTACGCCATCGTCTGTTTTTATAATAAATCTTGCCAGGGTTTTGTTCGGAATATTAAAAGGATACCCCGGAGGATTGGTACTAGACGACTCCCAAGATATCTTGAAGGGTCTCTGCTCTTTCAGGTGAATCTTGCCGTCATTACCGAAAAAAAAGCTGCCTGAGTAACCCATGAAATTAAAGGTAAATAAATCAGGTGCCCCATCATAAACACCATAACCTATATCCTGAATCAACTCGTTGGTGGGCTCACCGGATGATGAATACAAATGACCTGTATTCATAAAACCATCGGGGAGTTCATCAGGTATAGAATTGATGGTCCGGGTGATTACCCCTCCCGCCAAAAGGTTCCATCCTATTCCCAATACTCCACCCGGATCAGACGGGCGAAGCCCGGAATGGTTGTAGGCTACGGAAATATCTAAATTCAGCGATTGCTCTTTCAGGCTGAAAAGCGGAACAGACGTGGAAGCAGTCCCCGAAGATAAATTAGAGTTTACATTTCCATATACCCCTAAAGATGCCGCCTGCGGTGACGGGTTAATAAAATTGGGCTTATGATTAACCTGTCCGTAAGTCTTTATAAAGCAGAAAAATAACGTGAGTGTCGTAATTAATGATTTCATTTTTTGTTCAGGGGGGTTATTTTACCAATTAATATATTATTCTCATAGCCATCTTTAGGGTGCATTTGAAAGTAGAGCACACCTTTTTCGTAGAAAACAGCATTGCAGTCATGCGGATTGATCAGCTTATCGGATACCGCCCTGCTCCATTGCTGATTTTTTAAACTGAAATTCCAGAAGAACGGCTCTATATGGGTAGTGAAGTCTTTCCCGCCCCACAGCCACAATTCTCCGTCACTTACCCAGCTGTGTGCATCCAGTCTTAAACCGGGTGATAATTCCTTTTCACTGATCTCCACCTCTTTCCATTGCGCCTCTTTAAGATCATATACCCACATATCTTTAAAGGGGTTCAGGTTATACCCCCCGTACTGGTACAGGGTGTTTTCATCCATCCAGGTGATAACTCTGCTTCTTGGAGCAGGCGTTTGCTCTGAGCGCAGAAGCTCCCACTGGTTACTTTTTTTATCCAATTGCCAGAAGTCATTTAAAAAAATGATTATACCGGTTTCCGGGTGAATATATTCTCCGCCAAACATCCACAGGAAAGATGCATTCTCCCAGGTAGCGGCATTGTGCCTGAACGGAGGACTCTCCCGGTCAGAACTTTCTTTTTTGGCGGTGTTGTTTATATCGAAGGAGAGAACCTTACTTGTCTTGTTCTGGCGGTCGTCTTCCAGGAAATAAAGTACGTCATCCTGCAACCATGAAACAGTGCCCGGGCTCACTTCAATATTTTCATATTGTTTCATGGTTTTTGACTGAATATCTACTTTACCTAACTTATTATTTCTGTCAG
>CAYRGN010000076.1:0-4848 GCA_964423865.1 uncultured Lacihabitans sp.
CTTAAAATACAATTCATACCGGGTTTGGGTAAACTGTACTTTTGATTTTTCCATATTGAGTCGGTAGGTGTTCAATTCCAGTTGGTTGACCAGTCCTTCTTTGAATTTTTCTTTTGCGCCTTCATACAGGAGTGTCTGAGCGTTCGCATTGGTCTCTGCACTTTGCAGTTTTTTTTCAAGGGTGGTCAGCTCCAGTTTTAGCGCTTCTGCCTGTTGCGTGAGCTGGAGCTCGGTTTTCTTTCTTTGGGTACGTACTATTTTCTCCTCCACTTTAGCCGCGTTAATACGCGTACCTGCCTGCCCAAAGAGGAGGGGCATGGATAAGCTGAGGCCTGCAAATTGGTTAAAGTTATAGCTGAGTTGTTGCAGGTAGCTGAATTCGCTTACGGCCCCGCTGGAATAAGAAGTGCCTAAGCCCAGGTTTACAGATAACCGGGGATAGCGTTCCGCCCGGGCCATAGCTACTCCGATTTGTGCCGATCGGATCCGCCGGTCCCAGACCCGTAAAGCGGGATGCAGGCCGCCAGCCGGGGGAACCAAAGGGGGGAGGGTTACCTGCGGTACAAGAACCTCGAAATCCTCGTCTGTCATTATCAATTGAGCGAGCATCTTTTTGGCTAACAGGTAATTGTTCTCCACTTGGATGAGTTCAAAGCGAGCATTGGCCAGGTGGGCTTCTGCTTCTGTGAGCGCATAAGATGCCATCATGCCTTCCTTTATTTGTTCCTTTACTGATGCGGCCTGATTCAGCAAATCCTGCAGGCTTTCCTGTTGCAGTCGTATTAGCTCGCGGTTAATCACGGCATTGGCGTAAGCTTCTGTCACGGCCAGGGCCATGTCTTTTCTGACCACTTCCATCTGCCATTCTTCTGTAATTTTGTTCTCCCGGTTCCTCTCAATCTGGTCGCGGAGAGAGAATCCGTTGAAAATAACCCAGCCGGTGGAAACATTAAAAGAGTTGTAAGAAATGGTACGCTGCACGAAGCCGTTAGAAAAGGGGTCAATGCTTCTTCCCCCGTTGAGGCCGCTCGAAACTGATCCCGAAACCGTGGGAAGCCGGCTTTTCAACGATTGTTCAAGGGTATTCTGCGCCCTGGAAATCATCAGATTCTGGAGCGCTACATCCGGATGATGCTGGCGGGTCAGCTCAATGCATTCGGCCAGGGTATAGCTTTTTTGAGCAGAAGCCCCTACAGAGAATAACAGGCAAAAGAGCAACCCTCTCATCTTTTCAGCGCTTTACGGATATCATAGAAAAAGCGTTCTATAAGTCGGAGGTCTTCTGTCACGATATCGCCATTTGCCTTCATCCCGTAACGAAAGGGCAATTCTTTTCCGGAGTTGGTCAGCAGGCCTTCCGGAAAGCTCACCTGGATCAGGGTGGAAGAATCGCGGGGTACTTCACCGATCCGGGCTATTCTGCCTTTTACCGTTCCGAATTCCTGGAAAGGATAACCGTCCAATTTGACGATGACTTCCTGGCCTTCCCTGATCTTACCGAAATTGTATTGTCCCACCCACATTTCGCCAAAATAGGCCTCCTGTTCCGGCAGAATTATCATCAGCTCGGTACCGGTCTTTACCTGCTGATTTTCCTGTAAAAGTGCGGTATAATGTACGATTCCTGCTACTGGAGCAATCGCGATATACCGCTGCTTCCAGGCCTGGATGTCGCTTTTTAAAGAATAGATGGTTTGGATCAGGTGGGTGTTATGTTCTTCAATGGTTTTGTCCATTTCCAACAATTCCTGGCGTTTTTGACTCTGACTGATACTATTGTTTTCCAGTGAAGTGCGGGCCTGTTGGTAGGCCTGTTTCTTGCTGAGATAACGGCCCATGGCATTTTTGGCTTCCAGGGTGGAAACATAACCTTTATCGGCCAGGCGTTGCTGGCTTTCGGCTTCCTCCAGAGCCATCTTTAGATCCTGCTCCTGCACGGCCAGCTGTTCAAAAGTGCTGTTACGAAGATTTTTAAGGCTGTTGATTTCTCCCGAAATGGCGCCTTTCCTGCTGCTGAAGGTGCCGGAACGTAACACCGCCTTAGAACGGATATAGGCTTCCTGAAAAGCCTGATAGCTTTTCTGAAGCTCGCCGAGGCTAAAATAGACGGGTATTTCGGTTTGGTAGATGAGTTCAATATCCTCCTGCTGAATTAAACGGTCAATCACCGCTTCCAGGTCCAGCACATCCTGATGCGTGGCGGTGCTTTCCAGAAAAGCCAGGATGTCGCCCTGTTGCACCTGCTGGCCATCTTTCACCCACAGTTGCTCCAGCCTTCCTTCAGAACGGGCGATGATGCTTTTGGGGAGGTCGGCAGAGAGTATCTTGAGCGGAGCGGAGACCAGATCCGGGTATTTCACATACCAGCTTACCAGCAGAATGAGGCTTAAAATAGAAAAGAAGAGGGTGGTGCCCCAGCGAAGCAACCAGGAGGGAGGACGGTTCAGCACTTCATCCACGGCCAGGTTCACCAGCTCCGGTCTTTTGCTGTGATGGCCGGCCGGTGGCCCGGGCGGGAGAATATCGCCCGGAGGCTGCCCTTTGCCTCCCTTCATCCGCATACTATGGGCAGGCAAGAGATTATTTTTATTCATTACTGAAAATTTATACATTGGTCTACACGCCCAGTTCCAGTTGGTTCTTTACCAGTTCAAAATACCGGCCGTTCCTCCGGCTGAGTTCTTCGTGCGTCCCCGTTTCTATCGCTCTGCCTTTTTCCAGTACAATGATCTGGTCGGCATTTTTTACGGTACTCAGGCGGTGAGCTACCACCACCACGGTTTTGCCGGCAAAAAACGCCGAGAGATTTTCCATGATGATGCGTTCATTTTCGGCATCCAGGGCATTGGTGGCTTCGTCAAAGAAGAGGTATTCCGGGTCTTTGTATACTGACCGGGCAATCAGCAGCCTTTGCTTTTGCCCCTGGGAGATACCATTGCCTTCCGACCCGATCTTCGTATTATAGCCTAACGGCAATGATTCAATAAAATCCTGGATATTGGCCACCCGTACGGCATGAAGCAGCTTGTCGATATCCGGCTGCTCATCGCTGATGGCGATGTTATTGGCGATGCTGTCGGAGAAGATGAAACCCTCCTGCATGACGGTTCCGCAGAGGCTTCGCCAGTAGTCGTAACCGATATGGCTGAATTGGAGGTTGTCTATTTTGATACCTCCTTTCTGAGGTTCAATGAACTTGAGTAATAATTTGATCAGGGTGGTTTTGCCGCTTCCGCTGCTGCCTACAATGGCCGTTACCTTTCCCTGAGGGATATGCAGGTTAAGATCGGTCAGCACAGACTCATTTCCAGCACCGGGGTAGGTGTAGGTCAGGTTTTCTATTTTGATGCCTTTATCATCCGGAAGCCGCTGTACGAAATGTTTTCCGGCAGGTTCTTCATCCTCCATGCCGTGTACTTCGTTCAGACGTTCAAGGCTGAGGCGGGCATCCTGCAGGCGCTGGATAAAGCCCACCAATTGTTCGACGGGGCTGTTGAGCTGGCCCAGGATATACTGCACGGCCAGCATGGCGCCCAGGGTCATCTGTCCGTGTACTACGGCAGTAGCAGCCAGAAAAGTAATAAAGATATTTTTTCCTTCATTGATAAAGAGGGCGCCGGACTGCTGGTACTGCTGCAGGGCCAGGGATTTCATGTTGAGTTTAAATTCGGCTATCTGTAGGTTTTCCCAGTCCCAGCGTTTTCGTATAGTGGCGTTATTTAATTTTAACTCCGGTACAGACTGTACCAACTGGATCAGCGTACTCTGGTTTTTGGAGTTCAGGGCGAAACGTTTATGATCGAGGGTCTTGCGGTATTTGAGGAAAAGAGTAACCCAAATGGCGTACACCACAGAGGCCAGCACAAAAACTCCGAAAATGGGGAGATTGTAGAAGGCCAGCACCACTGAAAAAATGGCCAGGTTAAAGAGGGAAAACAATACGCTTAGGGAAGTGCCGGTAAGAAATGACTCTATGCGGGAATGGTCTCCCACCCGCTGCATGATATCACCGGTTTGTTTACTCTCAAAATAACTGACCGGCAGCCGGAGCAATTTGCCCAGAAAATCGGAGAGAATGGAGAGATTGATGCGCGTACTGATGTGCAGCAGTATCCAGCTCCGGATAAAATCTACGCTCATACGGCCGATGAAGAGCATGAGCTGTCCGCCGAGTACCAGGTAGATGAAGTTCAGGTTACGGGTCTGGATGCCGGTGTCTACTACCGATTGGGTGAGAAAGGGCAGGATGAGTTGAATGACCGACCCGGCGAGGAGTCCCAGCAGAAGCTGGAAGACCAGGCTTCGGTAGCGGAAGAAGTGCGAGAACAGGCCGGTGAGGGTTTTGTCGCCCTTTGTCTGCTCAAGCTCATCTTCTCGTTCCTTAAAAGCGGGTGTAGGTTCGAGCAGGAGGGCGATGCCGGTGGGTACTCCGTCTGTCAGGGTAGTAGCCCATTGTGATTCAAATTCAGCGAAAGAGTATTTCAGGAAGCCACGGGCGGGATCAGCTACATGAACCCAGCCCCTGTTGTCATCCTGCCGAAGGGTTTGAGTTCTTGACCATAAATTCCCTGACGTTATCTTATAGACCACCACGAAGTGGTTTTGCCCCCAATGCACGATGCAGGGTAAGGGGGCGTCTTTTCTTAGTTTCTCTAAACTTACTTTGACCCCCAGTGACTTAAATCCTGTCTTTTCTGCTGCCTGGGCAATGCCCAACAGATTTACCCCATCTTTCCCTATTTCTGCCGCCTCCCTGAGTCTTTGAGCGGAGAGATTGCGGCCATGGTACTTCGCCACCATGCGGAGGCAGGTGGGGCCGCAGTCCATTGCGTCGAGTTGGGGGAAATA
>CAYRGN010000077.1:0-4020 GCA_964423865.1 uncultured Lacihabitans sp.
CAATAGCCATATAATTATCCTATTTGTTCAGTTCAAATGCTTTATCAATAATTTTCGTCTGGAACTCGTTATGGTTTTTGGTATACCCCGTAGCCGGAGAGGCGCTGATCTTCCGTGAAACCACCTCGCCTATTCCTTCAGAGAATTCTCTTTTCAGGTAGAACCAGTATCCCATATTGAGGGGTTCTTCCTGTACCCATACCCGCTCAGCGCCGGGATACTTGTCCAGTTCGGCAAGCAACTGCATTTTGGGGAAAGGATACAGCTGTTCCATACGTACAATCGCGATATCTTCACGCTTGGTATCCGTTTTCCTCTTCAAGAGATCGTAGTACACTTTACCGGTACAAAGCAGCACCCGTTTCACTTTTTTGGGATTCACCGAATCATCGCCGATCACCTCGCGGAAGGAGGTACCCGTTTCAAACTCGCTCATATCCGATATGGCCAGCGGGTGCCGCAGCATAGACTTGGGTGACATGTGAATACAGGGCTTGCGGAAAGGAAGGGCCAGCTGCCTTCTCAGCATGTGGAAGAAGTTAGCCGGTGTGGTACAGTTACATACGTAAATATTGTACTCGCCTGCCAGCTGTAGGAAGCGTTCGGGCCGGGCGTTGGAGTGCTCGGGCCCCTGGCCTTCGTAGCCGTGGGGAAGCAAAAGCACCAGGCCATTCATCATGTTCCATTTGGATTCCGCGGCCACCACAAACTGGTCGATCATGATCTGCGCACCGTTGGCAAAATCACCGAACTGCGCTTCCCAGATCACCAGGGCGTTGGGATTGGCCAGGGCGTATCCGTATTCAAAGCCCATCACGGCATATTCGGAAAGCAGGGAGTTGTATATCTCGAACTTCCCCTGTACCGGCTTGATATGCGAAAGGTTATTGTAGGCCTGGTAGGTCTTGATATCGTGCAGGATGGCGTGCCGGTGTGAGAAGGTTCCCCGCTGCACGTCTTGTCCCGACATCCTTACCCATTGGTCGTCTGCCAGGATGGAACCGTACGCCAGCAATTCGCCTGCGGCCCAGTTAAACGGTTTTTTTCCGCCAAAGATCTCCCTTCTCTCTTCGAGTACTTTCTCGATCTGTTTGATGGGGGCAAACCCCTCAGGAACGGAGGAAAGGGCTTTTCCTACGGCTTCAATATCTTCCTTACTGATACCGGTTTTGGGAGAGCTGTCGAAGTCGCCCACGGTAGAGCGCCGCAGTTCAGCCCAGTCTCTTTCCAGTTTGGGCAGCTCGTAAGGAAGCTGATTTTGTTTTACTTTCGACAGGAGCTCCTGCAGATTGTTATCGAACTGTTCTTTCAGTTTTTTGGCGTCATCGTCGGTGATGGTGCCGTCTGATTTCAGTTTTTCTATATAGATTTCTCTTGGAGAAGTGTGTTTCGAAATGATCTCGTACATTCCGGGCTGGGTAAACCGGGGTTCATCCGCCTCGTTATGGCCGTATTTACGGTAGCAGATCATGTCGATGTAGATATCCTTATTAAAGTGCTGGCGGAATTCTACGGCCAGCTCCATGGCGTAGACCACGGCTTCGGGATCGTCTCCGTTGACGTGCAGGATAGGTGTATCCAGCATTTTGCCCACATCCGAACTGTAGATACTGGAACGGGCGTCAAAGTTATCGGTGGTAAAACCGATCTGGTTATTGATTACGAAATGTATGGCGCCGCCCACGTAATACCCGGGCAGATTAGACATCTGGTTGAGTTCGTAGACGATTCCCTGCCCTGCCAACGAGGCATCTCCGTGGATGATAATGGGCAGGATCTTATCGTAGATATCGTCGAAGTCGTTGTATTTGGTTCCGGCGCTTTCGAAATGGGCATCGGCGCGGGCGCGGGCGTAACCCAACACCACAGGGTCTACGGTTTCCAGGTGGGAAGGGTTGGCCATGAGCTTGAGCGATACCCGGTGGCCGCTTTCCGTTTCAATCTGGGAAGAATACCCCATGTGGTATTTCACGTCACCGTCACTGAATTCCAGGGTAGGTACATTTTCTTCAAACTCGTTGAACACCTGCTCGTACGGCTTCTGCATGATGTTGGTCAGCACGTTCAGCCGTCCGCGGTGTGCCATACCGATCACCACCTCTTCCACGCCCAGTTTCGCACCGTACTGAATGGCGGCGTCCAGCCCGGGAATGGTAGACTCCCCGCCCTCCAGGGAGAAGCGCTTCTTCCCCAGGAATTTGGTATGGAGGAAATTTTCAAAAGCCACGGCCTTGTTCAGCTGGGCCAGTATTCTCCCCTTTTGGGTTTTAGACGGCTTATGGTTGAGATAATCCGACTCCACTTTGTTTCTGAGCCAGTTCTTGATCTTCGAGTTGCGGATATACAGGTATTCGTACCCGATTTTACCGCCGTAAACATTCTTCAGGAAGGTTTCTATCTCCCGGAGTTTGGCCGGCCTTCCGAATACTTCCACACCGGCTTCAAAAACGGTGTCGTAGTCGGCTTCACTCAAACCAAAAAACGCCAGATCAAGATTGGCGTTGTATTTCCGTACCGGATAGATGGGGTCAATCTGCGACATCAGGTGTCCCCTTGAGCGATAGCCCCGGATAAGGTGGACCACTTCCCGTTCTTTTTTCAATGTGTCTTCTGAAAGCGAGGGAGCCGCCTTGCCGTTCCCGCCGCCCCACGAATTGGAGAACTCATATCCCTTAAAAAAGAACTCCCAACTCTTGTCTACCGATGCAGGATCTTGTAAATATTGTTTGTATAAGGCTTCAATGGCGGAGACGTCACCATTGGCAATGTATGAAAACTGGTCCATTATTTTTAGTTTTCTCTTAACACTTATTTTGTTATAAAACTGCTTACTATTTGAGGAATTTTACCCAATGAACTGATTACTTTGCGAACTACGCGCTTTTATTTTTAAAACACAATTTTTTCCTTCGCTTTACCTGAAAAGAGAAGATTTTTCGTCCTTTTTTTATGATTTTTCTCTGGGAAAGAGGAAAAAGGAAGTATTTTATTTATATAATTAGTTAAATATCTAAATATATTAAAATTGATCGTAATACCAGCTATCTCCGCTACGGTCGCGGCGATTGTATTTCAGGTAAAACTGGAAGATGCCGTTCATCCGGAAATTGGGGTGGGAAGAGGGCGGCGCGGTGGAATATCTCATGGTGTTGGTATTGTAAGCCAGTCCGAGGGCAAGGTCTTCGGTAAACTTGTATTCCGCAGAAGGAATGAACGATTTGTCTTTGGTGTAGTAGTTGTATATTTTGTTGATCCGGTACGAGCCGCCCAGGGACAGGCGCTTATTGAACCACAATTTCAGGTTCACGTCTATGTTATTCAGGCCGTCTATTCCGGCCCAGAGCACATTGGCATTGTAGGTGACAAAGTTATCCTCGTCTGACATGTAGCCGGCGTTGACGTAAAAAGGGCCTTTGACGGAGAAGTCGTCTTTAGACACATAGAGGGAGGGCTTGGAAGCGCCCAGAAAGACGCCGTTGTACGACATGAATATGCCCAGGCCTGCGGTAAACGCCACCTGCGGACTGGAAGAAACCAGGGAGTAGGTGGGCAAAATAGACAGGCCTGTATTGACCCCTCCTTTCAGGCGAAAATCTCCTATTTCGGTCCCTTTCGAGAGGCTGAGGGTGAAATTATTCCCGCTGGCATTCCCGTAATTATCGCTGGCGCTCTGAAAAGCCAGGCCGGTTTTATTATACAACTGCCCGTCTAATACCAGCACGTGACTCAGCTGGTTAAACTTCAGGTTGCCGTTAAACTGGTTGCCCACTATCCCCTTGATGGCAAAAGGGCCGTTTTCACCTGCTAAAGCGGGGTTCAGCGCCAGGTAATTGAAATGATACTGGTTTTGAAGACCCACCTGCGCGTGGGATGCCATGCTGCACAGCAGCAGACCGAGAATGAGTTTTTTTTTCATGTGTTGGTTGAGCTATGAGCCGTGAGCTATGAGCTTTGAGCCGTGAGCTTTGAGCTTTGAGCTTTGAGCTTTGAGCTTTGAGCTTTGAGCTTTGAGCTTTGAGC
>CAYRGN010000078.1:0-3360 GCA_964423865.1 uncultured Lacihabitans sp.
TGCTGTCACCCTGAGCTCAGCCTGTCCTGAGCTTGCCGAAGGATCGAAGGGCGCTTGGGCTTCGACAGCTCGGGGCCAGCTGCGCGCCCCGGCCCAGGCAGCCTGACAATGGGAACGCCTGTGCTACTGTCACCCTTACCGATGGTGCTGTCACCCTGAGCTCAGCCTGTCCTGAGCTTGCCGAAGGATCGAAGGGCGCTCTGAGATTAACTAAACGCGGGCTTCGACAGGCTCAGCCTGACAATGCCAGCGAAATTATCCCTGATTATCCCTCCGTTATCTATTGTTATCTCTAACTATCCCTTTGTTATCTATCGTTATCCCTAGCTATCTAAAACTACCCAAAAAAGATACTATTATCAAAACACATCCCTCCACCATCCAGCCATCCCCATAACAGAAACCACTCCCCACTCACTACTCCCTACTCGGAACTCAGAACCCGGCACCCGGAACTACCTCACCCCTTCAAATACCGAAAATCACTTCCCGCCTCCAGGTTCGTCAGAAACTCATAATACAGCGTAATACACGCCTCAATATCGTCTTTGTGACACATCTCCACCGTGGTGTGCATGTATTTTTGGGGCAGGGAAATCAGGGCCGACGCCACACCTTCCCCGGAATACGCGAAAGAATCCGTATCGGTGCCGGTAGACCGGCTCGCCGCCGCCAGCTGATAGGGAATTTTCTTCTCGTCGGCCAGGTCAATGATGCGATGGAGCAGGTTGTGCTGCACCGCCGGACCATAGGAGAGGGTAGGGCCTTTTCCGCAGGCAATATCCCCGTCTTTCTTCTTATCGTACATCGGGCTTTGGGTATCGTGGGTCACATCCACGCACACCGCCACATCCGGTTTCAGTCGCCGGGAAATCATTTCCGCGCCCCGCAACCCGATCTCCTCCTGCACCGCGTTCACCACATACAGGGTAAAAGGCAGTTTCACCTTGTTTTCATGCAGCCTGCGGGCCACTTCTGCAATGATATACCCGCCCATACGGTTGTCTAAAGCCCGGCCTACGTAGTATTTGCCGTTCAGCTCGGTGAGTCCGTCTTCAAACGTAGCCACCGTACCTACCGTAATGCCCATTTCCAGTACTTCCGCCTTGGAAGAAGCGCCCACGTCTATAAAAATATTTTTCAGGGAAGGACCCTCTTCTTTGCCCGCTTCCCGCACATGAATGGCGGGCCATCCGAAAATGCCTTTCACCACCCCATTTTTACGGGTATGCAGGTTTACCCGCATAGAAGGGGCGATCTGGTGGTCGGAGCCCCCGTTCCGGCGTACGTAAATATAGCCGCTGTCGGTAATGTAGTTCACAAACCACGAGACCTCGTCGGAATGCGCTTCAATGGCCACTTTATAGTCCTGGCCGGGATTAATCACCCCTACGGCGGTGCCGTAAACGTCCACGATATGCTCGTCGATGTAAGGCTTCAGGTAATCCAGCCAGATTTGCTGCCCCGCAGATTCAAAACCGGTAGGCGATGCGTTGTTCAGATATTGGTATAAAAAATCGATGTTAGACATATATGTTAGTAGTTAGTTCTTAGTTCTTAGTAGTGAGTAGCGAGTAGTGAGTAATGTGCCCTTCGATCCTTCGGCAAGCTCAGGACAGGCTGAGCTCAGGGTGACAATGGTCACGTACCGGGTGCTACTGTCAGGCTGAGCCTGTCGAAGCCCGCGTAATGTGCCCTTCGATCCTTCGGCAAGCTCAGGGTGACAGTGGCACAGCCGTCGGCATTGTCAGGCTGAGCCTGTCGAAGCCCGCGTAATGTGCCCTTCGATCCTTCGGCAAGCTCAGGGTGACAGTGGCACAGCCGTCGGCATTGTCAGGCTGAGCCTGTCGAAGCCCGCGTAATGCGCCCTTCGATCCTTCGGCAAACTCAGGACAGGCTGAACTCAGGGTGCCCCTCGGCTGCGCTCAGGGTGACAAGGCGAAGCCCCCGTAATTCGTAATTCGTAATTTTTAATTTTTAACAATTCTTCCATTCTCCCACTTAAACGCATGCTCGCTTTGTAAAGAAGGGCAGCAGCACGGATCCCCGGCCGCATAATCTTTCCCGCTAAAATTGATAATGCCGTTTTTGATCTTCTGTAAGCTCAGAATAGGTCCTTCACATCGGCCTCCCCCGTAGATTTCGCCCACTTCCTCCAGTTTTCCGCCGTTTTGCAGCAGTACCTTAAAATACACGAGGGTGTTGTTTTCCAGGTGGGGGGTAAAGGAATACTGCACCACGGCGTCTTCCAGGCCGTCGCCGTTCAGGTCACCGGTACGGAACGTATTTTTTTCGATAGTGAACGCACCGAAAAGTTCTTTCCCCGGCGTGAGCTCCTCGGTGGCCGGGAGAATGAAATACGTGCAGGTGCTGTCGTTTTCCACCACGCTCACGCTATCGGCCCCAGCCGACCGGAGTCGGAAAATTTCCTTCACCTCTTCCAGGGGGTCGAGTACAAGCGTTTGCTGGTCTGCGTTAGTGCAGCCTAGCGCCAGGAGAAAAAATCCGGACCGGAAGATCGCCTTCATGAATAGGGTTTTCGTTAAATAAGCCCCAAAGTTGGACGTTTTTTCCCTTTCTTCAAAGTTATTTTTTCTTTTCAAAACCCAGGCTCGCCGAATTCACGCAATACCGCAGGCCGGTGGGGTTCGGACCGTCATCAAAAACATGGCCGAGGTGTCCCCCGCATTTCTTGCAGACAATCTCCTCCCGGATCATGCCGTGCGAAGTATCGCGGTTCACCTGTATTTTGCTTTTGTCCAGGGCATCGTAAAAACTGGGCCAGCCACACCCGGCGTCAAACTTGGTCTCCGAACTGAAAAGTTCTTCCCCACAGCCCTTGCAGGTATAGGTGCCTTTCTCCTGGTGGTCCCAGAACTCCCCGGTAAAGGGCCTTTCGGTGCCTTTTTCCCGCAGTACATAATATTGCATTGGCGACAGTTGTTTCCGCCATTCTTCTTCCGGTTTTACCACCGCCGGTGTATTTACGACCTTATTCATACTAGTTTTGGATGTATCCTTTTGGGCCATGCTGCTGCACGACAAATTTAATAAGAGAAAGATAATTAGATAACGCATGGGGTCAATTACGAATTAAAAATTACGAATTACGGAAATATCAATTGCGAATTACGAATTAAAAATTACGGGGGCTTCGACAGCTCGCGCCCTTCGACAAGCTCAGGGTGACAATGGTCACGTACTAGGTGGCCACTGTCACCCTGAGCTTGTCGAAGGGCGCACACCACTCGGAACTCCCCTCACTACTCATTACTCATTACTCACTACTCATTACTCCCTACTCAATACTCCCTACTCCCTACTCCCTACTCCCTACTCCCTACTCCCTACTCCCTACTC
>CAYRGN010000079.1:0-2675 GCA_964423865.1 uncultured Lacihabitans sp.
ACTCACTACTCACTACTCACTACTCACTACTCACTACTCACTACTCATAGCTCATAGCTCACTGCAATTTTACTACAATATTATTTCCTGAACAGATATTTTTATTTGAACGGTCAAATACAAAGGGTGAATAGACATTGTACGGGGTGAGTGCCGGCCCACTAAATTTTCTTGGGCGTCACACCGAATCTTTCCTTAAAACTTTTGATAAAATGCGATACGGAATCAAATCCTACCGCTTCCGCTACTTCATCTACCGTATTCAGTTTATTTTTAAGCAGGAAATGCGCATGCTCCAGTTTTTTGGACCGGATACGCGTGGCGGGAGATTCCCCGTACTTTTCAGAGAACTCCCTTTTAAAAGCCGAAAGGCTCCTCCCCGAAATTTTAGCCAGGTCTGCAATGGTTAGGTTTTTCAGGTAAAAGGTATTTACTACATAATCCAGGTCTATCTTCTTCCCGCTGAAATTTTCAAGGAGAAACTTCCGGAAGTTTCCCTCCGTGTCGGCATTGATCAGGTGGAGAAGGAGTTCCTGGGCCTTTAACCTCAGGAAATGATCGAGGTAACGTGTTTCGGTGCGGAAATAAGGCAACACCGATTCTACAAACTTCTCAAAAGATTCGTCGGCCGTTAGTTTCATTACCCAGGAGGGCGACTGCCGGGGCGGGCCTTCCTGCAGGATACCCGTATTCTGATTGACAAATTCACGGATAAGCGGGCTGTCTATAAAAAATACCAGGCTCTTGTACCCGGCATTGGTGGATTCGGAATACAGGTAATACCCCTTACGGATAAAAAGCAGGTCGCCTTTGCACACATGAAACTCCGTCTTTTCCGAACGGAAAATCTTGTCGCCTTCCAAAATATAAATCACCGTATTTTCTTCGAAGAACACCTGGTTATTGAAAGGATAGAGGTTGCTTCGGAAGGCCACAAACGTATTCTTCCGGAACTTCAGGGATTCGAAGGGCTGAGACGATATTTCGGAAGGGATTCGAAGCATCTGCGCATCTTTAACATCTGCTAAGTTAGGTACTAATTTTCCGAATTCAAGCGGGAAAGTACAAGATATTCCGCCAGGAAGGCCTTTTCGTGAAGGTCGGAACGCCAGAAGATCTGGTAGGCGGGGCGGGCGGCCCATCGTTTTATCCAGGTGGAGGCAAAGGGCGCGAAAGGCGCGCCTATAAAGGTATGGAAGCCCCTGGAGTGGATCTCATGGAGAGGAAGCGGGGCCCTCTTTTCTCCGAGGCGGAGGAGGGCGGATTCCAGGATGACCCGGTTCATCATCACCTTTTCTGTACGCAGCACTTCTTTCGCGGATGCGATAATCAGGGGACGGACGGGGTCAAGAGAAGTACTAAACCGGCTCATGAAGCGGCTGTAATGGTAAAGGATCAGGGCGGGGGAGGCGTAGTGCCGGGCGATTTCAAAAGGGTGGGTCAGGATTTTATCTGTGCGTTCTTTCAGAAAATCCAGCGTATCCCGGTCGGTACGGGTAAGAGGTAACCCATAGGCGTGAAAGAGGTAAAGGAGGTTGAGCAGGGCGCAAACGTCTTGTTCTTTCGGCATGGCCTTGCCGTACCAGGTAGAATAGACCCGCTTTCCGGAGGGGAGGTCTTCCGCGAATGTTTCCGTCAGGGCTTTCAGGGCCTGTACTTCCGCTTGTGGCGGGTTAAGGGTAAAGGTGATGAGGGCGGTATCGTCAATGTCGTCGGGCAGGCGGAAATGGTCGAACCGACGCATGAACAGTCCGTTCGGGAAATGTCCGGAAGGCCGGGTAGTATAGAAATTATAGGTAGCGCGACCGTCTTTGTTGCGGAACCGGGGGTATTCACGGAGAATGAGTCGACGGATCTCCGCTGTTTTTTTTTGCTGTAGCTCAGAGAGGTTCGGCTCCAGTTCCTCCAGTATAAATAAGGTAGAGGCCAGGGTAAAAACATTGTTTTCCCGCCTGCGGTAGTGCCAGAACGGGGAAAAGCGGACGGCCCACCGGTCGGGGTGCAAGCGGAGCACGATTTCTATTTCCGAAATTATTCGGGTAAGCATTTTTTCAAGGTAAAGATAAGATCCGTATATTTGTGATTCAGTTTTTTACAAAAGTAAGCATAATGGAAGTTTCAGGAACCATAAAGGTGATTAATCCGGAGCAGCAGGTCAGCGCGTCGTTTAAAAAGAGGGAAGTGGTAGTGACTACGGAAGAGCAGTACCCCCAGCATATTCTGATTGAATTCACGCAAGACCGCACGGATCTTTTAAATGCGTTTAATGTAGGTGACGCGGTGAAGGTATCGATTAACCTCAGAGGCCGGGAGTGGGTAAACCCTCAGGGAGAGACCCGTTACTTTAATAGTATACAGGGCTGGAGAATTGAGAAGGCAGGGGCGGAAGCGCCGATGGCCGGATCACCATCCGCAGGTATGCCATCCGCAGGGTCGCCTGCTACAGGTACGCCAGCTACACCTGTTCCGGGTTCCCTGGAGGGAGAGGATGACCTGCCGTTTTAAAGGAGAAAGAGAGCGGTGCAAAGACCCCATAATTTTTTTTGCTAAAAATTTTGTGGGAATGAAATAAAGCTCTAATTTTGCAACTCCTTAATAAAAGGGTTGCGTTCTTTGAAGGTAGGGGGGTGTACCAGAGTGGCCAAATGGGGCAGACTGTAAATCTGCTGGTGTAT
>CAYRGN010000080.1:0-2540 GCA_964423865.1 uncultured Lacihabitans sp.
CTAAAATCAATGTATGGTCCTTTTTTTAATGAACGAGCCATTTATTACTTGTTTTATTTTGTTCTTCTGGAAATGATTAACTTGTTCGAGTACTTGTTCTTGTCTCTGGTTTTCTTGCCTTTTGCAAGCAGACCGTTACGCGAACGAGGGTGCCCTCCTGAGGCACGGCCTTCACCACCACCCATGGGGTGATCTACCGGGTTCATTACTACCCCTCTTACTCTTGGTCTCCGGCCTAACCAGCGGTTACGTCCGGCTTTACCCAATACCACATTCATGTGATCAGGGTTAGAAACCGAACCTACAGTAGCCATACTGTTGGCCAGTACCAGTCTCATTTCACCCGAAGGCATTTTCAGGGTAACGTACTTTCCTTCTTTGGCCAGTACCTGGGCATAGGTTCCCGCGCTGCGAGCCATCTGAGCACCCTTACCGGGAGTCAACTCAATGTTATGTACAATAGTACCCAGGGGCATATTTCTCAGTTGAAGCGCGTTTCCTACTTCAGGAGCCACTTTCTCACCGGAAACCACCTTTTGACCTACTTTCAGTCCCTGAGGCGCGATGATGTATCTCTTCTCCCCATCCGTATACTGTACCAGTGCAATTCTGGAAGTACGGTTCGGATCATACTCTATGGTCAATACTTCTGCAGGAACATCGTATTTCTCTCTTTTGAAGTCGATAATACGGTATCTTCTCTTATGACCGCCACCGATATAACGGGCGGTTCTGTGCCCCTCATTGTTTCTACCTCCTGTTCTCTTGATTACCCCAAGCAGGCTCTTTTCAGGCTTGTTGGTGGTTACATCCGAAAAATCAGGAGCGATTCTGTGCCGGGTACCGGGCGTTACCGGATTTAATTTTTTAACTGCCATGGTTCAAACTTTTGCAGCCCCGATTCCCATCGGGGCTATACTTTTATAATCAGATTATAATTCGGCGTAGAAATCAATGATCTCGCCTTCCTTCAATGTAACTATCGCTTTTTTGTAAGTCGCCGTTTTGCCTGACGTCACTTTGGTGCGGGTCATTCTCGACTTCTTCTTACCAATCTGGGTAATGGTATTTACTTTTTCTACGGTTACCCCATACATTTTCTCTACGGCGGCGGCAATGGAAATCTTGTTCGCATCACGACCTACCTCGAATGTATATTTATTCTTTGCGTTTAACCCCTGAGTCTTCTCAGTAATGATGGGTCTTTTTAAGATACTCATTGCTTTAATCGTTCAAAATGGTTTCTAATTGAGAAATCGCACTCTCCGCCAACAGGATGGTATCCGTATTTACCAGGTCATACGTATTTACTGAGTTCACATCCACTACTTTGGTTTTAGGGATGTTTCTTGCCGACAGGTACAGGTTATTGTCGGAACCGTTTACTACAAAGAGGGTTTTCTTTCCGCTGAGTGAAAGCGCGTTCAGAAACTCAATATAGGCTTTGGTTTTAGGCGTTTCGAAACCGAAGTCTTCTACTACTCTCAGCTGATTCTCAGCCAGTCTTGCCGAAAGCACCGATTTACGGGCCAGCTGCTTCACTTTCAGGTTCAGTTTGAAGTCGTAGTTTCTCGGACGTGGTCCGAATACTCTACCTCCACCTACATAAATAGGCGCTTTGGCTGAACCGTGACGCGCACCGCCGGATCCTTTCTGACGAAGCAGTTTTTTGGTAGAACGCGCAATTTCCGCTCTTTCTTTCGACTTGTGAGTACCCTGACGCTGATTGGCCAGATAGTGTTTTACGTCTAACCACACTACGTGCTGATTAGGCTCAATTCCGAAAACCTCCTCGCTCAGTTGAAGCGATTTCCCGGTTTCCTTACCTGTTTTGTTAATTACTTTTACTTCCATTTTTATCAGCTGTTTTTCGGTGTCGTCAGCTACGACCTTTAAAAATTACGAATTACTTATGCAGGGTAACGATACCGTTTTTACCACCGGGAATCGATCCCGATACGATGATCAGGTTTTTCTCGGGGAACAGTTTCAATACCTGGAGGTTCTGGATAGTCACCTTGGTGTTTCCCATTCTTCCTGCCATTTTCAATCCTTTGAAAACCCGCGCAGGATATGAACACGCACCAATTGAACCCGGGTGACGCGCGCGGTTATGCTGACCGTGTGTGGTCTGGCCTACCCCGCCAAAGCCGTGACGCTTCACTACACCCTGGAATCCTTTTCCCTTGGTATTCCCGCTCACGTCTACATATTCACCTTCCGTAAATACGTCTTCGATGGTGATGGTATCGCCCAGGGCGAACTCCTTCTCAAATTCCTTAAACTCTACCAACTTTCTCTTAGGCGTGGTGTTGGCCTTCTTAAAATGACCTAAAAGGGCTTTGGTAGTTCTTTTCTCTTTTTTCTCTCCGAAGCCCAACTGGATCGCTTTGTACCCGTCGGCTTCTTCTGTTCTTACCTGAGTTACTACACAAGGGCCTGCTTCAATCACTGTACAAGGCACCGCCGCGCCGTTATTGAAAACGGTGGTCATCCCTATTTTTTTTCCAATAATACCAGACATATTTATAATTTATATT
>CAYRGN010000081.1:0-1654 GCA_964423865.1 uncultured Lacihabitans sp.
CGATGGCTATGCCGTATATGAAAAATACGGCATAGCCATCGGTCTGGAGATAGCCTTCAAAATTGCCCAGGATAGGTAATGGCGCACTGTTGCCCCGGGTAGGGCTATAATTAAAAAGCACGGTTCCATTCAGTGGAGCATGGTAGACCCAATAATACCCTTGATGGGTAGCACCTTTTTTGTCGCTATCCAGTACTTTTATTGGCGTCTCGTCAACCTGCAGGTACCCTTTTGATTTGGTATCGAAGATGAGCTGGTCGTATAACGGTTCTAGTTTTCCCAGCGCTTGTTTGGTCCATCCTTCGATGGTTGATGATGGGATTTGTATGTTTTCCCGGGCGAAGATCTGTTTCTGGCGGTACAGCGGAAGGTGATCCATGTACTTACCGGTCAGGATCAATGCCAGTAGACTTGCTCCCGGGATGCCCTTATCGATTACTCGTTCAGGAAGCTCCCCAAGCCTCACGCCCTCCCCGTTTTTAGCGGCATATTTATAACGGATATACCGTTTAATGTAGAACTTGGCTGGTTCACATTCCAGTTCTTCAGTGATCTCCTTGCCGATGCAGACCATTTCTGATAAGTCACCCTCAGGGTGGATTTCAATTTCCTCTACAGGAAGGTGTGCGGGAAGTTTTGCCCGCCCTTTAGGGTTGGGACGTTTGCGCACATACTCGATCTTTTCTTTGATTTCTTCTTGCTGCTGTTCCACTTGGGCTGACTCAGCTTCAAAGGGAAGAAAAGTCTGATTGGGGTCACCTTCAAAGCGTTCGCGCTTCTGGCCGAACTGCATGCGCTTAAGCATTTCCACCTGCCTCCTTAGGTGGTCTCGTTCTTGAGTGAGGCGGTCAATCTTTTCATCACGGCTGGAAATAACCTTGAGAAGGTCTTCTTTTGAGAGATTTTCCAGCGCTATTTCCATACCTTAAAAGTACGGATAAATCACGGTTCTGGCAAGCGTAAAACCTGTTTTATGGTAATAAAAAACGCTTTTTTCGAATGCTTTTTACCACCTGTATGCCTTCCACCATGAGCACCAGGTCGCTCCATGAAAATTCGCCTTCTTTTACACTGGGAGGTAAAAAGGTTCCACTTTCCAGTCGTTTATAATACAGCACGAAGCCGCCCTTTTCCCAATGCAACAGCTTTATGTGCGTACGGCTACGGTTCAGAAATACAAACACCTCGCCACTGGTAGCTTGGCGTTGCATGCCCGAACTGATCAATCCGCAAAGCCCGTCAAATGACTTCCGCATATCGCAATGTCCGCTAAAAAGATAAAAGCGATGCGATGACCCGAGCGCAAACATCTAATAGATATGAATAAGCTTGGTGATCAGCGAAAGATCCCCATCGGTGCTAACCCTAACACCATTGGGATAAATAACCTCAATCTTTCTCTTCTGATCCATGCTTGGACGGATCTCCGTAAATCTACCTTGATCCTCCTGCTCTGAACTGCGTTTAATCCAATAGCCTAATGTACAAACCTTGATCCCATGGAAGGAACAAAATTCTTTCTGGGTTTGACCACTCTGGCGCCATTGGGCGACTAAGGACAACATTTTATCGCGCTTGCTTTCTATCAAATTCATGCAAGCAAAGGTAATCCCAATAAAAAACTATTTAAATATGTACTTGATAGGCCGGATAC
>CAYRGN010000082.1:0-1596 GCA_964423865.1 uncultured Lacihabitans sp.
ATGTTTGAAAACAGGAAGTTTCTCATACTCATTTTTATTTATACCATAGGAGCCATTTACCTCCTGAGACTGTTTTATCTACAGGTACTCAATGAGGAATACCGCTCTATCGATGCCCTTAATTCGGTGCGGAGAGTGGTCAGTATACCGCTTCGCGGACAGATTTATGACCGGAACGGTAAACTCATCGTAGCCAATGAAGAGGTATATGACATGTACGTTATTCCCCAGAAGGTACTTCCTTTTGATACCGTATCTTTCTGCAAGCTTTTCAGCGTGGATAAACCGTACGTAGATTCTATGCTGGTCCAGGCCAGAAGCTACTCCATACGGAGGGCCTCCCTCTTCCTCAGACAACTGTCTAAACAGGAATACTCCGGGGTAGTCGACGTCATGATCCAGTATCCCGGCTTTCACTTTGAGCAGTCGTTCTACCGCAGCTACCGGGGCAACACTATGGCCAACGCTCTGGGATACATCGGTGAGATTCCCAAAAAGCAATACGAGGATCAGGAAGAAGAATACTACCGAAAAGGGGATTACATTGGCCTGGCGGGCCTGGAAAAATACTATGAGCTTGAACTGAGAGGAACCCGTGGCAGCCGCTTGATGCTGATGAATTCCAAAGGCGAAGACAAAGGTTCCTATCACGAGGGCCGCTACGATACGGCTTCGGTGATTGGCAATAATCTCTACACCTACATCGAGCTGGGCGTACAACAGCTGGCCGACTCCCTTTTTCAGGGGAAAGTGGGAGCGGTTGTCGCCATAGAACCCTCCACGGGGGGGATTATCGCCATAGGTTCTTACCCTACGTATGACCCGGCTCTGCTCTCCGGACGGGAATTTTCTAAAAATTACAGGGCTCTGGAGAAGAATCCCGACCGCCCCCTCAATAACCGGCCGGTAGCCGCATTCTATCGCCCCGGTTCTACTTTTAAACTGGTACAGGCAGCTATCGGACTGGGCGACGGCGTGATTACACCCGAGACCTCCTTGTCGGGCAACAGTAAATTCCCCATGCACAGCGCAGGAGAAACAGCGAACCTGTATGCCGCAATACAAAGATCCAGTAATCCCTATTTTGATAATGTTTTGAGACGAATCGTGCATAATGACCCGGCTACGGGTCGCTCTATTTCCGTGAGCGAAGGATTAAAAAAATGGAACGAGCAGATTATTAATTTTGGTTTTGGCCGGAAACTGGGCATAGATCTGCCTTCCGAAACCACCGGGCTGATCCCCACCGTAGAGCGGTACGATAAAATCTACGGTAAAGACGAGTGGAAATACTCCACCATCTATTCCATCAGCATCGGGGAAGGTGAATACGGGGTCAATGTACTCAAGCTGGCCAATATGGCGGCTGTTTTTGCTAACCGGGGGTATTGGGTTACGCCGCACATCGTCAAACGTACCGGACTGGACGAAGCCTCCGGCAAGGCCACACCTACCGAGATCCACAAGACCGGTATTGATCCCCGGCATTTTGAAGAGGTGGTTAAAGGAATGGAACTGGTGGTACAGGCCGGTACGGGCCGGGCCGCGCAGATCAAAGACGTAGCCGTTTGCGGAAAGACCGGAACCTCTGAGAAT